>JAFLDO010000001.1 GCA_017302455.1 Accumulibacter sp.
GTACGTTGCGGCTTCGATGGCCACCAGCGGCGGCCGCAGGTAGTCGCCGTGGGGCCCGCGGCAGCGTTCGAAGCGCGGGTCGCCCAGATCGCCCAGCGCCCGGCCGGCGGCGATGCGCGCGCGCAGATCGGCTTCCGGATCGCGGCTGCGCTCCATCAGACGGGCCTGGAGCAGCTCGACCGTATCGGGCCTTGTGCGATTCGTCGCGCGCAGGGCGGCCACGCAACGGGCGGCCAGTACCAGGTTGGCCTGCGCAAGAGCGCGCGCGAACGCGTCGGGATCGGCTGCCATGCTCGCCGCCAGTATCGTGGTTTCTTCCCATCCCGTCGGGTCGGGGGGAGGCAGCGGCTCGAAGTCCTGCAGCGTCGCGAGCTTGTCGGCAAGCGAGGGCCTGATGCGATCGGCGCGCCACTCGCTGCGCGCCAGTTCGGCGGCCGGCGCCGGTTGTGCCGCGAGTTGCCTGGCGGCGAAGTACTCCTGCAGCAGTTGGTGGGAGAAGCGCACCTGATCGGTCCGGCGTTCCTCGTCGAGTACCGCCAGTTGGGTACCCGCTTTCAGCAGATCTTCGGCGCGCGCGTGGTTGAGGTGCGCCAGTGCTTCGTCGAGCGTCACCATCACCTGCTTGCCGTCGCTACCACCAAAACGCTCCTGCATGGCGTAGGCGAGCGCCTGCAGGCTCGGGATCAGCGGCCCGTGTCGGGGCAGATCGTGGGCGTCTGACCACTCGCGGCCGGCGACGCGATCGCGATCACGGGTGTGCAGCACGCCGTCGCGCACGAACAACGGGTGCCGGCTGGCGATCTCGCGCTCCAGCGCGCGCCGGACAAAACCCGTGAACAGGGCGGCGCGCTCGCCGGCGACGCGTGGGTCGTAGACAAGCTGGTCGCTGAGCAGCTTGAGAAAGTAGGGCGTGCTGTAGAGATCGAGGAGGCCCTCGTCATTCCGAATCTCGGCCCAGGCGCCGTCGGCGTGATCAGCGGCATACAGACGCAGGAATTCCTCGATCTGTGACGGAGTCATTGGTTGCACGCGCACCTGCCGCACGTCGAGATCGTCCTTGACGCTCAGGGTTTCGCTGTAGTCGAGACTGCGACACGAAAACACGGCGCGGTTGCCGGGCGGGAAGTCGTCGCGCAGGAAGCGGCGCCATTGCTCGACGCGCGCGCGGAAGTCGTCCGGGTCGCGGTGGGGCATTTCATTGAGCGCGTCGAGCAGCAACAGGACGCGGCGCTGATCGAGCAGCACTGCCAGGTCGGGCAGGCCCGGCGCCTGCCGATGCCACTGCGCTTCCAGCCAGTCGAGCGGGCGCGGCGCATCTCGTGCCGGGTCCCTGTCGAGCGGATACGCGCCGAGCGATACGAAGAGCGAAACCTTGTCGCATTTGTCCGCAAGATGCTCGCGGGCGTCGTCAAGCTGCAAGCGTCGCAGCAGCGTGGACTTGCCGCAACCCGGTGCGCCGAGAAGCACCATCGCCCGCTCGGGAATCTCGGCCAGGACGTCGCGCAGATCAGTGTAGTCCTTCTCCCGTTCTTGGAACTGCAAGGCGTGCTCGCTGCGCATCATGTCCAGCAGCCGCAGGCGGACGAACCGGGTGTCGACCTGGCGCTCGGCAAGCGCGTGCAGCAGCGACTGGCGATAGTCGTACAGCGCCTGTGCGGCGGTCTCGACCAGCGGTGTCGGGTGGCCCGCCGCGCCCCGCGCGGCCTGCGGCGGGCCTAGCTGGGGTCCTGCGTGGTCAGGCAATCCCTGACGAAACGGAGCATTCCCCTGTAGATCTGCGCGCTCCGATCGGCCGGCTTGCAGATGCTGATGTGGTCTTCGTCCAGCGGAATGGCACGTTCACCCTTGATGTTGGGCTCCGCGCTGGTTTCATCGACGACCAGGATGCCCTTGGGTAGCTTGATGCCAAGCAGCGGAATCTCCGGGCGCAGCTCGCGCTTCTCGCAGTAGGTGCGGCAGACGACGGCGTGGTTCTCGAGGTACTTGTTGAGGAACCAGCCGTGCAACTCGCGCAGGCGCGGGTCATGGGCGCTCAGTTCCTTGACGTGTTCGTTGGTTCGATAGACGGCCGAAGCCAGTTCGGCGAAGTTGGCGATGTGTGCACCCGAGTGGGGGGTGGCGATGAAGGCGATGCCGCGCGTCTGCTTCAGGATCGATGCGAAGCGCTTGACGCCGAGGTCGTCCGCGTTGCGCAGGATCTGCTTGACGACGATGCCGCCCATGCTGTGGGTGATGAAGACCAAGGGGCGCTGCCCGAGGTCCTCGTTGTAGAGCAGGTCCAGAACCTGGTTGCCACGATCGGCGAGCGGCATCGATTCTTCCTTCCATTTTGACCCGCTCGCCGCGTAGCCGAGCGTCCAGATGCCGAGGTCCGGTACGTCCTCGGCCAGCCAGTTGGGCCAGAAGCTGGCGATGTTGTCCTTGTCGGACATCCACGTGGTCCAGGAATCGCCGCCCAAACCGTGGACGAACACCACATCCATGCGGCGCTGTGGATCGTCGCAACCGGCGACCTTCTGGAGATCGTGCCGGGCTTCGCTGTCTGGCAGGCGGGTAATCAGCATGGGTAACTCTCTCTTCTTCCCTGGCGTTGTTGTTGGTTCTGGCGGACACGACAGCGCTGGCGCCGTTCGCTCCGGTCGGAGTTGCAAGCTGGCCAGCGGCGCCATTCCGAGGTGGCGCAGGACGTCATGATAGACCTTGACCAGCGTGGCATGCCGTGCCTCCGGCGAGAGTACCGCCAGAGGCACGGCGCCCGCGCCGCTCGCCGCCATGAGGTGCGCGACCGGCGACGTGGCGATGGCCATGGCGCGGACCGGGAGCCACAGGATGAGCAACTGGCCCTTGCGCTGTGCTTCCAGCGCGGGCTTGATCTCGCATTCGGCGGCGCCGCACTCGGGGCCGAAGTAGTCGTCGCTGGCCAGCATGATCATGATGCGGGCGCGCGCGACGTGATCGTCGATCTCCTTCCGGAAGTCGCGGCCGCTCGGAATCTGCGTGTCGTCCCAGACGCGGTCGTGCAGCCTGGAATCGGCATCGAGCACGTTGCGGAGCTGCGTGTGCCATTCTCGGTCGCGGTGACGGTAGCTGATGTAGACGAGATCGCGTGCCGGCCGGACCGCGCCTGACGAGGTCACCGCGGCTTGGCGGCATGGCTGGTCGAGTTGGTCGATCAGGGACTGGAACTCGGCTTTTCGCTCATTGCCCGCCGCGCTACGGACGGTGTCGAGCAGAATCGACAAGGCATGCCGCGAGCCGAGGCAACCCCGATCGAGCAGGCGGCGCACGCAGACGACCACGAAGTCGGCCGTGGCACCGCGCTGCGGGATGGTGTCGTAGACCTGCCGGTGCTCGGCATGAAATGCCAGCGTCAGCCAGGTGTCACGATGCTCCTCGGCCATGTAGGGCGTGAGCAACTGCGCGGCGCGCTTGAGGATGTCCATGCGTTCTTGTGCAGCCCTGGCCATGCAAACAGAATGGCAAGGATATTACCGCAATCCGCGGCGAGTCAGCGACTCGCTGGTTCTTCGCCCGAATTCTTCGTCCGACTCTTCGCCCGACTCTTCGCCCGGTCTCTCGCCAGGTTTTCCGTGGGAGTGCCGACACTGTCGCCGATCAGGCGGAACGGAGGTGGTGTCGACCACGATTCCGCGCCGCCATCGGCGACGTGTGCTGCCCTGGCGTGAGTCGCTACGGCGGCCTTATTGCTGCTTGGCGCCTTCAGTCAGACGACGTCCCAGCGAAACGGCGTAAGGCGCCGCACGTGCCGCCAGCAGCGGGTCGGCCGACGGCACCACACCCTTGGGCATGACCATGGGGTTGTAGGTGATGCTCAAGCAAGCGCCGCCGGCGTCTGGCGACACCGAAGTGACCTTCAACGTCCCCAGCGTGACTTTCTTGCGGCCCTCGGGCAGCGGTATCGTGGCGTTGTCGATCCGGTCACCCGGCTGGGCCAACTCCAGATTGAAGTGGAATGCCACCTTGCCGTCCTTTACGCGCTGGCGCAGGTCATCGAACAGAAAGCTCGGGCCTTTGGCCTTGGCTTCTTCGTCGGTCAGTCCGTGAACGCCGCCGATGGGCTCGAAGACCCACTTGCCATACTGCGTCACACCACTGGCATTGACGAAGCCATGGCCATGGACGCCCCAGTAGTTGACGCTGCCAAAACTTGCCGGAACGGGCTGCGACGCGAAATGCTTGCCCAACAGAAGCACTTCGGGGTTGGCATCGTTGAAGGCCTTGACCTTGGCCGGATCGGCTTGCTTGGTGGCGGGGTCGGGCTGACGCGACGCCACCAGCGCCAAGAATTGCTGCGGCGACGAGGCACCAAACACTGGCGCCGAGATGTTGCCCATCTGCCATTGTTCACCGTCCGGCAGATCGAACTGGAGCGCCAGATTGCGCTGGGTCCTGGTGTTGTCCGCGGCCTTCGGGTTGGCTCCGCCGACCGAGAATCGCACCAGCACCGGGATCGGTTTGCCGCTGAAGACCGATGCGGTGGACAGGGCGCGGGCATCCGCGGTGCCGACGAATTCGCCCACCGCACAGATCCCTTTCGCCCCGGAGCGCCGATAGCCTTCGAACTTGCCGAAAGTGGCCTCGAACTGGTCGATGAAGGCCGACGGATCAACTTCTTGGGGAGCCGGCGATTGTGCCAGAGCGCTCATTGAGAGGAGGGAGGTGCCGGCGGCTAGCGCGCAAGACATCATGGTTTTCATGAATAGGGACTCCAGTGTGGTTATCAAGATTGGGAACGCGCCGAAAGCCGGGAGGTGGCGATACGGCGATCGTGGCAGTTAGTCTCGCGACGCTTCGCGACCTTACAAGGCGATCTCGTCCCTGTCCCGACTCCCGGCAATGAAACACCCGGCACACGGCCGGGTGCGGAGCGGAGGGCTTTGGCCGATTTGCGGTCTGGCCAGAGCAGTTCTCTACGCAGGCTGCTGCTGGGTTCGGCCAATCGCCGACTTTTCCTTGCCTGCGCCGAGTAGCCTGCAGGCGAACAGCGCGAGGAACAGCGTACCGACGGCGAAGACAATGTCTCCCGGCACGCGCAACCAGACGAAGCCTTCCATCATCGTGCTGTGCACGAAATCCGGCGAACGCGCGAACCAGACACCGTGCGTGATGCTCGCCCAGGCCTGGGCGATCCCCGCGGGTACCAGCGACATGAAGACCATCATCGCCAGGCCGATGTTCACCGGCCAGAAGGTCCAGGCAAGCATCGTGTCGGACCACGCGGCACGCGGGAACAGCTCGCGCAGGCAGAAGAGCATCAGGCCGATGCCGAGCATGCCGTACACACCGAACAGCGCGGCGTGGCCGTGGGCGGCGGTCATGTTCATCCCCTGCATGTAGTAGAGCGCGATCGGCGTGTTGATCGAGAAGCCGAGCAAGCCGGCGCCGATCACGTTCCAGAAGCCGACGGCGATGAAGCAGAGGATGGGCCACTTGTAGGCGGCCACCCACTCTGCGGCCTGCGAGCGCTGGTAGTTCCTGTAGGCCTCGACGCCGAGCATGGCCAGCGGCACCACTTCGAGCGCCGAGAACATCGCGCCGATGGCGATCACCGAAGTCGGCGTACCGGTGAAGTAGAGGTGGTGCAGCGTACCGAGGATGCCGCCGAAGAGGAAGATGATCGTCTCGGCGATGATCGCGGTATTCGCCGTCGCGGCGCGGATCAGGCCGAGGCGGGTGAACAGGAGCGCGATGACGGCAGTGGCGAACACCTCGAAGAAGCCTTCGACCCACAGGTGCACCAGCCACCAGCGCCAGTACTCGATCATCGAGTAGTGCGTGTGCCGGCCCCAGGTCAGCGAGGTGGCGTAGAAGCCGCCGATGCACATCGCCGACAGGAAGACCATGGCGATCAGGGCGCGTGATTCGGAAGGCGTCTTCAGCGCCGGCCACAGGCCGCGGCCCAGCAGCGTGACCCAAAGGAGCAGGCCGACGAACAGCAGGATCTGCCAGACGCGCCCCATGCTGGTGAATTCCAGACCCTGATTGCCAATCCAGAAGGCGTACTCGTTGCCCAGGCTTTGCAGCGTGCCGATCCAGCCGGTGGCGGTGGAGCCGGCGACGATGAAGAGCAGCGCGTAGAAAAGCAGGTTGACGCCGAGCTTCTGGTACTTTGGCTCATGGCCCGAGATGGCCGGCGCGATGTAGAGGCCCGTGGCCAGCCAGGCGGTGGCGATCCAGAGCACGGCGAACTGGGTGTGGATGGTGCGGCTGACGGTGAAGGGCAGGATCTGGCCGATCGGGATGCCGAACAGTGCCGTGCCTTCGACGGCGTAGTGCGCGGTGAGCACGCCCATGCCTACCTGCGCCAGGATCAGCGCGATGACGACGAAGAAGTACTTGCGGGTGGCCAGCATCGAAGGCGTCGGCTGCAGACTGAACAGCGGATCGGCCTTCGGCGGCAGCGGGTCGCTTTCCTCGTGGCGCGAATGGAAGAAGATCATCGCGGCGATGGCGCCGATCATCAGGATGATGCTGGCGATCGACCAGATGCCGGTGCCCGCTGTCGGCGTGTTGCCAACCAGCGGTTCATGGGGCCAGTTGCTGGTGTACGAGAGGCCCGTCTCGCCCGGGCGGTCGGTCGTTGCCGACCAGGCGCTCCAGAAGAAGAAGGCGGCCAGCGCCTCGCGGTCGGCCACATCCTTCAGCATGGCAGGCAACATCGCGTACTGCTCGCGCAGTCCGGTCAGCGACGCTTCGTCGCCGAACAGACCGATGTAGTGCCTGGCGACCTGTTTCACCGCTGCGGCGCGTGCGTCGGAGAGGGTGATGACGTTCGTCGCCGCGTCATGCGTGTTGCGGCGCATCTCTTCCTTCAAATGCGCGTCGAGTGCCGCCTGCTGGCCGACCTGCAGGCTGGCGTAGGCAGTGCCGTGCTGCTGCTGCGCGCGCAGTTCGCGCAAGGCGATGGCCTCACGGTGCAGCCAGTCGGCCGACCAGTCCGGTGCCAGGTAGGAACCGTGCCCCCATACCGAACCGAGTTGCTGGCCGCCGGCGGCGAGCCAGGCTTCCTGTCCGCGCTGGACGCTGCCTTCGGCGAAGAGGGTCTCGCCCTTGTTGCTGACGACCTGCCTGGGGATCGGTGGTGCGCTGACGTAGATCTCGGTGCCGACCCAGCCGAGTGCGGCGAAGGAGAGCACACAGATCGCCGCCAGCCAGATCCAGAGCCTGCGTGTGGCGTGCATGTTGAATGTCCTTTCTCAGTAGTGAATGATGGAGACCATGGAGGCCGAGCTAGCGCCAGCGCCTCCATAAGATGCATATTATTTGACTCTTTCGAAAGATGCAAACACTTTGCATCTTATGCGGCGATCGGCCGCATCCAGAGTGGTCAGACGGTCGCGTATCAGGCGGTGACGATGGGGAGGAACTTGAGGATGCTGCGCTCGCTCTTGCCGACGAGATCGGCCAGCGTCATCTCGTCGAGGACCTGGAGGAAGGCGGCGAGCGCCCTGGCGAGCCCGACCTTGAGCTTGCAGTCGGGATCGAGGATGCACTGGCAGCCGGAACCGAAGCATTCGACGAGACACATGCCCGGCTCCATCTGTCGCACCACGGCACCAACGATGATCTCGCCTGGCGCCCGCGCCAGCCGCAGGCCGCCGCCCTTGCCGCGCAGGCCCTCGACGAAGCCCGCCCGAATCAGTGCATTGACCACCTTCATCAGGTGATTGCGCGAGACACCAAAACGCTCGGCAATCTCCTGGATGGTCACCAGGCGGTCCCCGCTGGTGCCGAGATAGATCAGGGCGCGGAGCGCGTAGTCGGTGTGCTGGGTGATGTACATGGTGATGGGGGACGGTGGCTGGGCGATACATCGTACAGAGGTGCCGCTGCCATGGCCAGCACCCCGAGGTCCGGCGATCTGCTGGTGCTCGGCCGGCAGCCCGGCGAGATCGTGCAGTCGCTGTCCAAGCGCCGTCGGCATCAAGAGGACGCTGCCGCCGGGATCCGGCTTGACGTTCTCGCGCGAGTCGTCGGTCGTGATCCAGGCTCATCGGCAGTGGTCGTCATGGCCGGCTCGTGCGTGAACCGAAACAGCGGCCAGCGGGCAGGACTCGCACGCCTTCCTCAGTGAATCGACTGGTGCTTTCGCCACTCCACCGATACCTCGGGATACCGCCGCAGATAGGTGTTCACCGCCTCGCCGATGGTCGGGAAGAAGACGTCGGCGCCGAGCCGCGAGAATAGGCCGAAGCGCTTCAGCTTGTGCTGGACGGGATCCTTCATTTCGGCGAAGCACAGTTCGATGCCGGCCGCCTGCTGTGTCTCGTCGAGCCTGGCGACGATGTCGGCGGCGGCGACGTCGACGCTGGTGACGGGTTCGCACGTGATCACCAGCCAGAGCACCGGCGTCGGCAAGGCAGCGACGGCATCGAGGGAGCGCTCGTGAAACCATTCGGCGTTGGTGAAAATCAGTGGCGCTGCCCAGCGAAAGAGGACCAGACCGGGGATCAGCCGGGCTTCCGGGTAGCGCGAGATGTCGTGGTCGCCATTGATCCCCTTGACGCGGCCCAGCACGGCGGAGTCCGGGCGCTAGCCATCCCAGAGAAACTCGATGACGGCCAGCGCGATCGCCAGGCCGATGCCGGGAATGGCGCCGAGAACGACCACGCCGACAGCGCAGCCGATCGACAACCAGAACTCCCAGCGCTGGATGCGGTAGATGCGTTTGAGGTCCGCAACCTCGAACAGGCCGACGGCCGCCGCGATCACGACGGCGGCCAGCGCGGTGTTCGGCAGGTACTGGAGCAGGTTTGGCGCCAGCAACAGGGGCAGGGCAACGGCCAGGGCGCCGACGACGCTGGTCGGTTGCGTTCTGGCGCCGGCGGCCTCCGCGACCGGTGTGCGCGATGAACTGCTGCGGATCGGAAAGCCCTGGAAGAAGCCGGCCGCCAGATTGGCTACCCCCAGCCCGACCATCTCCAGGGTGCCGCCGCCGACCAGTAGCGCGGTCGGGTTGGTCTTGCCGGCCAGCAGGGCCTGGAAGAACGCCCAGAGCTTGTGCAGCGGATCGTCGGCGTTGACCGAGAAGCCGAAGAGTTTGGGCAGTTGGCTGATCAGCACGGTCAAAGCGATGCCGTTCATGTAGCCGTAGCGGATCGGTTTGGAGAGCAACTCGGTGACGAAGCCGAGACGGGCGACACCGGCCAGGATGCAGAGAACCCCCGATACGACCGCCATCATGCTGGCGAGAGCGACCGCGCGCAGCGGGTCGCCGGCGGACAGCGGCAGGACGACGGCGAGGATCAGGGCCGCCAGCGAGGAGTCCGGCCCGAGTACCATCGGGAGGAGGGCTGTCGTCAGACTTTGCATCACTGATGGCAGCGTATCCGGTGTCGAGCATGAGGCGGTCCAGCGCGAGGCAGGTGCGCAGCGTCGGCGCCGGCTGTTGTCGGGCGCGGCGCCCTGTGCCAGGCGAGGTGGCGAAGGTCGCCGCCTTGCGTGCCTGGGGCCGAGTCAGTGGTGAAGGGGTATTGTGCTGCCGTTGTCCGGCGACGTGCGATGCCGCCGGTCATGCGGCCCTGGCCGGCGGGCCGGGCTTTGACCTGGGGCGGCTTTCAGGGCTCTCTGGGGCGATGTACGGGACTCGAACCCGTGACCACTGGAATCACAATCCAGTGCTCTACCAACTGAGCTAACACCGCCGTTGTCCTGGCGCGCCCGGCGAGACTCGAACTCACGACCCCCGGCTTAGAAGGCCGGTGCTCTATCCGGTTGAGCTACGGGCGCAAATACGAGCTTTCCTTACGCTTGTTTCCTGCCGGTACCGCTTCTTGATTCTGGTGTAACTGGTCGGGGCGGTGGGATTCGAACTCACGACCCTCTGCTCCCAAAGCAGATGCGCTACCAGGCTGCGCTACGCCCCGAGAAGCTGCGCATTCTACCGGCTGGCACCGTTGGGGTCAATTGACTTGACGGTTCTGGCGAATGTCGGCCCTGCGGGCACGCAAAGCAGGGTCGGCCGGGCCCAGACCAGCACCTGCAGCCCTTGATAGCCCAGGTAGACGCCGACGAGCAGGATCAGCGCACCGGAAAAGTAGGGCGCCTGGCGGGCGAACTCGCCGAAGCCGCTCCAGCGGCGGGAAACGTGCTTGACACTCAGGGCCGCCAGCGCGCCCGACAGCACCATCGTCATCGCCAGACCGATGCTGAAGCACAGTACCAGCGTCGCGCCGAGCGTCAGTTCCTTCAGTTGCAGGCACAACAACAGCACGGTAATCGATGCCGGGCAGGGGATCAGGCCACCGGTCAGCCCGAACATGATGATCTGCCCGGTCGTCACTTGTCGATTGGCGAAGCGACGGCGGATGTCGTTGGCGTGTGCCAGCTCGTGCGGGTCCTGGTAGCCTGGCGCCGAGACATCAAGACCAGCGTAGTCCGCTATCGCGTGGTGGTAGTGGTGAGCGTGCCCATGCTCGACGAACTCCAGGTCGTAGTCATGGCTGTGATTCTGGTGACCCAGGCGCAGACGGGCGACGAACTCGTGTGGTTCGGGAATCGCCTGCTCTGATTCGACGAAGCCATCGCGCTGCACGAAGGAGAACAACTGGCGGCTTCCGTCCGGCCGTTCGGTCTCGATCCGCACCTGATCGGCCGTCCAGGCGTGGCCGTGTCCGCTCTCCCGGAACAGGCGGAAGCGCGGTGGCACGCCGTCCTCGAACACATCCAGCCGCAGCACGCCGTGACCGGTGTCGATGCGTTTGCTCTCGTCATGATGATCGCCGCGACCATCATGGTCGTGCTCGTCATCGTGGTCGTGCGCGGCAGGCTGCTGTTGCCGCCAGGTCCGCCAGATCATCCACAAGGCGACGCCGACGATCAGCACGGCGGACGCCACCTGGAGATAGGGCTCGCTGGACTCGGCATCCCATTGGCGGCCGAAATACATGCCGCCCAGCGCGATGACCCAGACCACTGCCGTGTGGGAGATCGTCGCCGAGATCCCCAGTAGAACGGCTTGCGCCAACGTGCCCCGGATGGCAACGATGAAGGCCGCCATCATGGTCTTGGAGTGGCCCGGTTCGAGGCCGTGAAGCCCGCCGAGCAGGATTGCGCTGGGGATGAAAAGCCAGGCGTTCGCCGTGCCCTGTGCCAGCAGCGTGGAAAAACTGGTCATCGTGCGCCTCAGAGGTACTTGGTGATGGCTTTGAACTCGCGGATCGTATCGTCCGCGCTCCGGGTACCGTCGCGCACCGCGTGCTCAAGGCAATGGTCGATGTGGTCATGCACCAGCGCCTTCTTGGCGCTGGCGACGGCACTCTCGACGGCCTGCAGTTGCTGGGCGATCTCCAGGCAATTGCGACCCTGTTCGAGCATGTTGAGGATGCTTCTGAGGTGGCCCTCAGCGCGCTTCAGGCGCTTGATGATTTCTGGATGTGACGTGTGCGTGCTCATGCGGTCGCATCCTATCCCCCTGGATAGGATGTGTCAAGGCGGGCGCGTTGGGGTGGCATCCGTCGAGCGCCACAGGGGCTGGTCGCTGGCGGTGCGGCAATGGCAAGCTTGGCGAAATGGCAGGCGAGAGTTACCTGCCTGCCTTCCTTGTCACCTGATCCGCGCTTGTGTAGAGTCCGCTGGCGGCAGCATCGTCAGGAACACGCCCGCGCCGGCGATGACGAAAGGTTCCCGCCCCAGGCGGGTGCCCTGTTCGGCGGTCTGCCAGCCTCCCACCAGCCCGCGAGACGGATAGAAGAATGAACAAAGCTCATGCCGCCCTGGCCGACTCTCCCGACCTTCCTCCCACACCCGTGGGCTTCCGGGAGGCCTTCATGTTCTGGCTCAAGCTCGGCTTCGTGAGCTTTGGCGGGCCGGCCGGGCAGATAGCGATGATGCATCAGGAACTGGTCGAGAAGCGTCGCTGGATCTCCGAGCGGCGCTTCCTGCACGCCCTCAACTACTGCATGCTGTTGCCCGGGCCGGAAGCGCAGCAACTGGCGACCTACATTGGCTGGCTGATGCATCGTTCGCTGGGCGGCATCGTCGCCGGTGCGCTGTTCGTCCTGCCCTCGCTGTTCATCCTGATCGCCCTGTCCTGGGTCTATGTCGCCTTCGGCGAGACGCCACTGGTGGCCGGGCTGTTCTATGGCGTCAAGCCGGCCATCACGGCGATCGTTGTTCAGGCCGCCCACCGCATCGGTACGCGGGCGCTGAAGAACAGGACCCTTGGGGCGCTGGCCGTGGCCTCGTTCGCCGCCATTCTGCTACTCGACGTGCCGTTCCCGGCGATCGTCGTCGCGGCTGCCGTGATCGGCGCCATCGGCGGGCGGCTGGCGCCCGGCAGTTTTGCGGCGGGAGGCGGCCACGGCAAGGCTGAACAGTCCTTCGGGCGCGCACTTATCGACGACGCAACGCCGACGCCGGCGCATGCCGTTTTTCGCTGGTCGGGCCTGGCACGCGTCGTCTGCGTCGGTGGGCTGCTCTGGCTGCTGCCGATGGCCGGGCTGACGGCACTTTTCGATTGGCATCACCCTTTGCCCCAGATGGCCTGGTTCTTCACCAAGGCGGCCTTGCTGACCTTCGGTGGGGCTTACGCGGTGCTGCCCTATGTCTACCAGGGCGCGGTCGTGCACTACGGCTGGCTCACGCCCACGCAAATGATCGATGGCCTGGCGCTCGGCGAAACGACGCCGGGTCCGCTGATCATGGTCGTCGCTTTCGTCGGTTTCGTCGGCGGTTACGGGCAGGCGCTTTTCGGTCCGGACAGCCGCTTCCTGGCGGGTGCGGTTGCCGCGTCGCTGGTCACCTGGTTTACCTTCCTGCCGTCGTTCCTCTTCATTCTGGCTGGTGGGCCGCTTGTCGAGAGCACGCACGGGGACCTGAAATTCACCGCGCCGCTCACCGCCATCACCGCCGCGGTCGTCGGCGTCATCCTCAACCTGGCGGTCTTCTTTGCCTATCACGTGCTGTGGCCCAACGGCCTCGCCGGCAACTTCGACTGGACCTCCGCGGCGATCGCGTTGGCGGCGGCGGTCGCACTTTTCGGCTTCCAGCGCAGCGTGATTCAGGTCATCGCCGGCTCGGCCGTGCTGGGTCTGATCCTCAAGACCCTGCTGGGATGACGCCAGGCCCAGGCAGGGCGTCTGGTCGTCGCTATGGAGTTGGCGGGCTGGGCGCTGGCGCGCTGATTCCGAATACCTGCTGGCGAATGCGGAACAACTCGTCACGCGCCGCGGCGGCCTTTTCGAACTCGAGGTTCTTGGCGTGCTCGAGCATGCTCTTCTCGAGCCGCTTCAGTTCGCGGGCCAGTTGCTTCTCGCTCATGGCTTCGTAGCTGGCCTGCTGCTGGGCCGCCTTGAGTTCGCGCTGGGCGTTGCCGGCGTCGTAAACGCCGTCGATGATGTCGGTGATGCGCTTGCTGACGCCGGTGGCGACGATGCCATGCGCTTCGTTGAAAGCCAGTTGCTTGAGGCGACGCCTTTCCGTTTCGGCAATGGCGCGGCTCATCGAGCCGGTCACCCGGTCGGCGTAGAGAATGGCGGTACCGTGCAGATGCCGGGCAGCGCGGCCAATCGTCTGGATCAGCGAGCGTTCGGAGCGCAGGAAGCCTTCCTTGTCGGCATCGAGGATCGCCACCAGCGAGACTTCTGGGATGTCGAGCCCTTCACGCAACAGGTTGATGCCGACCAGGACGTCGAACTTGCCGAGCCGGAGATCGCGAATGATTTCGACGCGCTCGACGGTGTCGATGTCCGAATGCAGGTAGCGGACGCGCACCTCGTGTTCGCCGAGGTAGTCGGTGAGGTCCTCGGCCATGCGCTTGGTCAGCGTGGTGACCAGGACGCGCTCGGCCAGGCTGACGCGCAGCCGGATTTCCGAGAGCAGGTCGTCGATCTGGGTCGAGGCGGGGCGAACGATCAGCACCGGGTCGACCAGACCGGTCGGACGAACCACCTGTTCTACCACCTGGCCCTGGTGCGCCGTCTCGTAGTCGGCCGGCGTGGCCGACAGAAAGATGGTCTGCCGCAGCAGCGCCTCGTATTCCGCGAACTTCAGCGGCCGGTTGTCGAGGGCCGACGGCAGGCGGAATCCGTAATTGACGAGGTTTTCCTTGCGCGAGCGGTCGCCCTTGTACATGCCGCCGACCTGGGGAATCGAGACGTGCGATTCATCGATGAACATCAGCGCGTCAGCTGGCAGATAATCGATCAGCGTTGGTGGCGGTTCGCCGGCCTGACGGCCCGAGATATGGCGGGAGTAGTTCTCGATGCCCTTGCAGAAGCCGATCTGGTCGAGCATCTCGAGGTCGAAGCGGGTGCGTTGCTCGATGCGCTGTGCTTCGACCAGGCGACCCTCGGCGTTGAAGGCGGCGATCCGCTCGGCCAGTTCCTGCTTGATCTTCTCGATCGCGCGCAGGACGGTCTCGCGGGGTGTGACGTAGTGCGATGACGGGAAGATGGTGAAGCGCAGCAGTCGGTTCTGCAGATGCCCGGTCAAGGGGTCGAAGAGCTGCAGGCCCTCGATCTCGTCGTCGAACAGCGAGATGCGGATCGCCTGTTCGGCGTGCTCGGCCGGAAAGACGTCGATCACGTCGCCACGAACGCGAAAGGTGCCGCGACGGAAGTCGGTTTCGTTGCGCTCGTACTGCATTTCCGCGAGGCGCTTGATCACTTCGCGCTGGCCGATACGGTCGCCGACGCGCATGGTGAGGATCATCCGGTGGTACTCGTCACGGTCGCCGATGCCGTAGATGCACGAGACGGTGGCGACGATCACGCAGTCGCGCCGTTCGAGCAGGCTCTTGGTTGCCGAAAGGCGCATCTGCTCAATGTGCTCGTTGATCGACGAGTCCTTTTCGATGTACAGGTCGCGTGCCGGAACGTAGGCTTCGGGCTGGTAGTAGTCATAGTAGGACACGAAATACTCGACGGCATTTTCGGGGAAGAACTCCCGGAACTCCGCATAAAGCTGCGCCGCCAGCGTTTTGTTGGGAGCCAGGACCAGCGCCGGACGGCCGGTGCGCGCGATGACGTTGGCCATCGTAAAGGTCTTTCCCGAGCCGGTGACGCCGAGCAGGGTCTGGAACGACAGGCCATCGGCGAGTCCTTCGACCAGCGCCGCAATTGCCGCAGGTTGATCCCCGGCCGGCAGGAAGGGCTGGGCGAGGCGAAACGGGCTACCCTCGAAAGTAATCAGGGGCGGTTCTTCGGGCGAACACTGGCGATCTGGCATGCTAGAATTCTACGTTGTTTCAAGGCCGGCCGTTGCCGTAGCGGCAAACGCCGGCTCGGCCAGAGCGCAAGCTTCTACGGCCTTCTTGTTCCGCCGGGGCCGCCAGCCATTCGTCCGCTCGGCCGGCCGCCTTCGCAAGGGTGCCCTCACTCAACTGTCTACTTGGGAAACACGCATGACCGCTTCCGTCTTCGCTGCCGTGGAAATGGCTCCACGTGATCCGATCCTCGGCCTTACCGAGGCATTCAACGCCGATACGCGCGCCACCAAGGTCAACCTCGGAGTGGGGGTTTACTTGGACGACAGCGGCAAGATTCCGCTGCTTGGGGCTGTCCGGACGGCCGAGAAGGCTCGCCTCGAAGCGCTGCCGCCGCGCGGCTATCAGCCGATCGACGGCCCGGTCGCCTACAACCAGGCGGTACAGAGACTGCTGTTCGGGGAGGACTCGGCGCTCCTCAAGGAGGGGCGCGTGCTTACCATCGAGGCGCTGGGCGGCACCGGTGCGCTGAAGGTGGGCGCCGATTACCTGCGGCGACTGCTGCCCGACGCGACCGTCTTCATCAGCGATCCGAGCTGGGAGAACCACCGCGCGCTGTTCGAATACGCTGGTTTCGCCGTGCAGACCTACCCCTACTACGATTCGCTCACCCGTGGCGTCAATTTCGACGCCATGATCGCCGGCCTGAACGCCTTGCCGGCGGGCTCGATCGTCGTTCTGCACGCCTGCTGCCACAATCCGACTGGTGCCGATCTCGACGCCGCGCAGTGGGGCGCGGTCATCGAGGTGATCGGGGCTCGTGGTCTCGTGGCTTTCGTCGACATGGCCTATCAGGGGTTCGCCGACGGCATCAGTGAGGATGCGCTGGCACTCGACCTGTTTGTGGCGTCGGGCCTGCAATTTCTGGTGGCCAGTTCGTTTTCCAAGTCCTTCTCCTTGTACGGCGAGCGGGTTGGCGCGTTGTCGGTGGTGACCGCCAACCGGGACGAAGCCACCCGGGTGCTGTCGCAGATCAAGCGCATCGTCAGGACCAACTACTCGAGCCCACCGACGCATGGCGGCGCGGTGGTTGCTGCGGTGTTGGCCAGCCCGGAACTGCGCCGCGTGTGGGAAGGGGAACTCGCCGAGATGCGCGCGCGCATCCTCGCCATTCGCGCCAGCCTGGTCGACAAGCTCGAGGGCAGGGGGGGTGCCCAGGATTTCGCCTTCATCGCCAGGCAGCGCGGCATGTTCTCCTATACGGGTCTGAGCGTCGAGCAGGTCGATCGCCTGCGTGAGCAGTACGGCATCTACGCAGTAAGCACTGGGCGCATCTGTGTCGCGGCGCTGAACACGCGCAACATCGACTACGTCGCCGAGGCCATCGCGGGGGTTCTCTAGAGCGGGCGTGGCGCGATGGTCAGGTCCGGCAGCGTCGTCGCTGCTGCCGGGCGGTGTGTCCGCCCCGGCGGAACGGCCGCCACGCCGACGTCGCCGCGGCTGATCAGTGTGCTGCTCCCTGGGTCTGTAGCAGCGGCGACTTGAGGGGCCCGTTGACCGACACCGACTTGGCGTTGTGATCGGCGCGTCCGCGCATCTGCACGTCCATGCGGCCACGAATCTGCAGGTCGCGGCTGATTTCCAGCTGACCCGTGGACTGCATCAGGCCGGCGTTGATGACCAGCCTGGAGAAGCGATAGGCGGTCGGGGTCAGCCTGATGGCGCCGGACAACTGTTCAAAGCGGGTTCCGCCACCGAGCGTTGCCGGCGTGCTCGACACCCGGCGAACCGCTTCGGGAAGATCGATGCCGCCAAGGACCCCCCGGTCCATCGTGAACTCGCCGTCCGCGTAGAGCGCCAAGAGTAGCGTCGGCCAGCTTTCCGCGGTTGCCGAGAACTTGAGTCTGCCGGCTGCCTGGCCCTCGAACTGTCCGCCAATTCCGAACGCCTCGCCGAATCGCTTGGCATCGATGCGCTCGAACGACATCTCGCCAGCCAGGGCCGGTTGTCGCTCGGCGCGCAAGATGGCCGTCCCCTCGGCCAGGCCGCCAAAGATTCGCAGTTCCATACGCTCGATGACGAAGGCGTTGCCGAGGATCTCTCCCTTCACGGTCAGCGAGTCCATCAAGTAAGGCGACTGCGGTGCCGGGCGCCAACCGAGCCCCTCCAACTGGATCGCCACCCCACCAGCGATCGGCCTGGCCTCGAGCTGCAGGTTGCGATCGGGGGAATGCAGCGATACGGACTGGAGGAGCCCATCGGTGGACAGTCCGAACTCACCCTTCATCTCGTCGACGCCCAGCCCCGAGAAGGAGATCTCGGCCTTGTCGAGGGCCACATGCGATACTCCGGCCCTGGCTGACCCGCGCGCCGCCGACTCCAGCATCCGCGCAAGACTTCCCATGGTTTCGGCGGTCAACTGGATTCCGCTCAGCTGCACGTTGCGGAACACGATCCGCGGGGACAGCAGGGTAGCGAGTGCAGGTTGCAGGCGCATCTCGGCAACTCGGACAACGTTCCCTTCAGTTTCGGCGCCGAGGACGACCTTGCCGAGCAGCAAGCCGGGTTGGGGATAGAAGCTGACGCGCATTTCCCCGACCTTGGCGGGCTCGCCGGTGCTTTGCGCGAGAGCGCCTTCGACGGCGGGCAGATAGAGCGCATAGGGGAAGAACATCGCCGTCAGGAAGACGACGACCGCCAGCAGTAACAAGCTCAGCATGCCGAGCAGCGGCCAGCCCAGACTGCGGATCTTACCGGCGCGCCGTATCGGTGCGAGGTCAGGCTGATCCATCGGCGTCCGCCGACTCGCACGTGCCCGCCAACGAGCCAGCAGCGACGGGGTCTCCTGGTCGGTGCTCGCCCCGATACTGGGAGGCCATGGCGGCGTGACTGCGCCCTGGGCCACGAAAACGGTACCGGAGTCCGGGCCGCCGGAAGACCCGGGCGTAGACGACGGGGGTGGGAGAGTCTTCGCGTTCTCTCGGTCACCCGACAGTGAGAGGCTTCGTCTGGCCGTCATCCCCGGGGCTACTGACGGAATCAGGGCCGACTCATCCTTGTTGCCATAGGTCGAGAACTCGGACGGCGGCTGGACGGCGTTGGCCCTCGCCCGCCGCCCATGCCGGCCGCCTTGAGTCCAGGCAGGATCCTTGTCGTCGCGGCGCTGGATGAAGCCGTCGTGTTCGAGTTCGCACAGCGCGTTCTGGGTTAACAATGGATTGCCGGTGCGGTCACACAGCTCCGCCACGGTAGCGTTTCCGTCGACGAGGATAAGCACCATCCGGACATTTCTCTGGACGACCCGCGTACGCTGTTGCATGGCCTCCTCGCCGGAAGCGGTCTTCGCGTAAATCAGGTCGGGATCAATCGGTGTTGGGTCCATTCTTGTGGCAAGGCCTTGGCGTCAACGAATCGATGGGCACGGTTTCCGGCAAGGCCGAATTGTGCGCTTTGTTCGGGTGTGGGAAAAGCCGGAAAATGAGCGACGCGGCACCGATTGGTACGCCCATCGGCGCCGGCCAGCCGCACCAGTTGTCGCGACTTGCTGCGCAGCTTGCGCGCCAGTCGTGTGCCGGGCTTCGCCAATCGCCATGCGGGCGCGTGCCGTCGATCGATCACGATGATGCCTGTCGCTCCTTCTTCGCTCCATCGCCTCCTCCTGCAACAGGCGTCTGCCTAGGCGTCGATGGCCCCGACAAGCCGCGGCGTCAGTTGCCTGCTTCAGCTGCCTTTTTGACCCTCCGGCAGGCAGCCCAAGGGGGCTGGACCGCCACTCACCTCACGCGCCGTGGGCAATGGCCTGCGGCACGCCGGCGCGGGTTCGATGCTTGTTGACGAACAGCCTCCCAGTGACTAGAATGCCGCCTCGCGTGTTCCTCGATAGCTCAGTCGGTAGAGCGTCGGACTGTTAATCCGTAGGTCCCTGGTTCGAGCCCAGGTCGGGGAGCCAAGATCACCAACCAGCAAGCAGCCCGGCCATGCGCCGGGCTGCTTGCGTTCACGCCTTTCACTCGTCCTGGCGCGAAACACTGATCTGTCTTCGTCGCCTTCCCGACACCTTCACCCTTACAGGACAGCGCTTGCCCTCCTGACGCGTTTCCCGCGCGACTCCCAGCCAAGCATCGCAAGGAAATGTAACAGAAAAGCCCGCGCTTGATGATGCCGTTGCCGTCTGCGCTCCAGAAACCATGGTTGCCGTCGAGGTGGACCGGGCAATGGGGTGGGTCTATGCTAGTGGTTGTCAGGCTGGCTTCATCGCGGCCACCCCGTGCCCTTCAACGGCGAGCGTGGGCGGGCGATGGGCGGTTGAGCAAGACGCTGGTATTCAGTGGTAGGGGAGCGCGCAGGCGGGGGATGGCTCGTGAAGGGAGGTGATGGCATGTTGTTGCCGGCGCTGATTCGCTCGCGATGAGTTTGAGAATCGATCTGAGAAGCGCCATTCTGGCGCTTTCCGACGCCCTCGATCTGGTCGGCGTAAACGACTTCCAGCACGGCAAGCGCGTGGCCATGATCGCGCGCGAGACGGCGATCAACATGGGCTTGCCCGAGCGACGCCTGGACCGGCTGGTCTGCGGCTGTCTGCTGCACGACCTCGGCGTGTCATCGACCGCGGTGCAGCGTCGCCTGCTCAGGCAGGCCGACTGGGAAGACCGGCACATTCACTGTGAGACGGGGTATCGGCTGTTGCAGCCTTTCAGTCATTTGTCGCTGGTTTCCCGGGCGGTCCGCTATCACCATACGCCCTGGGTCGACCTGCCGGCCGATCTCGGCGAGACCGACGCTCTCGACAGCAATCTGATCCTGCTCGGGGACCGGGTCGACGGCATGTTGCTGCAGCGCGGATTGGACAACCCGCTGTTCAACCGTCCAGGGATCGTCGAAGCGATCGTCGGGCTGGCTGGCCGCGAACTCTTGCCGGAGGCGGTTGACGCTTTTATCGCGGTAGCCAGCCGAGAAGCGTTCTGGATTGCTCTGGCGCCGCGTCACGTCCAGTCGTATTTGAACGATTTGCCACTGTCCGAGTGGCGAATGACCATCGATTTCCCCATGTTCGGTCACGTCGCCCGTCTCGTTTCGACGATTGTCGATGCCAAGAGTCACTTCACCGCGGCCCACTCGCTCGGTGTTGCGCAGTTGGCCCGTCACCTCGGGCAGAGGTCGGGGCTGACGGCGGACTCCCTGGCGAAGGTCGAGGTGGCCGGTCTGATGCATGATGTGGGCAAGTTGTGCGTTCCCGATGAGATCATCGACAAGCGTGCGCGCCTGACGCCTCTGGAGTTCTCGGTGATGGAGCGGCACAGCTTCGAGACCTATCAGATTCTGCGGCATGTTCCCGGGCTCGAGCAGGTTGCCGAATGGGCCGCCTTTCACCATGAGGCACTCAATGGCCAGGGCTATCCTTTTCGGCGCAGCGCCGCACGCCTGTCGACCGAGGCGCGAATTGTCGCGGTTGCCGATGTTTTCCAGGCCCTGGCCCAGGAGCGTCCTTACCGCGGCCCGCAACCTGTCGACGTGATTGGCGGGATTCTCGGCGAGTTCGTCAAGCGCGGGGTTCTCGACGGCGATCTGGTGGCCTTGGCCTGTGAGGACCTCGACGGCAGCTGGCGTGCCGCCACGCTGCCCTGGTCGGGCGATGGCGGCGGGGGTTGAGCCGCAGCGGCGAGCGGTGCGGGTTTCAGTCGGCGATTGCCCAGTGCAGACAACGCTGGACAGCGCGCCGCCAGCCGCCGAGCAGGGCTGTACGCTGTGCATCCGACATTGCGGGTTCGAAGCGGCGCTCGGCGCGCCACAGGGAAGCGAGCTCGGCCTCGTCCTGCCAGAATCCGACGGCCAGTCCGGCGAGGTAGGCGGCGCCGAGCGCCGTTGTCTCGGTGACCCTGGGACGGACCACCGGCACGCCGAGCAGGTCGGCCTGAAACTGCAGCAGCAGATCGTTGGCGCCGCCGCCGCCGTCGACGCGCAACTCGCGCAGACGCTCGCCGGCATCCAATTCCATCGCCCTCAATACCTCGGCACTCTGAAAGGCGATCGCTTCGAGCGTCGCGCGGGCGATGTGCGCCCGGGTCGTACCGCGCGTCATGCCGAGCAGGGCGCCGCGCGCATAGGGATCCCAGTACGGGGCGCCGAGCCCGGTGTGGGCGGGGACCAGATAGACGCCGCCAGTGTCGGGTACCGAGGCCGCCAGTGCTTCGATCTCGTCCGAGCGGGAAATCATCGCGAGCCCGTCGCGCAGCCATTGCACCGCGGCGCCACCCATGAATACGCTGCCTTCGAGCAGGTAAGTGGTCTGTCCGAGGCGCCGCCAGCCGATCGTCGTGAGCATCCGGTGCGCCGAGTTCATGGCCCGTGCACCGGTGTTGAGCAGCAGGAAACAGCCGGTCCCGTAGGTATTCTTGGCCATGCCCGGTTCCAGGCAGGCCTGCCCGTAGGTCGCCGCCTGCTGGTCGCCGGCGATGCCGGCCAGCGGGATCGGGGCGCCGAGCAGGTCGCTGGCCAGCAAGCCCACGACGCCGCTGCTGTCGACGACCCGCGGCAACACGGCCGGCGGGACATCGAGCAGGGCCAGCAGTTCGTCATCCCAGCGCAGGCGCCTGATGTCGTAGAGCAGCGTGCGCGAGGCGTTCGACGGATCAGTGACGTGCACCCGGCCGCCCGACAGCTTCCACGCCAACCAGCTATCGATCGTCCCGAAAGCGAGCTCGCCGCGCTCGGCGCGGGCGCGCGCGCCGGGGATGTGATCGAGCAGCCATTTCAGCTTGGTTCCGGAGAAGTAGGCGTCGAGGACCAACCCGGTGCGCTGGCCGAACAGCTCGGCATGACCCGCTCGCGCCATGGAATCGCAGAGTCCGGCGGTCCGCCGGTCCTGCCAGACGATGGCCCGGTGCAGGGGTTCGCCGCTGGCCCGGTCCCAGAGAACGGTCGTCTCGCGCTGGTTGGTGAGACCGACGGCGGCGATCTGGCTGGCCGCGATGCCACTGTCGCGCAACACGGCACGTGCCACGGCGAGTTGTGTCTGCCAGATATCGTTGGCGTCGTGCTCGACCCAGCCGGGTTGCGGATAGTGCTGGGTGTACTCCTGTTGGGCGAGCGCGCGGATGCTGCCGTCGCGTGCGAAGACGATGGCGCGCGAACTGGTCGTCCCCTGGTCGAGTGCCAGAACGAATTGTTCGCGGGTGGTCGCTGCCATTGGGCAATCTCCTGCGAGGAAAGAAGAAACAGAGGCTGGGTCGACCACGCGAACGATCGGGTGCGGCCGTGGCCGCCGCCGCCGCGCTACTCCCTGACGATCAGTTCGGCGATCCAGCGTTTGAAGTCGGCGATCCCCGGATCGTAGCGTTCGCAGGCCATCAGGCTCTGTCCGAAAACGTAGGCGTAGAGCAGCAGACTACGGCTTTTCGCCTCGCTTTCCGAGACGCCGCGGGCGACAAAGAGCTTGCGTGTGCATTCGAGGCGCCAGGTATCGACCTCCTCGACGACGGCTGCTGCCTCGGCGTCCCGCCTGGCCCACTCGCGCACGGCCAGCTCGATCGAAATTCCCTTGCGGTTGCGCGTGGCTCCGTAGACGTCGATCAGATGCAGCAACTGCTCGCGCTCCAGGCCGGGAGCGGCGACGCTCTGCTTGTGAATGTCGCGGATGCGGCCATCCCGCCAGGTCTGCAGGACGGCATTGAAGAGATCCTGGCGGTCCTTGAAGTGCCAGTAGAAGCTGCCCTTGGTGACGCCGAAATTCTTCGCCAGGACCTCGATTCGCATTCCCTGTACACCCTGCTCGGCAAGAACCTCGATTGCCGCCTCGATCCAGCCGCTGCGGTCGAGTGGCGCACGGGGCCTGGTTTTTTCCGACTTCATCGTCATCTGGTCCTTTCCTGAATCACGCCGCTGAGGCAATATGCTAAATTCACGTGCAGCAGCCATGGCAAGCGTCTTGACAGCCATCGCTCCATACGGTACCGTACGCCATCCATACGACTAAGTATGGTCTATTGTCCGGTCAGAATTCGTCAATGTCAAACGCGGGCGGTCGCGAAAGCGATTGCCATCGATTGCCGTGTCGTCATTAAGGAGAGAAAACTTGAAGATCCTCGTTCCAGTCAAACGGGTGGTGGATTACAACGTCAAGGTTCGCGTCAAGTCCGACGCGAGCGATGTTGATCTGGCCAACGTCAAGATGTCAATGAACCCCTTCGACGAAATTGCCGTCGAGGAGGCGGTTCGCCTCAGGGAAGCCGGTGTCGCCACGGAAGTGGTCGTCGTTTCCGCCGGCGTCGCCAATTGTCAGGAAACCCTGCGTACGGCGATGGCGATTGGCGCCGATCGCGGCATCCTGATTCAGACCGACGGCGAACTGCAGCCGCTCGCCGTCGCCAAGCTGCTGAAGGCGGTCTGCGACAAGGAGCAACCGCAGATCGTCATTTGCGGCAAGCAGGCGATCGACGACGACGCCAATCAGACCGGCCAGATGCTCGCCGGTCTGCTCAACCGGCCGCAGGCTACGTTTGCCTCGAAGATCGTGGTCGCCGGCACGCAGGCCACGGTGACGCGCGAGATCGACGGTGGTCTGGAAACCATCGAAGTGCCATTGCCGGCGGTCTTGACGGCCGATCTGCGGCTCAACGAACCGCGTTATGCGACCCTGCCCAACATCATGAAAGCGAAGAAGAAGCCGCTCGAAACGACCAACCCGGCGGCGCTTGGTGTCGATGTCACGCCGCGTCTGAAGACCCTCAAGGTCGCCGAACCGGCCAAGCGGACGGCCGGCATCAAGGTCGCCGATGCCGCCGACCTGGTAATGAAACTCAAGACTGAAGCGAAGGTGATCTGACCATGACCATTCTCGTAATTGCCGAACACGACAATTCTTCGATCAAGGCGGCAACGCTCAACGCCGTCACCGCGGCGACCCGGATCGGCGGCGATATCCACCTGCTGGTTGCCGGCAGTGCTTGCACGACAGCCGCCGAGGCCGCGGCACGGATCGCCGGGGTGAGCAAGGTGCTGGTTGCCGACGCTGCCCACTATGCCGATCAGTCGCCCGAGAATCTGGCGGCGCTGGTGGTGGCGAATGCCGCGGACTATGGCCACATCCTCGCGCCGGCGACGACCGGCGGCAAGAACTTCATGCCGCGCGTCGCCGCGCTGCTCGACGTGGCGCAGATCTCGGAGATCTCCGCCGTCGAGTCTGCCGACACCTTCGCCCGCCCGATCTACGCCGGCAATGTCATCGCCACCGTCAAGTCGTCCGACCCGGTGAAGGTCATCACCGTCCGGTCAACGGCTTTCGAAGCGGCTGGCGAGGGCGGCAGTGCGCCCATCGAGGCCCTGGCAGCCGGCGCCGACCTCGGCCTGAGCAAGCTGCTCGGGCGGGAACTCACCAAGTCGGAGCGTCCTGAACTCACCGCCGCCAAGGTCATCGTTTCGGGTGGGCGCGGCATGGGCAATGGCGAGAACTTCCATGGGTTGCTCGAGCCTCTGGCCGACAAACTGGGTGCGGCGTTGGGCGCCTCGCGCGCGGCGGTCGATGCGGGGTTCGCTCCGAACGACTATCAGGTCGGCCAGACCGGCAAGATCGTCGCACCGCAGTTGTACATCGCGGTCGGCATTTCGGGTGCAATCCAGCATCTGGCCGGCATGAAGGACAGCAAGGTGATCGTGGCGATCAACAAGGACGCCGAAGCGCCGATTTTCCAGGTGGCCGACTACGGACTGGTTGGCGACCTGTTCGAGGTGCTCCCGGCACTGGTGGCAGAACTCGGCTGATCGGCAGCGGACGGCGGGCAGCATGAATTTGCCGGATGGCCTGCTGGACGGGAGCTGGACCTTGACGGCCTGGCTCCTGTTCGTGCCCCTCGCGCTGTTTGCCGTGTGGCAGGCGCCTTGGGCTGTCCTGGCCGACAGCGTCCGCCTGAACGCCTTTCTGGGCATGATCGTTGCGCTGATCTTGCTCTGGCAGATGAAGGCCGGGATCAAGCCGGGTCTGTCGCTGCACCTGCTTGGTGCGACGGTGTTTGCCCTGTCCTTCGGATGGGCTCTGGCCTTTGTCGGTCTCTGCCTGGTTCTCGTCGGGGTGAGCCTGAACGGTGCCGCCGGCTGGCAGGCTTTCGCGGCCAACGCCCTGTTGATGGCGGGGGTCGGCGTAGCCGCCAGCCACGCGCTGCATCAACTGGTCAGGCGACTGCTGCCGCCGCAACTCTTCGTCTACATCTTCTGTAACGGTTTCTTCGCGTCGGCGCTGGCGGTGATGGCCGTCGGCGTGGTCTCTTGCCTGGTCTTTGCGGCGGCCGGAACCTATCCTGCAGACTACCTGACCGGCGAATATCTGCCGTACTTCCTTCTGCTCGGTTTTTCCGAGGCGTGGCTTTCGGGAATGCTGACGACGCTCTTTGCCGTCTATCGCCCGGACTTGCTGGCGGATTTCAAGGACGCACAGTTTCTCGGAAAGAAATGACTCGTTCTCGCGAACTCTTTGCCCAACCAGGAGCGCTTTCCTGATGGCGGCGAAAGTCTGCCGCCTTGTGTTCGGTCTTGGCCTGCTGGCATCTGCGGCGGGCTTCAGCGGCGCCCACGCGGCTGCTGCCGGCGACGCGGTGAGCCAGGTGATGGCCGAAGCCGGCGCTGGCCGGCAGGCTGGCAGGGCCGTTGACGACAAAGGCAAGCGGCGCAATGCGACGACGGACAGTCCAGCAGTCGACGCCGGACTCCAACTGCGCGCGAGTGACGAATTGTCGGTTGCCGGCCCGAGCAGCGAACGCCGGCGCGAGTTGCTGCGCCTGGAACAGCGGACGCTGCAGATGCGCAATGATGGGCATCACGATCAGCAGGCGCTGAATGACAAGATCGGCTGGCTGGAAGCCGACGTTGCCGAGTTGACCAGGGTCGCCAATCGGCTCCAGGGAGAAGCGGCCGCACTGTCCACTCCGGTCTCGGCACGGCCTCCCGCCGACGTTGCACCGGCCGCCGAAAGTTCGCCGGTGACGAGGGCAACTCTGCCCGCGGAGCCGGCGCCGGCTTCGCCGCCCTCTGCGCCTGCCGCCGAGGCAGGCGCTGGCCGTCCGCCGATGAAGCCTGTCGCCAAGCGGCAGCCGCCTCCCCCAGGGCTCGATCCGGACGAGTGGGCTACCTATGCCGGCCTTGCCGCGGCGGCCTTGCTGGTTTCGCTTCTTATCTTCAGGCGCCAACTCGCGCCGCGGCGAGCACCACTGGCCCAGGCGTCGTCCGATCCGACGACGGCTACGGTTGAGTCGGGGTTTTCGCGCACGCTCAGCGACGCGCCGACCGTGCCGATCGAGGTGCCCGCTGGCGTAACCCCGCCGTCCCCCGCGGGCTCGGCCGGGGCGCCGGAGCAGACGGCGTTTGCGGCACCGGCCCTGGCCAGGCTTGCCGCGGAACCCGAGCTGACGGCTGCCGCCACGGCGCTCGATCTGGCCGAGATCATGCTGTCCTTCGGTCGGGTGACCGGGGCCGCGAAGACCCTGCAGGAATACGTCACCGCGAACCCGCAGGAAGCCCTGCGGCCATGGATTCGACTATTGCAGATCTATCAGGACAACGGCATGCGCGAGGAGTTCGAGGCCATGGCGCTGAAGCTGAACCGCAACTTCAACGTCGAGATCATTCGCTGGCAGGGCGACGAGCCCCGCAAGGAACTCGAGCTGTTGCCGCTCGGGACGGCGCAGCAAGCAGCGGTGACACTGGAACAGATCCCCCACATACGGGCAAGAATCGTCGCGCTCTGGGGCAGCGCGGACTGCGGCGCCTACCTCGAGCAGTTGCTGCGCGACAATCGTGACGGCCAGCGTAGCGGCTTCGCCCTGCCGGTAGTCGAGGAAGTATTGTTCCTGATCGATCTTCTGGCGGCTCGCGAGGCCGTTCAGTAGCCCAACCAAACCCATAAGAGGAGAAGCAAATGAGTGAATACATCGCCCCGCTGCGCGACATGCAGTTCGCGCTCAAGGAACTGGCCGGGCTGGAACAGGTGGCGCAGCTGCCGGGCTGCGAAGAAGCAACGCCGGATCTCGTCGATGCCGTTCTCGAGGAAGCGGCGAAGTTCGCGGAAGGCGTCCTGTCGCCGCTCAACTGGTCGGGTGACCAGGAGGGAGCCCGCTGGCACGACAAGGCGGTGACCATGCCGGCCGGATTCAAGGAGGCCTACAAGCTTTTCGCCGACAGTGGCTGGACGGCACTCGCCGCCGAATCGGAATGGGGTGGCCAGGGACTGCCGAAGGTCGTTTCCGCCGCGGTGAACGAAATGTGGAAGTCGGCCAACCACTCGTTTTCGCTGTGCCCGCTGCTCACCGCCGGCGCCATCGAGGCGCTCGTTCTCACCGGTTCCGACGCCCTCAAGGCGACCTATCTCGAGAAGATGGTCAGCGGTCTGTGGACCGGCACGATGAACCTCACCGAGCCGAGCGCTGGTTCCGACCTCGCTGCCGTGCGCACGCGCGCCGAGCCGCAGGCCGACGGCAGCTACAAGATCTTCGGCCAGAAGATCTTCATCACCTATGGTGAGCACGACATGGCCGACAACATCATCCACCTGGTGCTGGCGCGGACCCCGACCGCTCCCGAAGGGGTCAAGGGAATCTCACTGTTCGTCGTGCCGAAGTTCCTGGTCAACGACGACGGCAGCCTGGGCGCGCGCAACGACGCCTATTGCGTGTCGATCGAACACAAACTCGGCATCCACGCCAGCCCGACGGCGATCATGGCCTTCGGCGACCACAGCGGAGCGATCGGCTATCTGGTCGGCGAGGAGAACCGTGGCCTGGAATACATGTTCATCATGATGAACGCGGCGCGTTTCGGCGTCGGCCTGGAAGGCGTTGCGGCCTGCGAGCGCGCTTATCAGCGGGCGCGCGACTATGCGCGCGATCGCATCCAATGTACCGACATCGGCGTGCGCGGTGGGCCGAAAGTGGCGATCATCCAGCATCCCGACGTGCGCCGCATGTTGATGACCATGAAGTCCTACGCCGAAGCGACCAGGGCGCTGGCCTACGTGGTCGCGGCTGCGCACGATGCGGCGGTGCATCACGCCGACGCCGAAACCCGCAAACGCAATCAGGCCTTCGTCGATCTGATGATCCCGGTGGTCAAGGGCTGGAGTACCGAGTCTGGCGTCACCATCGCCTCGATCGGCGTGCAGGTGCATGGCGGCATGGGCTACGTCGAGGAAACCGGTGCCGCTCAGCACCTGCGCGACGCGCAGATCTCGACGATCTACGAAGGTACCACCGGCATCCAGGCGAACGACCTGATCGGCCGCAAGATGGCACGCGAGGGCGGCGCCACGCTGAAGTCCGTAATCGCCATGATGCGCGCGCTCGACAGCGATCTGGCGAAGCAGGGTGGCGCGCATTTTGCGGCCATCCGCAGCCGCCTGGCCGCTGGTGTCGATGCGCTGGCAACCGCCGGCGAGTGGGTGGTCGCCACCTACGGCAAGGACGTCCGCGCGGCGTCGGCTGGCGCGGTGCCGTTCCTGAAGCTGCTTGGCATCGTTGCCGGTGGCTGGCAAATGGCACGCGCCGCCTTGATCGCGCAGGCGAAGGTCGACGCCGGTGACGGCGACCCGTTCTTCCCGGCGAAAGTCGTCACCGCGCGCTTCTACGCCGACCATGTACTGTCCGGGGCGGCTGGCCTGGCGAGCAGCGTGACCGATGGCGCCGAAGGCGTGATGGCGCTGCACGAAGACATGTTCTGATCCCGCTGCCGGGCACCAGCGGCCGTTCGACAGGACGGCCGCTGGCCGACGTGCCGTTGCGCTGGGCGGTGCGTCGCGGCCGGAAAGGGTAGACCAGCACACCAGAACAGGAACCGCAATGCAGAGTCAACGCAAACTCGTCCAGACGTCGCTGATCCCCATCCGCTGGGGTGACATGGACGCCTATGGTCACGTCAACAACACCATCTACTTCCGCTACACCGAGCAGTGCCGCTGCGAATACCTGGAAGGACTCGGCTTCAAGGTGATGCCGCACGGCACGGCACCGGTGATCATCAACGCTGCCTGCACCTTCCTGGTGCCGATCAACTATCCTGGCGTCGTCGAAGTCCGGATGTTCTGCGACCATCCGGGCCGCAGCAGCGTCCAGACGCATTACGAGATTCGCCTGCAGGGCGACGACACGCTCTACGCCACCGGCGATTCCAAGATCGTCTGGATGGACGTCGACACCGGCAAGTCGGTGCCGATCCCGGAGGGTCTGCGCGCCGCGCTGTCCTAGCTTTCTTTGTCGAAAGGGAGGAGGGGAATGGAGCCACTCTGGCGCCCGAGCGCCGAACGTATCGCCGCCGCCCGGCTCAATGTCTTCATCGCGGCGGTCAACCGCCGCTGGCACGCCGACTGCACGGATTACGGCAGCCTGTGGCGCTGGTCGGTCACCCAGCCGGCGGCTTTCTGGACAGCCGTCTGGGAGGAATGTGGCGTGTATGGTGAGCGCGGCGAGAAGGTGCTCGAAAGTGGCGAGCGAATGCCCGGCGCGCGCTGGTTTCCGCAAGCCCGGATCAACTATGCAGAGAATCTGCTGCGTCGCCACGATGACGCCGATGCCCTCGTTTTCTGGGGCGAAGCGCAGCTCAGACGCCGCCTTTCCTATCGCCAGCTGAACGCCGAGGTCTCGCGTTGCGCGCAGGCACTGACCGCCGCCGGCGTCGGTAGGGGCGATCGCGTCGCCGCCTATCTGCCGAACATGCCCGAGGCGATCATCGCGATGCTTGCCACGGCCTCGCTCGGCGCCATCTGGTCGTCGGCCTCGCCCGACTTCGGCGTACAGGGAGTTCTCGACCGTTTCGGGCAGATCGAACCCAAGGTCCTGCTCTGCGTCGACGCGTACTGGTACAACGGCCGGCCGGTCGACTGCATGGCGAAGAACGCCGAAGTCGCCGCACGCATGCCGTCGCTGGCACGCAGCGTCGTCGTTTCCTATGTCGACGCCGCCCCCGACGTGGCGGCGCTTGCCAAGGGCGTAGCCTGGGCCGATTTCGTCGCACCGTTCACCGCCGGCGCGATCGAGTTCACACCGCTGCCCTTCGCACATCCGCTCTTCATCATGTTCTCATCGGGAACCACCGGCGTTCCGAAGTGCATCGTGCATTGTCACGGTGGCGCGCTGTTGCAGCACCTCAAGGAGCACCAGTTGCATGGCGACGTGCGACCCGGCGACCGGATTTTCTACTTCACCACCTGCGGCTGGATGATGTGGAACTGGCTGGTCTCGGGCCTCGCTTCGCAGGCGACACTGCTGCTCTACGACGGCTCGCCCTTCGTTCGCACCGCCGCGGGCCAACCCGGAACGATCCTTTTCGACTACGCCGACGCCGAGGGAATGACGCATTTCGGCACGTCGGCAAAATTCATCGACGCGATTGCCAAGAGCGGCCTGAAGCCGCACGAAACGCATCGGCTCGAGCCGCTACGGGTGATGTTCTCGACCGGCAGCCCGTTGGCACCGGAGAGCTTCGACTACGTCTATCGCGACATCAAGGCGGACCTGCTGCTGGCGTCGATTTCGGGCGGTACCGACATCCTCTCGTGCTTTGCGCTGGGCAGCCCGCTTCTGCCCGTACACCGCGGCGAGCTGCAATGCCGCGGCCTCGGCATGGCGGTGGACGTCTTCGACGACGACGGCCAAGCGATTCCCCCGGGCCGCGGCGAACGCGGCGAGCTGGTATGCACCGCACCCTTCCCGGCGATGCCGGTCGGTTTCTGGAACGATCCGGACGGCGCGAAGTACCACGCCGCCTATTTCGCCCGCTTCGCCAACGTCTGGTGTCACGGTGATTTCGTCGAAATTACCGCCAACGAGGGGATGATCATCCACGGCCGTTCCGACGCCGTTCTCAACCCGGGTGGCGTGCGCATCGGCACCGCCGAGATCTATCGGCAGGTCGAACAACTGCCGGAAGTCGTCGAATCGCTGGTCATCGGCCAGGACTGGGAGCACGACGTGCGCGTCGTGCTGTTCGTCAAGCTGCGCGACGGCATGTCTCTCGACGCCGCGCTGATCGCCCGCATCAAGCAGCAGATCCGCCAGAACGCGACGCCACGCCACGTCCCGGCGAAGGTGCTGCAGGTCGCCGACATTCCGCGCACGAAGAGCGGCAAGATCGTCGAACTCGCCGTCCGCCACGTCGTCCATGGCCGACCCGTGAAGAATGTCGAAGCGCTGGCCAATCCGGAGGCGCTGGAGTTCTTCCGGGACCGGGCCGAACTGCAGACCTGATGGGGTCTCAGCGGCTGATCGGCTTGTAGCGAATCCGCTTCGGCTTTGCCGCCTCCTCTCCCAGGCGGCGTTTCTTGTCTTCCTCGTACTCGTGGTAGTTGCCGCTGAAGAAGGTCCACTGCGAATCACCCTCGCAGGCGAGGATATGCGTGCAGATGCGGTCGAGAAACCAACGGTCGTGTGAAATCACCATGACGCTACCGGCAAACTCGAGCAGGGCGTCTTCGAGCGCCCGTAGCGTTTCCACGTCGAGGTCGTTTGACGGCTCGTCGAGGAGCAGGACGTTGCCGCCGGCGATGAGCGTCTTGGCCATGTGCAGGCGACCGCGTTCGCCTCCCGAGAGTTGGCCAACCTGTTTCTGTTGATCGGCACCCTTGAAGTTGAAACGGCCGATGTAGGCGCGCGACGGCGTTTCGTAGCGGCCGACGGTAAGGATGTCGGCACCGCCCGAGACCTCCTCGAAAACTGTCTTGCTGCCGTCGAGGCAATCGCGGCTCTGGTCGACGTAGGCGAGCCTGACCGTGCTGCCGATCTCGACCTCGCCCGAATCGGGCTGCTCCTGGCCAATCAGCATGCGGAAGAGCGTCGACTTGCCGGCGCCGTTCGGGCCAATGATGCCGACGATCGCTCCGGGTGGCACGTTGAAGCTCAGCTTGTCGATCAGCAAGCGGTCGCCGAAAGACTTGCTGACGTTCCTGAACTCGATCACCTTGCTGCCCAGACGCTCGCCTACCGGAATGAAAATCTCCTGCGTCTCGTTGCGCTTCTGGTATTCGACACTCGACAGTTCCTCGAACCGGGACAGACGCGCCTTGCTCTTGGCCTGCCGCGCCTTCGGGCTCTGGCGGACCCATTCCAGTTCCTGCTTCATCGTCTTGATGCGGCCGGCTTCCTGCTTGCCTTCGGTTTCCAGACGGGCTTCCTTCTGTTCCAGCCAACTCGAGTAGTTGCCCTTCCAGGGGATGCCCTGACCACGATCGAGTTCGAGAATCCACTCGGCAGCGTTGTCGAGGAAGTAACGATCATGTGTGACGGCCACCACCGTGCCCGGAAAGCGCACCAGGAACTGTTCCAGCCACTCGACCGATTCGGCGTCGAGATGGTTGGTCGGTTCGTCGAGCAGCAACATGTCCGGCCGGGAGAGCAGCAGCTTGCAGAGCGCGACACGGCGCTTTTCACCTCCGGAGAGCTTGCCGATCTGCGCATCCCATGCCGGCAGGCGCAAGGCGTCGGCGGCGAGCTCGAGCTGGCTGCCGAGGTCGGAGCCGGCGGCGGCGATGATCGCTTCGAGGCGCGCCTGCTCCTCGGCCAACTTGTCGAAATCGGCGTCGTCTTCGGCATAGGCCGCGTACACCTGTTCCAGCATTGCCTGCGCCTGGAACGCCTCGCCGAGTCCCGATTCGACTTCCTGGCGGACGGTCTTTTCCGGGTCGAGCAAGGGTTCCTGCGGCAGATAGCCGATCTTCAGGTTGGGCATCGGCGTCGCTTCGCCGATGATGTCCTTGTCGACTCCTGCCATGATGCGCAGGACCGTCGACTTGCCCGAGCCGTTGAGACCGAGAAGACCGATCTTCGCGCCCGGAAAGAAAGAAAGCGAGATGTCCTTGATGATCTGCCGCTTGGGCGGGACGATCTTGCCGACGCGGTTCATCGTGAATACGTATTGAGCCATGGCTTTGAATGCCGATCCAAAAGTGGAAAACGGTTGCCGGGCGCACGCTGTCGCGCCCGACGCGAGAGCAAGTCTACCTGAGAGTGGCTGACAGTGGCGGTTTGTGGTTCGCTACGCGTTCTTGCGGAGCAGTTCCAGCGTCGGCGCCTCGTCGCTCCACGGTTGTCGGACGGCACCAACTTCGTTGCGCGACAGTCGCCCTGGCCGACAGGCATGTCATCGAAGCCAGGTTTGTGGGCATGCTCGGACAGGAATTCCGTTTGGTGATGGCTATCCGTCGCGCTAGAATCAGGGTCGGCGTTCGTCACCACTAGGCGGCGCTCCCGCCACTTCGCCGTTTCGACCCCGGTTTGTCACGCATGCTCTTGCAGCTCGCGTCCCCGCCATGAAAATTGCCTACCTCGAAGACGACACGGAGCTTGCGGCCACGGTATGCGACTGGCTGCGGCAGGCTGGGCATGAAGTCGATCTATTCACCAGCGGTGTCGCCTGTGCGCAGGCGGTCGTGAGTCGGCGTTTCGACGCCTGCCTGATCGACTGGTTGGTGCCCGACCTGTCGGGCACCGAGGTGCTCGCACGTCTGCAGATCAAGTTGCGGCAGGCGATGCCGCCAGTCATCTTTACCACCGGTCGTGACAGCGAGGAGGACGTCGTCGCCGTGCTCAACGCCGGTGCCGATGATTACATCGTCAAGCCCCTGTCCCGGCCGCTGCTATTGGCGCGGCTGCAGGCGGTGACACGCCGACAGCAAGGAGTTGCCGGCGCTTCGCTGGTGCAGGATTTCGGTCGGCTGACCGTCGATCATGGCCGGCGGCAACTGGCGCTCGATGACCAGCTCATCGTGCTGACCGAGCGGGAAACCGATCTGGCGCTTTACCTGTTCCAGAACATCGGCCGTGCGCTGAGCCGCAAGCGATTGATTCAGGTCGTCTGGTCGCTGACCCCTGATGTCGATACGCGCACCGTCGACGTGCATGTCAGCATTCTGCGGCGGAAACTCGGCCTGACGCCGGAGTTCGGCTGGCGGCTGATTTCGATCTACGGGCACGGTTACCGTCTGGACCGTGAGAAGGATTCCGTATGAACGCTGCCATCTTGCCAAGGATGCTGACCGTCCTGCTGCTCGCCGTTTCCCTGCAGGCCGGCGCGGCGACCGCCGGCCGCGCGGCGGAACTGCCAGTCTGGCGCTACACGGTACGGCCCGGCGACACGCTGATCAATATCGCCGAGCGCTACCTGATCGACGTCCGGCAGTGGCCGGCCGTGCAGCAGGCCAACCAGGTCGACGATCCTTACCACCTGATGCCTGGAACGGTCCTGCGCATTCCGGCGGCCTGGCTGCGTCGGCTACCTGCCGCCGCGACCCTCGCGACGAGCAGCGGCGCGGTGCGCTGGCGCCGTGGCGATGGCGATTGGCAAGCGGCCAGCAGCGGCCAGCGCCTGGGCTCGGGGAGCACGCTGGAAACCCTCGACGACGCCAGCGCCCTGTTGCGTCTGGCGGATGGTAGCACCGTCCTGCTGTCGCCAAATTCATTGATCGTTCTCGACTCGCTCGGTGTTTTTGCCGGCGGCTTGATGGCCGATACGCGTCTGCGCCTGCAGCGTGGCCAGACCGACATCATCGCCAACCCGGCAAAGCGCGCGCATCAGCGCCTGCTGATCCAGACGCCGTCGGCACAGGCGGTGGTTCGCGGTACCAGCTTCCGCGTCGGCGTGGACAGCAAGCTGAGTCGCGAAGAGACCCTGGCCGGGCTCGTCGGCGTCAGTGGCGGCGGCAGGAGCGTCAACGTACCGCGCGGCATGGGAACGATCGCCCGCGTCGGTGACCAACCGATCAAGCCGGTACCCTTGCTGGCCGCGCCCGACGTGTCTACCTTGCCGTCGCGTTTCGAGCACTTGCCGATGCGCTTTCCCCTGCCGCAACCGCCCGGTGCGGAGGCGTGGCTGGGCCAGGTGGCGCCGAACAAGTCGTTTGATCGCATTCTGCTCAGCAAGACGGCGCGTGGCGAGTCGTTGAGCTTCGCCGACCTCGCCAACGGCGACTACGTGCTGCGTCTGCGGGGTATCGATACGAACGGGCTGCAGGGGCAGGACGCCGTCCACCCGTTTGTCGTTTTCGCGCGGCCGTTCCCGCCGGGCCTCAACCGTCCCGGTGACTCGGCGACGATACGTACCGCCCGTCCGACCTTCGCCTGGACCAGCGTCCAGGGAGTGGCCCGTTATCGCCTGCAGGTCGCCGGCGAACCCGACTTCGCCCGACCGCTGCACGATGCGACGACCGAGCAGAACACCTGGCCCGTTGCCGAGGATCTGCCGGCCGGTGGCCTCTACTGGCGGGCCGCCAGCCTCGACGCCGCCGATCAACAAGGTCCGTGGAGCGTCGCTGCCGGATTTACTTACCAGCCGGGGCTGGGCCCGGTCGACCTCGGTCGGGCGGCTCTCGACTGTACTTCCGAGACGATCCGCCTGAACCTGCCGAAGCCGCCCGAGGGGCTGGTCTACGAGGCCATTCTCGCGTCCGCGCCGGGCCTCGAACCGGCGCTTGCGCAGGCACAAGCCAGCGACGGCACGCTCGACCTGCCGCGCCCCGATGGCGGAACCTATTACCTCGGCGTGCGCTTGCTCGATCGCAGCGACAACACGCCCGGTCCGCTGGTCGTCCAGAAGATCGACGTGCCGTCAGGCCGATTGTGGCTGCTCCTGCTGTTGCTGGTACCGCTCGTTCTTTGACGCGCGCCGATTTGCCCGCCGCAAGGCCTTGTCTCCATGCCTGGCCGGACTTCCTTCAGGACCTTCAGGCGCTGCTTCGCTAGCGAAGTAGTACGCGTCGCGCTGCCGCTGCTGCTGATCGCGGTATCGATCAGCAGCAGCGGCCTGCTGACCCGCGTCGATCACCTCGTCTTCGATCTCGGACAGCGCCTCAACTGGCGGCCGGTACCGGATGACGTGCTGATCGTCGCCATCGATGAAGACAGCCTCGATCTGCTCGGCCGCTGGCCGTGGTCGCGCGACCGCCATGCCCGCTTGTTGCGGACGCTCTGCGCCAGCGATCCCGCCGTGGTCGCCATCGATATTGCGTTCAGCGAGAAGAGCGACGAGCCGTTCGCCGATGCCGCGCTCGCCGATGCTATCGCCGCCTGCGGTCGCGTCGTGCTGCCGCTGGTCATCGAGTCGACGCGGGTCGGCGGGCAATTGCTCGAAACGCCGCCGATTCAGCCGCTGGCTGCCGTCGCCGCCGGCATTGGCCGCATCGGCGTTCGCCTCGACGAGGATGGCATCGCCCGCTCGGTGGATCTGCGCGAAGGCGTCGGCACGGCGGCCTGGCCCTTGCTGGCCGAGGAGACCTTGCGCCTGGCCGGCCGGCTACCGGCGACATCCGCCGGCAAAGCGGGATCGGGCGCGGCCGGTACGGCGGCAGCAAGTCATCTGCTGGTGCGGGAAGAGATGCGGCGCTTCGAATTCGTCGGCCCGCCGGGCAGCGTGCCGCGCGTGTCGTACGCGCAGGTGCTGGTGGGGAACATGCCGCCGGAAATGTTTGCCGGCAAGATCGTCCTCGTCGGCGCCACCGCGGTCGGTCTTGGCGACTTCCTGCCGACGCCGGTCTCGGCGCTCAGCCAGCCGATGCCAGGCGTCGAGGTCCAGGCCAACGTTCTCCTGTCGATGCGCGACGGACGTCTGATCTCGGCGTTGCCGACCCTGTCCACGCTGCTCTTGGCGGCTCTGCTGGCTGTCGTTCCGCTGCTCTGGCTGCCGCGCCTGATGCCGCTCGCCGGCTTGTTGGCGAGCAGCTTGTGGGTGCTCGCCGTGGGCACGGCCTGTGCGCTCCTGCCCGGCCTGCTGCAGCGCTGGTTTCCGCCGGCCGGTGTCCTGCTGGCCGGGCTTTTTGCCTTTCCGCTGTGGAGCTGGCGGCGGCTCGAGGCGGCCCGCCGCCATCTCGACCAGGAGCTACGGCAGTTGCGGGCGAGCTTGCCGCAACGAGAGGTGGCGGTCGCTTCGCCTGCCGAGATACGCCGGCTCGGTTTCGAGCAGCGGATCGCCTGGGTGCAGGCGGCGCAGCGGACGATGCGGGCGCTGGAAGCCCAGCGTAACGAGGCGCTCGCGTTCATCTCGCACGATCTGCGCGCACCACTGGCGGGCGTGCTGTCCCAGCTGGAAAGTGGGGACGCCTGCGATCAGGCACGCCTCTTGCCGGCGCTACGGCGTGCTCTTGGCATGGCGCAGTCCTTCCTCTGGCTGGCCCGCGCCGAAGCACTCGATCGGAAAGCGATGGAGGAGATCGAATTGACCTCGCTGATGCATCAGGCGGTCGACGAGTTCCATTCTCTGGCCAGGCAGAGGCAACTGCCCCTGGTCCGGCAATTGCCTGACGAGCCGGTCTGGATCGATGGCGACTTCGAGTCGCTCCAGCGCAGCGTCGCCAATCTGGTGCACAACGCTCTTCACCATGCGCCGCGGGGAACGGCGGTCACCATTGGCCTCGACTGCGCGGGCGACGGGGACGTCGAGCTCTGGGTCCGCAATGCTGGACCGGCCTTGCCTGCCGACCTCGTGGCGAGGCTCTTCAAGCGTTTCAGCCGCGGCGAGCGTGGAGCCTCCGCGTCGTCCGGTACCGGCCTGGGGCTCTACTACGTGCGCGCGGTCGCCGAGGGACACGGCGGGCAGGCGGGGGTCGAATGCTCTGACGGCGCGATCAGGTTTTGGGTGCGTTTGCCGGGGGCTGACCGCGGGGAGCCGGAACGTGTGCCGTGAAGCGACTTCCAGTGGAGTCGCGGCGGCCGGTTTGACCGCGGCAGCGTGATTTCTTGGTAAGCTCTGAGGGTGAGAATCGTTCGAGTTCCCGACTTTCATCCGAGTGAGCCGGCGCTCGACGCTCTGGTCGACCTGCTGGCAGCGTTCGACCGGCTGCCGTGCCACGTCGTCGCGGCACCGCCGGCAGCTCGTTCGCTGATTGCCGGCGTTAACCTGTCTGAGGCTTGATCCCATGTTCCTCTCTCTTCACGATATCGAGTCGGCGGCGCGTATCGTCTACTCGGCGATGCCGGCAACGCCGCAGTACTGCTGGCCCCTGCTTTGCGAGGAGTTGGGTGCGGAAGTCTGGGTCAAGCACGAAAACCACACGCCGGTCGGCGCCTTCAAGCTGCGCGGCGGCCTCGTCTACTTTGCCGACCTGGCGAGCAATAGCACGGTCACGGGCGTCATCAGCGCCACCCGTGGCAACCACGGCCAGTCGGTCGGCCTGGCGGCCTGGCTACATGGCCTGAGCGCGCGAGTGGTCGTTCCGCACGGCAACAGCATCGAGAAGAACGCCGCGATGCGCGCGCTGGGTGTCGACCTGATCGAGCACGGAGACGATTTCCAGGCGGCGCGCGAGCACGCCGGGCGCCTGGCCGACGAACTGGGTCTGCATCTGGTACCGTCCTTCCACCCCTTGCTGGTCAGCGGTGTCGCCAGCTACGCGCTGGAACTTTTCCGCGCGGTGCGCGACTTGTCGACCGTCTATGTACCCATCGGTCTCGGCTCGGGGATTTGCGCGATGGTGGCCGCACGTGACGCGCTCGGGCTGAAGACCGAGGTGGTCGGGGTCGTCTCGGCGCAGGCTCCAGCCTACGCCGTTTCGTTCGCCGCGCGAGAGGTCCGCGAAGCGCCGGTGACCACGACGCTTGCCGACGGGATGGCGTGTCGTACGCCACAGCCGGAAGCGCTCGAGGTGATCTGGCGGGGAGTCGACCGGATCGTCGAGGTCAGCGACAGCGAGGTGGCCGAGGCGATCCGCATCCTCTTCACCTGCACTCACAATGCCGCCGAGGGTGCGGGCGCCGCCGCGCTTGCCGCTGCCCGGCAGGAAAGATCCCGATTGGCCGGCCGGCGGACTGCGGTGGTCCTCTCCGGAGGCAACATCGATCGCGCTCTTCTTGCCGACGTCCTGGCGAACCGCTGCACAGGCTGACCGTTGCCGGAGTCGATGAATGGGCGGTCACCGGCTCGTCGGCGCCGACCCGACCGCTGGGTCTGATCAGGCTGGCGGTGTCGTGCGGGAACTTGATCTACCGCAACAAACCAAAAAGGCATGACGCTTAGACTGGGCCCGGTGGGAAGGGGCTTCAGGGCTCACTTCGGGGGATACGGCCGATGGGCAAGGAAATTGGCGGCGATGCTTTCACGGCGGACGACTTCGTGCGTTTCGGCCGGCGGCTCGCAGTGGAAACGCGTCATGCGCGCGCCGCCTACGCGCGCGGCGACTTCGCGAACACCGGGACGGTAGCGGGGTTCGAACTCGAGGCGTGGCTGGTCGACGACGAGTTCTTTCCGGTGCCACGAAACATGGCGTTTCTGGCGCGCATGAACAATCCACTGGTGGTACCTGAACTATCGCGCTTCAACGTCGAACTCAACGGCACGCCGCAGCGCTTGTGCGGTACGGCGCTGTCAAGACTGGAAGGCGAACTCACGGCCACCTGGCAGCAGTGTCTGCGAGTGGCGCGCGACGACGCGGCCGCGCTGATTGCCATCGGTATACTGCCGACGCTTCGCGAAAGCGATTTGTCGCCGGCCAGCATGTCGCCGTATCGACGTTACGCCATGCTCAACGAGCAGATCCTGACGCTGCGCGGCGGTCGACCGCTGACGCTCGACATCGTCGGCATCGACAGCCTGTCCACCACACACACCGACGTCATGCTCGAGGCGGCAACCACTTCGTTTCAGGTGCACCTGCAGACACCGGCCAGTGCGGCCGCGCGTACCTACAACGCGTCGATGATCCTCGCCGCGCCACTGGTCGCGTTGGCGGCGAATTCACCGTTTCTTTTCGAGCGGGCGCTCTGGCACGAGACGCGCGTACCGCTCTTCGAGCAGGCTGTCGATTGCTGTGATCCGGGACATCCGGAGCACCTGCGCGTCACGTTCGGGTCGGGCTATCTGGGGGCCGACCCGACCGCCTGCTTCGCCGAGAACCTGTCGTCCTACGCGGTGCTGCTGCCCTTCGAGGTGCCGGGGCCGGTGGGCTCGTACGCCCATCTGCGCTTGCACAACGGCACCATCTGGCGCTGGAACCGGCTGCTGATCGGCTTCGACGACAGCGGGGCGCCGCATCTGCGCGTCGAGCAGCGGGTGATGCCGGCCGGTCCGAGCATCATCGACATGATCGCCAACGCCGCCTTCTACTATGGCGTGGTACACATGCTGGCGAGCCAGACAGTGGCTCCCGAAGCGCGGATCCCGTTCGCCGTTGCGCGCGACAACTTCTACCGGGCGGCACGCTACGGTCTGCAGGCGCCTCTGGTCTGGTTCGACGGGCAACGCGCAACGGCCGCCGAACTGCTGGCGCGCGAGTTGCTGCCGATGGCGCGCGTCGGGCTGGCACAGCTCGATCTGGCCGCCGGCGACGTCGAGCGCTACCTGGGGGTGATCGCCGCCCGCCTGCAGAGCGGCCAGAACGGCGCCAACTGGCAACTGGCCCACTACGCGAAATACCACGACTTTTTCCGGCTGACCGCCGACTATCTTGCGCACCAGCGCCGTCTCATGCCCGTACATGAATGGCCAATCTGAGCCCACTTCTTCATGCTGACCATCCTCGACTCCCTGCCCGAACGCTTTCTCGACACCCCCGCCTGCGAACTGCACCGTTTGCTGCCTGGCCCGACACTGATCCACTTGCCCGGACGACGTCCGGCACCGCTGTTCGTCTCCGTGCTCCTGCACGGCAACGAGGACAGCGGCGTCGTTGCGCTGCAGAGCGTGCTGCGCGCGCACGCGCAGCGGCCGCTGCCGCGGGCGCTGTCGATTCTGGTCGGCAACGTCGCGGCGGCGCGCGACGGGCTGCGCCGACTCGATCACCAGCCCGATTACAACCGCGTCTGGCCCGGTACCGAGCAACATGCGGACGCTCCCGAGCACGCCGCGATGAGCGATGTGCATTGCCGTATGCAGGCGGGTGGCCTGTTTGCCAGTATCGATATCCACAACAACACCGGCATCAATCCGCACTACGGCGTGGTCAACCGGCTCGATCCGGCTGTCCTGCACCTGGCCTTGTTGTTTTCGCGTACCGTCGTCTGGTTCCGCGGCTTGCCCGGCACGCAGACGACGGCCTTCTCGCCGCTCTGTCCATCGATCACCGTCGAGTGCGGCAAGCCCGGGACGCCGGCGAACGAGGCCCACGCGGCGCGTTTCATCGAGGCCTGCCTGCATCTGGCGAGCTTTCCCGCGCACGACGTGCACGAGCAGGACATCGACCTGTATCACACCGTCGCGACGGTGCGGGTGCCGGCGGCGGTGTCCTTCGGTTTTGGCAATCGTCTCGCCGACATCGATTTCGATCCGCAGCTCGATCACATGAATTTCCGGCAGCTCGAACCCGGTGCGGTGTTCGGTCGCACGCGATTGTCTTCGCCGCTCGAGGTACGGGATGAGAGCGGCCGCGATCTGGCTGGCGAGTTCTTCGCCTGCGACGGCGGCACGATCAGCTTGCGTCGGCCATCGACGCCGGCGATGCTGACCCTCGACGAGCGGGTGGTACGGCAGGACTGCCTGTGTTATCTGATGGAGCGTCTGCCTTTCCCGCGGCGCGAGCGCGTGGCGCGCGAATTGTGCGACACACTCCAGGACTGAGCGGGCGCCGCGTTGGCGTCGCTGGCGAGTTGGCATCGGAGAGACGGATGAGAATCTCGCTGACGCGAGTGTCGCGGTCGCTGCAGGTGGCTCGGAGAGCGCCGCTGGCCGGACTGGTCGTGGCGCTGGCGATGTCGAGCGGCGCTCCGGCGGTACTCGCCGACAGTTCCGGTGAGCAACTGGCGGCGTACTACGATCGCCATATGGCGATCATCGGCGGCACGGCCTACGGCTGGATTGGCCGGGAGCGACCGGTGCCGATGATGTCCGACGCCGTTCAGGTCGGTGTCGGCAAGGACGCCTACTATGCGCTGCGCAAGAACGGCAGCCTGCTTACCTGGTCGGCATCGTCGGCCAACGCCGGCGTGCTGATGCGCGACGTCGTCAGTTTCGCGGCGGGCCAGTCGGGCTGGCTGGCGATCAACCGGAGCAGGAGCCTGTGGCAAGGGAGCGGCCGGGAGCCGCCGCGCAAGATCGCCGAGAGGGCGCTGGCGGCTGCCGTCGGCGACGGGACCGATTACCTGATCACCCCCGGTGGCGACCTGCATGTCCGCGGCCTTGGCAGTCGGGGTCAGTACGGCGACGGCCGCACCAGCGCCGGCAACGATTTCGTCAAGACCGCCGCGCAGGTCCTGGCAGTCCGCGCGCACACCGGGCACGCCCTCTATCTGGCGAGCGACGGGCAGGTGTTCGGGACCGGCGGCAACATCAACGGCCCACTCTCGAAGCATGGGCTGGGTGACAAGGCTGTCACCTGGGGCAGCATCTTTTCCGGTGCCAGGGGAGTCGCCACCGGTGCCTCGCATTCGCTGGCGATCCGCGAGGACGGTTCACTGTGGGCCTGGGGCAGTGGGTTTGCGATCGAACCGAAGAAGATTGCCGACAATATCGTCACCGTTGCGGCCGGCGCCGGGTCGACGATTGCGCTTTCCGCGGATGGCAAGCTGTGGGCCTGGGATGGCGGTCGCGGACCCCGCCAGATCAACCTCGATCGCTAGCCGGCGCGCCGTCGGGTGAGCATCACGCGCCCATGACACGGTTTTTGCCGGCCCGCTTGGCCAGGTACATCGCCTGATCGGCGCGTGCGATGGCATCCTCGCCGGACTCTTCGGCAGTCAACTGGGCGACGCCGGCGCTGAAGGTGATCAGGATCTTTTCGTTGCCGGCAAGGAAGAAGTTGCGGGTGAGCTCCCGCTGCAGGCGTTTCATCGCTTCGATGCCGGCGGCTACGGCCGTGTCGGGCATCAGGATCACGAATTCCTCACCGCCGTAACGCGCCAGGGTGTCGATTGGACGCAGGTGCTGGCGGACGACCTGTACCAGATGAATCAGGGCCTCGTCACCGGAGGCGTGCCCAAGCCGGTCGTTTAAGGTCTTGAAATTGTCGATATCGAGCAGCGACACGCAGAGCGGTGCCTCCTTGCGGCGCACGCCGGCAATCTCGCGAGCCAGCACTTCGTCGAGGCCGCGGCGGTTGAGGGTGTCGGTCAAGGGGTCGTGGCGGGCCGACGCGCTGGCCTGGTGAAGTTCCTGGTGCAACCTGAAGAGTTCGGCGTCGGTGGCCAATGCTCGAGACTGCAGGGCCGCGAGTTGTTCGTGGGCGTAACCGGTGTCTTCGGCCATGGCGCGCGTCGCGTCGATCACCTGCTTGAGAAGCGGCGTCAGGTCCTCGATCGTTCGCACCGTGGCAAGCTGCTGTGCGCTGGCCTCGATGCTGACCTGGAAGGCCGAACTGGACTGGTTCATTGCCGACAACTGGTCGAGGAACGCCGCCAGCATCTGGCGCATCGCCTCCTGGGCTTCCAGGCTCCGCTCCTTGGCCTCGCGCTGTCTGGCGATCACATCCTGCAGGCGGCGCTCGACGTCGTCCAGGCGGCGCAGGCTGAGGGGCGGCGCCACGGCCTTGACGAGGGCGTCGATCTGGCCCTGCAGGCATTCCTCATCAAGAGTCAGTTCGCCAATGTTCTCGATGATCAGGTGCAGGAGCTTGAGCAGGGTCTGGCGTATTTCTCCCTGCTCTTCAGCAGCCAGCGATACCCGCCGGCTGAAGCCCGTCAGCAGCACGAGCAGGCCGGGGATGTCGGTCGGCTGGTTCTTGAGGGCTTGCAGCAGTTCGAGGGCCTGCTCGGACAACCAGGTATCCTGGTCCCCCAGCGCCGGCAGGAGATCTTCGATCAGGCGTGTCAGTCTGGCCAGCAACTCGCCGAGAAATGCGGGCACCGTGCTTTCTGAGGACGGCACGGGGGCGACGTTGCCGTTCTCCGTCGCTGGCGTTTCGGCGGTAGCCAGCGCGATCAGCGCCTGCTGCACGCACTGCCAGCTGCGCTTGCCGACGGCAATGGCGAGCTGTTCGACGCCTTCCTTCTGCTTCGGGTTCTTGACGGGAAGTGCCATCACGATCTGGCGAAGCTGCGCTTCGGGGAAACCCGCCACGTTGGGCAGCCTGGCGATCTCGTTGTAACAGGCCTGATAGTTGGCCGGCGTCGGCAGTAGCTTGCGTGCGCTCAACTGCATGAGGGCTTCGCGGGCCACCTCGCGAGGATTCTTGGTGTCGATCATTCAGCGAACAGTCAGCGTCACAAAAACGGGGCGTGATGGCTTTCAGGGGGTGACGATTCTGGGAGCCCGGTGAGACCGGCCTCGAATCGCCACTCTTGCATAGTGTGCAACCGATTTTGCATTTTAGCGCGGAGAGGTGGTAGCGTGTGGGAATTGATCGGCGCAACCTGCTGTTTGGTGATCAGCTGCTGTGCTTCGTTGCAACAGGACGTGCGAAGGAAAGCGGAAAGGGCACGCGGCTGCGCGGGACGACAGCCTTCCGCGAGTGCCGAAGAATGTTTCGGCGAACCAGCGCCCGCCGGACGCGCGGTCGAGTCGAGTGACCCCGCACTGGCAGAGATCAGGTGGAGCATGGGAAAACTGCTGTTGGCGCCAATGGAAGGTCTCGTCGACGACGTCCTGCGTGACGTGCTGACGCGTGTCGGCACCTACGATCTGGCGGTGAGCGAGTTCGTCCGCGTGTCGGGCAACCTCCTGCCGCCGCGAGCCTTCCGCCGCATTTGTCCGGAACTCGCGAGAGGTTGCCGTACCGCCGCGGGGACGCCGGTGGCGGTCCAGCTTCTCGGTAGCGACCCGGGGTGTCTGGCCGAGAACGCGGCGCAGTTGGCCGAATTGTCGCCGGCCGGCATCGACCTCAACTTCGGTTGTCCGGCACCGACGGTGAATCGTCATGGTGGCGGGGCCCGACTCCTTGCCGATCCCGAGCAGTTGTTCCGCATCGTGGCGGCGGTGCGGCGCGCGGTGCCGGCCGGGATCCCGTTTACGGCCAAGATGCGCCTGGGGGTGAGCGACACGGCACGCACGCTTGATTGTGCACGGGCGCTTGCCGCGGGGGGCATTGACTCGCTGGTGGTGCACGCGCGCACCCGCGCCGAGGGTTATCGTCCACCCGCCCACTGGGAATGGGTCGCCCGTATCGGCGAGGTGGTGCAGCGGCCGGTGACGGCGAATGGCGAGGTGTGGACCACCGCCGATCATGCCCGCTGCTGTCTGGTCAGCGGCAGTGATGACGTGATGATCGGCCGAGGTGCGGTCGCCGATCCATTTCTGGTCAGGCATATCCGTTCCCGGGTAGCCGGCGAGACGATCGCAGCGGATCGCTCGGCTGACTGGCGGCAACTGCAGCCCTTGCTCGCGTCGTACTGGCAGCAGGTATGCCGCAAGGTTTCGGCCCGCCAGGCGCCGGGCCGACTCAAGCTCTGGTTGAGCGCGCTGCGGCGGAATTTCGCCGAAGCCGACGCGCTGTTCCTGGGAGTTCGCACGCTGAGCGATGTCGGCGACGTCACTCGTGTGCTCGAGCGCCATGGCGTCGCCGATCATTCCGCCAGTGGCTGAGCGGCGGCAGACGCCGGGAAACTCGCGCGTCCCCACGAGCGCGCAGACCACCATGCACGAACACCTGCCGATCCTGCTCGCACGCCATACGCATTCGCCCTTCCGCAAGCCTTACGCAGACCACAACCGGGTCGCGTTTGCCGACAGCTTCGAGCGCTTCCTGCGCAATGCCCCGGGTTCGCCACTGATTCTCGATTCGTGCTGCGGAGGAGGGGAGAGCAGTGTCCATCTGGCCAGGCAGTTCCCGTCCCACTACGTGATCGGCGTAGACCAGTCGGCAGTCCGTCTGGCTCGCCAGCAGCGCGACGCTTGCGGGTGGCCGCCGAATCTCGATCTGGTGCGTGCCGATGTCGTCGATTACTGGCGCCTGCTGCACGACAGCGGTGTCCGGCTGGCTCGTCATTACCTGCTCTACCCCAACCCGTGGCCGAAGATCGGGCACCTTGGCCGGCGCTGGCACGGTCATCCGGTGTTTCCCACCCTGCTCGGGCTGGCCGGCGTGCTCGAGTGTCGAAGCAACTGGCCGCTCTACGTGGAGGAACTCTGCTTCGCTGTGCAACGATTGACTCGACGGCCGGTTGCCTGCGAGCCCTACTGTCCTGCGGCCGCCATGACTCCCTTCGAGCGCAAGTACCTGGCCTCCGGCCACCGCCTGTTTCGCACCGTCATCGATCTGGGTTGATTGCGGCGGCGGCTCCGCCGCACAGGCTGTCGCGAGTTGCCGCAGGCATGCCGCCGCCGCGCCAGGCGGCGGGCGGCGGGCGGCCGACGAGCCCACGGCACACTGTTCACATCGACTCTTGTGTCTTATATAATACACACAGGCAGGCCGAGCAGAGGAAGTCCGCACTACCCGAGTCGAGATCGCCGGCAGCGGGGATCTCTTGTCTCAGCGACGCTTCTGGCCTTGCAGTACAATTGTGTTTTTGCCGCTGTACAACCTTTGAGAAAGGACGTCGCCGTGCTGGAATCCTATCGTGCCCATGTCGCCGAGCGCGCTGCGCTTGGTATTCCGCCTCTGCCGCTGACGGCGAGGCAGACCGAGGAACTCGTCGGCCTGCTGAAGAACCCGCCGCAGGGTGAAGAAGAGAATCTGGTCGAGCTGATCACCTATCGTGTTCCGGCCGGAGTCGACGACGCGGCCAAGGTCAAGGCCGAGTTTCTCGCGCGGGTGGCCAAGGGCGAAGAGGCCTGCGCGCTTGTCACCAAGGAGAAAGCGACCGAATTGCTCGGCACGATGCTCGGTGGCTACAACGTCAAGCCGCTGATCGACCTGCTCACCGGCCCGACCGGGGCGATCGCTGCCGCAGGGCTGAAGAAAACGCTGCTCGTCTTCGACTTCTTCCACGATGTCAAGGAACTTGCCGACAAGGGCAACGCCAACGCCAAGTCGGTGCTGCAGAGCTGGGCCGACGGTGAGTGGTTTACGTCGCGTCCGCAAGTCCCTGCGTCGCAGAAGCTGACCGTTTTCAAGGTCACCGGCGAAACCAACACCGACGACCTGTCGCCGGCACCGGACGCCTGGTCGCGTCCCGACATCCCGCTGCACGCCCTGGCGATGCTCAAGAACGCGCGGCCGGGAATTGACCCCGACAAGCCGGGCGAGCGCGGGCCGATCAAGCAGCTCGAGGAACTCGCCAGGAAGGGCAACCTGATCGCCTACGTCGGCGACGTCGTCGGCACCGGCTCGTCGCGCAAGTCGGCGACCAACTCGGTCCTCTGGTTTACCGGCGAAGACATTCCCTTTGTCCCGAACAAGCGTTTCGGCGGCGTCTGCCTGGGCTCGAAGATCGCGCCGATCTTCTTCAATACCATGGAAGACGCCGGCGCGTTGCCGGTGGAGATCGATTGCGGCCAGATGGACATGGGCGACGAGATCGAACTGAAGATCGATACCGCCACTTCGAAGGTGACCGCGCTCAAGAACGGCGCCGTGATCGCGGAATCGCAATTGAAGACGCCGGTGATCCTTGATGAAGTGCGCGCCGGCGGTCGCATTCCGCTGATCATCGGCCGCGGTCTGACGACCCGGGCACGCGAGGCGCTTGGGCTGCCGGTGTCGACGCTGTTCTGCCTGCCGCAGAACCCCGCCGACCCGGGCAAGGGTTATTCGCTGGGGCAGAAGATGGTCGGCCGCGCCTGCGGTCTGCCGGAAGGCAAGGGCATCCTGCCCGGTACCTATTGCGAACCACGCATGACCACTGTCGGCTCGCAGGACACGACCGGTCCGATGACCCGCGACGAGTTGAAGGATCTCGCCTGCCTCGGTTTCTCGGCCGACATGGTGATGCAGTCGTTCTGCCATACCGCCGCCTATCCGAAGCTGGTCGACGTCAAGATGCACCGCGAGCTGCCGAGCTTCATCAGCACGCGTGGCGGCGTCGCCCTGCGTCCGGGTGACGGCGTCATTCACTCGTGGCTCAACCGCCTGTTGCTGCCGGACACCGTCGGCACCGGCGGCGACTCGCACACCCGGTTCCCGATCGGCATCTCGTTCCCGGCCGGGTCCGGCCTCGTTGCCTTTGCCGCCGCCACCGGCGTCATGCCGCTCGACATGCCGGAATCGGTGCTGGTGCGCTTCAAGGGTTCGCTCGCCGAAGCCGGCAAGCGCGGCGTCACGCTGCGCGACCTGGTCAACGCGATTCCCTACTACGCGATCAAGGCCGGCCTGCTGACCGTCGAGAAGAAAGGCAAGAAGAACATCTTTTCCGGTCGTATCCTCGAAATCGAGGGGCTGCCCGATCTCAAGGTCGAACAGGCTTTCGAGCTCTCCGACGCCGCGGCCGAGCGTTCGGCTGCCGCCTGCGCGGTGGCCTTGAACAAGGAACCGATCATCGAGTACATGCGCTCGAACATCACGCTGATGAAGTGGATGATCGCCAACGGCTACGCCGACGCGCGTACTCTCGGCCGCCGCATCAAGGCCATGGAAGCGTGGATCGCCAAGCCTGATTTGCTGAAGGCCGACGCGGATGCCGAGTACGCTGCGGTGATCGAAATCGACCTCGCCGAAGTGACCGAGCCGCTGGTCGCCTGCCCGAACGATCCGGATGATGTCAAGCTCCTGTCCACGGTCGCCGGCGAGAAGATCGACGAAGTCTTCATCGGCTCGTGCATGACCAACATCGGCCACTTCCGCGCCGCCGGCAAGGTCCTCGAAGGCAAGACCGACATCCCGACGCGCCTGTGGATCGCCCCGCCGACCAAGATGGACGCGATGATCCTCAATGAGGAAGGCTACTACGCGATCCTCGGCAAGTCCGGCGCGCGCATGGAAATGCCCGGTTGCTCGCTGTGCATGGGCAACCAGGCGCAGATCCGCAAGGGCAGCACCGCGATGTCGACCTCGACGCGCAACTTCCCGAACCGTCTCGGAATCGACACCCGCGTCTACCTCGGCTCGGCCGAACTCGCCGCCGTCTGCGCCTTGATGGGCAGGATCCCGACGCCGGCCGAGTATCTCGACCAGGTGCAGGCGGTCAACGCCAAGGCCGCCGACGTCTATCGCTACATGAACTTCGACCAGATCAAGGAGTTCAGCGACGTGGCGGATACGGTAACCGTCTAGACCGTCGCGCAGCACGCAACTCTAACGCCCCCGGGGAGTCTCTTTCCCGGGGGCGTTTGTTTTGGCGAAGCAGTCGCTGTGCACGCGCTTGGCGATGTGGCGTACAGCGTCGGCCAAAATCGTTGCCCGATCGTTTGACTATCTACTACTCATCAGCATCAGGAGAACCGACCACCATGCAAGCGCGACGACCCTTCCAGCAAGCCACCGCCCTCGGCACCTGCCTGGCGCTCCTCATGCCCCTAGCCGTCTCGGCCGCAGCGCCCGAACAGGTAGCCGGACGCATCGCCCTGGTGATCGGCAATGGCGCTTATGCCAAGGCGCCACTGGTGAATCCGGCCGGCGATGCGCGCGCGGTGGCGGACCGCCTGCGCGAAGCCGGCTTTCGCGTGACCCTGAAAGTCGACGCCCCGCGGCGCGAACTGCAGGACGCGATTCGCGGCTTCGGCGACGCGCTTGCCCGCGACAACAAGGCGGTCGGTGTCTTCTACTACGCGGGCCATGGCGTGCAGCTCAACTGGCGCAACTTCATGCTGCCGGTGGATGCGCGCATCCAGCGCCCGGCGGATATTGCCGCGCAAGGCGTCGACGTCGGCCTGCTGCTCGAGAGCCTGGCTCGGGCGCGCAACCCGCTCAATCTGGTGATTCTCGACGCCTGCCGCAACAACCCCTTCGGGCGCGACTTTCGCACCGACGAGCGCGGGCTGTCGCAACTCGACGCGCCACCCGGGACGCTGCTCGCCTACGCCACGGCGCCCGGCAACACCGCCGATGACGGCGAGGGCGAGCACGGGCTGTACACCGACAACCTGCTGAAGGAGATGAAGGTGCCGGGTGCGCCGGTCGAAGACGTTTTCAAACGCGTCCGGCTGGCGGTCAGGCGTGCGTCCGAAGGCGCGCAGATCCCCTGGGAGAGCACCTCTCTGGAAGGCGACTTTGCTTTCGTCGGCGGCAGCGGACGTGACCTGAGCCGCGAGCAGAAGGAGTTCGAAACCGATCTTGCAGCCTGGAGCACGTTGCGTGAAGCCAGCACGCCCGAGCCGCTCGAGGCTTTCATCCGGCAGCGGCCGAGCGGCAAGTTTGCCGAGCTCGCCCAGCATCGGCTCGATGTGGTCCTCCGCCAGCGTGGTGAAAAGCCTGTCCAGGCGGCAGCCCCGCCACCTCTTGGGCCCGAGATGTGCGTATCGGGTGCAGCTACCGGCAAGGCCGCTTCCTACAGCGGCCAGGGACTTGCCTTCCGCCCCGGCGAGCGCTACAGCTATCGTACCGTCGATCTGGTCAAGCAGACCGAGACCGCACGCAGTACCGATACCGTTCTCGGGATCGTCGGCGACGAGGTGCAGTACAACGACGGCAGCAAGGTGACCGACCTTTTCGGCAACAACGTGCGGGCTCCCGACGGCACGCGCTGGACGCCGTATCAGTTCTTCATCAACGACTATGCGCTCGGCAAACGCTGGCCGGCACAGTTCATCGTCACCCAGCCGGACGGTTCGAAGGCCAACGTGCGCTTCGAGTTGCGGGTCGCCGCTCGCGAGCGCATCACGCTGCCAGCCGGAACCTTCGACAGCTACCGCATCGAAGCGCGTGGTGTCGTCCTCGCCAGCGGCGCCCAGCTCGAGCGCACCGCCTGGGTGGCGCCGGAACGAATGCGCGGCTTTCTGGCCATGGAGAATCTGGTTCGCAAGGACGGCGCGGTGGTCAGCGGCGAGAGGATCGAGCTGATCGAGTACGCCGCCGGGGCGCCGGTGGCGACCTCGCCCACCGCGCCCACCGCGCCAGTGGCATCCGAAAAGAACAAGGAGCAGAGCGGCTGGCGACCGTCCTTTTACTGACAGGGAAGTCACATGACGTCGAAGGGCATGGCCCGGTGAACTCGGGCGACGATCACGCCGATCCGCGTGCGCTACGCCGGCGCACACGCCTCGCGGCCCTGACGACGCTCGCCTGCAGCATCCTGCTGGCGGCAGCGTGCACGTTCAACGCACGTGTCGATTCGCCGCCAGTAGCCGGCCAGGGCATCGTCCAGGGCATGGCCCAGGTCGACCATGGCACGGTCCACGACGCGGACTGGTTCGATCCGGTACGGCGGCGCGCCGTCCCGGTTCGCCTCTACTGGCCGCAGGGCGTCGCTGCCGATGCGCGGGTGCCCCTGGTCGTCTTCTCGCACGGTCTCGGCGGTTCACGCCGAGGCTACAGCTACCTGGGTGCGCATTTCGCCGCCAACGGTATCGCCAGCCTGCATCTGCAGCATGTGGGCAGTGACCGCTCGCTGTGGGGCGGCAGTCCGTTCGGCCTAGTCGAGCGCCTGCAGGGCGCTGCACAGGACAGCGAGGCGATCGCACGGGTACACGATCTGCACTTCGCGCTCGACCACCTGCTGGCGGGTCCGCGCGGCGAGCAGATCGACCGCAGCCGCATCGTCGCTGCCGGCCATTCCTACGGAGCCAACACGGCGCTGCTGGCGGCCGGTGCGCGCGTCGAGCGCGAGGGTCGGTGGCTCGACTATCGCGACGCGCGCATCAGCGCCGCGATCGTCATCAGCGCGCCGCCGTTCTACGGCGAGAGCGACCCGGCAAAGGTGCTGAGCCACGTGAGCATACCCACGCTGCACATCACGGCCACCGAGGACGTGATCCGCGTTCCCGGCTACTACTCGCCGGCCGCCGACCGGCTTGCGGTTTTCGAAGCGACCGGGAGTGCGCGCAAGACACTGGCGGTCTTCGACGGCGGCTCGCACAGCATGTTCACCGACCGCGCCGGCACCGGTGGCGCCAACCTGAACCCACAAGTGAAGCGGGCTACCCAGGATCTCTCGGTGGCGTTCCTCAAAATGCTCTTCGAGGGCCACAGCGACACTCTGGCCAGTTGGCCCCTGCGGCATCCGGGAATCGTCGCTCGCTTCAACGTTGCCGGCTAGGAGGGCGACTACCCGCCGGCTATCGTGGAGCGCCATAGGTGCGGGATCTGCGGCGCCAGCAGGCAGGTTTTTCCAGCATCGACACATCGACACGCCGCTTGCCGAAAATCTCCTGAGCCAGAGCCCAGCGATGGCGCTCCTCGAGACAAACGACGGCAATTTGTTCAAACCACTTCTGGATACGATTCATGGTCAGCGACTCCTCGGCAGGAATGAATTGATCGCAACTCACTGCGACCGGAGACAGCTTAGCATGAAGCTGTACGAATGTACAGCAATAGGCTGTCGGGCCGCGCGGGCCGTGCCGACCATCGTGCGACTCCGACGGTTTGCCGCCCCCCGGCGGCGATCGTGCGGCAAGCGACAGCCGTGTGCCCATGGCGTCGCAGCCTGTGGGCGATGGCCCTTGTTTGTTGGGAGGGGCGGCGAGATACTCGCGATCTGCCCGGAGGTCGCCCCGAACATGCCATGCCTGTCCACTATCCGCCAGCCCGCGACCCGCGGCCGCAGCCGCGCCCATTCGCTCGTTCGCCGCGCTCCCGAGGCCCGACCCTGATGGCCGCCTATCCGCAGGGCCTGGTTCGCACGCGCGACCTGTCCGACGGCAGGAGGGTGACCATCCGTCCCATCCGTCCCGGGGACGTCGAGATCGTGCAGGATTTCGTGCGCCACCTTTCGCAAGAGTCGCGCTATTCGCGTTTCATGTCGCAACTGAACGAGTTGTCGGCGAGCAAGCTGAAGTACTTCACCGACATCGACTACGATCGCCATCTGGCGCTGATTGCCGTTGCCGCCGCGGGCGCCGAGGAGATCGAAGTCGGCGTCGCACGCTATGTGGGCTTACCGCAGCCCGAACGCTGCGAGTTCGCGATCGCGGTCGACGATGCCTGGCAAGGTTCCGGCGTTGCCGGGATATTGATGACGACGCTGATGGATGCCGCCCGCGAACGCGGCTTCCAGAGCATGAACGGTACGGTGCTGGCGACCAACCATCGTATGCTCTGCTTCGTGCGGCGGCTCGGTTTCACGTTGCGCGGCGATGCTGAGGATCCGGGCACGGTCGCGGTCGAACGACAGCTCTGACTACGGCCGGCCCGCTCGTGCCGGATGCGCCGGCCGCGGGGTCGGCGGCGCAGCCGCTGCGGCACGCCGCTCGGGCGGGCTCGCCGTCAGGCAGTGTAGCTGCCGGCAGTGGCGCCGCCGCCACTGTCGATCCAGTCGTGGTGGAAGAAGGTACCGCGCGGCTGGTCGGTACGTTCGAAACCGTGTGCGCCGAAGTAGTCGCGCATCGCCTGGATGACGTTGGCGGGCCCACGCGCGCAGCGGTAGCCATCGTAGAAAGCGAGCGCCGCCGACACGCCGGGGGCGGCGATCCCGTGCTCGGCGGCGAGCACCACCGCGCGCCGCCAACCGTCTTGGCAGCGGGCCAGCGTTTCCCGGAACCAGGGGTCGAGCAGCAGGCAGGCGAGGTCGGCGCAAGGCTCGTAGGCGTCGCGGATGCGGTCCAGGAAGGAACTGCGAATGATGCAGCCGGCGCGCCAGAGCAGCGCGACGCCGGCGAGATCGAGGTGCCAGCCATGGGCTTCGCTGGCGGCACGCATGAGCATGAAGCCCTGTGCGTAGCTCACCAGCTTGCTGGCCAGCAACGCGTCGTGCACGGCAGCCAGCAGCGCGGCGCGATCGACGCACGGCCGCACCGGCGGACCGGGCAGGATCGCCGCCGCACTGCGGCGCTCGTCGAGCAGGGCGGAGAGCTGGCGCGCGCAGACCGACTCGCTGATCAGCGTCAGCGGCACGCCGAGCTGCAGGGCACTCTCGCTGGTCCAGCGACCTGTGCCCTTCTGGCCCGCACGGTCGAGGATGCGGTCGACCAGAGGCACGCCATCCGCCTCCTGCACGCGGAAGATTTCGCCGGCGATCTCGACCAGATAGCTGGCCAGGTCGTCGCGCTTCCACTGCGCGAAGACCTCCGCCAGTTCGGCAGGCTGGTAGCCGCCCAACTCCCGCAGCAAGTGACAGGCCTCGGCGATGAGTTGCATGTCGCCGTACTCGATGCCGTTGTGCACCATCTTGACGAAGTGGCCGGCGCCGCCGTCGCCGATCCAGTCGCAGCACGCTTCGCCCATCTCGCTGCGGGCGCTGATCGCGCGCAGGATCGGCCGCAGATGGGGCCACGCCGCGCGGTCGCCGCCGGGCATCAGGCTCGGGCCGTGGCGGGCACCTGCCTCGCCGCCGGAGATGCCCATGCCGACGAAGCGGATGCCGCGCGCAGCGAGAGCCGTGCCGCGTCGCTCGCTGTCGGTGTAGTGCGAATTGCCGCCGTCGACGATGATGTCGCCGGTTTCCAGATACGGCAGCAGGCCGTCAATGCTCCGGTCGACCGCGTCGCCGGCCTTGACCAGCAGGAGGACGCACCGCGGCCGCTCGAGCAGCGCGGCCACTTCCGCAGGAAGGCGCGCGCCGACGATGGTCGTCCCCCTCGCCGGACCGGCCAGGAATCCGTCCAGGCCGTCGGCGTCACGCTCGTACGCCACCACATGGAAGCCTCTGTCGGCCAGGTTGAGGGCGAGGTTCCGACCCATGACGGCCAGCCCGAAGACCGCGATATCGGCAAGCGGCGGCATGTCAGACGCCCGCCGGGACGCGCCGCGCGCCGCCACCGGAGCGCGCTGAGCAGCGGCGGCAGCGCATCAATCGAAATCCCGGAGGCGCAGGTCGTCGCGACGCGGTGCGCCGCGCTCCACCCGCATCCGCAGAATGTCGATCGTGCGCCCATCCTGCGTGGCGACGATGAAACGCCAGTCGCCGGGCACCGGATTCAGCACCCATGAGTAGCCGCGAAAGCCGCGATCGCGGCCGCCAGTGGTCTGGAAGGGGCGGCGGTAAACGAGTCGCCAGCCGTCGGTGTCGCGCACCTCCCAGCGGTGTTCGAGGGGCGCCGTCACACCGAGCGGCGCGAACACCGCCGACAAGCCATACAGCCGGCCGCCTTCCGGCACGTGCAGCGTGCTCGCCTGATCCCGCCACCATTGCCACCACGCTGCCCGCTCGACCTGCACCGCATAGCGGCCGGCCTCCTGCACGAAGTCCTGACCGACCGCCAGTTGCCGCTTGACCAGCGGCACCGGCGCGATCATGTCGAGCCGGAAGGCCAGCATCAATACGACGGCCAGGCCCCAGGCCGGCCAGATGCGCCCCGGCCGTCCCGGTGCCAGCCAGCGCAGGCCGTGCGTCAGCACGACGCCGGCGGCCGTGGAAGCGTAGAACCAGAGGGGATCCAGGCTGCCCAGGGCATGCGGCAGCGCGAAATTGAAGAGCAGGATCGCATTTAGTGCAAACAGCGCCCAGGTCAGCGTGAAGCGCTGCCCGTAGTGGTTGCCGGCGAACTCGTTGCCGACCAGGAGGGCGCCGAGAAAGGCCGCCATCAGCCAGGTGCCGAGGTGGCCGGAACTCTTGAAGTAGAGGATGAAGAGCGCCGAGAAGATGCCGCCGAAGAAGAACTGCAGCAGCAGATAGGGCGCTTGCCAGGCGATGGCGTTGAAACGGCCGGCGCGCGACTTTTCGGCGGTGGGGGCCGTCATGCCGAGCGCTTCCCGGCGAGCCAGCCACAGCGTCAACAGCGCGGCGCCGAGCAGGAAAGCGCCGAGGCGCCAGAAATCCATGACGCGGATGCGCTGGCCGATGGTCAGCGCATCCCAGGCGAATCCGCCGAGGAAGGCGGCGACCGGGTACAGGCGGCGCAGCAAGGCCCATGTCGTGACCGCGTTCACGCGCGGCGCCGCCCGGCGAACCGGCAGGGGCCGGGTTGGCGGCGAGTCGTGTCAGGCGACACCATCAGGCGCCTGCGGGCACAAGCAGTGCCGCCCCGAGATGGCCCACCTTGACGTAGATCAGCGCACCCTCGGTGCCGGTGAAGGGCGTGTGGCGACTCCAGCGCGGATTGCGCAACCAGCTTCCTTGCGGATATTCGCCGTCCTCGTCGCGAAAGAGCCCGTCGAGAACCAGGATCTCCTCGCCACCGGGATGCACGTGCGAAGTGAAGCGCGTCTGTGGCGCCCAGCGCACCAGCGCCGTGTTGATCCCCGCGTGTTCGTGCAGCGGCAACACCGACAGGCCGGGAACCAGTCCCGGATGCCACTGCGCTGTCCCGGTATCGACGCGCAACGCTTGCCGGTCGCCGGCCGCGAACTGCCAAAGCTTGACGAACAGCGTGCAGCCGGTGCGCGAGAAAGGCGTGTGCGTCGAGCCGGGTGGGTTGCGCAGATAGCTGCCGGCAGGATAGTCGCCGTCCTCGTCGGAAAAGACGCCGTCGAGCACGAGAATCTCCTCGCCGCCGCCGTGCGTGTGCGCATGGAAACCGGCGCCAGCGGCGTAGCGAACGATACTCGTCGCGCGACCGACTTCGCGGCCGACGCGGTCGAGCATGCGGCGTTCGACCCCCGGTTGCGGCGAGGGCAGCCAGCGCGCGTCGGCGGCGTGCGCGACGATGCGCTGGGTGAAGTCGTCGTTGACATGGGCGATGGTCTGAGAATGGCGGTCGTCTTCGGTCATCGCGGTTGGCTCTCGTGTCGGCGGATCGCGTGGGGGTGTCTGCGGCAGCGGCCTGGTGGTCTGCCACGCATCTGGCGGAACAGAACCCTAACAGAAGCCGTTGCCGATGGCCACGCCGCCAAGGCTTGGCGAGCGCACCGCGCTCAAAAGCGTTGCAAAGGCCGTAGCCCGGATGAAGCGAATGCGGAATCCGGGGACCGCGGTGGTGGGTGAAACGTCCCCGGATTCCATTTCATTTCATCCGGGCTACAAGGACGCACCGTTCAATTCGTCGCATAGCTAAGTGAAACGGTGGTGCCTGGGCCTCGCTGACCCGGCAGCGACCGGCGCTCGGTAGGGTGGGGTGACGAAGGAATCCCAACGCGACTGCCCAGCTCGTAGTGTCAGGCCAGGCTATCCTCGATCTGGCGATGTTGGGGTTCGTTCCTCACCCCAACCTACGAATCTACGAATCGGTGTCGCCGGTGCTCTGCTCAGCGGCGTAGCCTGGATGGAGCGAATGCGGAATCCGGGGTTTCCAGGACGGTCCCGAAAAACCTGTCTTCTCCGAATCCCATTTCACTTCCGTGTACTCGAAGTGTGGACGTCCCGCTGGCCGTCGCCAGGCCGCTGCGGTGGAAGTGGCGGAGGTTAGGATGCCGATGCATGCGCTCTGCGGCGTCGGCAGTGGGAAGTGCCAGAAGGCCGGGGCAGGCGTGGACACGCGACCCAGCGCGGACTGGCCGCCTCAATCGAGCGTCGTCTCGAACGGATTCAGAAGTGGCACAGCGAAATGCGCAAAGTCGTCAACATTACGCGTCACGACGGTCAGTTGGTGGACGATGGCCGTTGCCGCGATCATGGCATCGTCGTAGAGGGTATCGGACTTCCGGTGCAGCAAACGGGCCCACACGCGAAACGTCTGGGCGTCCATTGGCAGGATGTTGTAGGCGGCAGCGAGCAGATCGGCCCATCGCTCTATCTCGGAGGCCTTGTTGGTATCCTGCTCGCGAGTGAGTTCGATACCTGCCTGGATTTCACCGAGAGTGACGGCCGACAGGTGTATGTCCGCTTCGGCAATGGACTGCAGCCAGGCCACGACCGCCCCGTGAGGGCGCGGTCTGCGCAGTTCGGATACCACGTTGGTGTCGAGCAGGTACATGCACCTAGCCCAACTCGGGAACGCCTCGCCGGCGGGCGACTTGCCTCGGTGGAGTCAGAACGTCCGCGCAGCCGGTGTTCGACAGGAGCAGCTGTTTGAGGGACGGCCGCGCTGTCGCCTGCAACCGTCGCCACTCATCGACGGGGACAAGTACCGCGGTCTCGGCGCCGCGCCGGCTGACCATCTGCGGTCCGTCGACGACGCAGGCATCCAGCAGCTCGCTGAAACGCGCTTTTGCATCCTGAACCGGCCAGATCCTCATTTGCACTCCAGTCAGACTAGTCAGAAGACTAGTCTAGCAGAGACTGGCTGGTGATGCGATGCGGAATCGCACAGAGACATTTTCGATGTGTCGATTTTCCAGCGCCGCAAACATACCGTACGCATTTCTAGCGACGGTGTCGACGTACCGGCAGCCGTAGGAGGCGAGGCGGCGCTGGTTTTCTGTCGTCGGCGCCGGGTTTTTCCGGTTTTGACGATCCTTGGGCGCCAGCTGTCCCCGCCGGGGATTCACGGTCTGGTGTGGGTGATGCTGGGGAGTCGCCTGGTGGCGCTAACCGCTGGCCTGTCGTGGAGTCTGGACCAGTGAGCGCATTTGGTGAGCACGCCCCTGCTTGATGTGCCCGAGCGCCATCGCGGGCATGACCGCAAAGGCCAGCCCTACCCGCAGCTTCATCTTGTGCATGCCGCGGATGAAGTGGTGCTCGAAGCCGAAGCTGTTGTCGATACGGTTGTTGATTCGTTCCAGTGCGCTGCGCCGGTTGTAGCCCCGATGCCAGCTTGGGCTGCCATGGGGCGTCGGCACGAAGATGCGGCGATCCTGCTCGGTGATCTTGATGCGAACGATCCGCCCATAGGCGCCGGGATTGACGTCGCCTGCGGCGTGGCAGGTCTCGGCGCCTGGGCACGCACTACCGACGCAAGCCGCCGGGCAACGGTACTTCAGCGTGTCTCGATTGGCTTCGGGCGATCACCGCATTCCACATCGCCTGCACCGGATAATCGTCTCGGCCCTTCGCCCGACGGGCTTCGAGGGCCTGCATCAGCGCATCGTCCGGCAGGGAATCGAGCGCCAACGACAAGCGGTCGAGGTCGGAACCGCTTTCAACGTCTTCCCAGGAAAAGATCCGAGCTTGCGGGACATGCGCCATGGTCGCGCTGACGAGTAGATGGAAAGTATGATCTTACCATACGCTGACACGCCTAAGTGCCTGTTACTGTGTATGGTTATGGTTTGCCGACCAGAAAACTTGGGGTGGGGTGAAAGTTGATGGCCAATGCATAGACGATCGCTGAAGGCCGGCAAAGAGGCCCTAAACTGGGGTAGAAAATTCCTGCCCCCGTCTGAAACCCTGTAATGGCAAGGGTTTGCGAGGAGCGCAAAGGCCTCGCACAGGTTTCGTATTCACTCAAGCCTTGCTAGACTGCATTCGCAGTCTGCGATCCCCGATCCCCGATCCCCGATCCCCCATCAAGCATCAGGAGGCAGCGATGAGCAAACGCGCACTTTGCATCGGCATCAACAACTATCCCGGCACGCACATGGACTTGACCGGTTGCGTCAATGACGCCAACGACTGGGCGGCCGAACTGACGGCGCGCGGCTTCTCGGTCAGCAAGCTGATCGACAGCCAGGCGACCAAGGCGGCGATGGTCAGCGGCATCCAGGCGCTTATCGGTGGTGCGGTCAGCGGCGATGTGGTGGTGATCACGTATTCCGGGCACGGCACCTACGTACCGGACACCAACGGCGACGAGGTCGATGGCCTCGACGAAGGCCTCTGCCCGTACGACCTGCAGACCAAGGGTGCGGCGCTGCTCGACGACGAGATCAACGAGCTGTTCAGCGCGCGCAAGGCGGGGGTGCGCCTGGTGCTGATCTCCGACAGCTGCCATTCCGGAACCGTGACGCGCGCCGCTGCGCCGGACCCGGACGCCGAAGACGCGCCGCGCCCGCGCTTCATGCCGATGGGCAACTGGCTGCCGGCGGATCAGTTGCCGCGCGGCATCAGCGGTCAGCCATTGACTTCGGTGACGGTCACGGCGGGCGGTTCGCCTTTTGCCGCGGCGCTGTCGCGCAAGACCGGCGACCTGCTGCTCGCCGGCTGCAAGGAAGGGCCCAACAACTTCAGCTACGACGCGCGAATCGCCGGCCGTCCGTGTGGCGCCTTCACCTATTACGCGCTCAAGGCGCTGAAGGCGCTGCCCGCCAATGCCACCTATGCCGACTGGTACGCGAAGATCAATCCGGTCTTCTTGCCGTCGGCGTCCTACCCGCAGAGCCCGCAGATCGTCGGTACGGCGGACGCCCGCAAGCGCAAGATCTTCAGCTGAGGCCGCACGGCGATGGCGGCGAAGACCTCTCTCCACCTGACCGGTCGCCAGACCGACAAGGACCGCCTGCCGGCGCTGCTGCAGTCGGCCAGCCGTTCTGCCGGCGCGGCGGAGGATCTCTTCCTGCCGGCGGGCTACCTGCAGACCCGCGCGTGCTTCGAGGTCGGCCCTGCGGCGCGTGGTGTCGGCGGGGCCGCGCAGCAGTACGAGTCGGCCGATGACGAGGTGTTGGTCGTCGAACTCGCCGACGGCGGCGTGCTGATCACCAGTGCGGCCAGCCTCAAGGCGTCGCTCGAGCGCAGCCGGCCCGAACTGATCGGCAGCGGCGGCGAGATCCTCTTCGATCAACTGCGCAGCGAGGGCGCCGCGGCGCGTGGGGTGGTCGGCGAAGCCGTCGGCGGACTGGTCAGCAGAGTCTTCGCGCTGACGGTGGGTGTCAGCAGCGACGCGATCATCGACGATGCCCGGAAGAAACTCGCCGGGTTGATTGCCGACAAGCTTGGCGAGGCGGCAACCGAAAAGCTCGCCGAAGCAGCCGAACTCGGCGTCAGTTGGCTGGGCGCCAAGGCCTTGATGTGGGCGATCGAGAAGCGGCTCGATCGCCAGCCCGGTCTCTACGGCTGGGACGATGTGCGCGGCGGCGCGGTACGCGCTCCCGGCGAGGATGCAGAGGCGCAGGCGAAGCGGCAACTGGCGCGGGCGCGCGCCGACCTGCAGAAGGCGGCGGGCGCGGAATTGCCGGTGCTGGTGTTCATCCACGGGGTGGGCTCGAGCACGCTCGGCAGCTTCGGCGACCTGCAACTCGATCAGCGCGACCTGTGGAGCGCGCTCGAGCGGTATTTCACCGGCGGTGTCTACGCCTTCGAGCACCGCACGCTGTCTGAGAGCCCGATCGAAAATGCGCTGCAACTGCTGGCGGCGCTGCCGGACGGCATCAGGGTCAGTTTCGTCGCACATTCGCGCGGCGGTCTTGTCGCTGACCTGCTCTGCCTGGAGAGCTTCCACGCGCTGGTCGACCGTTACGCTGCCGATCTGCCCGGCACCGGCGATGCCGACGAAAAGGACCGGCAACGCGTCCGGCGCGAGCTCGACGCCGCTCACACCGGACAGCGCGCACAGTTGCGGCAGCTGGCCACCGATCTGGCCGCTCGCCAGGTCGTCGTGCAGCGCTACGTGCGGGTCGCCAGCCCGGCGCAGGGGACGAAGCTGGCGAGCGGCAATCTGGACTTCTTCCTCTCCGCTCTGCTGACGCTGATCGGCCAGGTGCCGTTCTTTTTCGGCAGTCCGATCTATTCCGCGTTCAAACGGGTGGTTCTCGAGATCGCGCGCAAGCGCACCAATGCCCATCTGGTGCCGGGAATCGAAGCGATGCTGCCCGACTCGCCGATGGTGCGTCTGCTGCGCGACGCGCCGGTGCGTGCCGGAGTCGAGATGGCGGTGATCGCCGGCGACATCGAAGGCGGCAACCTGCTCAAGCGTCTCGGCGTCCTGCTGACCGATTTCCTGTTCTTCGACAGCGTCGATAACGACCTCGTCGTCGACACGGCCTCGATGTTCGCCGGCATTGCTCCGCAGGCGCGCGCGCGCGCATTGTTCGATCGCGGTGCCGACGTCTCGCATTTCCGCTACTTCACCAATATCGACACGCGCGCCGCGCTACGTGACTGGCTGGTCACCGGTGACGTCCTGCGGCTGGCGGCTTTCCAGCCCTTGCCCGGGCCCTTCGCAGATAGCGACCCGCCGGTCGACGCGGCGACCACCCGTGGCGCCTCTGCCGAGCGTGCCGCGCCGCCGCGCGACCTGCCGGTCGTCGTCGTCCTGCCGGGCCTGATGGGCTCGCACCTCTGGGTGAACGGCAAGGACCGCATCTGGTTCGACCCGCTCGACATTGCCGGCGGCGGCCTGGCGAAGATCGCCTGGGGGCAACCGGGCGTCGAGGCCGAGACGCTCTTCGGCATGTTCTATGCCGACCTGTGCGACTTCCTGGCGCGCAGCCACCGCGTCGAGTGCTTCGCCTACGACTGGCGGCAGCCGCTCGACGTTCTCGGCGAACGGCTCGCCGCTTTCCTCGCCCGTCTGCTGGAGGAGACCGCGCAACCGGTGCGTCTGCTTGCCCACAGTGCCGGCGGACTGATCGTTCGCGCCTGCCGGCACACACGGCCGACAGTGCTGGACGCGCTGATGGCGCGTGACGGGGCGCGCTTCGTGATGCTCGGGACACCCAATCAGGGCAGCTACTCGATGGTCGAGAACCTGCTCGGCAAGGGCGACACACTGCGTTCTCTGGCCCGCCTGGATCTCGGTCACAGCCTGCGGGAGGTAGTCGGGATCGTTGCCGGTTTTCCGGGCGCGCTGCAGTTGCTGCCACGGCCGGGGTTTGTCGACAGCTTCCCGCGGGAAGGCGGAGGCGGGGAGGCAAACCAGGATTTTCAGGCCGCCGATACCTGGAAGCGCTACCAGAAGAAGGTCTTCGACGTCTGGTTCGGCGACCACCAGTCGGCGACGCCGACGCAGGGCCAGCTCGACGCCGCGAACTGGCTGTGGCAGCACGAGAAGGATGCGCCGCCGGCGCTGCCGGTGGCCTGGGCGGCGAAGACCGTCTACGTCTTCGGGGTTGCGCGCAATACGGCCTGTGGCGTGCGTGAGGAGAAGAAGCGCTTGCGCCTGGTCGGCACGACGCAGGGCGACGGCACCGTCACCTGGGCGTCCGGGCGAATCGAGAATATCGGCACCTACTATTACATGCCGGTCAGGCACGGCGACCTGCCATCGACCAGCGAGTATTTCCCCGCACTTGGCGAACTGCTGCATACCGGAGCGACGGCCGCTCTGTTGCGCAGTCCGCCGGCGGTGCGCGGCGGCGAGCCCGTGTCGCCGCTGGTTTACGACGCCGGGCCGCCGACACTCGATGGCGGCGAGGCGATGGCGCGTGGCCTGTTGGGCGGTGCGCCGCGCAGCCGCGTGGTGGCGCGCCCGAAGCGCCGGCTCGCGGTCAGCGTCAAGGCGATGGACCTGCGTTTCCTGACGCAGCCGGTGCTGCTCGGGCACTACGAGCAGGACCCGATTGCCGGCGCCGAGGCGCTGATCGACCGCGAACTGCTCGACGGTGACCTCAGCCAGCGCTACAACCTCGGGCTCTACGCCGGTGCCCGCGGCACGGCGACAGTGGTCCTGCGCGTTCCCAACGAACAGGAACGCCGCCGCGGCAGCCTCAGCGGTGCCGTCGTTTGCGGTCTCGGCGCCTACGAGGGCAACCTGAGCGTCGACAAGCTGACCGAGGCCGTGCGCGCCGGCGTCCTGCGCTACCTGCTGCAGGTCATCGACGTGCTCGGCAAGGACGATCGCGAGCTGCCGCTGGCGGCGCTGCTGCTCGGCTACAACTCGTCGGCGAGCCTGTCGGTGGCGGCCTCGGTGGAAGCCCTGTTGCGGGGTGTCCTCGACGCCAACGCCCGTTTTCACGAGACGACGCGCCTCAACATCCGTGTCAGCCGGCTCGATATCGTCGAGCTGTACCAGGACACGGCGATCACCGCCGCGTACGCGCTGCGCGAGATGCCCAATCGTCTCGCCGAGCTGACGCACCGTTACGGCGTCGCGCTTGCCTGTCGGCCGGAACTGGAACAGGGCGAGGGGCTACGGCGGCGCCTGTTCGACAGCGGCAGTCCAAGCTATTGGCCACGCCTGATCGTCACCGACGGCAGCCGCCAGGAGGCTGAACTGCCTAACGATGCGCTGCCAGCGAGCAGCGAGGGCCCCGGTGCCGCCGCGGCCGGCGGCCAGTCGGCGGGGCGTCAGCCGCGCACGGCAATTGCCGAACGCCTGCGCTTTCTTTACGTCGGTCAGCGTGCGCGCGCCGAATCGATCGTGCACCAGCGCCAGCCGGGCCTCGTCGAGAGGTTGGTCCGCCAGCAGATTCAGAGCACCCGTTGGCAGGAGGACTTCGGGCGCGTGCTCTTCCAGTTGATGATGCCGCACGACTTCAAGGACGTGGCACGCCAGCTCGACAGCATCGTGCTGGTGGTCGACGACTACACCGCCAATTTGCCCTGGGAGCTGATGTTCGCCGACGACCCCGGCAGCGCCGGGGCCAGGCTGCCGTTCGCAGTGCGCACCCCGATCGTCCGGCAACTGGCGGCCGCGCAGTTCCGCCGCCTGGTGCATCAGGGTTTCGAGCGCAAGGCCTTCGTCGTCGGCAACCCGTCGGTCGAGGGTTTCGCTGCGGCCTTCCCGGATCCGCAGCATCCGCAGGCGGGCGAGCCGCCGGATCTGGCCGGTGCGGAGAACGAGGCCAACGCGGTGGCGGCGGTTCTGCAGGGGCTCGGCTACCAGGTGGTGCAGGCGATCGGCAGCGACTGTCGCGCCACCGACGTGCTGACCCGCCTGTACCAGCAGGCCTACCGGGTGGTGCACATCTCGGCGCACGGCATCTTCGACCAGCCGCACGTCGGCGGCGGGCGACGTACCGGAGTCGTTCTCTCGGATGGCCTGCTGATTACGGCCGCCGAGATACGGGCCATGGAAACGGTGCCGGAGCTGGTTTTTCTGAGCTGCTGTCACCTCGGCAAGGTGGATACCGATGGTGCCGGCGAAGCCTCGGCGGCGCGCACCGTGCGCGAGGGCAACCTGCTGGCGGCGAGTGTCGCGCGCGAGCTGATCAATATCGGTGTGCGCTGCGTCGTCGTCGCCGGCTGGGCCGTCGACGACCAGGGCGCGATGATCTTCGGCAAGGCGTTCTATCACAGCCTGCTGCTCGATCGCCGCACCTTCGGGCGGGCCATCTTCGAGGCCAGGCGGGCGGTCTGGGACGTGAAGCCGGAAGACATCACCTGGGGTGCCTTCCAGGCCTATGGTGATCCCGGTTGGCGGGCTGAAGCGCGCGTCGCCGGCAGGAGCGACGACGAGGACGACTATGCCTCGCCGGATGAACTGCTCGACGAACTGGTCAGCCGACGGGCGAGCCTGTCGCGCGCGCCGCAACGGCAGACGCCGCGCGAGACCGACGCGGCAAGAAGAGATCTCAAGCGCCTGCTGAAGGACCGCTGCCCGGCCGGCTGGCTGCAGCTACCGGCCGTACAGTCGGCGCTTGCCGGTGTCTGGGCGGACCTGGGAGACCTCACCCAGGCGCGCGCCGCCTACCTGTCGGCGGTGCAGGCCGAGGACGGTGCTGGGCAGGTGCCGATCCGGGATCTCGAGCAACTCGCCAACGTCGAGGCCCGGCTCGGCGAGAGGAATGCTGACGAAACGCTGATCGACAACGCGCTCGAACGACTGCAAGGCCTCGAACGCCTCGTCCTGAAGGCTGACGGTGAAGCGGCGACCGGAGCAATCAACGCCGAGCGCAGCGCCTTGCGCGGCAGCGCAGCCAGGCGCAAGGCCAGCCTGTGCGCCAGGCGCCTGCTCGAGTCGCCGCCAGGGAGCGAGCGCGACCAGGCGGCCGACGCCATGAACGCCGCCTTGCAGCAGAGCGCCAGCTTCTACGGGCAGGGTGAGGGGTTGCCGGGAAGCCCCGCTTTCCGGCCGTACAACGCGCTCAATCGTCTGGCCATCGAGGCCTTGCTGTGCCCGGCCGACAACAACGCGCAGGCGGCGATCGAGCTGGCCCGTCACTGCCGGCGGGCGGCTGGCGAAGCCTATGCTCGCAGTGCCAGGCTTTGGGATGCGATCATGGATCCGGAGTCGCTGCTGGTCGAGCGCCTGCTCGACCGGAGCCTGCTGCAGCCCGGCGAGGCGGGCGAGGGCGCCTGCGCAGAGGTGGTGCGCGCCTACCGCGAAGCCTTGTCCAACCTGACGGTCACGCCGCGCCAGTTCGACTCGGTGCGGGCACAGTGGCGTTTACTGTCCACATTCTGCCGTGCCCGCCACGTCGCCAGCGGCCTCGCCGGCTGGCAACTGGCGGGTGATCGCCTGTTCGCGCTGGGCGACATGATCGACGACGCGCATGCGAGGAGCCAGGGATGAAACTGCACGCTTTCGTGGCCATGCCTTTCGGCAGCAAGCCGGGGCACGATGGTCAACTGATCGACTTCAATCGCGTCTACGCGGAGTACATTCGACCGGCGCTCGAGGCGGCCGGCCTCGAGGTCTTCCGCGCTGACGAAGAAGCCCGCGCCGGCGATATCCGGACCGACATGTTCCAGGAACTTCTGGTCGCCGACCTGGTTGTTGCCGACCTGACGCTCGACAACGCCAATGTCTGGTACGAGCTGGGCGTGCGGCATGCGTTGCGCGCGCGCGGCGTCGTCCTCGTGCAGGGACCGCGGCCGAACCAGCCATTCGACATCTACACCGATCGCAAGCTCAACTACTCGCTGGTCGACGGCGCTCCCGATCCGGCGAAACTGCCGGCCGAGCGCGACGCACTGACCGCGATGGTGCGCGCCAGCATGGCGAGCTCGACACGGCGGAAGGTGAGTCCGGTGTTCCAGTTGATTCCCAACCTCGAACAGCCGGAATGGCGCCGCTTGCTGCTTGCCGAGCGCAACGAGTTTTCCGATGCCTACGACAGCTGGTCGAGCCGCATGGAAGTCGCGCGCCAGAAAAACCGGCCGGGCGACATCCTGGTTCTCGCCGACGAGACGCCGATGCGCGCGCTGCACCTGGAAGCCAAGCGCAGCGCCGGCAACGCCCTGCTCAAGCTGAAGCAGGTCGAACTCGCTCTCGAACAGTTCGAGATGGCGCTTGAGCTGGACGGCGACGACAAGGCCAGTCGCGAGAAGCAGGCCATCTGTCTGGTCCTCCTGAATCGTTTCGAGGATGCTCGGGAATGGGTCAAGCAGCTCACCGACGACCACCCGCAGGACGCCGAATCCTGGGCGCTCGCCGGTCGGGTCGAGAAAGAGAGCTGGATTGCGCGCTGGCGTCAGCCAGGATTGTCGCCGGCCCAGATGCACGCCCTGGCAAGGGAGGAGAACGCGGCCCTTGGCGAGGCAATCGATCCCTATTACCAGGCTTTTGTCGCCGACCCGAGGCATCACTACTCGGGGATCAATGCGCTGACCTTGCAACTGCTGCGCCAGCACTGTGGTGGCGACGCGAGCCAGAGCGTGATCGACAACCTGATCGGCGGCGTGCTGTGGGCCAGCCTGACCGCCCAGGAGCGCAACCGCAAGGATTACTGGGCGCGCGCCAGCTACGCCGAACTGTGCCTGCTGGTCAATCCGCTCGACAGTGTCCGCAAGGAGTATGGCAACATGGTCGCGACCGCCAATCGCGACTGGTTTGCCCTCGACTCGAGTCGGCAGACCCTGACGCTGCTGCGCGATATCGACTTTCGCCCCGCCGAGACCGCCGCCGCGCTGGCCATCGTCGATCGCGAGATCGCGCGCAGCACGCCGCCTTTCGAGCCGCGGCAGGTGCTGCTGTTCAGCGGCCACATGATCGACGGCCCGGACCGGGTGCCGCCGCGCTTTCCGGCGGAACGGGAGGCTCTGGCGGCCGAGGGCATCGCCCAGGCGCTCGACCAGCTCGGCGCCGGGCCCGGCGACCTGGCGCTGGCGCAGGCCGCCAACGGTGGTGACCTGTTGTTCCTCGAAGCCTGCCGGGCACGCGGCGTCCGCCTGCAACTGCTGCTTCCCTTCGAGGAACCGGAGTTCATCGAACGTTCTATCCTTGTCGCCAGCAATGGCGAGCAGTGGCGCCAACGCTACTTTGCCGTGACCGCCGCTCTCGAGGTCGCGCCGCGGATCATGCCCGACGAACTGGGTCCCTTGCCGAAGAGCCTGCGTGGCGAGCCGGCGAACGCCTTTGAACGCTGCAATCTCTGGCTTTTGTACACGGCGCTGGCCTGGGGAGTTCGCAAGGTGCGTTTTGTCTGCTTGTGGAATGGTGGCGGCGGCGACGGGCCCGGCGGCACCGCGCACATGTACAACGAGGTGAAGCGCCGCACCGGACGGGTGACCTGGCTCGATACGCGCACCCTGTGGTGAGCGAGCCGCGCGCTTGGGCACGCGTGCGAAGCTGTACTCGCTAGAACGGCGCCGGGCAGCAGAACGCCATCGGCCGGGCCGTTTCGGGGTGCGCGAAGGCCAGGGACTCGGCGTGCAGCAGCAAGCGTGCGTCGGCACCGCAGGCGGCACCGCCAGCCTCGGCGTAGAGTCCGTCGCCGACGATGGGGTGACCGATCGCCAGCAGGTGCACGCGCAACTGGTGGGTGCGGCCCGTATCCGGCCACAGCGCCAGGCGCGTGGTGTTGGCGAACGGATCATGGCTCAGCACCTGGTAACGCGTCCGGGAAGGTTTGCCGGCCAGCCGGTCGACTTTCTGGCGCGGGCGATTGGGCCAGTCGGCAGCGAGCGGCAGGTCGATTTCGCCGCTGGCCAGCGGCGGCAATCCATTGACGACCGCTACATACCGCTTGTCGACCTGACGGTTGGCGAACTGTGTGCTCAGCCGTCGCTGCATCGCCTTGCCGCGTGCCAGGACGAGCAGGCCCGAGGTGGCCATGTCCAGGCGATGGACGATCAGCGCATCCGGGTATTCTGCCTGCACGCGTCGGGCGAGGCAGTCCTGCTTGTCCTCGCCACGGCCGGGAACCGAGAGCAGTCCCGCGGGCTTGTTCACCAACAGCAGGGCGGCGTCGCTGTAGACGACGCCTTGCCCCGCGTTCCTTGGGGTCGCATGCTCAAAGGCAGGGAGGAATGACGCGTCTTGACGGGTCACGGTGACAGAGGGTTTAGCGGCGAATTCTATCGCTGGCGAAAATTACAGGGCCAAGTCCTGGCGCCGCAGCCGATCGAATCGATCGGCCAACGCGAGTGCGTTGGCGAGTATTATCGCTGTCCTAGCCGGTGACGCATAGTGCGGCTGGCCGGTGACAGTTGCTCGGGGACAGCATCTCGCATATGTCGAATGATTTGACATCCAGCGATCTTCACCTACAATACCTCTACTGGGATCATTGGAACTTGGTCCAAGAAGCCGGCCGTCTGGGCCAACTCGCCAACGCCCGTTTCGACGCTCCTGGTGCGGCAGGTAAGCACGCTGTCCATCGGATCATCTTCAGGCCATTCGCATGACAGGTAACCCTTTTGCACCGCCGAGCGCAATTGTCGCGGATGTTGGTTCGGCTCAAGTGCTGAGTTCAAAGCCGCCGTTCTTCGCAGTCTCTTTGCTGAAGTTGGTCGTCTTGTCTATCTGCACGTTCGGCATCTACGAGCTCTATTGGTTCTACAAGAACTGGCAGCTGATCAAGGACCGGGAGGGTAGCACCATATCGCCGGCACTACGTGCGGTCTTCGCGGTGTTCTTCTGCTACCAGTGTCTTGCCCGAATTGGCGACTTCGCAACCCCCGCATTGGCAAAGTCAAGACTGGCCGCTGGCCCGCTCGCGGTGGGCTGGATTCTCACCACGTTGCTAAACCGGCTTCCTGGGGGGTACGGGCTGGCTGCGCTATTGGCCGTTGCCTTCCTCGTTCCTGTGCAAAGCCGCGCCAACCAAATCAACGAGGCGGTCAGTCCTGGCCATGATCCGAACAGCCGCTTCACTTTCTGGAATTGGGTTCTCGTCGTCTGTGGCTTGATCTTGGTCCCGCTGGCCGTTGTTGGCACGTTCGTTACGCCAACCTGATTCTTGAGCGTTTCCTGGAGTGGCACCTGGCCGGCAGCGAGAGATGGCCCGTCAGTTTGCGAAAACCTGACGGACTGCTTTGCCGCCAAGCCATCAGCTCTTGTCGCTCCAGGACTGCGGGACCACTTCCGTGCCTATGGTATGACCAACTTGGCGCTGACCAGGTCGTCGAGATCGTTGTTCGTCCGGCAGGAGGGGGGCTGGGCTCTTCACAGGCGTACGCACCTTGAGGGGAGAGTTTGTGACATCCACTGGCGAGCGTAAAGATGTGTCGTGCAAGCTGATTGAGAGTCGTACGACAGGTGCGAAGCGACAACTGTTGATCGAGCGAAGGTAAAGCGTGGTGTCGCCGAACAGGGTTGGGGGCTGTGCGAGGCGCGCCTATAGCCAACCGTCGGTGAGTCATGCTGGCGCGTTGCCTTCGCGAACGGTTCGCAGCGCTGCGGACAAAGCGTGACGCAGATTGACCAAGGCTTGGGGCGGTGGTGACCTTGTGGCATTCTCGCGTACTGGTCAGCACAGCGCCCGGAATCCCCTGAACTGCGAACCAGACAGCCAACCCGACTGCGTCAGCGTGCCGGCACAGTTACTGAGGAGAACATCGGATGAGTATCACCATTCCCCCCTTGACGACTATCGCCATCGAACTCGCGGAAGGTATCGCCGAGATCCGGCTGAATCGTCCCGAGCGTTCGAACGCGATGAACGAAGCGATGTGGCAGGAACTGCGCACGGCGTTCAACTGGGCGGACGCGACAGCCGAGGCGCGCGTCGCGATTCTCAGCGGCGGCGGGCGGAACTTCTGTGCCGGTATCGATCTGGCGATGCTGGCGGGGGTCGGCCAGGCGGTCGCGCATCGCGACCCGGCACGCAGCCGCGAGGCACTGCGCCGGCTGATCCTCGATCTCCAGGATTGCCTGTCGACGGTCGAGCGTTGCCGCAAGCCGGTACTGGCGGCGATTCAGGGTGCCTGCATCGGTGGCGCGATCGATCTGGTGACTTGCTGCGACATGCGCTACGCAGCGGCTGAGGTGCAGTTCTCGGTGCGCGAGATCGATGTCGGGATGACCGCCGACGTCGGCACCTTGCAGCGTCTGCCGCGGCTCATCCCGGATGGCCTTGCGCGCGAACTGGCCTACACCGGCCGCAGCGTCGATGGCGCCGAGGCGAAGGTGATCGGGCTCGTCAATCAGGTCTACGCGACCCCCGAGGCGCTGCTCGATGGGGTTCGCACGATCGCGCGCCGCATCGCCGCGAAATCGCCGCTGGCCATCCGCGGCACCAAGGAAATGCTCAACTACGGCCGCGATCATTCGGTGGCCGATGGGCTCAACTACATCGCCACCTGGAACGCGGCGATGCTGATGTCCGCAGACCTTGACGAAACGCTGGCGGCGATGCGCGAGCAGCGTCCGCCACGCTTCCTCGACTGACCGGCGTTGCCGGCCGGTATGGAGACATTTGTTCACCACGTTGAACTGGCCGCGCCGCTCTTCGTCCTGGTGCTCGTCGGCTATGTGTTGATGCGCGGATTCGCCTGGCCGCAGGCGATGTCCGACAACCTGTCGCGCTTCGTCTTCTCGGTCGCCCTGCCGGCGATGCTGTTTCGCCTGATGAGCGACTTTTCGCAGCTGCCGCCGGTCGATGCACGGCTGTTGATCGCCTTCTTCGGTGGCTGCCTGATCGTCTTCGTGCTTGGCCGTCTGCTCGCCTGGAAGGTGTTTGCGCTGGACGGCGTCGGGCAATCGGTCTTTGCCCTGGGCGGGGTGTTCTCGAACAACGTGCTGCTCGGTCTGCCGCTGGCGAAGATCGCCCTCGGCGATGCGGCGGTTCCGTCGGTGGCGCTGGTGCTGGTCTTCAACGCGCTGATCCTGTGGACGCTGCTGACGGTGTCGATCGAGTGGGCGCAGCATGGCAGCTTCTCGCTGCAGGGTTTCGCCCAGACGGCACGCGGCGTGCTGACCAATCCGATCGTTGCCGCCATCCTCGCGGGAACGCTGTTCGGCCTGACCGGCGCGCCGCTGCCCGCTCTCGTCGCGCTGCCGCTGGCCATGGTCGGCCAGGCGGCGGCGCCGATGGCGCTGGTTGCTCTCGGCATGGGACTCGCCGAATACGGGGTGCGTGACGGCTGGCGGATCAGCGTCGCCATCACGCTGATGAAGCTGATCGTCCAGCCGCTGGTCGTCTGGCTGCTGGCGCGTCTGATCGGCCTGCCGCCGATGGAAACGCGGGTCGTCGTTCTGCTGGCGTCGCTGGCGGTCGGCGTCAACGTCTACCTGATGTCCCGCCAGTTCAACACCCTCGAGGCGCCGGTGGCGAGCAGTCTGGTGCTGTCGACGGCGCTGGCGGCGCTGACGACGCCGTTGGCGATGGCACTGACGGGGGCTTGACTTGCGGGCGGGGTGGTCAGGGTTTGGAGACCGTTCGGCGTCATCAGGGCAGGGCGTTGGGTTACGCCCTGCGGGCTAACCCAACCTACGGCTGATCGGTTGGCACTCAGTCTCCGCGACGGCCGCCGGCGATGGCGCGCAGGAATTCGTTGCGCCACTGCGGCGACGACTCGAACTCGCCGACGAAGGACTGGGTGATCACTCGCTCGTCGCCGCGGCGGTCTTCGCCGAGCAGGAGACACAACTGCTCGGCCTCGACGACGCAGGCGGCACCGCGTGCCTTGCCATGTTGCATGAGCGCTTCGGCGATATCGCGCGTCATCCATTCCTGGTAGGTGAAGCGGTGGCCGACGGCATCGACCAGGCGGGCGATCCGGCCGAAGCCGTGCAGCCGGCCGCCGGGCAGGTAGGCGACGTGGGCGAGGCCGCGAAAAGGGACCAGATGGTGCGGGCAGACACCGTGTACGGCGATGCCGCGGACGACGACCATGTCGCCGCGGTGGTCGGCGAAGCCATCGCCGAGCGCGGCGGCCGGGTCAAGGTCGTAGCCGCCGAGCAGGCGGCTTTGCCAGAGTTCGCGGACGCGTTGCGGCGTCCGCCCCATGTGCGCGGCATCGGGCGCCACGCCGCAGGCGGCGAGCAGATCGCCAATGGCTTGCTCGAAGGCGGCCGCGTCGAAAGCGCGTCGGCGCGGGATGCCGATGTCGCCTTGCCGGGGGGCAGGGGGTTCGTGGCGGCTGCAGTCGGACATGACAGGATTCCAGATGACGGCGTCGGGGTTCTTCATGATACACGTGCCTGCGGAGGGGCCGTACCGCTACGCGCCGGTTGCGCAGGGATACTCGAGAATGCCCCGGCGTATCGCGATTTCCTTGCACGTGGCAAGCCATGCGCGCGTGTGATGAGCGATAATGCCGGACTCGGGGATCGCGGTGATCACCTTTCGGGCAAGCTGAGGGCGCTTGCTCGGGTCGGGAAGGACATGAATGAAGCGCGTTGATGATTTCCGCCTGCAGTTCGGCAAGAAGGAACTGGTGCCGATCGTGATCGGCGGCATGGGCGTCGATATCTCGACCGCCGAGTTGGCGCTCGAGGCGGCTCGGCTCGGCGGCGTCGGACACATCTCCGATGCCATGGTGAATACCGTTGCCGACCGGCGTTTCAACGCCAAGTTCGTCAAGGACAAGCTCAGGCAATACAAGTTCAACGTCGCCAATACCGACAAGTCGATGGTTCGCTTCGATCTCGGGCAACTCGCCGAGGCGACGGCGATGCACGTCGGTCGGACGATGGAGGCGAAACGCGGCGAAGGCCTGATCTTCGTCAACTGCATGGAAAAACTGACCATGAACGCGCCGCGCGAAACGCTGCGCGTACGCATGTCGGCGGCGCTCGATGCCGGGATCGATGGCATCACGCTGGCTGCCGGTCTACACCTCGGCTCGTTCGCCCTGATCGAGGACCATCCGCGCTTCCGCGACGCCAAGCTGGGCATCATCGTTTCGTCACTGCGTGCGCTGCAACTCTTCCTGCGCAAGACGGCGCGCTGCAATCGCCTGCCCGATTACGTCGTGGTGGAAGGCCCGCTGGCCGGGGGACACCTCGGTTTCGGCATGGATTGGCAGCAGTATGACCTGGCGACCATCTTCGGCGAGATCCACCGTTACCTGACCGCCGAGCAACTCGCCATTCCGCTGATTCCCGCCGGCGGGATCTTCACGGGCAGCGACGCGGTATCCTTCCTGGAGCAGGGAGCGGGCGCCGTGCAGGTGGCGACGCGCTTCACCGTGTCGCGCGAGTGCGGTCTGCCTCAGGACGTCAAGCAGCACTACTTCGCGGCGACCGAAGACGAGATCGAGGTGAACCAGATTTCGCCGACCGGCTACCCGATGCGCATGCTCAGCAGTAGCCCGGCGATCGGCGACGGTATTCGTCCGAACTGCGAGGCCTACGGTTATCTGCTGGACAGCAACGGCAGCTGTTCCTACATCACGGCCTACAATCGCGAGGTCGCGGCCCATCCCGGCGTCAAGCGAATCTCGGTCAAGGACAAGACCTGCCTGTGCACGCAGATGCGCAATTTCGACTGCTGGACCTGCGGCCATTACGCCTATCGTCTCAAGGATACGTCGCGGCGCCTGCCCGACGGTAGCTGGCAGTTGCTGAATGCCGAGCACATCTTTCACGACTACCAGTTCAGCACCGACGGCAAGATACTGCCGCCACCGGGCTAGCGCGCTTGCCGCCGGGCACTGCCGCGCGCTGCACGAGGCCCTAGCCGATGCTCAGTTATCGTCATGGCTTCCACGCCGGCAACCACGCCGACGTCATCAAGCATGTGCTGCTCGTGCAGTTGACGCGCTACCTGGGTCAGAAGGACAAGCCCTTCTGGTTCATCGACACGCACGCCGGCGCTGGTCGCTATGCGCTGGATTCGGCGCAGGCCAGCAAGCTGGCCGAGCATCGCGAGGGCATCGGCCGTCTGTGGCAGCGTCGCGATCTGCCGGCAGCGGTGGAGGAGTATGTCGAGCTGGTGCGTCGCTTCAATCCGGACGGCCGCCTGCAGATTTACCCGGGTTCGCCTGCACTGGCGCTGGAAACGCTGCGTGCGGACGATCGGCTGCGCTTGTACGAACTGCACAGCCGGGACGTGCTGCGCCTGCGCGAGAACTTCGCCGCGCATGCCAGGCAGGTGATCGTCGAGGCGGCCGATGGTTTTTCCGCGCTCAAGGCGCTGCTGCCGCCGCCACCCCGACGCGCGCTGGTGCTGATCGACCCGGCGTATGAGGAGAAGCGCGACTACGAACGGGTCGTCCTGGCGCTGAAGGATAGCCTGGCGCGTTTCCCGGGCGGCACCTACCTGCTCTGGTACCCCCGGTTGACCCGGCTCGAAGCGCACGAACTGCCGCAGCGCCTGAAGCGCCTGCCGGCGAAGAGCTGGCTGCACGTCACTCTGCAGGTCAGGAAACCAGCGGCTGACGGATTTGGCATGCACGGTAGCGGCCTGTTCGTGATCAATCCCGCATGGACCCTGCTGGCGACGCTGCAGGAAGTGATGCCTTTCCTGGTGCAGGCTCTCGGCGTCGACGAGGGCGCCGGCTTCAGTCTCGAGAGCCAGGAGCCCTGAAAGGCGCGTGATTCGGACGGCACGGCCGTCGCTGTCGCGTCGTCCGCCGATTCAGGGCCCGTGCCGCTTGCCGTCGGCGGTGGCTGAATACTTCCGGCTCGATCCGTAGCTCGTCTCGACCGGGTATCGTTCGGCATTTCTAGCCAGTTTCGCGCGCGCTGCGGCTTCCAGGTCGATGCCGGCCCTGTCGGCAATCAGCAGCAGGTAGATCAGGACGTCGGCGCATTCGTCGCACAAGGCCGCATGCGCCTCGGCGTTGCTGGCCAGCGCCGCCATCTCCATCTCCATCTCCGTATCGTTCTTCCACTGCGTCAGTTCGAGCAGTTCGCCAGCCTCGAGATTCAAGGAGACGATCAGGTTGCGCAAGGTGTGGAATTGAGCCCAGTCGCGCTCGTCACGAAAGGCGAGCACCTGCGCGGTGAGATCGGCAAGCAGGCTCATCGCATCAGGCGAAGAAACGTGTCTGGGCCGTGTCGCCAAGCGGCATGCCGGTAGCCTGCGCGCGCGCGAGAAGTTCCCAGTAGTAGCGGTAGGAGGCGCGATCGTGCAGTTGCCCGTGGTACTGGATCGGTCCCCAGTCGCAGTCCTGGGCGGCGATGAGGATTGCGCTGGCCGCCTCGACCTCGGAAAAATCGGGACGCATGGCTTCGACGATCGGCAGGATCTGCTTCGGATGAATGCTCCACATGCGCAGGAAGCCGAATTCATTGCGTGCCCGCTCGGCGTTGCGGCGGATGACGTCGAGATCCCTGAGTTCGGTCGTGACGTTGTGCGACGGCACGACGCCGTTGGCAAGCGCCGCGGCGGCGATTTCACATTTTGCGCGGACAACCAGCGGGTGCTCGAACTGTCCCGGGCTGAGCATGGCCGAGCCCGGGATGGCGCCGTGGTGGCCGCTGACGAAATCCATGAGTCCGAAATCGAGCGATTCGACCTCCGGCATGGCGGCTATTTCCCATACCGCACGCAAGGCGCCGTGGGTCTCGATCAGGACATGTACCGGGATGGAGCGAGTGAGTCCGGCGGCCACGCTGGCGCGGCGCAGTTCGCGCAGCTGGACCCGCACGTCGTCGCTGCCACTGACCTTGGGCAGCGTCACGAAGGCCAATCGCTGGCCGGCGCGCCCGACGATGATCTCGATGTCCTGTTGCCAGGCCGGATGCGCGATGTCGTGGATGCGCGCACCGACGCGCCCGTGCCGATTGGCGTCGGACATCACGAAGTCGGCGACCATCTCGGCGTGCTGCCGGTCGGCGCCTGCCGGCGCGCCATCTTCGCAGTCACAGGTGATGTCGAAGATCGGGCCCAGCTCGGCTTGCAACTGGAGCGCCTTGCTGATGAGTTTTTCGGAGCCCGCATAGTGGTCTACCGCGGGCATCATGGGAAACGGTTTCTCGCCTGCGAACAGGACCTGACTGGGATGGCGCACGGGATTCTCCATGGCGGGGGTTTACGGGAAGGCGACATTCTACTGCCGGCCCGGCGTCGCTGACCGGCAAGAAAAAGCCGCGGGCAGGCCGCGGCTCGCGAAACGTCGGCGGGGCCGACTACAGCATGTGCTTGACGGCGTCCTGCTCGTCGGTCAACTCCTTGAGCGTCTTGTTCATCTTGTCGCGCGAGTAGTCGTCGATCTCGATCCCCTGGATGATCTTGAACGAGCCGCCCTTGCACTCGCAGGGGAAGCCGAAAACGATGCCGGCCGGGATGCCGTAGGAACCGTCGGAGGGAACGCCCATGGTGACCCATTCGTCGGAACCGAGAACCCAGTCGCGCATGTGGTCGATGGCGGCGTTGGCGGCGGAAGCGGCGGACGAAAGGCCGCGCGCATCGATGATCGCGGCGCCGCGCTTGCCGACGGTCGGCAGGAAGACGTCGTTGTTCCAGACGGCATCATTGATCAGCGCCTTGACGTTGTCGCCGTTCGACGTGCAGTTGCGGTAGTCGGCGTACATCGTCGGCGAGTGGTTGCCCCAGACGACGAGCTGCTTGAAGCTGGCGACCGGGCGACCGGTCTTGTTGGCGAGTTGCGACAGTGCGCGGTTGTGATCCAGGCGCAGCATGCCGTGGTAGTTGGCGGGGTTGGTGCGGCCGACCTTCTTCGCCGCCGAGCCGGCAATCAGCGCGTTCGTGTTGCAGGGGTTGCCAACGACGAGAACGCGGACGTTTTCGCTGGCATTCTCGGCAATCGCCTTGCCCTGAACGGTAAAGATGGCGCCGTTGGCGGTCAGCAGGTCGGCCCGCTCCATGCCGGGACCGCGCGGACGCGCGCCGACCAGCAGGCAGACATCGGCACCCTTGAAGGCGAGGTTCGGATCGTCGGTGGCGAACATGCCGGCGAGCAGCGGGAAGGCGCAGTCTTCGAGTTCCATCATGACGCCCTGGCAGGCCTTCTGGGCTTGCGGCAGGTCGAGCAACTGGAGGATGACCGGCTGGTCGCGGCCGAGCATTTCACCGGAGGCGATCCGGAAAAGCAGGCTGTAACCGATTTGACCGGCGGCGCCGGTCACCGCGACGCGCATGGGGGCTTTGGACATGATGCGGCTCCTGTCGTTAGTGGTTGGTGTTGAGCAAAAAAGGGGCGGAAAGCCATTGGTAACGCCCCGCAAGCCGTGCTCGGAGGGGGCAGCAAACCGCCAGAATGATACGAGCTAACGGCGGGAAGTGTCAAATGTATCTTATGTCTTATATATGATATTTTTTTGGGGATACAGGATGGACGCCGACGCGAAACTGTGCTGAAATGACGCTCCATGAACCGGTCTTCGTCATTGCATTCTCCGACCTTCAGTCCGCTGTACCGGCAGATCAAGGATTTGATCATGCGCCATCTGGCGTCCGGCGAATGGGGTCCCGGTGACCCGATCCCGAGCGAGTCGGAGCTGGCCAGTCGGTTCGGCGTGAGTCAGGGAACGGTACGCAAGGCCATCGACGAGATGGCTGCCGAGAATCTCCTGGTTCGCCAGCAGGGCAAAGGCACCTTTGTCGCTACCCACAAGGATCCGGGTTCCTATTTTCGCTTCCTGCGCCTGGTTCCGAACGACGGCGAGAGCCGCCTCACCCAGAGCATTCCTCTGGAATGCTGGCGGGCGAAGGCCGGCGCCGATGTTGCGAGAACACTCGCCCTCGAGCCCGGCGCGGCGATCATCATTCTGCGACGGCTGTTGAAACTCGGCGAAGAGCCGGTGGTTTTCGACGAAATCTATTTGCCGAGCGAACTCTTTCCCGATCTGTCGCTGGAGATCCTGCGCTCGGGCGAGTCGCTGTACAGCCTTTTCGAAACCCGCTATGGCGTACGCATGATCCGCGCGGACGAACGCCTGCGAGCCATTTCCGCCGACCGGGTGAGTTCCGAACTGCTGCAGATCGCCGAGGGAAGTCCCTTGCTGCTCGTCGAGCGAGTGACCTTCACCTATGGCAACAAGCCGGTGGAATGGCGCCGGGGCTATTACTCGACACGCAACTATCATTATCACAATCAGCTAGGGTGAAGTGTCGGAAGACGCTGGGCAAGGAAGTCAGGGGCGCTCGGATGGTTTATAATCGAGCGTGGTTTTGCAGGGGTCGGGCGGCACGGATTCGGCCGCATTACACATGAGGGATGACGTTCATGGCAGAGATGGCAATCAAGAAAAGGCGTCCAAAGAACTTGGACTTGCCGACTATCAGGCTACCCCTTCCGGGTATCCTATCAATCCTCCACCGGGTCAGCGGGGCAGGGCTTTTCCTGATGCTACCGGTGCTGCTATGGCTGTTCCAGGGCAGCCTGGCTTCCAGCGAGACCTTCGCCGCCGTCAAGGGCGTGGTCGGGCATCCGGTAGCCAAGATCGTCCTGCTCGGCCTGATCTGGTTCTACATGCACCACTTCTGCGCCGGCATTCGCTACCTGCTGCTTGATCTGCACAAGGGGATTGAACTCGAGGCGGCGCGCTTGTCGAGCAAGATCGTTTTCGCGGTCAGCATCGCCCTGACCCTGATCATCGGAGCCAAAGTGCTATGGTAAATCGTATTCTCGTCGGGGCCCACTATGGGCTCAAGGACTGGATCATCCAGCGGGCCACCGCCATCATCATGGCGATTTACACGGTCATCTTCCTGGTCGTCGCAGGCGCTGTCGCGCCCGATTCCTTCGAGGCGTGGCGTGGTATTTTCGCCAATGGTTTCATGAAGTTCGCCACCTTCCTGTTTTTTATCAGCGTCTTCTACCACGCCTGGATCGGTGTTCGCGACATCTGGATGGACTACATCAAGCCGGCTGGCCTGCGCCTGCTGATGATGATTGTGACGGTTGCGGTGCTGGTCGGTTACGCCGGCTGGGCAGTTCAGATTCTGTGGAGAATGTAAGTGAGCAAACTAACCATTCCAGTACGCAAGTTCGATGCAGTCATTGTTGGCGCCGGCGGCTCCGGCCTGCGGGCAGCGATCCAGTTGTCCGAGGCGGGTCTGAAGACGGCTGTGCTGTCGAAAGTCTTTCCCACCCGGTCGCATACCGTCGCCGCGCAGGGGGGCGTGTCTGCCTCGCTCGGTAACTCCGAGGAGGACCACTGGCATTGGCACATGTACGACACGGTCAAGGGTTCCGACTGGCTCGGCGACCAGGACGCGATCGAATACATGTGTCGCAAGGCCCCCGAGGTCGTCGTCGAACTGGAGCATTTCGGCATGCCTTTCGACCGTACCGACGAAGGCAAGATCTACCAGCGTCCGTTTGGCGGGCACATGTCGAACTTCGGCGAGAAACCGGTTCGTCGAGCCTGTGCCGCGGCCGACCGTACCGGCCACGCCATGCTGCACGCCCTCTACCAGCGCAACGTACGCGCCAACACGCAGTTCTTCGTCGAGTGGATGGCGCTCGACCTGATCCGCGACGACAGCGGCCAGGTGCTTGGGGTGATCGCCCTGGAAATGGAGACCGGTGAAGTCGTCGCCTTTCACAGCAAGGCGACCGTCTTCGCCACCGGTGGTGCCGGCCGTATCTTCTATTCGTCGACCAATGCCTTCATCAATACGGGTGACGGTCTCGGGATGGCGGCACGCGCCGGCATCCCGCTCGAGGACATGGAGTTCTGGCAGTTCCACCCGACCGGTGTGGCCGGCGCCGGGGTGTTGATCACCGAAGGCGTGCGGGGTGAAGGCGGCATTCTGCGCAACTCGACCAATGAACGCTTCATGGAGCGTTATGCGCCGAACGCCAAGGATTTGGCGTCGCGCGACGTCGTTTCCCGGGCGATGGTCACCGAGATCAACGAGGGCCGCGGTTGCGGGCCCAACAAGGACTTCGTCCTCCTCGACATCACCCACCTCGATCCGGCAACGATCATGAAGCGCCTGCCGGGAATCCGCGAGATCTCGATCCAGTTCGCCGGTATCGATCCGATCAAGGCGCCGATTCCGGTGGTGCCGACCTGTCACTACCAGATGGGCGGTGTGCCGACCAACTACAAGGGTCAGGTCGTCGCTGACGACGGCACTCCGATCCGCGGCTTCTATGCCGCTGGCGAAGTCGCCTGCGCGTCGGTGCACGGTGCCAATCGTTTGGGGACCAACTCGCTGCTTGACCTGCTGGTTTTTGGTAAGGCCTCGGGCGATTCGGTCATCGAGGATGTGAAGTCGGGCACGATCGGGCTCAAGGAACTGCCGGCGAACTTCGCCGATTTCACGCTGGCACGTCTGAACCGACTGAATACGCAGACCGGCGGCGCCAACGTCAACGAGACCCGTCTCGAGCTGCAGCGGACGATGCAGAAGCACTGTGGCGTCTTCCGCTTCAAGGACATGCTGATCGAAGGCGTTGCGAAGATCGTCGAGATCGAGAAGGCGGTCGCCAGGACCGAGATCAAGGACAAGTCGCAGGTCTGGAACACGGCGCGCGTCGAAGCTCTTGAGCTCGACAACCTGATCGAAGTCGCCAAGGCGACGATGGTTTCTGCCGAGGCGCGCAAGGAGTCGCGCGGCGCCCACGTGCGCGACGACGCGCCGGACACGGCGGCCAATCCGAATGGCCGCGACGACGTTGGCTGGCACAAGCACACGTTGTGGCACCGCGAGGGCAGCGCTCTGAGCTACAAGCCGGTCATCATGACCCCGCTGTCCGTTGAAACCATCGCGTTGAAGACGCGCTCTTACTGATCGTGCGTTAAGGAGTCAATGAACATGACCACCAGTACCATGCAGTTCAAGATCTATCGCTACGATCCCGACAAGGACAACGCGCCCTACATGCAGGACATTTCGGTCGAAGTCGATTTTGCGATCGATCGCAAGTTGCTTGACATACTCACGCGGCTCAAGGCGAAGGACGATTCGCTGGCTTATCGCCGATCGTGCCGCGAAGGCATCTGCGGATCGGATGCGATGAACATCAACGGCAAGAACGGGCTTGCCTGTCTCACCGAGATCAAGGACCTCAAGCAGCCGGTCGTGCTGCGACCGCTGCCTGGCCTGCCGGTGATCCGCGATCTGATCGTCGACATGACCCAGTTCTTCAAGCAGTACCATTCGATCAAGCCTTACCTGATCAACGAGGGGCCGCGTCCCGACCGCGAGCGACTGCAGTCGCCCGAGGAGCGCGAGGAACTCAACGGCCTCTACGAGTGCATTCTGTGTGCCTGCTGCTCGACCTCGTGCCCCTCGTTCTGGTGGAATCCGGACAAGTTCGTCGGTCCGGCCGGTCTCCTGAACGCTTACCGTTTCATTGCCGACACGCGTGACGAGGCCACCAACGAACGTCTCGACGATCTCGAGGACCCCTATCGTCTGTTCCGCTGTCATAGCATCATGAATTGCGTCGATGTCTGTCCGAAGGGTCTGAACCCAACCCGGGCGATCGGTAAGATCAAAGAGATGATGGTCCGTCGCGCGATCTGATGGAGGAAAGAGAAAAACTCAACCGCCTGCGCTGGCGCTGTACTCGCCGCGCCATGCTGGAAATGGACCTGCTGTTGGGGGAGTTCCTCGATCGGCTTTATCCGAGCTTGACTCCCCCGCAGGCAGACGCCTTTGTTATCCTGGCCGACATGGAGGATCTTGAGCTGTGGCCGCTGGTGAACGGTAGCCGGGAATCTTCCGACCCGGTGCAGGCCGAAGTCCTTGCGCTGTTGCGCGACGTAAGAGTTAAGTAAGGAAGCTGCCATAATCTGGCGGCCTCCTGTTCGCAGCTGTGACCTCACTACCTGAACGGGGATAAAACAATGACGGAACGTAAAGCAACTCTCATCATCGAAGGGAAGGCCCCTGTCGAGTTTCCAATCATGACGCCGACACATGGCAATGATTGCATCGACATTCGCACCCTGGGCGCCAAGACCGGTCTATTCACTTACGACTCCGGCTACCTGTCGACCGCGAGTTGCCGGTCGACGGTCACGTTCATTGACGGTGACAAGGGCGAACTGCTTTATCGTGGCTATCCGATCGAGCAACTGGCCGAGCAGTGCAACTTCCTCGAGGTAGCCTACCTGTTGTGGCATGGTGAATTGCCGACTCCCACCCAGAAGGTGAAGTTCGAGCGGAACATCAAGGATCACACGATGGTGCACGAGCAACTGGTGAAGTTCTACCAGGGCTTTCGTCGCGACGCGCACCCGATGGCCGTGCTGGTGGGTGTGGTCGGCGCCCTCTCGGCGTTCTACCATGAGGCCGAGGACTTTTCGGACCTCGAGCACCAGAACATCAGTTTCAACCGCATCGTCGCCAAGCTGCCGACGATCGTCGCCATGGCCTACAAGTACCACCGCGGCGAGCCGTTCATCTACCCGCGCAACGATCTCGACTACACGGCCAACTTCATGCACATGATGTTCGGCACGCCGTGTGAGGAGTACAAGCCGAATCCGGTGCTGGTGCATGCCCTGGACACCATCTTCACGCTGCATGCCGATCATGAGCAGAACGCGTCGACCTCGACGGTGCGTCTGTCGGGTTCGTCCGGCGCCAATCCCTACGCCTGTATCTCGGCGGGCATCGCCTGTCTGTGGGGTCCCGCGCATGGTGGCGCCAACGAGGCCTGCCTGCAGATGCTCGAAGAGATCCACGATGTCTCGCGCGTCGGCACGTACATCACGCGAGCCAAGGACAAGAACGACGACTTCAAGCTGATGGGCTTCGGCCATCGTGTGTACAAGAACTTCGATCCACGTGCCACGCTGATGCGCAAGGTGTGCAACGAGGTTCTTCAGGAACTCGGGCTGGAGAACGATCGCCTGTTCAAACTGGCGATGGAACTCGAAAAGATCGCCCTCGAGGACGACTACTTCATCGAGAAGAAGCTCTACCCGAACGTCGATTTCTATTCCGGGATCGTCCAGAAGGCCTTGGGCATCCCGACCACGATGTTCACCTGCATCTTCGCGTTGGCCCGTACCGTCGGCTGGATGACGCAATGGGAGGAGATGATCAACGACCCGGAGTACAAGATTGGTCGTCCGCGTCAGCTCTATATCGGCACCGCCAGGCGCGATGTGATTCCTGTCGACCAGCGATAGGCCGGCGGACTCCAAAGGGCGGCAGACAGGTGCCGCCCTTTTTTCATTCTGTGGCGCTTGGGCCCACAGGTTTTGTCGATTCGAACCAGGACCGTGACGACAGGTAACTGCCATGATGAATCAGCTTTTTGGTAACTCCCTCCTCTTTGGTGGCAACGCGCCCTTCGTCGAGGAGTTGTACGAAAACTATCTCGACAATCCCGGTTCCGTTTCCGAGCAGTGGCGCGACTACTTCGACAAGCTGGCGCAACTGCCGGGTTACGTCGCCCGTGATGTGCCGCATCTGCCGGTGATCAACGCCTTCGCCGAGCAGGCGAGGAAAGGAGGCTACCGGGCCGCGGCCGTGGCACCGGTGGACGACAGGAAGCAGGTGAGCGTCCTGCAGATGATCACCGCCTACCGCTTCATCGGCGATCGCTGGGCCAACCTCGATCCGCTCAAGCGCACCCCGCGCTCGGATGTCCCGCAGCTCGATCCAGCCTACTACGGGTTCTCCGATGCCGACCTGAACACAGTGTTCAACGCCGGTTCGTTCAAGGGTACGCCCGACCACGCGACCTTCGGCCAGATATACGACGCGCTGAAGGCGACGTATTGCGGCTCGATTGGCGTCGAGTACATGTACATCAGCACTGTTGCCGAAAAACGCTGGATTCAGGATCGTCTGGAACGAATCCACTCGAAGCCAAGCTACACGGCCGACGAGCGGAAGCGGATGCTCGAACGTCTGACTGCTGCCGAAACACTCGAACGCTACCTGCATACGCGCTACGTTGGCCAGAAACGCTTCTCGCTGGAAGGCGGCGAATCGCTGATCGTCTCGATGGACGAACTGATTCGCGTCGCCGGCGCTGGTGGGGTCGATGAGATCGTTGTCGGCATGGCTCATCGTGGCCGCCTGAATGTGCTCGTGAATACGCTTGGCAAGGAGCCGGCGATGCTCTTCGACGAGTTCGAAGGCAAGAAGGCGCAGGACCTGACCGCTGGCGATGTCAAGTATCACATGGGCTATTCGTCAGACGTGTCCACGCCGGGAGGACCATGCCACCTGACACTGGCTTTCAACCCGTCGCACCTTGAAATCGTCAACCCGGTGGTCGTCGGCTCGGTCTATTCGCGCCAGCGGCGGCGTGGCGAGAACGGCAAGGACAAGGTGCTGGCTGTCCTCATTCACGGCGACGCGGCGGTCGCTGGCCAGGGCGTCAACCAGGAGATGCTCAACTTTGGGCAGACGCGTGGCTATGGCGTTGGCGGCACCGTGCATATCGTCGTCAATAACCAGATCGGATTCACCACGTCGGACCCGCGCGACTATCGTTCGTCGCTGTACTGCACTGACATCTTCAAGATGGCCGAAGCCCCGATCTTCCACGTCAATGGCGACGACCCGGAAGCCGTGGCGCTGGTCACCAGCATTGCCGTCGAGTACCGCAAGACCTTCAAGAAGGACGTGGTGGTCGACATCGTCTGCTATCGCAAGCTCGGCCACAACGAGCAGGACGAGCCGATGGTCACGCAACCGCTGATGTACAAGAAGATTCAGCAGCATCCCGGTACGCGCAAGCTCTACGCCGACAAGCTGGTCGCCGAAGGCGTCCTTGCCGTCGAGGGTCCGGAGGAGATCATCGCCGATTATCGCGCCCACCTGGACCGCGGCGAACTGCTCTATAACCCGGTTCTCGCCGGCTACAAGCACCCCATGACGATCGACTGGACGCCATTCGTCTCGCCGCAGTACATCGAGAACTGCGATACCAAGGTGCCGATCGGCGAACTGCAGCGCCTGGCCGAGCGGCTCACGACGTTGCCGGAGAACTTCACACTGCACAGCCGGGTCAAGAAGATCATCGACGACCGTCGCCAGATGGGCGAAGGAAAACTCCCCGTCGACTGGGGAATGGCGGAAAACCTCGCCTATGCGTCGCTGCTCGTCTCCGGTTACGGTGTCCGCATTTCCGGCGAAGACGTTGGTCGCAGCACCTTCTTCCACCGCCACGCGGCCCTACACGATCAGAACCGCGAGCACTGGGATTCGGGTACCTATCATCCGTTGAAGCACCTGCAGGAAAGGCAGGGCGGCTTCCAGTGCTTCGACTCCGTACTCTCCGAGGAAGCCGTCCTGGCTTTCGAGTATGGCTACACCTCGGCCAATCCGTACGAACTGGTAGTCTGGGAGGCACAGTTCGGCGACTTCGCCAACGGTGCGCAGGTGGTCATCGACCAGTTCATCGCTTCTGGCGAAGCCAAGTGGGGTCGTGCCAGCGGGCTCGTCCTGCTGCTGCCGCATGGCTACGAAGGGCAGGGGCCCGAGCACTCGTCGGCGCGGATCGAGCGCTACATGCAGTTGTGTGCCGAAATGAACATGGAAGTCTGCCAGCCGTCGACACCGGCGCAGGTCTTCCACATGCTGCGTCGGCAGGGGGTCCGCAACCAGCGCAAACCATTGATCGTCTTTTCGCCGAAGTCACTGCTTCGCCACAAGGACGCGACCTCCACACTGGAAGAACTGAGCGACGGCGAATTCCAGCGCGTGATCGGTGAAGTCGAGCCAATCAACCCCAAGAAGGTTACGCGTGTCGTGTTCTGTTCGGGCAAGGTGTACTATGAGCTGGTCGCCGCGCGACACGAGAAGAAGATCGCCCACATCGCGATCGCCCGGCTCGAACAGTTCTACCCGTTCCCGCAGGAGTCTTTCCAGGAGGAACTGGCGAAGTACCCGAAGGCCACCGAGGTCGTCTGGTGTCAGGAAGAGCCACGCAACCAGGGCGCCTGGTACTGGATCGCCTCGCGTCAGCACCTGTCGCGCTCGCTCAGTGACAAGCAGCATTTGCTGCTCGTTTCCCGTCCCGCCTCGGCTTCCCCGGCGGTGGGCTACTACAGCAAGCACAATGCGCAACAAAAGGCTCTGATCGACTCCGCGCTTGGTGAGATCGAGTACTACAAACTAGCCTAGAACGGAGTAAACATGATCATCGACGTCAAAGTTCCACAGCTTTCCGAATCGGTCGCTGAAGCGACACTGGTTTCGTGGCACAAGAGGGCGGGCGAAGCCGTTGTGCGGGATGAGAACCTGATCGACATCGAGACCGACAAGGTCGTCCTCGAACTGCCGGCACCGGATGCTGGCGTGCTGGTGGAGATCGTCAAGGGCGATGGCGATACGGTTGTCTCGGGCGAGGTCATTGCGCGTATCGACACTGCGGCCCAGGCTGGCGCCGTCGCAGCACCAGCCGCCAAGACGGCACCCGCGCAACCCGAAGCCGCAGCGGCAGCCGCCGCGACGGCGGCGGGTACCGCCTTGCCGGCAGCGCGCAAGATCCTCGACGAGAAGGGCATCGCCGCCGCCGATGTTGCTGGTACCGGACGTGGCGGCCGGGTGACCAAGTCGGATGCGCTGGCCGCACAGGCGCCGGCAATCCAGGTTCCGGCGGCCAGGCCGGTGGCCAGCGCCGCGTCGGTGGCTGCACCGTCCACCGGCGCCGCTCCCGCCCTGGCACCGGCACCTGCCGTGACCGTGCCTTTGGGCGACCGCCCCGAGCAACGCGTGCCGATGTCGCGCCTGCGCGCGCGCGTTGCCGAGCGCCTGCTGCAGTCGCAGGCAACCAACGCGATCCTGACCACGTTCAACGAAGTGAACATGGGTCCGATCATGGCACTGCGCAAGCAGTACGCTGATCGCTTCGAGAAAGCGCATGGCGTGCGTCTGGGTTTCATGGGTTTCTTCGTCAAGGCGGCCGTCGCCGCACTGCAGAAGTTCCCGGTGATCAACGCTTCGGTGGATGGCAACGACATCGTCTATCACGGCTACATCGACATCGGTATCGCCGTCGGCAGTCCGCGCGGTCTGGTCGTACCGATCCTGCGCGATGCGGATCAGATGACCATTGCCGATATCGAGAAGAAGATTGGCGAGTTCGGGGCGAAGGCCAAGGACGGCAAGTTGTCGATGGAGGATCTGACGGGCGGCACCTTCTCGATCTCGAACGGCGGCGTTTTTGGCTCGATGCTGTCGACGCCGATCATCAACCCGCCGCAGTCGGCGATCCTCGGCATCCACGCCACCAAGGACCGTCCGGTCGTCGAGAATGGCCAGATCGTGATTCGCCCGATCAATTATCTGGCGATGTCCTACGACCATCGCATCATCGACGGTCGCGAGGCGGTGCTGGGTCTCGTAACGATGAAGGAGGCGCTGGAAGATCCAGCTCGCCTGCTGCTCGGCGTTTAACCACTCACCACCGGGGCACGGAGACACAGAGACTTGTCTCTGTGCGATCTCTGTGCCTTTGTGTCTCTGCGGTTAGAAAGGGAAACTAATCATGTCCAAGCAATTTGACGTCGTTGTTGTCGGTGGTGGTCCCGGCGGCTATGTTGCCGCCATTCGGGCGGCGCAGCTCGGTTTCAGTGTCGCCTGCTGCGAGTCCAACCCCTACGCCGATCCCAAGGGCGAGCCGCGCCTTGGCGGGACCTGCCTGAACGTCGGTTGCATCCCGTCCAAGGCGTTGCTGCATACCTCGCACCTCTTCGAGGAGGTTGGTCACAACTTTGCCGATCAAGGCATCTGTGTTGGTGCGCCAATCATTGATGTGGCCAGGATGAGCGCTCGCAAGAACGCCATCGTCAAGCAACTGACCAGTGGCATCAAGGGACTGTTCAAGAAGAACAAGGTCACCCTGCTCAACGGGCATGGCGCCTTCGTCGGCCGCAAGGCATCCGGCGAGAGCGAGGTGTGGCAGTTGCGGGTGGGTCAGGAAATGGTCGAGGCGAAACAGGTGATTGTCGCCACGGGCTCGAAGGCACGCCATCTGCCCGGCGTGCCGGTCGATAACGAGATTGTTTGCGACAATGTCGGCGCGCTCGATATCGACGCGGTACCGAAGAAGCTCGCCGTCATCGGCGCCGGCGTCATCGGCCTTGAGATGGGCAGCGTCTGGCGCCGTCTGGGCGCGGAAGTGACGATCCTCGAAGCGTTGCCCGACTTCCTTTCGGTGACGGACGTCGATATCGCCAAGGAAGCGGCCAAGGTGTTTGCCAAGCAGGGTCTGAAGATTATCACCGGCATCGAAATCGGCGACGTCAAGGTCTCGCAGAAGGGTGTCTCGATCGACTATACGGACAAGGACGGTAGCGCGCAGAAGCTCGACGCCGATAGACTCATCGTCTCGATTGGTCGCATCCCGAATACCGACGGGCTGCAAGCCGAGAAGGTCGGATTGAAACTCACCGAGCGTGGGCAGATCGAAGTCGATTCGCATTGCCGGACCAACCTTCCAGGTGTGTGGGCGGTCGGCGACGTCGTGGCGGGGCCGATGCTCGCGCACAAGGCAATGGAGGAGGGCGTCATGGTCGCCGAGATGATGGCCGGTCAGTCGGGTCACTGCAACTTCGATACCATCCCGTGGGTAATCTACACCAGCCCCGAGATCGCCTGGGTCGGCAAGACCGAGCAGCAGTTGAAGGCCGAAGGCATCGCCTTCAAGGCAGGCAAGATACCCTTCGCGGCGAATGGCCGTGCGCTCGGCATGGGCGAGCCGACAGGGTTCGTCAAAATGCTGGCTTGCGCCGAGACGGACCGCATTCTCGGGGTGCACATCATCGGTGCGAATGCCTCCGAGCTGATCTCGGAGGGTGTCGTGGCGATGGAGTTCGGTGCAGCCTCCGAAGATCTGGCGCGCATCTGCCACGCGCACCCGACGCTCTCGGAAGTCGTCCACGAGGCGGCACTTGCCTGCGACAAACGGCCGCTGCACTTCTAGGCGGGGTCGTGGCCCTGCCTGCCAGAAGCGAGGTGCTCCGCACCTCGTTTTTTTTTCGCCATGACGATGTCGAGAATTCTTACACGTGTCACAGCCCAAGCCGCTTCGCAGGTGTCCTCGGGTCGCGCAAACAATTAATAGTGCTCACGATCTGCAAAAAGCACGTGGTCTGGCGCGGATGTTGCTTTCGCCCGCCAGGTGTTCCGTTCGGGTTTCGGCATGGAGAACGGCCCAGCCTCTGCCGCTGCCTGATGGAGCAGGATGCTTAACGCATTTCCAGGGAATCGTTAATAAGGAAAAAGAAACATGAGCAAGAGAGTAGCGCGCGCGTTGCGCAATGTCGCCATGGCGGTTGGCATCTTCGCCGCAAGCACGGCAAATGCGGTCTTCATCACGGATTTCGGTGTCGACACCGAAACCAGGCACTACGCGATCGGCAGCGGCAGTACGGTCAGTTACACGCCGGGATTTTTTGGGGGAACTCCCGGAACCTACGCGGTATCCGGGAAGTTCGACGCCGAGCTTTCACACTACTGGTGGAAGTATTTCCAGGATGGCGACCCGACAGGCAGCCTCGGTACGTTCGTGTCCGAGTCGAAGTGGCTCCGCTTCATTAAGCCCGTAGTCGTGGTTAGCAGCACGCCAATTCCGCCACCTGACTTTGAATTCCCGACCTATTCCGTCGAGGTCATCGGCGATGCACTCCGTGGTGACAATCACCCGTGTACCAACCCATTCCCCCCGGATACTTTTTGTAGCGGAAGCGTACTCTCACTTGCTTCCCTCACTGGTCGCATCAGCCTCGGTGACATCGCCGTGAGCGGATTTCAGCCGACCGGGTTTCTTGGTTTCGAGGGTTTCTCCTACAACATCAACGCCGCTGTCGTCCCCTCGGCCGTACCGCTGCCGACGACCACGTCCTTGCTGATGCTTGGCGTAGGCTTGCTGGGATGGTCTGTGCGGAGACGGAAAGCGCTCTGACCGGCGCGACCGCCAGCCACTGCCCGGGGGCACGCCTCTTTCGGCGCGGCTGGCGGTGCCGGGGGGCTAGTCGCCGCAGAAAGGGTTGCTGCGCCGCTCGGCGCCGAAGGTCGACATTGGTCCATGGCCCGGAATGAAGGCGACGTCGTTGCCGAGTGGCCACAGACGATGCCGAATCGACGAAATCAGGGTGTCGAAGTCGCCCTTCGGAAAGTCAGTGCGGCCGATCGATCCCTGGAACAACACGTCGCCGACCACCGCCAGCCGCCCGCGCTTGTCGAAGAAGACGACGTGGCCGGGCGTATGGCCAGGGCAGTGCAGGACATCCATTTCAACGTTGCCGAAGCTCACGCTGTCTCCTTGCTCGAGCCAGCGGTCCGGAGTGAAGGCGCGCACGTTCGGGAAGCCGAACATCTTGCTCTGCGCCGGCATGCCGTCGATCCAGAACTTGTCTTCGCACTGCGGTCCTTCGATGGGCAGCGATAGGCGTGCCGCCAGCTCGGCGACAGCGCCAGCGTGATCGATATGCCCGTGCGTGACCAGGATCTTCTCGAGTTGCACGCCGTTCGCCTCGACCGCGCGCAGGATGCGCGACACGTCGCCGCCCGGGTCAACCACGGCGCCGCGTTTGGTTTGCTCGCACCACAGCAGACTGCAGTTCTGTTCGAAAGGAGTGACCGGGATGATCTGGTATTTCATGGTTGGCGCTTGGGCGGGGAGCGATTGACGAGAGGCGGAAGTATAGCAGAGCGGTGCCCGACACTGCCGCCGGCTGCGGCCGCCACGCCCGACCGGGACTTGGCGCCACGCCGAATCCTGCACCGTGGCCGACGCCGATTCGCTGACCGGCATTGCACCTGCCGGCGCTGGCCGAACTGCTGGCCAGAGACGGGCGGGTGCAACTGCTCGACGTGACTGGCGCAAAGCCGCAAGGCGACGACGCCGACTTCAATCGACGGGTAACGCCTTGCGGACGGTGCCGTCGCTGCCTGCCGGCGGCTTCATAGGTTTCGGCGCACTCGCCACGGGGGGCTGATTGCCGTTATCGAGAGTGTCGCGAACAGCCATGAAACGCGGCTCACTTCAAAGCCGACAGCGGCGCGCCGAAGTTGATGTGAAACGCCTGCCCGTCGATCACCAGCGCCGGAACGGACTGGACGCCGAAGCTTTCCGCTTCGCTGACGCGGCCCGCGGCCTCTCCCAGGTGAACCACCTCGACCCGGTAGCGCGTGGGATCCAGCGCCTGGACAAACTGTTGTTCGGCGGCGACGCAGACCGGGCAGCCGGCGTGGAAGAAGATGGCTTGACTTGTCGCTTGGCTCATGGCGTGCTCCTGTGGCGTGAATGAAAGGTTCTCCATGTATCGAGTCGATACATGTAGAACTCTAGCGCTCGCCTGGCCGGCTTGTCAAGAGATACGTCATGACGATACATTATCGTCATGACCCCGACCGTGTTTGTCTTCGAACGCTTGGCCGCGTTGATTCACCAACTGGTTCGCGACGACGCTGCCCGGCACGGACTGCTGCCGGTACACATGCAGGTCCTCGGCTACCTGGCGCAGGCCAATCGCTACAGCGACCTGTCGATTGCCGTTGCCGATTACCTTGGCATCACGCGCGGGACCGTCTCGCAGACGCTGACGGTTCTCGAACGCAAGGGGCTGATCACCCGGACGCCGGATGACCGCCACGGCAAGCGAATCCACCTGACGCTGAGCGCTGCCGGCGAGGCGGTGCTGAACGCCAGTTGGTCGCAGCGGCTCGACCAAGCGCTGGCTACCGCCGGTGGCGACGCGCAGGCATTTGGTAACGACCTGCGTGGCGTGCTCAGCGCCTTGCAGCGACTCAACGGCAAGCAGGCTTTCGGGCAGTGTCGGCAATGCGCGCACTTTCTCGGCGACGAGGGCGACTACCGCTGCGGGCTGACTGGCGAGGCCCTTGCCGTCGAGCAGACGATCAAGATCTGTCGCGAGTGGACCTCTCCGGATACCCGGATGAGCGCTGCCGACAGACTCTCGATCCACCGCTGAGACCGATGAGGCAAGCCGGAGTCCGCGGTGGCGCGCGCCGGCATGCTTTGCTGGCCGGTGCTCTGGCGTTCGGCGTCGCCCTCGCTGTTGCCGCCCAGGGCACGCCACCGGTCCAGGTCGACGTGGCGCTCGACGGCGAGACCTATGTGGTCCGCGCCTCGGCCCAGCTTGCGGTGGATCAGCGAGTGGTGTGGGAGACCCTGACCGACTATGAGCGCCTGCGCGAGTTCGTCCCCGGAGTCACCCGCGCGCGCGTCCTCGCGCGGGCGGGCAACGAGCTGACGATCGAGCAGGTCGGCGTCTTCTCGGTGTTCTTTGTCGATCTGCCGGTGCAGGTTCGCCTGGCCGTCCAGCACACACCCTACAGCCTTGTCGTAGCGCGCATGGCACCCGGTCCCGTGGATACCGGCGGGTCGACGCTGCGCAGCTTCACAGGTCGCTACGGGCTGACACCGATCCGCGTTCTCGACCGTTCCGGCGTGCGCCTTGACTACGACGCCCGCTTCGAGCTGGCACAGCCGCTGCCACCGCTGGTGGGCTCGCTGTTCGGGGTCGGTGCCGTGCGACGGACGATGCGCGAGCAGTTCGAGGCGATGCTGCGCGAGATCGAGCGGCGACACGCCTACTTGGCCGAGCGTGGGGGATGATGCACCTTCTCCTCCTGGCGCTGGCAAGTCTGACGCTGGCCGGCTGTGCCGCCCTCGACCCGTATGCGCAGGCGCCGGTTGCGCAACGTCTGCAGCGAGACGATGCGCTCGGTGACTGTGCGCGCCTGTTCCGGGCGAACGACGCGCTGATCGATGCGGCGGGGACGCGTGATGCGCTGGCGCCGCGCGTTGCGGGCTTTCCCTACCTGCGCGTCGACCGTGCCCTGGCGGCGTTGGCCGACGCGGCCGACGCCGGGCCGTCACTTGCCCGGCAATGGTATGCAGCGCTGGCCTTGCTCGACGACGACTCCCGGCGCATCGAGCTGGGCAACGCCGGCAGCGACGATGTCGCCGCCGTCGCGCCGCTCGCTGTCTGCCGGCGTTTGCTTGCGCGTGCCGATCAGGAGGAGGCGGCTTCACTGCGTGAGGCCGCGCAGGTTCCCGACGACTACTCGAGCGCGATGCGCGCCTGGGGCCTCTATCCGCTGACGCGGCATGCCTTCGCCGCCGGCATCCGGCGCTGGCAGCGTGAAACCGTGGACGAGTTCACCGCGTACGGCGATGACGATCCGGCCCGTCATCGACGGCAACGCTACATCGTCGGCGGCCCGCAGAACATGGTGCCGACGCTGCGGCAGTTGCCGGAACTCGGTCTGCCGGTAGTCTCGCCGAGCGCGCTGGCAAGCCTCGTCGCCCGTCACGCGCCGACCCTGGAGATCGAGACCGCGGGTGACGATGATCGTCCTGGCGCGCTCGTCTGGCGGCGTGAGCCGCGGCGGCTGCAGGTTGGCGTCGACGTTAACGAACCGGTGCTGTATGTCCGCACGGGCCATACCCGGCTCGGTGGGCGCTGGCTGCTGCAGCTCACCTACGCTGTCTGGTTCGCCGCCCGGCCACGTCAGCAGGCGATGGACCTTCTCGCCGGTCGGCTCGACGGCCTGCTTTGGCGCGTCACGCTGGACGCGGACGGCACGGCGCTGGTCTACGACACGATTCATCCCTGCGGCTGTTATCATTTGTTCCTGCCGACCGAGCGAGTGCGCGCGCGCCCGCAAGTGAAGGGTATCGAGGAAGGTCTCTTCGTCGTCCAGACGCTTCGCTCACCGGCCGCCAACGAACGGGTCGTCCTCAGGCTCGCTGCCGCTACGCACTACCTGCAGCGCGCGGAAACCGAGATGGAGGGCAACGACGACGACAAGGCCATCGTCCTCTCGTTGCGCGACGACGATCAGCTACGTTCGCTGCCGCTACCCGACGGTGGCACGCGCAGCGCTTTCGCGCCGGATGGCCTGATCGCCGGCAGCGAGCGGCTCGAACGTTTTTACTTCTGGCCGATGGGTATCGCCAGCGCTGGGCAGATGCGACAATGGGGGCGCCACGCGACGGCATTTGTCGGGCGGCGCCATTTCGACGATCCAACGCTCTTCGATCGCTACTTCGAGCATCCGCCGTGAGCCTCGCGCACGCCGCCACTTGTCTGACTCCGCCATGAAGCTCCGGGTTGCCACCTACAACATCCACAAGGGCGTCACCGGGATCCGGGGGCGACCGCGCATTCACGACGTGCGTCTGGCGCTGGAGGCGATCGATGCCGACATCGTCTTTCTGCAGGAGGTACAGGATCGCAACGAGCGCCTGGCCCACCACCCCGGGTATCCGTTCGGCACGCAACTCGATTTTCTGGCCAGTGGCGCCTACGCGCATCGTGCCTACGGCATGAACGCCGTCTATCCGCACGGCCACCACGGCAACGCGATCCTCTCGCGTCACCGGATCACCGAATCCGCCAATCACGACATCTCGGATCACGCGCTCGAGAAACGCGGTCTGCTGCACGCGGTCACGCGCCTTGGCCGCGGCCGCGGCCGTGAGGTGCACCTGATCTGCGTACACCTCGGCCTGATCAAGCGCAGTCGCGTCCGCCAGGCGACCTTCCTCGCCGATTTCGTGCAGCGCGAGGTGCCGGCCAGCGCACCGCTGATCATCGCCGGGGATTTCAACGACTGGCAGCAACGCGTCGATGGACTGTTGCGCGACCGCCTTGGCGTGCAGGAGGTCGCCGTTGCCGCGACTTCGCCGCCGCCGGAAGGCGGCCTGCTCGACCGCTTGCTGTCGTGGCGGCCGGCGAGCGACGCGCAGTCCGGGGTGTCGCGCACCTTCCCGAGTTTCGCCCCCTGGTTGACGCTCGACCGCATCTACGTGCGCGGCTTCCGGGTCCTCGATATGCAGGTACCGCAGGGGCTGGCCTGGGCGCGTTGTTCCGACCATGCTCCTTTGATTGCCGAACTCGAACTGGATGCCGTGCGGCCGCGCCTGCGCGGCGCGGCCAGGGCGCCGGAAGAGTTGGCCGTCAAGATGCCAGCACCCGAGTGATCGCCGGTTGGCGGGCCGTCGGCTGCCAGCAAGCCTTGGCCGACGCCGTGTATGACGACGGTGCATGCTGCTGGCGAGATGTCTGCAGTACCGGGCTGGAGACTCCGAGCGCTGGGCCGGCAGGCCGAGGGCAGAGCAAGTAACCATCGGCTATAATGGGTCTTATGGTACTTTGGGTCGGGAGTTGTCAGCCGATCCTGCTGTCAGGTGTTGCCGGTGCCGGCTTCCGTGGCCGTGCCCGTGAGCGAGACCGCAGCTCTTCTTGGGAGAACATCATGAACACGAAGACGACTTCCGCAACGGCAGTTGGCGTGGCGCAAGGGAACCCTGCCGGGCGCATTCGGGCGACGGCCGTGCAGCCGACAGGCAGCGGCAAGCAGAAGGTTGGACTGGCGCTTCAGGGGGGCTCGTTTCTCGCGGGGGCGATTGCGACGGGCGTGGTGGCCGGCCTGCTCGAGAAACGTGCCTTCGAGAATCACGACATCACCGCATTTTCCGGCACCTCCGCGGGCGCGCTCGCCGCCGCCGTGTGCTGGCGGCATGCGCTGGCCGCTGACGACGGGACGATGCAGGAGCGAATGAGCAAGGCCCACGGCACGCTCGTCAAACAATGGCTTCACAATGCGAACGGGATGATCCCGAACCAGGCGACGGGCGACTTCATGAAGATGGTCGACCACCTGTGGTCGTCGAATCCGATCTATTTCTGGTGGAAGGACAACGTTAGCGTGAAGTGGCTGCACGGCGAGTTCGAAGCGTGGGTCGATGCCTACGTCAAGCCCGAGGAGAGCATCCGCCTGCTCTTCGCACGCTATGTGCAGCCGGCCGATCCACAGGCAGCTCTCGATCTGGATGCGGCGCAGGCTGCTTTCCGGGCGGACCAAGGGCGGCCGCATCTGGTCGTTGGCGCCACGCGCGTGGTCGACAGCGAAAACGTGCACATCACCGATGAGGACTTCTTCGACGAGCTGATCAAGGCGCTGAAGTATCACGGGAACGATCGCGAGGCGGCAATCCGGGCGGCAGCGGACTACATGCGTCAGGGGATCATGGCGTCCGGCTCGATCGACTTCATGAACGGCATGACAACCGTCGAGCGCGGTCGCCATGCGGGGACCTACCTCGACGGCGCCTGGTCCGAGAACCCACCGCTCGAAGGCCTGCTGGATGCGAGGGTCAACCAGATCTGGATGGTCGAGGTGTTCCCGAAGGAGTGCCCCGCTATTCCGGTCAGCTTTGCCGAACGCGAGGATCGGCGCGAGGAACTGTGGCAGAACGCGGTCGTCGAGCAGCAGGTGGATTTCATGAAAAAGGTAAACCTGTGGGTCGAGAGCGGTATGCTCAGGTCGTCCGACCAGGATCTGGAGAACCTCAGGGTTGATTTGCGCCAGCGGCTGCAGGACCTGACCTCCACCGCCAGCAAACGCTTGCTGGCGGCGTTCAGGGAGAGCGACGACGAGTGGGATGAGTGCATTGACGCGCGGACAGGCAGCGTGGACGTGGAAGCACTCGTTGAACGGATCGTCCGGCCGTACCGGCACATCGGATGGGGTACCATCAAGCTGCCATCGGAGATGCAAGGTCTCACCGCCGGCGCGCGCATTGTCAATGATCGGAACTTCCTGCTCGGCAAGATGGAGATGGGGCGCCAGATGGCCCTGAACTTTCTCGCGTAGGGGCTTGCCCGGAAAGCCTCGCCGTGGTGAGGCGGGCAGTAGTGACCGGGCGACCATTTGCGACCATTTGGAGCGGCATGGCCACCACCGTGGCGTGTGCTACCCGGTCGGCTTCGCCGAAGGCGTGGCGTCCTTTCGGCAGCGCCCCGCAGCGCTTTATAATCGCAGCGAGCGAAACACCGTAGCGCCGGATGGTCCGTCGGGCCGTCCGGCTGTTTTTTCACGTGGCGCCAGCGCCGCGCCATCTGCGAGTCCCTGCTGTTGATCGCTGATCCCGTTGCGCGCACGCGCTTCGTCGGCCTTGCCTGTATCGTCGCTTCGGCGACGGGCTTCGGCGCGATGCCGATCTTCGCCAAGCTGGCCTACGCCGCAGGTGTCGACCTGCCAAGCATGCTCTTCCTGCGTTTCGCGCTGGCCGGCCTGACGATGGCCGCGGTGATGCAGTGGCGCCGGTTGCGATGGCCACGTGGCGGCAATCTGCTGGCCCTGATGGCGATGGGCGGGGTGGGTTATCTGGGGCAGTCGTTCTGCTATTTCGCCGCGCTGCAGCACGCCACAGCCGGCCTCACCGCACTGCTCCTCTACCTGTACCCGGCGATCGTCACCGTCCTCTCGGCCCTCTTGGCGCGACGCCGTCTGTCGCTCTTGCGTATCCTTGCCGTAGCGGCCGCACTGCTCGGTACTGGTCTGGCCGTCGGCGGCAGCCTGGCCGGCAGCCCCATCGGCATTCTCCTCGGCGTCGGTGCGGCACTTATCTACTCGGTCTACATACTGGTCGGCGAGCGCGTGACGCCGGTGGCCGGGGCGATCCCGTCGGCGACCGTGATCATGCTGTCGGCGGCGCTCGGCTACGGGCTGATTGTTCTCTGGCGGGGGCCGGCTTTTCCGACGTCACCGGCAGCCTGGGCAGCGGTTGGCGGCATTGTCGTGTTGTCGACGGTGGTGGCGATGATCACCTTTTTTGCCGGCATGGCGCGCCTGGGGGCTGCCGACGCGGCGACGCTGTCAACGCTCGAGCCGGTAGTCACCGTCGTCCTCGCGGCGACCTTTCTGGCCGAGGCAGTCGGTGGCTGGCAGATTGCCGGCGGCGCCATCATCCTCGCCGCCGTCGTCGTTCTGGCGCGTGCAGGGGAGTCTACGAAAGCGCCGGGGTGACGGCCGCGGCGGTGGCGGCGAGGAAGGTCAGCAGATTCCTGACCACCGCCTGCGCTTGCTCGTTCATCATCGCGTGCCCGCAAGCGGCGATCTCGAGGCGTTGGACCTGCGGCAGCGCCGACTGCAGTGGCGACAAATTGCGGCGCGGCGTCATGCGGTCGCGGCCGGCGACCAGCAGCAGTGTTGGGCAGGCGACCCGGGCGGCCGCCGCCAGGCCGTTCTGGTAGCCGTTGCAGGCGGCGAGGTCGATTGCCAACACGCCCGGCGGGCTGCGGCGCATGATCGCCAGCGTCACCCCGGGTCCCCAGATGCCGTGGCCACCGCCGCCGGCTAGCTGGAACGGTGCCGTCAGCGAGTACTCGGTCATCAATCGGTAGACGTGGTCGGGGTCGCTTTCGGAGCGGCTGAGCAGGGAATCGGCAACCGGCATCGGGGCGGCGGCGCCAAGCAGCGCCAGCCGACCGACGCGCGCGGGATGCCGTGCCGCGCATTCGAGGGCGACCAACGAGCCCATCGAGTGGCCGACCAGGATGGCCTGCGCCACGTCGGCGGCGTCGAGCAGCGCCGGTAGCCATTCGGCGAGGGCTTCGATGCTGCGCAGCGGCGGTCCGTTCGAGAGGCCGTGGCCGGGAAGGTCGGGGGCGAGTACGGCACAGCCGGCGGCGGTCAGGCCGCCGGCGACTGTCCGCCAGGCATCACAGTCGTTGGCGGCGCCGTGGATGAGGACGAGCGGTGGCCAGAGCGCTGCGCCGGGATTGAACGAGCGTCCGCCGGTGGCGATGTGACAGCGCCTCCCCGCTACGCTGAGCTCCATGCGTGGTTTCCGGCTGCTCGGTACGGCGACGCGCTGGCACTCAGGCGAGAACGTCGGGCGTCAGTAGGTGCTCGAGGTGCGTGATGCGATCCTTGAGCAGCAGCTTGCGCTTCTTCAGGCGGCGGACGAGGAGATCGTCGGGGGGCGGACTGACGAGCAGATGATCGATCACCAGATCGAGGTCACGATGCTCGATGTGAAGCTCATGCAGCATGGCGCGGGTTTCGGTGATCTGTTCTTCGGTGAGCATGGTTGCGGATGTCCGTAGGATGGTGATTCGGCTAGCCGACCAGAGCTCGCAGGCCCCACAAGGCGAGCATGCCGAGGACCACGGTCAGCCAGGTGCTGCGCGTTCGCCAGGCAACGACGGTTGCCAGTGCGGCGGCGGCGGCGCGCGGCAGTTCAGGACCTATGGTAGGCGCGCCACCAACAAAAAACAACGGTGGCGCGATGATTGCCGCCATCACCGCCGGTGGCACATAGCGCAGGGCCTGCCGCAGCCACTCAGGCAGGTCGAGGTGCGCCAGCAGGGCAAGCGGGGCAAAGCGGATGAGGAAGGTGGCGATGCCGATACCGACGATCATCGACCAGACGAACACGTCGCTGCCCGCCGCGTCGGCGACGCTCACGCTCTTTTCCCGAGGCGGTCGGCGGCCAGGCCGGCACCGACGCCGATCAACGCTGCGGCAATCAGATTGAGCCTCAGTGGCAGCACCAGCAGAACCGAGGCGGTGCCGCCGACGACTGCGGCGAAAGCCATCGCGCGATCGGCGAGCAGGGGCACGAGCATGGCGATGAAGGTCAGCGGTACGATGAAGTCGAGCGACCAGTTCGCCGGTACGAGGCTGCCAAGCAGGACGCCGACAATCGTCGCGATTTGCCAGCACAGCCACGTGGCTCCGGCCAGCCCGAAATAGAACCAGTGCAGATTCCGCCGGTCTGTCGTCTGGGCGCAGCGCACGACGGTCAGCGCATACGCCTGGTCGGTCAGCAGGTAGGCGATGAGCGCCTGCCGGCGGCGGTCGAGCGTGCCGAAATGCGGCGCCAGCGAGGCGCCGTACATCAGGAAACGCAGGTTGATGATCGTCGGGGTCGCCAGGATCACCAGGAGCGGCGCACCGCCGGCATAAAGCTGCGTCGCGGCGATCTGCGCCGAGCCGGCGAAGATCACCCAACTCATCGCCAGCGCCTGTGCGGATGTCATGCCGGCAGTGCTGGCGGCAGCGCCGCAAACCATGCCAAAGGGAAGGATACTCATGCTCAGCGGAGCGAAGGCACGAAGGCCGGCAATAAACTCGACGCGCGTGCTCGGGACTTGCGGCATGGGGCGCTTTTGCGAATAGAATAGAGGATGGAATTGTAACCTTGAGACACCGCCGGAAGGAGGCAGATGGTTTATCACATTATCGTTTCGTTTGGGCGGGAGCGGCAGTACGAGTTCAAGTTCTCCCATACCGAACTTGCTGCAGGTTCTCCCGAAGAGGCGCGCCGCTGGTTTGACAAGGAATTCGCCGACCTCGAATGCGAGCCCAGCAATCCGATGGGCAAGGTCCTGATCATCGACAAGATCCTCAATGTCGCCCGCTATGGCGGCGAGCAGCGCTTCATCGAAGGCAAGGACTGGGCGGCGCGCTTTGCTCGCTATACGGCGCTCGCCCTGGGGCGCGACACGGTCCGTATCGACGTCGCCGCCTTCAATATCGGCTATTGACGGTTTGGTAGTGCGCATTGCGGCGTGGGTCTGACGGCCCGCGCCGCTTCTTTTTTCCCCGTCGGTACGGGAAATTGCCCGGCAGGCCTGGCCCGAGCGGGAGGCCGCCAGGGCCATCATCGGCCGGAGAATGACTACCGATGAACAAGGAATTCAGCACACCAGGGGCGGGCGACGACGATCAGGACGAGAGTCCCGATCCGGCATTCGGGCTACCGCCGGGAACCCGCAACTACATCACGCCGGGCGGACACGCGCGGCTCAGGAGCGAACTCGAACACCTGCTGCGCGTCGAGCGGCCGCAGGTCGTCGGCGTCGTCCAGTGGGCGGCGTCGAACGGCGACCGCTCCGAGAACGCCGACTACATCTACGGCAAACGGCGGCTGCGCGAGATCGACAGGCGAATTCGCTTCCTGACCAGACGTCTCGATCTCGCCGAAATCGTCGACCCGGCGAGGCGGGAGAACACCGAGCAGGTGTTCTTCGGCGCCACCGTGACGATCTGCGACGAGCAGGGGCTGGAAAACACCTATCAGATTGTCGGCGTCGACGAGACCGACTCGGCGCGCGGGCACATCAGCTGGGTGTCGCCCCTGGCGCGCGCGCTGCTCAAGGCGCGCGAGGGCGATACGGTACGTTTCCATAGCCCGCTTGGCTGGCGTCAGGTCGAAGTCGTCGCCGTCGACTACCGGCGCATCGAGGAATAAGCCCGACGGGGCTTGAAAAAGGCCCGAACATCCCCATTTCAGGCCCACTGTGCGCTGAGCACACTGTCACCCGGATGCATTCGCTTTCGATCAACGCTTTTCATGGAGTTTTCAATGGGCGCCCAAAAGGAGACACTTGGTTTTCAGGCAGAAGTCAAACAACTGCTGAACCTGATGATCCACTCGCTGTACAGCAACAAGGAGATCTTTCTCCGCGAACTGATTTCCAATGCTTCCGACGCCTGTGATCGGCTTCGCTTCGAGGCCTTGAACAACGCTGCGCTCTACGGCGAGGATGCCGAGCTGAAGATCCGCGTCGCCTTCGACAGGGAGGCGCGGACGCTGAGCATCACCGACAACGGTATCGGGCTGTCGCGCGACGAGGCAGTGGAGCACCTCGGAACGATCGCCAAGTCGGGCACGCGCGAGTTCTTCTCGGCGCTGACCGGCGATCAGGCCAAGGACGCACACCTGATCGGGCAGTTCGGGGTGGGCTTCTATTCCTCGTACATCGTCGCCGACAAGGTGACCGTGATCTCGCGGCGTGCCGGCCTCGAAGCCAGCCAGGCGATCCGCTGGGAATCGGCGGGCGAGGGTGAATTCACGATCGAGATGATCGAACGTGCGCAGCGGGGCACCGAAGTGATCCTGCACCTGCGCGAAGGTGAAGACGAGTTCCTGTCGAGCTGGAAGCTTCGCCAGACGATTCGCAAGTACTCCGACCATATCACGCTGCCGATCGTGATGAAGAAGGAGGAGTGGAGCGAGGAGAAGAAGGAACAGGTGGTCACCGATGAAGACGAGACGGTCAATCAGGCGTCGGCGCTGTGGACGCGTCCCAAGTCCGAGATCAGTGAGGAGCAGTACAACGAGTTCTACAAGCACGTCGCGCACGATTTCGAGGACCCGCTGACGCACGTCCATGCGCGTGTCGAAGGGAAGCAGGAGTACATCCAGCTCCTCTACGTGCCGGCGAAGGCGCCGTTCGACCTCTTCGAACGTACGGCGCGTCACGGCATCAAGCTCTACGTGCGGCGGGTGTTCATCATGGACGATGCCGAACAGCTGATGCCGCTGTACCTGCGCTTCGTGCGCGGTGTGGTGGATTCCAGCGACCTGCCGCTCAACGTCTCGCGTGAAATCCTCCAGCAGTCGCGCGATATCGAGACGATTCGTGGTGGCTGCGTGAAGAAAGTGCTCGGCATGCTCGAAGCGCTCGCCGACAGCGACGATGTCGCCGAGAAGGAGAAGTACACGAAGTTCTGGAAGGAATTCGGTCGCGTCCTCAAGGAAGGCGTCGGCGAGGATCTTGCCAACAAGGACCGCATCGCCAAATTGCTGCGCTTCGCCTCGACGCATGCCGATACGCCCGAGGAGAGCGTCTCGCTGGCCGACTACGTCGGGCGCATGAAGGAGGGACAGGAGAAGATCTACTACGTCACCGCGGAAACCTTCACCGCCGCCAGGAACAGCCCGCACCTCGAAATCTTCCGCAAGAAGGGCATCGAAGTGCTGCTGCTCTCCGATCGTGTCGACGAGTGGGTGTCGGGGCATCTGACCGAGTTCGACGGCAAGCCCCTGCAGTCGGTGGCCAAGGGCGGACTCGACCTCGGCAAGCTTGAGGACGCGGCCGAAAAGGAGGAAGCGGAGAAGGCCGCCGACGAGTACAAGGAACTGCTCGACAAGGTGAAGGCGACGCTCGGCGACAAGGTGAAGGACGTTCGCGTCACGCATCGCCTGACCGACTCGCCGTCCTGCATTGTCGCCGACGAGTTCGACATTGGCGGCAACCTGCAGAGAATCCTCAAGGCTGCCGGCCAGCAGGCGCCGGCGAGCAAGCCGATCCTCGAGATCAACCCCAAGCACCCGGCGGTGCAGCGTCTCAAGTTCGAAGAAACGCGCTTCGACGACTGGGCCAACCTGCTGCTCGAGCAGGCGACGCTGGCCGAAGGCGGCTCGCTCGACGATCCGGCGGGCTTCGTCAAGCGCATCAACGACCTGATGCTCGCTCTCTCGCTGGGTAGCGGTCGCTGATGCGCGATGGCAGACCGGAGCTGCTTTTCGGTCTGCCGCCGATTCTCGATGCCGGCGTCAGAACGCTGATTCTCGGCAGCTTCCCGTCGCCGGCATCACTCGCCGGGCAACACTACTATGCGCACCGCCAGAACCAGTTCTGGCGTGTGCTCGGTCTTCTGCTCGGCGAACCGCTGCCCGAACTCGACTACCTCGACAAGCAGCGCTGCCTGCTGGCGCATCGCATCGGCGTGTGGGATGTCTATCGCCAGTGTCGGCGACAAGGTGCGCTCGATGCGGCGATCCAGTCACCCGAGACCAACGATTTTGCAGGCCTGGCGCACGCCGCGCCGCAACTCGGACGTGTCTGCTTCAATGGCCGGACGGCCGGCAAGTTTACCCCCTGGTTCGCGCAACGAGGCTACACAACAGCCGTCCTGCCATCGACCAGTCCGGCTTATACGCTCGCCTTCGCCAGCAAGCTTGCGCTCTGGCGGGCCGGATTGGGCGTCCAGGGCGGTGACTGATACCGCCCGTGGCGGGGGTCGGAACAGCCCGCGGCTGACCGCCACGGCTGCCCCGACCCGCCGAATCACTTGACGGGTGCGAGGGCGTCACGCAGGCACTGGCGATGCTCCGGCCCGCTCTTGTCCTTGCACAGTTCGCGCGCTTTCTGGTGTTGTACGCAACGCGCCGGGTCGACCGACTTGCTGCAGTCGACCGGCGGCATCTTCTCCTGCACGCAGCGCTTGAACGCGGGCCCGACCTGGTCCTGGCACGCTGCGTACGCCTGCTTGCGCAGCTCACACTGCTGCGGGTTGCGCGCCTGACTGCAGTCCGTCTTCTGCGCCTGCGCGTGCATGCACTGCCGACGCTCCGGGCCGCGCTTGTCGCGGCAGGCCTCGAGGACCTTCTGGTGGGCTTCCTGGCGCGCCTTGCACTGCTCCGGGTTGGTCGCAGCGGTGCAGTCGGTCGCCGGACGCATCCCCGGGCCCGCGCCGCCGCCAGCCATACCGGCCCCCGCACCCATCCCCGGGCCAGGCTGTGCCATGGCTGGCAGGGCAAGCAGAGCGGCAGCGACGGAAGCGATGATCAATGAACTTCTGTGCATGGGGGTCTCCTGTAGCGCGGATGAGGGAGCCGCCACCCATCGTGCGGAGGTGACGACTGCGTAGCGGGACGCGTATCATACCTCGTTCCGTCGGCGGCGTTGAAGCGCGCACGCCTTGTTCCGTAGAGTCCCTGATCCTCGTTCTGGAAGATCGCAGATGCCCGAAGCCGTGGTCAACACCGTTCACGAACATCGCCTGACCTTGCCGGAGGTTCTCGGCTGGCTGGTCGACGACCATCTGGTGAGCGCCGACGATGCCGACATCCTGCTCAAGGAGAGTCGTCTGAAGCGCCTGAGTGGCCATCCGCTGACGACTATCGCCGAGCAGCAATGGAAGTCGCTGCAGGAACCTCACCGACCCCTGACGCTCGACGACCTGGGGGAATGGCTGGCGGCAAGGATCGGACTCGACTACCTGCACATCGACCCGCTGAAGGTGGACTTCACGGCCGTCACCGACGTGATGTCGAGCGCCTACGCGACCCGCTTCGGCATTCTGGCGATCCAGGTGACGGTGCGCGAGGTCGTCGTGGCGACCACACAGCCGTATCTGCGGGACTGGGAGAAGGAAATCAAGCCGATCCTCAAGAAGGAGATTCGTCGGGTGATGGCCAACCCGGTCGATGTCGCCCGCTATCTGGTCGAATTCTACAACCTCGCACGCTCGGTCAAGAAGGCGGCGCAGCTCGGCGGTGCGAGCGGCAACCTCTCCTCGTTCGAGCAACTGGTCGAACTCGGGCGCACCAATCGGCAGTTCGACGCCAACGACCAGCACATCGTCAACATCGTCGACTGGCTCTGGCAATACGCTTTCGAGCAGCGCGCCAGCGACATCCATATCGAGCCGCGGCGCGATCTGGGCATCGTACGTTTCCGGATCGACGGCGTCCTGCATCAGGTGTACCAGATTCCGATGAGCGTCATGGCGGCGATGGTCAGCCGCATCAAGATCCTCGGCCGCATGGACGTGGTCGAGAAGCGGCGACCACAGGATGGCCGCATCAAGACGCGTACGGCCGACGGCCAGGAGGCCGAACTGCGCCTGTCGACCCTGCCCACTGCCTTCGGGGAGAAGCTGGTGATGCGGATTTTCGACCCGGAAGTCCTCGTCCGCAGTTTCGCCGATCTCGGCTTCACGGATGACGACCAGTCGCGCTGGAAGGCGATGGCCGACAGGCCGAACGGCATCATTCTGGTGACCGGCCCGACCGGTTCGGGAAAAACGACCACGCTCTACTCGACCCTCCGTCAACTGGCCACGCCGGCGGTCAACGTGTGCACCATCGAGGATCCGATCGAGATGGTCGAACCGGCATTCAACCAGATGCAGGTCCAGAACGTCATCGATCTGGGCTTCGCGCAAGGCGTGCGGGCGCTGATGCGCCAGGATCCGGACATCATCATGATCGGCGAAATCCGCGACCTGGAAACCGCCGAGGTGGCGATTCAGGCGGCGCTCACCGGCCATCTGGTGCTGTCTACGCTGCACACCAACGACGCTCCCGCAGCGGTTACGCGCATGCTCGACCTCGGTGTGCCGCCCTACCTGCTGAGTGCGACCATGTTGGGCGTCATGGCGCAACGCCTGGTGCGCATCCTTTGTCCGCACTGCAAGCAGGTGCACGAAGCCAGCCCGATCGAGGAGACGATGTGGGATCAGTTGGTCGCGCCCTGGAAAGCCAATCGTCCCGCGCGCTTCTACCGCCCGGCCGGCTGTCTCGAATGCCGGATGACCGGCTACCTGGGGCGCGTCGGGCTGTACGAGATCCTGCTGCTGTCGCCGGACCTCAAGCTGGCGATCAGCGAAAACCGCGAGATCGCCAAGATCCGCGACCTCGCTTTCCGTGAAGGCATGAAGCCACTACGCATCTCCGGCGCCATGAAGGTGGCCGCCGGGGTGACGACGCTGGCCGAGGTCTTCAAGGTCGCACCGCCGATCGAGCATAGCTGAGCGCCGCTGCGCGCGGCAGCGGCGACCAACTGTTTGACCAATCTGCAGCAGGCCGGCGTTTCGGTAGGGTGCCTGGGTGAGCTCCGCAACGACCGTCTCGGCCCGAGCATCGTCACGACCTACCCTCCGTGATCACGCAAGGTCGAAGCGATCCAGGTTCATGACCTTGCTCCAGGCCGTAACGAAGTCGTTCACAAACGCCTCCTGCGAGTCGGCGCCGGCATGGACTTCCGCGAGAGCCCGGAGTTGGGAGTTTGAACCGAAGACGAGATCGACGACCGTGCCTGTCCACTTGAGCTCGTCGGTCGCTCGATCGCGACCCTCCAGCACGCCCGCGGCGGTAGCGGACCTCCGCCAGTGCGTGCGCATGTCAAGGAGATTGACGAAGAAGTCATTGGTCAACGTTTCAGGCCGCTTGGTGAAGACCCCGTGTCCGGACTGCCCGAAGTTTGCGTTTAGCGCGCGCATGCCACCGATCAGGACCGTCATCTCCGGCGCGGTCAGCGTCATCAATTGCGCTTTGTCCACCAGCAACTCGGCTGCCGAGCCCTCGTCTCCCTTGCGGATGTAGTTGCGGAATCCGTCCGAAGTCGGCTCCAGTACGGCGAACGCGTCCACATCGGTCTGCTCCTGCGATGCATCCGTGCGCCCCGGCGAGAAGGGAACCTGCACGTCGTGGCCGGCTCGTCGAGCGGCTTCCTCGACGGCGGCGCAGCCACCCAGAACGATGATGTCGGCGAGCGAGACCTTCTTCCCGCCGGACTGGGCGCCGTTGAAATCCTTCTGTATCGCTTCCAGTCTGTGCAACACGTTCGCCAGCTCGGCCGGCTGATTGACTTCCCAGCTCTTCTGCGGTGCCAGGCGAATACGCGCGCCATTCGCTCCACCGCGCTTGTCGCTGCCGCGAAAAGTTGCCGCAGACGCCCATGCCGTCGTGACCAGTTGCGAAATCGACAGTCCGGAAGCAAGGATTGTGGCCTTCAGGGCGGCAATGTCCTGCGCCTCGATCAATTGGTGGTCCAGCGCGGGTATCGGATCCTGCCAGAGTAGTGGCTGCGCGGGAACGAGCGGCCCAAGATAACGCGACAGGGGGCCCATGTCGCGGTGCGTCAGCTTGTACCAGGCCCCGGCGAACGCATCCGCAAGTTCCTGGGGATTCTCCCGGAAGCGTCTCGCGATCTTCTCATAGGCTGGATCCATCCGCAGCGCCAGGTCGGCCGTCGACATCATCGGGGCGTGGCGCCTCGACGGGTCATGGGCGTCCGGCACGGTGCCCGCTGCCGAGGCGTCCTTGGGCGTCCACTGGTAGGCGCCGGCAGGACTCTTCGTCAGTTCCCACTCGTAGCCGAAAAGATTCTCGAGGTAGTTGTTGTCCCACTGCACAGGATTGGTGGTCCATGCGCCTTCCAGGCCGCTGGTGATCGTGGAGACCCCTTTGCCGCTTCCGAAGGTGTTCTTCCAGCCGAGGCCCTGCTCCTCGATGTCCGCACCCTCGGGTTCGGGACCGACATACTTGCCCGGATCGGCGGCGCCGTGACACTTGCCGAAGGTGTGTCCGCCGGCAACCAGTGCCACCGTTTCCTCGTCGTTCATGGCCATGCGGGCGAAGGTCTCCCGGATGTCCCTCGCCGAGGCGACGGGGTCCGGCTTGCCATTCGGTCCTTCCGGGTTCACGTAGATCAGGCCCATCTGCACCGCGGCGAGAGGATTCTCGAGCTCACGGTCGCCGCTGTAGCGCTGGTCATCGAGCCACTTGCCCTCTGGCCCCCAGTAGATGTCTTCTTCTGGCTCCCAGATATCCGGGCGCCCACCGGCGAAGCCCAAGGTCTTGAAACCCATCGATTCCAGGGCGACGTTACCGGCCAGAATCATCAGGTCGGCCCAGGAGATCTTGCGGCCATACTTCTGCTTGATCGGCCAGAGCAAGCGGCGTGCCTTGTCGAGATTGCCGTTGTCCGGCCAGCTGTTCAGGGGCGCAAATCGCTGCGCACCGGAACCGGCGCCGCCACGACCATCATGGATACGGTAGGTGCCTGCGCTGTGCCAGGCCATGCGGATGAAGAGTGGACCGTAGTGACCATAGTCCGCAGGCCACCAGTCCTGCGAGTCCGTCATCAAGCCATGCAGGTCCTCGATTACGGCGTTCAGGTCGAGCGTCTTGAACTCCTCGGCGTAATCGAACTCCGCGCCCATGGGGTTTGCCTTGGACGAGTGCTGATGCAGGATCTTCAGGTTCAATTGGCTGGGCCACCAATCCGCGCTCGTTGGAGCCCCGGCCGCTGTGTGTTTGCGAGCGTCGCCCAAGAACGGGCACCTTGCTTCGTTTGACATGGTTCTCTCCTTTGCTTGTAAGTAATCCACTATCCACTCGAGCCTGCGAAGTTGCCCGTCCAGGGAATACGGTCATCGACGCAGATTGCGGCAAGTCGAGTAGTCGTCTTGGCGTTCTCATGACACCACTGATCGGGCGATCGGATCGCTGTAGCCAAATCCGATGAAGCTATTCTAGGAGCGCTTGGACTATTGATCCAATGAATTGTGAATATACGAACGATTGTCACAAGCTATCCATGGAGCGTGCCTAGCCGTGGGCTGGGATTTCACGTCGAGGGGACGATCGGACTGGGCACGCTCTAGGCCAGCGCGGCGAACGGACCGGTGGGGTCGATGGAACGGTCTGCCGACCGTGCCTCTACCGTGACGTCGGTCCGTACCGGACCGAAGCTCCAACAGGGCGCTGCGCCGGGCTCGCTGTCAACTCGGCCTGGCGCCTGATCGGTTCCACCTGGCCTGGGTCGATGCCGGCCCGGTCGTCACCCTTCGTCACCGTTCGTCGTCCCTTCGCTCGGATTCGATCGTTTCCTCGAGACTCTCGAGATCCTTGGAGTTCTGGCGCAGAAAGAAGACGAAGCTCCATACCAGTCCCGCGGCGATGAGGGCGACCAGTGTCACGACACCCCAGTCGATACTTGCCAGCGATCCGGAATCCATCGGCTTCTCCCGCGCATCAAACGAGCCATTATGCCACCCGCTGCACCGCACGGCCGTGTTGGTAAACGGGTACCGGCCGGCAAAAAAAGTTGCCGCCGGTCCCCGACCAGACCCGGCAGCCGTTTGCAGCGTCACCAGGGGGCTGGCGCGAGATCGCCGGTCGCTGTTCCGCGGCGAGGCGCCTACGGGCCGACCTCGCCGAGCCGGGCGATCAGGCCGGAATGACGGCGCGTACGGTTGGCGCAGGCGCCGACCAGCACTTCCCGGCTGCCGACGACAGCGACCTTGGTCGACGCCCGGGTGATGCCGGTGTAGAGCAGCTCGCGGGTCAGGACACGGTTGTGATGTTCGGGAAGCAGCAGGAATACCGACTCAAATTCGGAGCCCTGTGCCTTGTGTACCGTCATGGCAAAGGCGGTGTCGTGCTCCGGCAGGCGGACTGGTGCCAGCGGCCGGAAGCCGGCGTCCTGCTCGGGGAACCACACCATCAGCTCGCCACCATCGTCCGGCAGACAGATGCCGACGTCGCCGTTGAACAGCTTCAGGACGTAGTCGTTTCTGAGGACCATCACCGGCCGGCCGACGTACCATGGCGAGCGGGGACCGCCGGGGTGCACGCCAGCGCCAAGTTGCAGCAGGTGGCGAGTGACGAGCGCGTTGATCGCCCGCACGCCGCGGGCTGTCTCGCGCAGCGCACAGAGCACGCGGAAGCCGTCGAAGGCGGCGAACACCTGGCGTCGTCGGCTCACCGGGTCGGCCAGCGCGGCCACGAGAGCGGTGCAGTAGCGATGGTAGCCCTCGACAATCACCTGTCGGGTCGCGGGGGTGAGGTCGGCGCTGCCGTCGGATAGCCAGCTGACCGACGGGTCGGCAGCGCCGGCCAGCCAGTCGCAGGCCTCATTGCCGCGGCCGCCATTGATGTCGGCGGCCAGCCGCCCGATCCCGGAGGTACTGGCGAAGCGGTGGCTTTCGGAGAACCAGACAACGCAGTCGGCCAGCGGGGTCGGGGTGATGGCGGGTGGCGGCTGGATGCACGCGGCCGGGGTCGCGGTGAGCGAGGAGAGTTCGGCAATACACGCTGCCGTCAGTGTCGGGTCGGCGGAGACCTCCGAGAATACCGCGCCGGCCTCGACTGCCGAAAGCTGGTCCTTGTCGCCGAGCAGGATCAGGCGGGCGTCGGGTGGCACGGCGTCGCACAGTCGGCAGGCGAGCGCGAGGTCGAGCATCGATGCTTCGTCGACGACCAGCGCGTCGATCGGCAGCGGGTTTTCCGCGTGGTGGTGGAAGCGCCCTGGCTCCGGCGTCACGCCAAGCAGCCGATGCAGCGTGTGCGACTCGCGTGGCAGCCGTGCCTGCAGTTCGACTGGCAGATCGCCGGCGCGCTGGCGCAGCGCCTCGAGCATGCGTGCGGCGGCCTTGCCGGTGGGTGCGGCAAGGGCGACGCGCAGGCCGGGACTTTCGGTCAGCAGACAGGCCAGCAGGGCGACGATCGTGGTCGTCTTGCCGGTTCCCGGGCCGCCGCTGATGATCGTCAGCTTGCTCCGCCAGGCGAGTGCCGCCGCCAGCTTCTGCCAGTCGGGACGATCGCCGAGCCGGCGCGCGTTGTCGGCGAACAGGCAGTCGAGTTGCTGGCGCATTTCGGCGGTCGGCGGCGACGTATGGCGTTCGGCACGCTTGCGAAGGCTCGCCGCCAGCCGGCGCTCGTAGGCGAAGTAGCGATGCAGGTAAAGCCGCCCGCAGCCATCGAGAACCAGCGGCAGGACTTCTGGCAATGTCGGCGGCGCGCCTGTCGCGGCAACCATTCGGCTGGCCAGCAGGCGCTCCACCAGTTCCGTCGGCGACTGATCGGGGAACAACTCGAGGACAGTGTCCAGTTGCGCACAGACGTGTCCGCTGTGCGTCGCGAGGCTCACGAGGCGGCCAGCCGCGGCGAGCACGACCAGGCTCGTTCGCGGCGCGCCGGCCTGTTCGGCCCATTGCAGGAGGTGGCTCACGAAGCCCTCGGCAAGATCGTTGCGGCCCGCCGGCTCCGGGGAAGGCGTGCTGTGGAAGCTCATGCGTGGTTCGCCAGTGACCTGTGGGACAGCAAGCTGTCGAGCGATTCGATGGTGGATCGCGGTGGGCGATGGTGATAAACACCGCAGGCACTGCGTTCGCCGTCAGTGCCCACAGCGCGCCAATCCGGGCGGACGCCGCGCACGAACAGATAGTAGACACCGCCGAAGTGGCGATCGTAGTCGTAGTCGGCGATCCGGCAGCGCAGGTAGCGGTGCAGCGCGACGCAGTAGATCAGGTATTGGAGGTGATAACCGTGTTCGGCCATCGCCGCGGCAACTTGCTGCTGGCCATAGTCGGCAGCGGCAAAACCGAGATGGTTCGATTTCCAGTCAAGGACGTGGAAGCGATTTGCGTGGCAGAACACCAGGTCGATGAAGCCCTTCAGGTAGCCGTCGAGGGGCGGGAAGCCGAGTCTCGGCAGCGGGTAGCCGTGCGCCGCCAGCCAGTCGTTGAGTCTCGGCGCCGTCAGGCCGGCGGGCAGGTTGAAACCCAACTCGACGAGACGTTGCCGGCGCCCCACTGTCGACAGGACGATGCCGCCGGGCAGCGATGTCGCCAGGACGTCGTCGAGCAGTCGGCGCAGCATGCGCGCCGGACGGCGGGCGGAATCGCCGTTCGGCGGTCCCACCGGTGACAGCGGGTGGCTCGCCAGCACTTCGTCGATGATGGCTGGCCAGCGGCCCGGATCGGTGAAGTCGATACGCTCGAAGAGCGCATGCACGCAGTCGCCGGCGGCCGGTCCGCGCGCGAAGAGGAGGATGTCGTCCGGCCCAATGTCGGCTGCCGGCCCGCTCACCGCCGGCAGAGCAGGGACGGCGCGGCCGTCGTGGTCGCTCGCCGACGCTTCGCTGTCGGCGCCATGCTGCAGGCTGCTGAAGCTGCCGATTCGCCAGCCGGCAGCCATCGTCCGGGGTGCGACCAGCGCGCTCAGGCTGGCGGCGGACACGGCGGTGCTGGCGAGCGGCGTCGGCGCCTCGCCGGGCAGGTCGCTCAGCGACAGCGGCGGGCCCGCCGTCGTGGCGAGCGCACGCCAGGCCGCTTCGATCTCCTCTGGCGATCGCTTGTGCTTCAGCCAGTCGGCGTAGGACATATCCTTGCCGGCGACCAGCCAGTTGAGCAGACTGTGAGTGCCCTGTGCCATCGATGGTTTGCCGAACGCCAGGTTCGCGTAGCAGCCGGCGACCAGGTAGCAGCGCTGCGCGGCGCGCGTCAGCGCCACGTAGAGCAGGCGCATGAACTCGGCATCCTTCTCCTCGCGTCTTCGCCTCTTGATCTCCTCGGCATCGGCCGCATCGAGTTCGAGGCGGAAGTCGATCACCGGCAGCCCATCGTCGTCGTGATACTCCTTGCCCTCGTCCTCGCCGAAGTTCGACTGGTGCCCATCCCAGAGGAAAGGACAGAAGACAATGCCGTACTCAAGGCCCTTGGATTTGTGGATGGTGACGATCTGGACGAGGTTGCGGTCCGACTCGAGGCGCAGTTGATGGACCTCCTCGGCACCGTCGTCGCGCCGACGACTGGCCAGCCAGCGTAGCAGCGCGTCCGGCGCCGGCTGATCGGCGCTGGCCTGCTGCAGCAGTTCGCCGAGGTGGAGCAGATTGGTCAGCCGTCGTTCGCCGTCGCTGCGCGCGAGCAGCCGGAAAGCGACCGCCTCGCTGTCCATCCAGGCGCGCAGCATGACGCCGAAACCGCGCCGCAGCCAGGTCTCGCGGTAGCCGCTGAAACGCGCGATGGTCTGCAGCAGCCCCATCTCGTCGGCGGCCAGCGCAGCGACGCCGGTGGCATTGAGGCCCAGCAGTTCCGTGGCCAAAGCGCTGTAGAGGAGCGACGGGCGCGCCGGTTCGCGGATCGCCAGCAGTACGCGTTCGAGATCCTCGGCGTCCGGGGTGTGGAAAATACTGTGCTGCGAAAGCTCGACGCTGCCGATACCGACCTGCAGCAGCGCGTCCCGGAGCAGGCGCCCCTGGGCGTGGCTCTTGACGAGGATGGCGATGTCGCCGGGCGCCAGAGCGCGTTCGCCGAGCGTGATGCGGCCGGCCTGCGCGGCGCGCAGCAGGCGCGCCACTTCGCCGGCGGTGGCGCGCAGCACCTGCTTCTTCGCTTCGCCGCGCAGCAGATACTCGCCGTTGGCAGCCGGCAGCCGCCAGACGCGTAGCGCCGCCGGGTCTTCCTCGCTGTGGTCGGTCAGCGGTGGGCGCGGCTTGTCGCCAACGGTCACCGGCTCGTAGTTGAGGCCGGCGAGAATGAAGGCGTGAGGATTGGCGGTGAAGAGTGCGTTGCTGGCGGCGATCAGGTCCGCGGTCGAGCGCTGGTTGTGGCGCAAGGTGTAGCGCGCGCCAGCCTGGCGGCGGGCGGCCAGGTAGGTATGCAGGTCAGCATTGCGAAAGCTGTAGATCGCCTGTTTGGGATCGCCGACAAGGAACAGCGGGCCCGCAGCCGGCGCCTCGCCGGCGCCGTAGATGCGGCTGAATATCGCATACTGCAGCGGGTCGGTGTCCTGGAATTCGTCGATCAGGGCGACCGGATAGCGGCTGCGCAGGAATCCGGCGAGCCACGGGAAGTCGCCGGAGGTCAGCGCCGCATCGACGTTCTGGAGCATGTCGTCGAAGGATTGCACGCGCTGCCGGCGCTTCTGCTGGCGCAGCGCGGCGCCGGACTCGTCGAGCATCCTGCGCAGCAGATACAGGCGGGCGAGGTGCAGCGCCTGCGTCACCGACGCGTGCCGCGCCAGCACATCGTTGGCCGCGTGGAAGAAAGGATGTGTGGGAGGCGTCTGGTTATTTCTTTTCCTGGCGGCGATGAAGTTCGCCGTGAACAGACGCGCCTTGCTCTTTTCCGGATCGGGAGCGCGCAACGGGTCGCCGCTGGCCAACCACAGGGTCCAGGCGCGGGCGCCGGTCGATACGCCGTCTGCCTTGTACGAACCGGCGTGGAGCGCGGCGAGTCCGGCCAGCAGCGCGCCGGTGGGTGCGGCGCCATCGCCTCCCCACAGTTGTCCGGCGCGCGCGAAAGCTGCGGCCAGGCCAGGCGTGTCGATCGCCGCTTCGCTCGCCAGTTCGGCCGGCCAGATGACGCGCGAGTGGGACTTGGCCACCTGGCGGCCGAGCAGCCTTGCCCAGCCTTCCGGCGAATCCTGGCGCTGCGCGAGGTAGTCCGCGAGGGCCGGCGAGATCGCTCCGCTGGCGATATGGCGTCGCCAGAAGTCGCTGACGGCTTCGAGGCGCAGCGGCTGGTCGTCGTGCAACAGGTCGAGGCTGAACGGCAAACCGGCGGCGAACGGCGTTTCGGACAGCGCACGCTGGCAGAAGCCGTGAATCGTGAACACGGCGGCCTCGTCGAAGGTGTGCAGTGCCGCTTCGAGGCGCATGCGCATCTGCGGGCGGTCGACGCTGGCGTTGTTCTCGACGGCAGCGACGAGCCGGGTGACAAAGGGGTCGGCAGCGCTGGCGCCGCGCTGCAGATAGGCAAGGACATCGACGATGCGGCTGCGGATGCGCTCGCGCAGTTCAGCGGTGGCCGCGTTGGTGAAGGTGACAACCAGAATCTGTGGCGCGTCCAGCCCCTTTTCGAGCAGCAGCCGCAAGTAGAGCCCGCAGAGGTTCCAGGTCTTGCCGGTGCCGGCCGACGCCTCGATCAGGCGCAGGCCGTCGAGCGGGCAGGCGAAGACGTCCAGGTCGATCGTGCCGGCAACGTCCGGCGCAACAGCCATGCTCATCGGCGCGCCTCCTCGAGATAGTCGAGCAGTGGGGCGAACACGGTGCGTGCGCACGCTTCGAACTCCCCGTCGAGTGGCTCGGCGACGCCTCTGAGCGCCAGGCGGTAGGCGGGATCGGCGCTCTCGCCCCAGGACGCATTACGGCTGTGGGTCCAGCGCTGGCGTGCCGCCGCCATGCTGCCGCTGATGTAGGCCCAGGCGCTCTTCGGGAAGAAGTGCAGCGGCGCCGACAGACCTCGGCGATAAAGGCCGATCAGCTCGCCGAGGTGGGCGCGGGCCGTGCTCGCAGCGCAGGGCCGCAGGCGGTAGCTGCCGTCGCGCGAGTGCCAGGTGGTCTGCAAAGTGGCACCCGTCGGCGCCGCCGCACAGAGGAACAGATGGCTGATCCAGCCGGCGAGATAGTCGGTCGGGCGCACCTCGTAGTAGCGATAGCGCACGAGTCCCGCCGGGCGCAGGTCACCGAGTGCTCCCGCGAGCTGCCACATTTCGTCCTCACGCGGGTAGGCGAACTGCGCGTGCACCGCCGGCAGCGGCACAGGCGCAAGCTGCGGCGCGAGCTCGGCCGCGAAGCGGCGCATGCGCGCGACTTCCTCGATGATCAGTCGCTCGCCCAGCGGCCCGGGGGGAAACTCGTTGCCGGCCAATGCCAGCGCCAGCACCTCGCCATCCTCGCTACCGGCCAGCACCGCCGGCAGAACACGCCGGGAGAGTGCCTGCAGGCCCGGATAGTCGGGAAGAAAGGGTTCCTCGTCCGGCAGTTCCTCCTCGGCGACCGCCAGCGCCATGTTGAGCCGCTTGACCAGTAGCGTCCGGCAGGGGTTGCCGAAAAACTGCAGCAACTGTTCGAGGCTGACCTGTCGCCATTCGGACGGTGGCGGTTCGAGCATGCCGGAAAAGAAGGGGAGCGTGGCGTCCATCTCCGGCGCAGCGATCTCATCGCCGTCTTCGTCGTCCGCGCTGCCAGGTGCAACGACGAGCACGGCGCTGCCGCCGAGTCCCTGGCGCAGCGCCTCGCAATACTCGGCATTGAAGCTGCGCCGACGGGCGTCGCCGCCGGCGAGAAAGTACTCGGCAGAGAAGGCCTGCAGCGGGTGCTCGACGGTCAGCCGTTGGCGCACGGCATGGAGGCTCGCCGGGTCGGCCGGGTCTGTCGCACAGGCAGCGGCGACGTAGTCGAGCAGTTCGGCAAGCAGGACCGACGGCGGGGCGACGCTGTTGTCGCGGATGCTGCGGCCGCTGTAGCTCAGGTAGAGGCGCTGCCGGGCAGCGAGAACGAGGTCGAGAAACAGGTTGCGCTCGTCGAGGCGCCGTTGCCGGTCGCCGGGCTGCGGCCGCAGCGCCATCAGGTCGAACTCGGCCGGCCGGTTGACGCTCGGGAAGGCGCCGTCGTTCATGCCGAGCAGGCAGACGACGCGATAGGGCAGGGCGCGCAGGCTGGTCAGTGACGAGAAGGTGAGCACGCCACCGGGAACACCGCCACGCCCCGGATCGTCGAGCAGCGTGCGCAGCGCGCTGTGTACCACGGCCAGCGGCAGCGGCGAGCGGGTGCCGCCGCGTCGCATGTTGGCGTGCAGTTCGTTGATCGTTGCCTGCATGGTACGCAGATCGTCGACGAGATCGCTGTCGGCGCGCGTGAAGCGGCCCAGTGCGTCGCTCAGCGACTGCTGCCAGGCGTCGGCGTCGCGCGGCTGCGACCAGTGGTCGCGCAGGTCGGCGAGCGCCCGCACGAAACGCCACCAGCGGCCGAGCGTCGCCGCGTCGCCGCCTTCGGGATTGGCGGCGGCGATACGTCCGGCGACGACGGTGTTGCGCGCCGCTGGTTCGTCGCCAAGCGCGTAGGCGAGGAACAGCCGGTGCAGGCCATCGGCGAAGCTGTGCCGCTCGGTGGCCGGCAGATCGAGTCGGCTGCGGCTGCTCGCATCCAGGCCCCAACGGATGCCGGCATCGCCAATCCAGTCGTGGATGCGCTCCAGGTCATCGGCTTCCATGCCGAACTGCGCCGCCACCGGGGGTTGTTGCAAGAGGTCGAAGACGGCGCTGGCAGCGAAGCGGCTGCTGCATAGCGCAAGCAAACTGTCGAGGACGCGAGCAATCGGATTGACCCGGGTCTGCGGCAGGCCGGTGATCGTGTAGGGAATCCGGCGCGGCGCCGGTGCGGTGCCGAACACCGCATCGATCAGCGGCGCCGCAGCGGGCAGGTCGGGCAGCAGCACGACGATCTGTGCCGGCGTCGGCGGGTCGCCGGCGGCGAGCTGCGCCAGCAACTGGTCCTGTAGCACCTCCAGTTCGCGCGTCAGCGAATGGCAGACATGCACTTCGATGCTGCGGTCGCCGCTGGCCAGCGCGACGCTGCCGGGTGCAAGTTCGCCGAGGTCGAGGATCGCGTTCTGCACCCGCGCCAGCAGGTGCTCGCCGCCGGCGGGCAGGAAGACGCTGTCTTCCTCGGCGATGTTGCCGTCGTCGGCGAAGAGCAGATCGATGTGCGCCTGCGTCTGCTTTCCCCAGGCGGCGAGCAGGGCGTTGCCGACCTCGTGATGACTGTCCTGCGCGCGCGCCGCGAGGTAGCTCAAGCGCTTCCGGTCGACGACGTCGAACCAGTACTCGCGGCAGGGGTTGAGGGTATAGATGCGGATATCGATCCAGCGCGACAACTGGCGCAGGATGTCGAGGTAGAGCGGCGGCAAGGTGTTCAAGCAGAAGACGCTGGCGCTCGGGGGCAGGCCGGCCAGCGCCGGTGCATTGGCACCAACTCGTTCTATCGTCTCGAAAAAGGCGGCCGCCGGGTGCTGGCGGCGGGTACCGAGTTGGGCAGTGATGCGCCGCCAGAGCGCCGACTGCCAGAGCTCGTCTTCGGCGCGTCCGGCATCGAGTCCCGGAACGTCGGCGCGCTTGCCGTCCGACCAGGCCGCCAGCCACTGTGGGCGGTAGGTGATGTAATGCTCAATCAAGGTCGCGCCGCGCTGCGCCAGCTCGAGGCGCATCACCGGGTCGGCGTCGCGCAGGTAGCGGGCGAGACGCGGATGATCGTCGGTGAAGCCACGATCGCCAAGCACCTCGAACACGCGCCACGCCAGCAAGGCCGGCGAGAAGGGCGACTGGTCCTGGATGTCCACCAGTTGGCCGATCTGCGTCCATAGCCACTGCGCGAGGTAGGAAAAATCGATGTTGGCGCAGATTCCCCGGCGGTCGGCGCAGGCAAGCTCGACGCGGCGCCTGAGGGCTGTGCTCGGAACGATCACCTGCTGTACGGTGAACGGGGAGCAGCTTTCATCGTCCAGGCGATCGAGCAGGCGTTCAAGCAGGAATTCGAAGCGGTTGGACAGGGTCAGCCGAAGCATGGCGCGTGCGGGGGTGGGAGGGCAGGGGTGGATTGTCGCATCCGTGGGCGCCGATACCGCTTCTCCCAGGTGGCGAAGGCAGTGCAGCGACAGCCCACAGCGCGCATGGCGGTGCTGCCAGTCGACACGTCCTCAGGCCCGTTCCCTCTGCCGTCTGCCGCCGTCGCCGGCCGGCGCGCACCGTGCTCTACGACTTGGTTGTTGAAGTCACGTCGCCAGCATAGATACAGTTGCTTCTTGCCTTGACTTCGCGGTCCACTTGACACCTCGTGGCGGAGCCGCATACCCCTCTGCTAGATCCGCGTGGGATTTCCCGTTTCTTAACGCAGAAGTTGCCGTCGCAGCCGCCCTCTGCCGATTGCCGCCCAGTCAATTTCAGCGGTAGGGCGGTTCGTTGCCATTGTGAATGATCCACACCAGATGCGCGCTACCGAAATCGCCCATTGAGCCTCCCGCAAAAATCAAGCGGCCCTGGTTCTTGTAGACTAGTTCCTGGCGATGCGTGTCACTACCAAAAAAGAAAGGGATGAACGCCTTGCCGGTGATATAGGCACCTTGGTCGCTGGGCTGGCCGACGAGGTCGGTGACCTGACGCATGGGCATGCCAATCTGTAGCTGCGTAAACTTGCTGCCCGGTGCCGCCTTGCCGGTAATCTCGCCTTCCCAGTCGCGCAAGCCCTTGACCGGCTGGCCGTACCCTGCTTCGACCTTGGTCGAATCCACCACTTCGCCCCTGGCGTTCATTCCCGGCCCGATCTTGCCCGGCGGCGTTGCCGGAGCCGACGGCGCGGGCTGGACGGCGGGAACTGGTGGCGCGGCTTGCGCCGCCGCAAGCGGCTTCTCGGACTGGGCAAGCGGCGCTGGCGAAGGGCTTTTCGCGGACTTCGCGCTGTCCAACTTCGAACCCTTCCTGGCCTGTTTGCCCTGTTGGTTCGTCGGTGATGCCGGAGCCGTCTGCGTCGCAGCCGCAGTCTCTACCTGCGCCGGAGTCGGCGCTGGAGCCTGCGCGCTCTCGCTCTTCCCCGAGTTGCTCGCGCAGCCGGACAAACCTGCTGCAGCCACCATCGCCAGCAACGCCGGCCCCAGAACTCCCACCTTCAACATGTTCACACCTCCCGATGAGCGACAAACAAGCCGCACGCTGCAATCCTCGCGGCCCCCTTACGGGAACTGTAGCGTTCGATCAGTCACCGGTCAATCCCTTGTCATCGGTGGTGTCGTATGACTGTGTTCGCGCTTCAACCACAAGCAATCCGTCGTACCGAGAGGGCAAGACTGCGCCATGACAAGCTGGTCCGTCGCTGGTCAACTGACGACGCGTCTCGGTGCTCATCCGCCTGGCCGGAGCAGCCAGGCCGATGACTGCGGGCGCCGAGCGGAACCGAACTGGGATGGCGGTTCAAGTGCTATCCCAACCACGTTCGAGATTGATCCTTGTTTGTGGTGGCTCATATACTCTCGATAGCGCCGTTGAATCTCCCACCTTTGACAGGGACGTGCCATGTTTTACGGCATCAACAACATCGCGACCTTCGTCGCCGGAACCATTGTTATCATACTTTTGCCCGGACCAAATTCACTTTATGTGATGTCGGTCGCTGCGCGCTGGGGAGTGGCGGCAGGCTATCGCGGTGCCTGTGGCGTCTTGGTCGGCGACACGATCCTGATGCTGCTCTCGGCGACTGGCGCTGCGTCCTTGTTGCAGGCGAATCCCGCCGTATTCATGGGGGTCAAGTATGCTGGGGCACTTTACCTGGCCTGGATGGGCGTTGGACTTCTGCGCTCATCCTTTGCGACCTGGCGAGACAACTGCGCCACCAGCAGTGAAAACACTCAGACCGCTGCGGACACTTCGCGCCCCTTCCATACCGCTCTGATCATCAGCCTGATGAACCCGAAAGCGATCCTGTTCTTCATTTCCTTCTTCGTCCAGTTTGTCGATTCGAGCTATCCGCACGCGGCCCTGTCGTTTTGCATTCTGGGCCTGATCGTCCAGTTCTTCAGTGCCTTGTACCTTTCGGTACTGATCCTTGGCGGCGCTCATCTGGCCCTGCAGTTCCGCCGCCGGCGACGGCTTTCAGCGCTGGCGACTGGCGGTGTCGGCGGGCTGTTTATCAGCTTCAGCGCAAAACTGGCCGGCGCCACCTTGAGCTAGAAGAAAGGACAGCACCATGCAGCCCAGGCCGCAGACTGAACAGGACGAACTGGCTCGCCAAGCCGTTGGTGAGAACTCACTGTTCGTCAAAGCCGTGACCGAGCTTGCCGACACGCATGAGGTGGTCGCCAGCGAGGATATTTTCGCCCGTGGCGGAACGAAGCTGGTCAGCCGCGGCACTCGCCTGTCGGGCCAGTTTTATGACCGCCTGGTCGCCCACAAGCTCCTCAAGCCGATTGAGCAGTCGCTCAGCGTCAGCGACGCGCTCGATGCGAGCAAACTCGTCTCCCTGATGCACGCAGAGGCGCGCCGCGTGCCTTCGCTGGCGCCGTTGCTCGAACAGCCCGAGCTACTCGAACAGCTTGGCAAGCATTTCAGCCAACTGAGCATTCCCGGCCCACTCACCTTGCGCTTGGCCGTGATGCAATCCGATCGGCCGAAGCTCTTCCAGCACGCAATGATCTCGTCCGTGGTCGCCACGGCGCTGGGAATCAGCGGTCAGCTGCCGCGCGAAGAACTGCAGGCCTTGTCCTTGGCGAGTGTCTTCCATGATGTCGGCGAACTGTGCATCCAGCCGGCGTTTCTCGCGCCCGGGCATCAGATGAGCGCGGAAGAGCGTCGCCATCTCTACGTACATCCCATTGCCGGCTTCCTGATGCTGCGTGATTTTGCCGAGCTACCCAAAGGAACGGCCAATGCCGTGCTGCAGCATCATGAGCGGATCGACGGCAGCGGCTACCCTTATCATCTGTCAGGTGACGCGATTTCGACGGTTTCGCGCTATCTGGCTGTCGCCGAGGTCGCCGCTTCCCTCATCGAAAAGCATGGTGCGGACAAGCGGATCGGCATGAAATTTCGCATGAACAAGAAGAAGTACGACGCCGGCGTCGTCGCGCTGACCTCCCGCCTGTTCGGCAGTTTCACGCTGCAGCCAAGCGAGAAGCTCGACGAGGTGTACCTGATGACGCACCTGACGCAACTCGGAAAGCTGTTCGAAGGCTGGGCTGCGTTGCGCAAGACGATTTCCGGTGCCGATCTCGAACGCGTTTCCGTTCTCGTCGAACGGGTGAATGCCTTGCAGATGCTGGTGATCGAGCCGGGCTTCGATCAATGCCGGATCGAAGACATATTGGCCATGGCAGGCGACGCCGATCCCGAGATATGTATGGAGCTTACGACGTTGCTGGATGAGCTCAATTGGCAGTTCAAGGCGCTGCTGAGCGGTATTGAGCGCGACCAATCGATTTCGGGGGCGCTCCTTCCAGCGGCACTCAGGGCCGGGATTGACGGCTGGCTGGCGCAGGTGCGTCGGTTCGTTTGCGAGTAAAGCAGCCTGGTCGACAGGGCGCGCTCACCCGCGTTGCATTCTCCCTCCGAATGTCCTGGTTCCCGCGCCGGCATCCCTGCCTCTGTTTGGCCTCGCTCTGGCCTGACTGACGGCGGCGCGCAGACGCTGGCGGAGTCAACGGCGACGCACGGAGCAAAGGCGTTTCGCCCGCAGGGGACTTGCGACCGCCACGGGAACCCCGCTGCACGCAAGCAAGAGCGACGGCAAGAGAGAGGGCCACGACGACACGAAGCGCGCCTGGTCATCCCCGGTACGCGTGTCTCGGCGCTCCACCCACGCGCAATGACCCGAAGGTCTTCGCCGGGCTCGTCCTTACATGATCCGAAACTGCATCACCACGCGTCCATCGTTCCAGATGTCGTCCGGACTGATCGAATCGCGGTGGAACTTGAACCCGATGTCGGCCTTGCGAAAGGCCTCGTAGACCAGTTCGGAGCAGATGTACTTGCGGTCGCGGTTCTTTCGGCAGCGTCTGAAGAGAATGCGCATCGCGATACGCAGGATCTCCCGGTTGTCGTAAGGTCGGGTCAGTTCGTCCATGCCGAAACTGATCGCCTGCTTGAACTGCTCATCGGCCGGCGGCGGCGTCAGCCGGCCGATGACGATGCGTCCCTTGTAGGGCTTGTTCCTGCCGTGGTAATTGCACAGGTACTTGGACAGGGGCGCGAGGCGAACGCCGATGGCGGTCTCGCTCTCCAGGACGAAGATGCGCTGCAGATTGTCGTCGCGATAGATGATGCCGACGTGACTCCAGACGGACTTCGTGAACCACTGGATGGTCCGCGAAAAGAAATAGGTGCCCGAGCAGAAGACGAGGTCACCGGTGTGCAGCTGGTCCCGGGCCTGTTCGTAGTCGAGAACGGGGAGTCTGGCAACGGCTTTTACGGCAAGTGGCTCGGCCATGGGTGCCTCCGGGTCAAGCGATAGGTCTGATACGTCTCGCGGCGCGCGCGCCCATCTGCGCTAGCTTGCCTTCGTCGCGTAGACATAGATCTCGAACAGACCGGTGTGCATCCCGAGTTGTTCGAAACCGAGATTCTGCAGGCCACGACGCACCGTATCGGCGATTTCGTAGGGGAGGTCGGGGTCCAGATCGTGGCCACCCGGCCGCAGGAGGCCGTTCAGCAGTCGCCCCTGGTCAACATAGACGTAGGGTATCGAGATCACCGCGCGCCCACCGTCATCGAGAACTCGGCAGGCCGCGAACAGGGCATCGCCGATATCGAAGAAACTCGACTGATAGGTTCGCAGCGAAAGATAAAGGTCGAAGGCGTGGCTCGCCACACCCTGCAGTTCTTCGGCCTCGGCACGACGGGGATCAAGGTTGACGATCGCTTGCGCTGCCCTGGCGAGCGCTTTCGCCGACAGATCGACGCCGACCAGTTGCTTGAAGTCCTTGTAGAAGAAAGGCTTTTCCAGACCGTTGCCGATGCCTACGTTGATCGCCCGGCAGCGGGCCAGGTCGCGAATACCGACATGGCGCAAGAGCGTGTTCAGCTCGGCCTCCCACTCCTCGAAGGCGCGGTAGCGCTCGTCTTCCTTCTGACTGCGCTGTCCGTACTTCTCCTCGTAGGCGACGGCGCGGCCACCGCTGACTTTGCGCGCGACATCTCCCGGCTCCAGCTCGGGGTACTGCAGCTGGCAGCGGCGGATGATCGTCTTGATCGTCGCCCCGATCCCGAGCGGCATCGACGCCAGGTCGATGCCCTCCTGGCGCAAGGCGTCGGCCATGATCTCGCGCACGCTCTTGCGCACATACGGCGAGGCGGCGGACAGCTTCTGCACGCCGGAGCGGCCCGGCGCCTGCCCGCGAATGCCGGCGACCAGCCGCGAAAAGGCGACCGGGTCGTCGATGCCGGCACTGAAATCGACCCAAGTGAAGCGCAGCAGGAAAGACGGCAACTTGTCCTTCGCCTCCTGGTCCGCGCCCGGCAGGAGGACCGGGATGACGCGGAAGCTGTTCTCCTGGACGCGCCTGCTCAGCGCCGCCCGCATCTCCTCGTTTTCCCAGGAGTTGACGCCGCTCGGGCCGACGAAGACGGCCACGCAGCGGCTCCGGTTGAGCGCCTGCTCGAGACTCTCTTGCCAGGGTTCCCCCGGGATCAGGTGCCAGCGGTCGAGAAACGGACTGAGCTGCGCTTCCTCGACGAGTTTCTCGGCGAGTCGTTCGACCATCGGCTTGTCGGGCGAACGGTGGGAGAGGAATACGTCGTACCCTGTTGCAACAGTGCCTGTCATTTGAGTCTCCCCTGACGATGGCCCGGCCGCCGAAGTCTTACCGGCAAAGGCGATTATCCACCGAATTCGGCACAGAAGAGCGACACGTGTTCCCCGGGGCGCAGTGTTCAGAAAGTCGTGCCTTGGAGTGGAGACGTCGCCGCCACGCAGATATCGGGTCATCGACATGTTGACGGGGCGAGCAGCTGAAGCCGGCGACGGCTCTTGCCGTCGACTATACTTTTCATGTAAGTCCCTTCTGCCATTGCTGTCTAGCGTCTCGCCTGCGCGACTCGCTGAAGAACGGCAGTCGACTTCCGTTCAGGAGGAGAGCCAGCGTGTCGCGCGTTGTCGGAAGTACCGTCGTGGTCGTGTGGACAAGACTGGAGGCCCTGTGGCGTGTCGCGAGCAGGGGGGCTCTTGCTATCGTCGGCGCCACGATCCTGCAGACCGCTGTGGGCCTCTCAGGCGTTGGCGAGGTATCTGCCGGCGACCGCGACGTGCCGCCGCTGACCACCTATCCAAGTCAGGTCTTCACGACGGAAAAGCCCGGGCAGCTGGGCCTGTATGTCGAAGGTGAGGACTGGCATCTGCTGGCCGACATGCCTGGATTTGAGCACCAAGAACTCCCGTTTTCAGGGCCGTCGCAGTTCTTCTTCATGGGGAACGACACTTCCGGAACAACGGCCACCGTTTTCGCGGAGCGGATAGACGGTGCCAACAGTGAGGAGTCTTGTCGAAGGTATTACGCGCGAGGTGTCCAGGAGGGGCGCGATCGGACGGCGAGCTTTGTTGGTGACAAAGGCAAAGTGGGCGAGGTGGCCGAAGTCGAAGCGCGCGGAAAGACGCTTCTGATGTACGACTGGTCGATCTCCGAGTTCGGGCCCCAAAAGGTCCAGTTTTGGCGAAGGACCATATACTGGTATCCCTACTACCGTGGTTTCTGCTTTGACTTCCATTTCAGCGTCTCCAGCACCGCAGCCCAGGAAGATGTGCTGAAGGTCTTCGACTCGGTCACGTACGGTCCACGCAGGCCTTCGGCAGACATCGATCGCCTGTTCTACTTTTTTGACCGATTGCGGATTCGCCTCAGTATCCCGATTGATTGGCGGTACACGTATCGGCGGCCGCCACCAGGCCCTGCCGGCGGGATCGAGTTGCGCTCCGGTAAGGGGCAGGCCTTCTCGTTCCTGGTGTTCCCCTTGGGGAGGACGCGCTCTGCCGCGCTGTCCGATCAGCCTGAAGGCGTGGCAGAGGCGGCGCGACGCTCTTACGAGGAGCGAGGCGCTACCGTGTCGTCGCTGCAGACTCAATGCGCTGCGGGTACCTGCGTCTACTACTACGATCTCACCGTTCGCGCGGACGATAGCGCCTATGCCCACGATTTTCGCTACAACGCCGTTCAGTATCACCGTCAAGGATGGGCGAAGTTCGGCGAAATGGTAATGGGACTTTCGTTGTTGTACGGGGATAGCGGCAAGGACGCTGCAGACCACGTCACCGCGGCATTCAGTCGAGCGAAGGTCCTCGATCTGGGCGCAGCCCGTCGGCCCGCCGCGCAGGGTGACCGCCCACCGACGGAGTGATTGCACGCGGGAGCGGACCGCTGAAGACACTGTAGACGGTTCTCCTGGCTTTCTACGAGCGCGGTCCAGAAAGACTGCGCAGACATCCCCGGATTCCACAGGTGCTGTCTGTTTCGCCCGCACAGGGAGGCCCGTCTGGTTTTTCGCATTCGTCGTCAGATGGAGATCGCCCGTGATCGACTGCCAAGTGGGGCCACTCGACCTCGGCGCGCCTATGCGCGCCTATGCGCGCCAGCGCACCGGCTGCCTGGGCCGGTTTGCGCAGCCTCATCGCCAACGGTGCCGTGCCGGCTTCAGTCAGTCCTCCCGGGTTTGTGTCTGCAAGTCAGCCCGGTTCCGTCCGCGCAGTAGCGATGGCCCGATCCACCCACGCCGAAGATTGCTGCCGGAAGCTGATCAAATCCGGGGGATTGCCCGCCTTGACGTGGGTGGTTCCGGTAAGCCACGACGAAGACATCATCATGAACTATCTGAACCATTCGAAGCTGATTGCCCCAACACTGACGACGCTCGCTTTAAGCGCCTGCTTCACACTGCCTGCGGGCCTGGCCGGGCCGCAGGGCGCGACTGGGTACACCGGGGCAACCGGCAATACCGGCGCGACCGGCGACACCGGAGGCGGTGGCGACACCGGTGCCACCGGCAGTACCAGAGCAACGGGTGATACGGGGCCGCCGGCAGCGCCGGGGCACGGGGCAACTACAGACGGCGCGATCGACAGGAAGGACGATGGCCAGAGAATCAGAGGGTTCCGCAGATCGCCGGCCCGGGGCTGGCGATTGATTCGACTGCGCTTGCCCAGGGTTGATTCCTGGAGTAGATCATGAGCCATCCCCCACCAACGTTCGAGGCGCAGATGCTCCCACGGCCTTGTCGCCTTTCCCTTCGCAGTGGCCTGCTGGCCTTGGTCATCGCCTTGCCATGCGCTCCGCTGCTGGCCGGGACGGCGGGCGACGTAACGCGAGCCAACACCACCAGCGCCCCGCAAGAACAGCTTACCTGGATGAGCGGGGGCATCGGCGACCAGGCGCTCGAAGACATGCGCCAGCTTGCGGCAGCCTACAACGTTCGTGGCGAAGGCCAGTTGAGTCGTAGACAGCATCCGTCTTCACTCTGCTCGACAACGACCAGCTGCTCGTTCGCGTAACGGCGCCGGCATCCGTGGCTGACCAAGGGACGCCGTGGCGCCTGCACGGCCGTCAGGGTTTGTGGTGGGCCGTTCTTCGTCGTTCCTGGGCGGATTCCACAGTAGAATCCTGGTGTTTCGCAAGGGCCATGGCCGGCTGGCCGCCGACCCCACACTTGACGCTGTACTCACGGAAGGACGCCGATCGATTTCGGCGAACCCATTCTCGACCATGGTTCATTTTGACGTTCACTTGTGGCAGCGCTTTCGGGCGATGGCGGTACCCTACTGGTTCGGCGAGGAAAAATGGATCGCCAGAGGGCTGCTCGCCTTGCTGGTCATGTTGTTGCTGGGGCAGACCGGATTCGACGTCCTCTTCAATCAGTTGACCGGAGAATTCACCTCTGCACTGGCGGCAAGAGATGCCGAGAGGTTCTGGAGCGCGATCAAGAAGTGCCTCGCCATCCTGGTTGTTGCCGTGCCGATCTATGCCTTCTACTACTACGTACGTGACAAGCTCGGTCTCCACTGGCGGCGCTGGTTGACGCGGCGTCTTCTCGGTAGCTATTTCAGCAATCGGGCGTACTACCGACTGAACGCAAGTGCCGAGATCGACAACCCGGATCAGCGGATCGCCGAAGATATCAGAACCTTCACCGAGCAGTCCCTGCACTTTCTGTTGGTAACAGCGGGTGCATTGCTGCAGCTTGTCGCGTTCTGCGGCGTTCTCTGGTCCATTTCCCGGGAAATGGTCGGCTTTCTGGTCGTTTATGCGATTTTCGGCACGGCGGTAACGCTACTGGTGTTCGGCCAGGTGCTGATTGGCCTCAACTTCTATCAGCTCAAACGCGAAGCCGACTTCCGCTTCAGCCTGGTACGGATTCGCGAGAATGCCGAGGCCATAGCCTTCTATCGCGGCGAGACACAGGAGTTGCGACAGGTCGGTCGGCATTTCGACGAGGTATTCAGGAACTTCGGCAGACTTATCAGGGCGCAATTGAATCTGAACCTTTTCCAGTATGCTTACCGATTCGTCACCATCATCCTGCCCAGCGCGATCATTGCCGGGCGGGTGATTTCGGGGGAGCTCGAGGTTGGCCGGGCGATCCAGGCAACCGGCGCCTTTGCGGCGATCCTGACGGCGCTGACGGTGATTGTCGACAACTTCGAAGAGTTCAGCAAGTTTGCCGCCGGGATCGATCGTCTGCATGGCTTCGCGGGCTTCGTCACCGGCAAGGAGACCGATCGGTCGGGCGCAGAGGATGGCATTGCCGTCGTCCAGGATTCGCGCTTGGCCATTGAAAGCCTTACCCTCGAAACCCCAAACCATGCGCGAACGCTGATCAAGGATCTTTCGCTGACGATCGATCCGGGCCAGGGCGTGTTGATCGTCGGCGCCAGCGGTTGCGGAAAGAGTTCATTGCTGCGCGCGATCGCCGGTCTGTGGCGCTCGGGCAGTGGCCGCATCATTCAGCCAGAGGCCAGCGAAATGCTGTTCCTGCCGCAAAGACCCTACATGCTGCTGGGTACCCTGCGCAGCCAGTTGCTGTATCCGCTACCGGAGCAGGCGATAGCTGACGCGGAACTGCTGCGCGTGCTGGAGAAGGTCAACCTCCCTGACCTTGCCGCCCGCTTCAATGGCCTGGATGCCGAACTGGATTGGGCCAAGGTATTGTCGGTCGGTGAACAGCAACGCGTCGCCTTGGCCCGAGTGCTGCTTTCCGCACCCCGTTACGCCATTCTCGACGAAGCGACCAGCGCCCTCGATATCACCAACGAAGACAGCGTCTATCGTCAGTTGGCGGCCAGCGAAACGACCATGATCAGCGTCGGCCATCGTCCCGCGATCCTTAAGTATCATCAGCACGTCCTGGAGCTGACAGGCGATGGCGGATGGCAGTTGTATGCGGCGAGCGATTACTGCTTTGACCGGGAAGCGCCCGCCAAGGCGACCTGACGCTTCCCGCGCGGATCGGCCGTTCCAGGTGTGTTCGGGGTAGGACCCGAAGGAACAGCGACGGGCGCCACAGGCTGATCGGCGGCTGCCACCAGATTGCCGCCCTCGTCGGCTTGCTCGCGCATGGTCCTGAACTGGCGCGAGCACCCCGTCCGGATCGCGCGAAGATGCGGCGGACGCGACGGCGAGCTGTCGGTGGCGTACTCGAGCAACGGCACCTTGGCACAGCTCGATCCGCTTGCACGACAGATTTCCGGAACCTGACCACTGCCCCCGGCTGGCGGCAAGAGTGCATGCGCGGTGCATAGTGGCCACCTCGGCGTCATCGACTGAAACCGGTCTGGTGGGCGAACGCATGCAGCACCGGCCACTTTGCCTCGGCCTTGCAACACGTTCAGCTGTGGCAGCGCGGCGGTCGACCCGCTCAATCAGGTCGCTCCCACGGCGGCACGGGGAGAAACAGCGCTTCCAGTTCGTCGAGAACGACGCGGACCTTCGCCAGGCGGACCCGGCTCGGGGTGTAGCAGGCGTAGACATGGCGCCCGAAGCTGCTCAGCGGCTCGTAGTCGTCAAGCACCGCGTGCAGTCTCCCGTCGGCCAGGTACGAACGGCAGAGATAGGTCGGCAGGATCGCCATTCCGTGACCAGCGAGGAGCGCGTCCAGAATGCAGTCGACGTTGTTGATCCGAAACCTGCTGCTGACCGGGACGGCGGTTTCCTCTCCTTGGCGATCGAGCAGCCGCCACCTCCCGTTGCCGTAGGGATGCGGGAAGTCGAAACACTGGTGACTGGACAGTTCAGCGGGTGTTGCCGGGCGACCGTGCGTGTCGAGGTAGGCGGGTGCGGCGCAGATCAGGCGCTTGACGAGGGTCAGGGGGCGCGCCACCGCATCTTCTGGCGGTGTTTTGGTCAGGCGCAAGGCAAGGTCGATCCGGTCATCGATCAGGTCGACCAGGTCGTCGCTCAACAGCAGTTCACACTCGAGCTGTGGATAACGTTCGGCCAGACGCGGCAGCAGCGGCGCAATATACAATCGTCCGAAAGTCAGCGAGGCGCTGATGCGCAGGACGCCGCATGGCACCTCGGTACTGATCCGGACCGCCAGATCGGCACCGTCGACGACTGCCAGCGCGCGCAGGGCGTGCTGGTAGAAGATTTCGCCCGCGGGTGTCAGGCGGAGCTTGCGCGTGGTCCTCTCGAAGAGCCGGACGCCAAAAGCTTTTTCGAGTTCGCCGACCTGCTTGCTGATCTGTGCCCGCGTACAGTCGAGACGGCGCGCCGCAGCAGCCATGCTGCCGATTTCGACAACCCGGACAAAGCTTGTCCAGCTGCTCAACCAAGCCATTTGTCAATCATTCGTTGACGTCAAAGCCCGATTCTACTGCTATTCGTCGTCCCGGCTTCGACCTATAGTTCGCCCGAATCAGAGCCAATTCCGGCCTGGTCAATTCCTCTACAGGCACCTCCCATGCTGCGTTCGCTCAACCGCCCCGGCGTCATGGCCATCACCCTGGCTGCGGCCGGCATCCTGATGGTGACGATGGGAACGCGCCAGTCCTTCGGCCTGCTCATCGCGCCGATCAACGACACCAGCGGACTGGGGATTGCCACCATCAGCCTGGCTCTCGCCATTGGCCAGTTCGCCTGGGGTGCGGTTCAGCCGGTGGCCGGCGCGCTGGCTGACCGCTTCGGGCCGCGCACCGTACTCACCGGCGGCATCATCACACTGGCGGCGGGTTGCGCGATCACCCCATATGCCACTTCCGGATTTGGCCTGGTGGTGTCGCTCGGCCTCCTGGCGGCGATCGGTGCAGGTGCCGGGAGTTTTTCCGTGCTGATCGGCGCCGCCGCGCAGCGCCTGCCACTGGAAGCGCGCGGCGCGGCGTCGGGAGTGATCAATGCCGGCGGTTCCTTTGGGCAGTTCGTCTTTGCGCCGATTCTCCAGAAGGCGATCCAGGCGCTCGGCTGGATGGGCGCGATGTGGGTTCTGGCGGCGATGACCCTGGCGGCGCTGCCACTGGTGCGGCGGGTCGCCAGCCCGTTAGCGGTGACGCCAGCCCCTGCTGGCGAGCAGGCGGACAAGGGGTTGCCGGCGGCCTTGCGCGAGGCGTTCGGCGACCGCAGCTACCTGTTGCTGCATGCCGGCTTCTTCACCTGCGGCTTTCACATCGCGTTCCTGGTCACCCACCTGCCGGGCGAGGTCAATCTGTGCGGACTACCTCCCGAGGTCGCCAGTTGGTCGCTGGCGATCATCGGACTGGCCAACATCCTCGGCAGTCTCTACGCGGGTGCCTGCATCTCCCGCTATCGCAGCAAGTACGTGCTGGCGCTCATGTATGGCTCGCGCGCCCTGCTCGTAGCCGTCTATCTGATGGCGCCGCGTACGGCGCTGACTTTCTATGTCTTCGCCGCTGGCCTCGGTTTCACCTGGCTGGCGACCGTCCCACCGACGGCAGCCATCGTCGGCAAGTTGTTCGGGGTTCGCTACCTGGCCACGCTGTTCGGCATGACCCTGCTGTCGCACCAGATCGGTGGCTTCCTCGGCGCCTGGCTGGGCGGGCTGGTCATCGTCCGTTTCGGCGACTTCGGCTGGATGTGGTACGCCGACATGGCGCTGGCCGTCGCCGCCGCGCTGGTCAACCTGCCGATCCGCGAAGCACCCGTGACCAGGGCCCTTGCACCAGCCTGACAGGGGCTTCGAGAAGCGTCTTCTTTCCAACTCGGGATCGCCGACCATGAGCAAACTGCGCAACGAGATCACCATCGAACGTCTCAACCAGCAAGGCATCGAGTACCTGCCCGGCTACCTCGGCATCGTCATCCTGTCGCTGGAACCGAACACGCTCAGCAGCCGGATGCCGATCCACAAGCTGCACGTGGCCCCCAACGAATTCCTGCACGCGGCCAGCGTCGTTGCGCTTGCCGATACGAGCTGCGGATACGCAACCATCGCGCACCTGCCGGAAGGCGCACAGTCCTTCACGACGATCGAACTGAAAAGCAACCATCTCGGCACCGTCAGGGAGGGTAGCGTCGCTTGCACGGCGACCGCCCAACATCTCGGACGCAACACGCAGGTCTGGGATGCGGTGGTGACCGACGAGGCGAGCGGACGCAAGCTGGCCCTGTTTCGCTGCACGCAGATGATCCTCTGGCCCAAGGCCGAACACCGATAGCCCCAGCGACCCCGCTAAGCTGCCGGCACCTGCCGGCACCTGGCGGCGGGCCGACTCACCTCGATATGATGCTTCGTCGGGTGAGCAACAGCGCACCGGCTGTTGCATCGAATCTGTTCCGCTTGCGTCAGCAGCGTCGAGCCCGCTCAGTAGAGCGCGTGGTAGATGCCCGGGGAATAGTTGTCGGTAGGGCCATCCGCCGTCGCATTCAAAGCCGACAGGCGAGGATGTCCGTAAGCTCCGCGTCGGTGAGGACAATCGGGTTGGTCTTCATGCTGCCTCCCCGGCTGGCCGCGACGATGCGCGGCAGATCGCTCTCGCCGATGCCGTACGCGGCGAGCCGCGGCAGCGCGAGTTCCACTTCCCAGCGGCGCAGGCTGTCGACGAGGAAGGCGCGCGCCTCAGAGCCGCTCAGGCCCTTCTGCATCGCGAAGCGGCGCCCGATCTCGCCGTATTTCGGCAGCGCCGGATGGTCGGGTGCGCGTGCTTCAAGCGCCGCGATGTTGCTTGCCGTGGCTGCCGCTACCAGGGTGCCGCAGACGACGCCATGCGGAATCGGGAAGAAGGCGCCGAGTGGCGAGGCGAGACCATGCACCGCACCGAGCCCGGTCTGTGCCAGGCAGATACCCGACACCAGCGAGGCATAGGCCATCGGCGCGCGCGCCGCGGCCGACTGCTGGCGATGCAGCGCCGGCAGGGCGTCGCGCGCGGCCATGATCCCGGAGCGGGCGAGGGCGTCGGTCAGTGGGTTGGCGCGCGTGGACACGAAGGACTCGAGGATCTGCGTAAAGGCGTCCAGGCCGTCGGCGGCGATCAGCGCCGGCGGGCAGGTGGCGAGCAGATCCGGATCGACGATCGCCCATTCGGCGACCAACCGGTCATCGCGGAAGGATTTCTTGAAGCCGCCGGGAGCCGTCAGCACCGCGTTCTTCGTCGCCTCCGAACCGGTCCCGGCGGTGGTCGGCACGGCGATGAACGGCGTTGACGGTCCGCGATAGGGCAGTTCCGGACCGACGCCCTCGAGGTGGTCCATCACCGAGTTGCCGGGCCGCAGCAGGCCGGCGATGGCCTTCGCCGCATCGAGCGCGCTGCCGCCGCCGATGCCGACTACCGCGTCGAACGGCGTTCCGCGCAGCGCGGCGACCGTCGCATCGACGAACTCCGGCGACGGCTCACCCGACACCCTGACCTGCTCCCACGCCAGGCCGCGCTGGCGAAGCTGCGCGAACAAGCGCGTTCCCGCTTCCGACTCGGCGAACGAGCGCAGGCCGGTGACGATGAGGAGATGGTTGCCGTAGCCGGCAGCGATCTCCGGCAGTTTTTCCAGCGCGCCGCTGCCGAATTCGATGCGCGGCAGGCGGGCGATCGAGAAGGGAAAGAAATTGCCGCTCATGCGGGAAATAGTCCATTCATCGGCTCGCCGCGGCGTGGCTCGGCCATCATGTCGGCGACCGCCGTACGCCAGGCGAGATAGTGCGCGGTCTCCTTGTGCGCGGCGGCGTCGGCGGCCGACGCGTAGGCCTCGTAGAGGATCAAGCGCGTCGGGTCGTCGGGCGCCTGCAGGACATCGAAGCGACGGTTGCCCGCTTCGCTGACCGAGGCCTCGTGGTTCGCGCGCGTTGCCGCGATGAAGGCGTCGAGATGCTCCGGCCGGACCCGGACATGGACGAGCGTGACATGCATGGTGGTCTCCCGTGAGTTGTCCGGAGAATTCTACACTCCGCATGCTGGCTGTACGCGCGCAATGACGGTTGCCCCGACCGGGATGGCCGGCGCCGTTGCCGCGATGCACGCCATGTGCCTGAGCGTCAGGCGGGCTTCATCGACCCTGTAGATCGGGCAGCGTCACCTGCAGCAGGAGGACACGGTCATTGTAGGTGTCGACCACCCAGAGATGAGGCGCGCGTGCCACGACCGCCTCCGGCTTCCTGAAGGCGTTCGCGCCACGCCCCGGTTGGCTGGTGCCGAGGACGCCGAGCAGGCGATGCCGGTGGTCGAGGAGAAGGATGCGATGGTTGTACTCGTCGGCGAGCCAGATGCGGCCCGCGTCGAGCGAAAGGTACTTGGGCCCGTTGAGCTTCAATTCGGGCCCGAAGCTGCTGCGGTGTGCCAGGCTGCTATCGAATACCTGAACACGATTGTTACCGGAATCGACAACGTAGATCGTGCCATCGGCCCCAACATCGATGTCGTGGGGATGCGAGAACTCGCCATCGCGCGAACCCTGCTGGCCGACGCTGGCCACCAGCTTGTCGCCGCGGAAAACGCTGACGCTGCCCGAGCGCACATTGGTGGCGAGCACGCGCCCATCCCCGGTCACCGCCACACCCTCGGGCGCAGCCAGCCCCTTGAGTTCGCCGACGAGTCGGGCAGACGCCCCATTCACCTCGTAGATGGCAATCCGGTCGTTGCCCGTGTCGGCGACGAGCAGGCGCCCGCGCGCGTCGAACTCCGCATCGTGCGGGTAGGACAGCTCGCCCGCACCGAACGTACCGAGGGTCTTCAGCGTCATCGCATCGAGGGCGACGATCCGGCTGTTGGCCATGTCGGTGACGTACAGCAGCCTGCCGTCCGGCGACAGCGCGGCATCGTGCGGTTGTGCCAGCCCGGCAGCCTGCTCCGCGATTAGCGTGCCGTGCAGAAGCGGTTGCGCCTGGCCAATGGGCAGGAAGAGCAGTGTGGCGACAAAGAGGAGGAAGCGCATCATGATCACCTCGACTGGAGCAGTTTCGCTGACGGCGCCCGGCTCGGGTGGACGGTCTTCTGTCGGCTGCCGCACCGTCTCGGCTTGGGCACGTTCTGTTCGATGCCGGTACGAGGGCAAGGTTCAACTGAGCGCGCGAACACGCTATCGGTCCAGGCGATTTTCGATAATCAGGAACCATGGCCTTGGACTCGAATACTGCAAGTGGCCATCCGGGGATAAAGTCAAAACAGTCCTGGAAACGGAATTGCGGACATTGCCGCCGATGGCTTGCAAGGTTCGGCCGTCGGTTTCCACGACGATGTCGCAATGCGCCCCGGAGTTGACTGAGTCCGGGAGTTTCTCCATCACTTCCTGAGGCTCGACTCTGCTGCGGGTGGCGCAGATCAAATCCCCGAGTGTGGGTTTGTATTGCTGAATGGTATGGGGTATCAAGGCCGCGAACGGATCCTGTGCGTTGGCGAGAAAATGGTTAAGGTAATTCCGGTGGGCGCTGCTCGGTGGGAACACGTCTGTCGGCACACCAGCCACCCGCATGATCCAACTGATGAAGGCAGCGGACCACGGCTCCCTGCAGTCGTAACCTGTTAGCCGGTACTTGCCAACGGCGCGCCAGTACTGGTTGATCCGGTCGCTGTGCTCATGATCGTCATCTTCCCAAACTCCCACATGGGGAATGCTCTCCTCATCGCCATCGATGACCACTGTCTGCCGGTCGAAGTAGAGCCATTCTGCATTCGCGGCCTCGACGATCCTGGATTTCCAGTAACCGAGCGGCGGTGATTCCGAACTGTCGGCCGGGGGTGCGATTTCCTGCGCCTGCGGCGGTTCTTCGGGTTGCACAGCTATCTTCGGTGCCGATTCACAAGCGGCCAAGGCGAGAACCAACACGATGGACAGAGGTTTCATCGGCACCATGGAAGCCTGGATACTGGAGCGTGGATTATAAGCTTGTCAGCACGGCGTAACGTCGTCGATGAATTTCCAGCGGCGACAGAAGCGCCCCTGCGGGCCCGCTTCGGTGGGCGAGGAGACAGATGCAACTCAAGTCTTCGGGGCGAAAAAATATCGCTGGGCCGGTAAAGCCCGTATGCATCCACCACGATTGATTGGTTTCGGTAGGGGGCGCATTGGGTACGTCCGCAGGCATTTCCGTACCGCTGTGCTCGATGACTCGACACGTGCCGTCCAGCGGCAGCCTATCCAGCAGTTCGCCGAACTGGCCAGGGCCGTTCGCTACGCGCCATAGCCCAAGTCCCCACACGGTGCCGTCGACCGATCGTCCATGGGGGAGCGTCATGTTCGGTGCATGCGTCGTCCGCCAGGTCATGAGCCAGGGCAACAGGAGTTCTGCATTGGCCGCGAAACCGGCATGGCCTATCATCCCCGCACGCGCATTCGCATCGTGCGGCAAGTTGGGCGTGCTTTCCGGGAAGGCAACGTCGTTACCGGCAAGGAGCCAGGCTTCGCGGTCCGGCCCGGGAGGAAGCGCGATCGGCGCCTCACCCCACGGAGCTGGCAGGAGACCAGTCATCCGTTGCCCAAGTTTCGCCCACGACTCGCCACTGACCGCTTCGACGGCCTCCGCCAGCAAGCGGTAGCCGAGATCCGAATAACAGGCAGGAAATTGGCCGAATTCGGCGACTGGCCTCACCAGGAGAGGGTGTTGATTCCAGGGAAGCGGGGCGGTGAGCTGCTGAGCCAGCGGAAGCCCGTTGTAGGGAAGCCATGGCGGTAAACCCGCCGTGTGCGAAAGCAGGTGGCGTGCCGTCAAGGGCCACGTCTGTTTGCGAAAGCCGGACAGGAGGGGGAGATCGCTCAAGTCACGGTCCAGGTCCAGATACGTGAGAGCCAGCGGCGTCGTAACGAGCGGTTTGGTCAGTGAGGCGAGATCGAACAACATGAATCATTTCTCCTGGCTCTTGCAGGTACATTCGGCCACGAGCAGCTCTGGGCGGTATTCGAAATGGATGGTGTCGAAGTGAAACCATTTTCCGCCCCAGATAAAGCCGTTGGCTTCGAAAATGGTCACGATGTCCCGCAACGCTCGATCTTGCAGAACACGTTCCGGGTAAGCACAGGATTTTTCGGATAAGCACCCTGCCCAGCGCCAATAGTGGCCCAGCCCGTGCGGGAGCCTGAAATCAATCGCGATACCAAAGCTGTGGCTGCTTGTCCGTTTCGTCCCTTGTATGGTGCGCCAGTTAAGTGTTCCCACCGGGCTGGAGACGAGATGTCGAAGCTCGGGACGAGCGGCGATGGCCTCGCCGACGCGGATGAGCGCTTGGTCCGCGCCGGCGATTCGGCTGAATGGGAGGGATTGGCCTGACGGGGCCCAGATCACCTGAACGATATTCCGCTGGACGGCAAGTTTATCCTCACCGTAAAGACGCTTGAAGAACGGCTCATGCCGCATGCGTCCCGGATCTTCGTTGAGTCGCGGCTGATCGACCGGAAAGCCCGGCGAGTAACATTGACTCATCTGATCATGCAAATCAGCGTGGTCAAGCCGGTCCTCGAGGTTACCCTGGCTCCCCGAGCCGTAAGGCAGGCGATGACCATCCGCCAAGACTAGGTTGTCTCCGTCCTTTTCAAGCAGGAATCCCGGGTAGGCTTTCAGCAGGCAATCGATGCCCAGTTGCGAATCTGAATAGGCTCCTGAGGATAGGGTGAGCAGCATAGGCACGATGCTCAAGAGTCGTATAACTGGTACGGGCTTCTTGTCTGTCATCTCTGATCATCGAGTTATTCCGAGCCTGCACTTCTTCCGCGGTTGCTCGTCTGGCTGGCCGCTCCAGACCCTAAGCGGCCATCTAGTTTTCGTGGTCTGCTGACCGCAACCGACCCCAACCAGACGTATAGGGCTCTGACCTTCCAAGGGCGAGTTACTGAGCGGAGCAGCCACCCTGAGCAATTCACCGCCGACCGCACGTCGGCCAAAACCGACCTTGGGCCAGCGGTTAGAATCCGACAGCAATGTGGCGATTAGCTGCAGAGCCTCGCCACTCGTGATGCATAAAGTAACGCACTGATTCTGCGTACGTTTAAAGCAATTCCGGCTAATCTCGATCATCTAAACCGCGTCCGCCACAATCTGCGCCTCCGATTCGGCCAGCGAGGCGACCTCGAACTCAGCGAGGAAAGACACAATAGTTGTCGACAAGTCCCATAGTTGAAGAATTAGGCGTCATATGCTATCCGAGTGGCTAGGCCCTGATCGTTCACTGGGTTCGGCATCACCTTGCTAACTCGGCCCCATCCTCAGCATGCTTTTCCAACTCACGATCCACTATGACCGACAGATCGTCACAGGCAATCCGGCATCTATCCAGTTCTTTCGCAGGTACTTCAGAAAAGTGAGCCCGGTCGTTCCGAACGGGAGTAATAGCGCTCACCTTGTCTTCGAGCTCACGCTTGTCACGAAACATGTGCTTGAAATGTGACCAACCCTGTCCATGGATCATTAGGTCTTTGAGGTGCCCAAAATACATACATGACATCGTGTCACGTTCAACTGCCTCCGGCGAATACTTGTATTTCCTCTTCGATCCTGCCTTTTTACTCTGGATTTCTGTCCATGCCTTATCGCCCAGAACGGTACGCATTACACTCTCTGCTTTCCCACCGTACGCGGCTTCGTATCTATTCTTAATTAGATCCCGCATTGAGAGCTCAGTCGTCTCGATAAGTCTCCATACGTCGTGTGCGGCAGAGGGAACTGCAGCGTCGACATTCAGCCGCTCATAGTAATTCCAAAAGAATTTGTTCCGACGAATTAACCTTCCATTCAACACGTCCGCTATACCCATATACTGAAACTCCTCCACCACCCTCGGCGCAAGAAGCGGCTCTAGTCTTGCATCGCGAAGAATGGGAGCAATCGCAACCAAGGACATCTCCTCATTCTCGCAAAAGTCCTGTGCTACGGCCCGGGCACGAGGGGTGAGAGCTAGTGACCAATTTTCTAGTAATCCTCGATTGTCATGTAATACTGTTGATTCCGCGAGCAGCAAAACTTCTGCCGTAACTTGAGGCGGCGATATACGGGCCAGTTCTTCCAGCATCTTTGCGGCTAAGCCGGCTTGCCCACCTGAACTTTCCCAGATAAAGCGAGCCAGCTCAACTAGCTCCGTATCTGCTCTTTCTGGGAATACCTGCTTGGCGAGGGCCTGAATAGCAGTCTCGGGAAGATTCCTTATGTGCCATGGGATAGCTCTGCTTCCAATCGGCGACGTATCGTCTAGAGAAAACGCATATAGATGCTGAGCGCCGGCGAAAACCATCGCAACAGTGAAGTTCTGTACACCGGATTCGCCAAAAAGCAAAGAAAATAGATTGTCCTGAAATCCTCGCGGAAATCGATCACCGAGGACGCGTTTTGCCTCATCAAGAAGGAAAACAAACCTTGGCTCAATTTCCCCACACTCCGCGCTTACGTTTTGCAAATCACCTATGAAGTCATCTAACAAATCTCCGGTACGATGGGCGCCCGCGTTTGGAGTATTCTCACAAGGGAAACCAGCAATTTGCTTTGCGCAGGATGTTCGGGCGGCACGTACCAATGTTTGGAATAGGTCCGCAGGCCTCGCATCATAATTTAGACGGGTAAGATCAACGTAAACCGGCACTTCGAGTGCCCCCAAGGTTGCAACTTCGCCTGTTACGCGAAGCAATCTGTCTCTTAAGCGAAGCAGGAGAGCTGTTTTCCCAGATTGACGTCCGCCGAATAACAACACCGCATTCGTCTTCCGTGTTGCGCCAAGGAGCCCATCACACATCTCATCCCGTCCGACAAAGAACCCCGAACCAGGGCTTATTCTCAGGCTAGCGGACATTCCCAATCCTCCCACTTTGCAGCCAACGTTGCATTAACCCCATAGTCAACGACGCCTTATTGTCTGAAATTTCAACAATTTGATAACCAATAAGGTGCCTTAAGCTCAAAGTTTTCGGCAACTTTCGAGTGAGCTGGTGCAGCCCTATATCTTTCCCTCTCGAAATTTCTAGACAAACGTCGAGTTCATCCGGATAGTCACGAGAGAACCTTTCCACAATTTCGCTAAAATCTCTTCCAGCGATTTCCAGGTACGCGTCGACCCAGTCGTCAATTTTCGTCACAGTCATTGTGAGCGGCCGTTCGGGATATCGAGCGCACAAATAGCTGCAGAACTGGCGGATGAAGAAGGGATGCCCACCAGTCAGACTGTGTATTCGAAGGGCCACTTCTGTCGAAAACCGGATTCCCATTCCCTTACCCAGCGTCTGAACCATCTGAATTGATTCACCGCTTTTCAGTAGAGGAAGATATATTTCTCGGAAGAAGTTGAAAACCGGATTGTCTTTTCCGGAAAACTGTGCTGCTTCTGCAATGGCTGCATTGGCGCCAGTCACGATAGGAACAAAATCTGAGGACTCCTGTGCGACGCCACGAATGTAACTGACAAAGTCGAAGAATCCTTTAAACCCTTCTTTCCCCGCAGTATTTGGCAATAGTCGCTCGATCTCATCTAACATTACGATAACTTTTGGCCGAGGGCTGAGTGGAGATCGCCGGATTACATCAAGTGTTCGGCTTAGGTCGGAGTCGAACGCGGTAGCGACAGGATATTTGTCTGGGATATCAAGGTAATCATTGTATTCATTCCCTAATCGCCATCGAATACCGCGAAACTCTGGACGAATTGTCGTTCTTTTCACTAACTCACGCCCCAGCTTCCAATACAACCATCTCGTGTCTGTTATGTCAGCGGGAATTCGGAGAAGATCAATGTAAATTGCGATATCTCCCCCCTCGTTAGCTCGCCTCTCTATCTCCTTCAGGAGTGAGGTTTTCCCGACTTTACGCAAACCAAAGATGCCGGCAGCGGTTCCATTCGCAATGGCATCCCGAATCTCCGCGAGCGATCGTTCACGACCAAAGAAGCGTCGACCAGATACTGGGAAGTTTTGAGCAAAAAGATCGCGTCGGTATAGCCAGCGATCCAGCACTTCGCGTAGCAGATCATCGGCTTTTCCCGCTGTCTCGATCTGCGATTGTGTAATCGGCACAATCGCTGGAACCGTTCGCTTCCGGTCTTCCAGTCGCTGAAACATCAGGCGCTCGACCCCTTCAGGTAGCGATGCGACGAGAAGCAGCACCACCTGCTCGTCCACTACGCCACCCGTCCCCCATTCGTGCACGACCTTGTCAATGTCACTAATATCCGCCCTAGCGATACCCGATTTAAATAGACACCGAAGGAGAATATTCCCGGCTACGCCGTAGCCCTCGAGTAAGTCGGCGTTCTTTGGCTCGACTATAAAGTCCGCCCCGACCGTTTTCTGTTCGAATAGGGCCGCTCTAACCGGCTTAAATCCCGCCTTATTAAGAAAATCGTACGCCAGACCACCCCGATAGTGCTGGAGGCGAATGCTCACAATATCCATGACAAGGAGGTCATCACGGGGGAAGGCAGCTTTTCCGTGCCGGCTTGATGCGAACGCCTCTTTAGCCTGGTTGTAGTATTTCCACGCCTCTTCTAAGTCTGCGCGGCCATTGTCTCTCCTCGCATGTATTCTTGCTATTGCCAGGAGAAAGATGCGGTCGCCTCTTTGCGCCGTTTTCTGACTTAATGCTAGGCCGCGGCTCAGCAAGTCCAGTGCCTTCTTAAACTCCCCCATCGAGGCGGCCAGGAGCCCTGCGTCCTCGAACAGCTTTATGTTGTTCGGAAAGACCAGCAAACCTTGTTCGTAGACTCGTATTGCATCCGCCCGACGGTTTCTGTTCTTTTCCATCGATGCATAGCTGGTAATCAGCTGTACCGACGGGGATTGTGCAAGTCCTTTTTCGTACAGTTTAGCAGCCTCGTCCAAGCGCTTGTTGTATCGAGCAAGGATGGCCTGTTCCAAGTAGTTTTCCTTTTGCGGTACTGTCTTTGGAATCTCTTGATAGGCGGTGCTCTGAATAGGTGTATCGAGAGGCGTTACTCGGAATGCTTGCATTCCGCGATCCGTCCCCTGCTTATTGAAGCTAACAGCAGTTCCAACTGGTGGCGGTTGGTCCGGATCGGCCAGCTGGGCAAAATGAAAAAAGATTCGATCGTCGTTATCGTCCGCGATGAAACCGAAACCGCGATCGGATTGGAGTGAGCTTATAGCCCCGTGGAAAATTTCGTCGCTATCTGGATCCAACAACTCAAAATGAACGTCGGCTGCCAACAAACCTCGGGGAACAACTTCCAACTTAAAGATAACGCGATCCCCCCGGGACAATGGCAAACCCGGGATTCGCAATGATCGGCGATGAACAAGAAAGCGCTCTTCCTCGCTGCCTGGCTCATCGGGTTTTATATAGCCGTAACCCATCCGGTCATCATATTGATCAACCGAGCCGCTTAGGTATTCATTCTTCACGTAATCCATCTCCGGATGTAATCGCTCTTCTTACGCCATTCCTATCGCATTATCAGCTTTCTGGTAACGAACCAAGCGTTGTCACTGAATCAGCTGCCGTCCTGGGCAATTTCTCTCTGAAGGGCCGCTTACCGACGGATCGGTGACCGATTAAGCTGGATGACCGGAGTGGCCGACGTGCCGAGGTGGGCCATCCGGCAGCTTCCGGAGCGAATCGGTCATCTGAATGACTGTGCAGTTGCAATACCCAATGGGCGGAAGTGGCCGGTGGCCGACCGACGCCATGCTACACCCACTGACTGCTTTCTGGAGCGTAAGGGCAGGCGACGAAATCAACATCCCCAGCCGACTGACCGGTTTCGGTTGATCGTTCGAGACCGACGTCGGCTTTGGAGAAGAATCTCCACCGTCTGCTCGTGGCCGGTTGCCGAGCGACGCCATCCTACACCCACTGGCCGCTTACCGCTCATCGCTCCACCAAGTCAACGTCAGTCTTGGGCACACTTCTTCACTGGTCTCGTTCTGGCTGATTCCCACCCGCCGTCTGCAGGCCGAGCGAGTAGGGCATGGGACGCGAGCCGTCTCTCCCCGCACTGCTCGCGAAGCACCGCCTCAGAACGCGCCATGACCCCGGGCAAAGGCGATGAGGAGGTAGGCGGATGAAACAATCAGTGTCATGAAGGTCAGCGCCATTCCGGCAATGCGAAGCCTGTAGTCCTCGTGCGTGCGACTCACACCAAAGGCATGCAGGCTTCTGCCGATCAGCAGGCAAAGGCACAGTCCATGTACGAGTGCGGCTGGCGCGTTGCGCAATTCGACGAAGGACAGCAGGATCAAACTGAGCGGTGCATATTCGGCGAAGTTGGAGTGCACACGCATGGCGCGCAGCATTGCCGCGTCGCCAGCGTCGCCGATGGCGATGCGGAGCTTGCGACGCAGGCGCAGGGTGCGGATGCTGAGTGCCACGAAAAGGAGTGCCAGCAAAGCGGCGTAGGTTGGGACGATGGACATGGTGGAGGGCGCCTGACGCGTGGTTATCGGGAAGAAGGCGCGCTGCAGTACCCGGCGGGAGATTCCGGGTAGCCAGGGGCCCGGCGGACGGCGAAGCCGCAGTGGGACTCCTCGTTGAGCAGGGCCTCGCGACTGCTGGCACAGGTTGTAGCGACGATGGCTTTGGCATCGTCCTGGCTGATATGGACACGGGCGATGTACATGCGGTTGGTCCCTGAAGTTGCGCGGAAAATTCTACATTCGGTATGGCGCCTTCAGCTGGCGCATGGAAGTTCCTCGGCAGAGGTTCCGTCACCTCCGCCCGAGCGGGGTTGCTGGTGCCCGGTACGAACGCAGGCGTCAAGCGTCCCGGCTGTCCGGCGATCGTCATGTCAAGCACACACCAGCGGGGTCGCTCCGGCCGGCGCTAATCATGACTCGTGTGTACCTGCTGGGCTCATCCCCTGGCCGGGCAGGCAGCGCAGATCCAGGCAGAAGGGGCCGAGACCCGGAACCGGCCCGCAGCGCAGCTCTTCGTCCGGGTTCGGTGGCAGGACTTCCAGTCTCACCCGCTCGGCACGACGATCGCCGGCTGCCGCCAGATCCTCGGGCAGGCCGGCATAGGCAATAGGGTCGGGACGCCACTCATGCAGCGTCACGACATGGTCCACCGCCTGTCCGGGATGGCGCAGGCGCAGCTGCACCGGCACCTGCGCGCGCAGCCCGGGATGCAGGCCCCAACTTGGGACGAAGCTGCGGTAACGCAGGCCGTACACCCTCAGCGGCCCCTGGCTGTCGTGCTCGTGCCGCATCGGCAGCGTGACCCCCGCCACGACGATCTGCCACGCATCCTCCAGGTCGCCGCCTTCGCCCGGGCGCAGCCGCAGTTCCACACGCGCGGTGCTGGCATCGACGAGGCGGGAGGTGCCACCCTGTTCCGGGCTCGCCGAATCGCCCAGCAGCGGCCAGAACTCGAGAGCACGCCTGATTTCCAGGGTGCAGCCGGGCAGCGGCACTTGCCCCCAGCAACGGAACTCGTCGCGTAGCAGCACCGCCTGGATCGCCTCGCCGAGTTCCACTCCGGCCGCGGCCAGGGCCTGCAGCACCTGATCGAGATCCCGTTCCAGGTAGAAGGGCAGGGCAAAGCGCTCGTGGAGTTCGCGACCCCAATCGATGAGGGGCAGAGTGGAGGAGTCGCGCGCCAGCATCGCCGTCACGGCGCGCAACAGGCAGGCCAGGGCGGTGGCCCTTTCCGGCGTATGCTGCATGCGCAGCGCGCGAAATTCGACCAGGCCCTGCTTGCCCCGCCCGGCGAGGAAGGGATTCCACAGCTTCTCGATGTTCATCTCGGCCCGATGACTGTTGCCGGCCGCATCGCAGAGAAACGGCGCCAAACTGTGCCAGAGCAGTTCCGGCGACAGGTCATGTTCCCGCTCCAGCAGGTCCACGGCGAGGCACAGTTCGTCGAACGCGTCGCCGCCACGCTCATCGGCGCGCACCGACTGGCCGCTGCTGCCGACGAAGTCGTGCGAGTAGAGATAAGACAGCGCCGGATGGCGGTTGAAGAAACGCACCAGACGCGGCAGCAGCCGTGGCTCCAGTAGGAAGGGGCTGGCCGCCGGCGACGGCCCGCCGAGGGTGATCTGGCCACCACCGCCGGAGTCCGCCACGGCGCCGTTGAAGTAGAGCCGGTAGGGGGCAAGGCCCTGTTCGGCGGCTGCAGCGTGGATCTTGCGGCTGCGCAGGAGGAAATCCGCCGCGTCGACGCTCGGTGCGCTATTGATCTCGATGACCGCCGGGTCGGGCGTCACCGTCGTCCACTCGACTGTCGCATCCACCGGCGGTGGATAGCCGGCCAGGATCAGCGTCGCTACCTGGCTGGCCAGCGAAGCTTCCGCGACGCTCTCCAGTACGGCCAGGAACAAGGCGACCCCGGAGAACAGGGGCAACTCGATGCGCGCCGTCGGCCGTCCGTCCACCTCGTGGCAGCCCAGGATGAAGAGGTAGGCGCCGGCCTCCGCGAGTTCGTCATGCAGGCCACTGGCCGGAGTCGCACGGGCATGCACCGAGGCGCGGCGCAGCCGGGGATCGTCGGTATCGGGGAAGGCGGCCGCCGCATCGGAGCGCATCAGCAGGCGCCGTTCTCGGGGGGCGGCCGCGGCCAGTGGTGTGACCAGGAGGCTGCGCGCGGCCAGCTCGGCGGCCAGGGCGGACGCCCAGCCATCGAGATCGAATGCATCGCCGTACCCCGAGGCGGCTGTCGGGTCGCTCAACGACAGGAGCGGGTCGGGAGGCCCGTGCCAGATCGAGGCGCCGTCCCGCCGACGATAAAGGCCAAGATTCCAACGCGGTTGTTCCTCGCCGGGGTATTGCCGTCCGACACTGCGCAGCACTACGCCACCGGCGTGACGCCGACACAGGCCGCCGAGCAGCGCTTCGGCACGGCGTTCCTTGTCACCGCCGAGGGCCTGGCTCAGCCACTCCGGCGAATGGGCGGTCCGGTCGGTGAAGGTCGGTTCCGAGCCAACCCAGATGGTCAGGCCCATCGCGGCGATCTGCGCGTCGTGATGGCGTACGGCCGCCGCGAATCGGTCTTTCGTAGTCATGTTCTTGTACTGCCATAAGGACAGGCGACGATGTTACCGCAGTCGGTAGCGCTCTGCCGTGCTCCAGGCCTCCAGAGTTTGGACAGAGGTGGCGCGATCGTGGCAGGCGTCTGTCGGGCTTGCCTGGTTTCGACCAACGCAGGCAGGCTGGCAGTGGGCGATCACCAGGCCAGCCCCAAAATGGTGTCGGGAATTTTTACAGGGAACTTTTTGACGAAGTGCTAACCCACTTGATAATTTGCATGAACTTTAAGTGGCCCGCGTCTTGCTTGAGGTGAGTAAGAGGCAACGCGTGTTCTTGCTACCGCGTCACCTTGAGAGAGCACTGTCCTGCGATCTGGAGATAGGAGTCCGAGATGATGAAGAAACTGTTGAGTGGTTGCTCTCTGGCGATGGCAGTCATGCTGTCAGCCCCTGCGGCCCAGGCCGTTCCTGTTGACCTGGAACTTATTCTGGCGACGGACACCTCTGGCAGTGTCGACGGCACTGACTTCGCCCTGCGCCGTAGTGGCGTCGAGGCAGCCTTTCGCAGTGCCGCGGTCATTTCCGCGATCGAAGGCGGCGCGATTGGCAGCATCGCCGTGGCCTTGTGGGACTTTGGAACTGGTGTAGGCGTGGCGGTGGACTGGTTCCGAATCAGCAATGCCACGGAAGCCAATGCCTTTGCCGATGCGGTTGCCGCGGCAGGACGCCTGGATGGTGGTGGAGATGGTCAGGCCAACATGCTGCGTCAGGCCCTCATCTCGGTCAACGGGAACGGTTTCGAGGGTACGCGCAAGGTCGTAGACATCAATTCCGAGGGTGTGCAGAGCGGTGAGGGCTGTGTCTTCAATAGTCCCGATTGCGCGGCCGTGCGAGGTGCGCGCGATGCATTCCTCGCGGGCGGCGGTACCGCCGTTAACGCCATCTGGATGAACGACCGCGATTTCTTCGGTCTCGACGCAAGCGATGCGGTCAACGCGTTTGAATACGGTACCACGAGCGTAATCGGCGGCACGGGCGCCTTCCAGGTGTTCGCCGAAACCAATGCGGACTTCGTGTCGGCAATCCAGAACAAGCTCATTCGTGAGATCACCCCGGTACCGGAACCCGCGACCCTGCTCCTTGCCTCGCTGGGTTTGATGGGTGTGGCATTCGCCGGCAGGCGCCGCTCGGCCAAGGCCTAGAAGCAACGCTTTGCCAGTCTGCTGGACAATTCTCCGGGGCCCTTGTGGCCCCGGTTTTTTGCCACGACGTAGGCGCGTCGCCACTTTGCCGCACTGATCCCCGCGCCGATCGGCAAGTCCCGGTGGGTGCGTCTAGTCAGGCAGGAACGCACGCGCAGTCGGTGCGGTGCCTACGCCAAAGGTCTCATTCAGGCGCGTTGCGCCAAAGAGAATGATCTTGAGTTGCTGCACGAAGTTCTCCAGCATCTCACCCTCGAGCAGCGGTTGCTCGGGGGGCAGGTCGAGGATGTCGGTCGCCGCCGCGAGCATGGTCATCACGATCATGCCGCAGACCATCTGCAGACTTGCCGTCGGCAGTTGCGTGTAGAGACCGCGCAGCCGGAAGTCCTGTGCCATTTCATTGGTGAAATGCGTCACCTCGTTGCGAATTGCCATGCGCAGGATGCGGCTGCCCCCGGATCGCTCGCTCGAGATGAACACGAATTGCAGGCGATTGCGCTTCACGTGCTCCTGGTAGACGCCGACCGAACGCCGCAGCATGTCGCGCGGCGCCACGTCCATCTTGCGTGCCTCGCGCAGGAGGCGGCGCAGCGTGATCCCGGCCTCCTCGACCAGAACCAGACCCAGTTCGTCGGTGTTGCGAAAGTGACGATAGAAGGCGTTCGGGACCACGCCGGCTTCACGGGCGATCTCGCGCAATCCAAGGCTGGTGAAACTGCGTCCCCCGCCCATGAGGTTCAGCGCCGCCTGCAGAAGGTTCGCTCGGGTCAGATCCTTGCGCGCGCTGCGCGACAGCGAGTCGGGATTCTCGGGTGCGGCTCTCCCGAGTGGGGTGGCAGTCCTCATGCTGCGTATTTTAGAACACTTGTATCCAGGAATTCGCTTTTCTGAACAGGTCCGTTGCCCTGACGGGTTGCTATTGACCAATTTCCGTAACAACAATACTTCAGTCGCCAGGAGTTTCAGTGTACGATTGTACACAAAACGCCCAAAGTCGAATCGCTGATGCCCTTGGCGGGCAGCGCACAGTCACACCGTTTCCCTTCCGGAAAGGCCGCACCATGCCGAACTACAAAGCTCCGCTGCGCGACATGCGTTTCCTGATCAATGAGGTGCTGGATTACCCGGCGCACTACGCCAGGCTGTCAAGCGGCGGCGAAGCGACGCCCGACATGGTCGAGGCCATACTCGCCGGTGCAGCCACCCTGTGCGAAGAGGTTCTCGCACCCCTGAGTCTTTCCGGCGATCGCGAAGGCTGCCACTTCAAGGACGGCGAAGTCACTACCCCAGCCGGATTCCGGGAGGCCTACCGGAAATTCGTCGAAGGTGGCTGGCAAGGGCTGTCGTTTCCCACCAAGTATGGTGGCCACGGGCTGCCGACCTCGATGAGCGTGTTCAAGACCGAGATGATGGGTGCGGCCAACTGGTCGTTCAACATGTATCCGGGGCTTAGCCTGGGCTGTATCAACACCCTCCTGAAATACGGGACCGAGGCACAGAAGTCGCTTTATCTGCCGGCCCTGGTGAGTGGTGAATGGACCGGCACGATGTGTCTGACCGAGGCGCAGTGCGGCACCGATCTCGGGCAGGTGACCACCCGGGCCGAATCTCGGCCCGACGGCAGCTACGCGATCACCGGCACGAAAATGTTCATTTCGGCGGGCGAGCATGATCTCGCCGCGAACATCGTGCACATCGTCCTCGCCCGCCTGTCCGGGGCGCCGGCAGGAACACGCGGCCTGTCGCTGTTCGTCGTCCCCAAGTTTCTCCCGAATGAAGGGGGTTCGCCTGGCCAGCGCAATGCTGTCAATTGCGGCGCCATCGAGCACAAGATGGGTATTCGCGCCTCGCCGACTGCCGTGTTGAATTTCGATGCGGCGGTCGGCCAGTTGATCTTCGAGCCCAACAAGGGCCTGGAGGCGATGTTTACCTTCATGAATACGGCGCGCCTCGGAATTGCCCTGCAGGGCATCGCGCACGCGGAGGCGTCGTTTCAGGGTGCGCTCGCCTATGCCAGAGAGCGCCGCTCGATGCGCGCCCTCTCCGGGAAGAAGGACCCTGACTCGGTCGCCGATGCCTTGATCTGGCACGCCGATGTGCGGCGCATGCTGCTGACGCAGAAAGCCATTGCCGAGGGTGGCCGGGCGATGATCTATGCGGCTGCGCAGACCGCCGACATCATGTTCAACGCCGTGCTCGAAGAGGATCGCGCCACGCAGGCAGAGTACGATAACCTGCTCGGCTTCTACACACCCATCCTCAAAGGTTTCCTCACCGAACTGGGGCTGGAAGCCGCCAATCTCGGCATGCAGGTCTTTGGCGGTCACGGCTACATTCACGAGCACGGGATGGAGCAGATGGTTCGAGATGCACGCATCGCCACGCTGTACGAAGGCACCACCGGCATTCAGGCGCTCGACCTGCTGGGCCGCAAGGTGTTGATCGGCACCCGGGGAAAGTGTGTGCGCGACTTCACGCGCCTCATGCTGCGCTTTGCCAGGCCGCATCTCTTCGCAGGCGGGTGCATGGGCGCCATGGCGCGCTCCACGGTCAAGCGCGCCATCGAGTGGAACCTGCTCACCTTGCGGATCATGTCGCGGGCGGGCAAGGATCGTGACCTCGTGGGATCGGCAAGCGTCGACTACCTGATGTATTCCGGCTATGTGATGATGGCCTACTTCTGGGCCTTGCAGGCCGACAAGGCGTACAAGTACCTGAGCAGTGGCCAGGGCGCGGAGTCGGCGGCCTTCTATCGCGCCAAGATACAGACGGCAGAGTTCTATTTCGACCGCCTGCTGCCGCGCGCCGACGGCCACCGCCAGGGCGCCCTGGCACCGGCGCGCTCGCTGATGCAGATGGACAACGCGAGCTTCGCGTTCCCCTGACCTGACGAGGCAAGCATGACTGTCCGCAATCTCGAGTTCCTCTTTCGTCCCGAATCGGTAGCCGTGGTTGCCGAGCCCGACGAGGCGGGCCGCTACGCCGAAGTGGTATTGGCCAATCTGGCCGCCGGCGGCTTCTCCGGCCCGGTGATTTCGGTCAGCGCCAGGAAGCGATCGCTGTTCTGGATCGGCGCCGACGTGCGCATCGACGATATGGCGGTGGTGCCCGACCTGGCGATCGTCTGCGCCGCGCTGGACAAGGTCCCGTCGATCATCGAGCAACTCGGCGCGCGTGGCACGCGGGCGGTGATCGTCGGGCCCTGGCTGTGGCACCGGATGAGCAGCAGCCAGATCCTGGCCGCCCGCAAGGCCATCCTCGAGGCGGCGCGGCCCTACCTGATGCGCGTTCTCGGGCCTGGCAGCGGCGGTATCGTCGTTCCCGCCAGAGGCCTCAATGCCAGTGCGGCCCCGGTGTCGATCACGCCGGGCAAGATCGCGCTGGTCAGCCAGTCGACCGCCGTCACGGCCGCGATTCTCGATCGCGCTTCCAGCAAGGGAATCGGTTTTTCGAGCGTTCTGCACCTGGGAGCGAGCATCGATATCGATCTCGCCGACGCACTTGACTGGCTGGCCGGCGATCCCGACACCAAGTCGATCCTCGTCCAGTTCGATTCGCTGCCGCCGGGGCGGAAGTTCATGTCAGCGGCGCGCGCCGCCGCGCGCAACAAGCCGGTCGTCTCGATTCGTGGCCGGCGCGTGGACACACGCAGCATGCCCGGCGCACCGTTCAGCGTCGACGAGGTGTACGAGGCCGCGCTGCGTCGCGCCGGCTGGGTTCACATCGACAACCTGGGCGATCTGTTCGAGGCCGCCGAAGCGATGGCGCGGGTGCGGCCGATGCGCGGCGAGCGCCTGACCATTCTGGCGAATGGCCACGGCCTCGGCTGGATTGCCGGGGACGCGCTGCAGCGCTCCGGTGGCCAGTTGGGCGCCCTGTCCAAGGGCACGGTCAAGCATCTCGGCGAACTGCTGCAGACGCGTTCGACGCTCGGTAATCCGATGGCCTTGCCGCCGGACATCACCCCGGCGAACTGGGCGGCAGCGCTTGCCGCGGTACTCGCGGACGACGACACGGACGCCGTGCTGACGGTCTGCTCGCCGTCCCCGTTCGCGCCGAGCGTCGAGGTTGCCACGGCAATCTGCGAGGTGTCGCAGGCCAGCGAGCGCAACGTGTTCACGTGCTGGGTAGGCGGTCGCACGATGCTCGAGGCGCAACAGATCGCTGCCGCCAGCGGCGTCTTGAGCCATGATTCACCGGAAAAGGCGATCGCGGTTTTTCTCGGGGTGTTGAACTACCGGCGCAATCGCGACTTGCTGATGCAGATGCCGCCCTCGTTGGCGGAGGACTTTTCTCCCGACATTGCCGCCGCACGTGCCGCGATCGGCGAGGCCGTCGATGCCGGGAGCGACGTTCCCAGCGCAGAGCAGGCGCGTCGCGTACTGCGCGCTTATGGTATTGCCGTTGCCGATCATTCTCTGGCGAGCAGTGTCGAGGCGGCAATAGGCACCGCGGAACGTATCGGCTACCCGGTCGACATCGGCCTCGTGCTGGCCAATACGGCGGAGTGTGAACAGGTCGCCGCGGGACTCCGCTCGCCGGCCGAGATCCAACTTGCCGTTCGCGGCCTGCGCAATAGCGCGCGCCTGCAGCAACCGCGGAAACGCGTCACCGCCTATCGGCTGCGCCCAAGCGGCGCACGCAGCGGCACGCCGGCGCTGCGTCTCGGTGTCGCCGAGGATTCGCTGTTCGGGCCGCTGATCTTCCTCGGTCCGGCTGCCGGCGCTGGTGCCCGCCGGAGCCGTTTCGTCGTCGCCCTGCCGCCGCTCAACCTGACCTTGGCCCAGGACCTGGTCGCGCGCAGCGGCTTCGCCGCGGAAGCGCCCGAGGGCGAGCGCGCCGCGCTGGAGGCGGCGGTGAGCCAGACACTGGTGCGCCTGTCGCAATTGCTCACCGACATCGACGCGGTGGTCGGCGCAGAACTCGATCCCCTCTTTGTCGAGACCTCGGGGGTGGTGGCGCTCGACGTGCGGCTTCGCATCAGCAGGGGAAAACGCCTGCTCGGCCTGCGACGCTTCGCGATTCGCCCGTATCCGAAGGAACTCGAGCAACCGTTGACCTGGGAGGGTCGTCAGTTGCTGGTCCGGCCGATTCGCCCGGAAGACGAGACCCGTCTCGGCGAACTGTTGAACTCGCTTGCTCCCGAGGATTCACGGATGCGATTTTTCGACTCGATCAGGAATCTGCCGCGTGCGCGCCTGGCCCGCTTCACGCAGATCGACTACGATCGCGAGATGGCGCTGGTCGCCGTCGAGCGGGGCAGCGATGGCGTCGAAGTCGTGCTCGGCGAGGTACGCGCCGTCGCCGATCCCGACAGCGTCGTCGCCGACTTTGCGCTCGTCGTTGCTTCGGCAATCAAGGGCAGGGGACTCGGGCGACTCCTGCTGCAGAGCATCGTCGCCTACTGCCGCAGCCGCGGCATCGGCGAATTGCGCGGCGAAACGCTCGATGGCAACCTGCGCATGCAGCGACTGGCCCGCGGCCTCGGCTTCGCGATGACGACAGGTGCCGACCGCGGCACGATTGACTTGCGCCTGCCGCTCGGCAAACAGCCGCAGGGGTGACACGTCGGCGAACCGTCTAGCGGGCGAGGGCGCGGATGTGCGTCGCCACCGCCAACAACTGCTCCCTGTCCATGCGCACGATGAATTTGCGGCTGACCGAACTGATCAGCTTTACCGCCCCGGACATGCCCAGACGGGCTGACTGTTCGGCGACAAAGCCGACCTGGGCCAGCCGGAGTGGCCGCAGGAAGTAATAGTCCATCCCCGCCCCGGTAAGTTCAGCCACCAGGTTGGCGAGAGCGGCGCCATGTCCGGCGTCGTCGGGACTCTCCTCGAGAGCAGCCAGGACGGCATCGGTTCTCGCTCGCAGGTCCAGCGAATGGTGGAAGCGCAGATAGGGCTCGCTGCCGGCGGCCGCTGCGGCGGCCTTGCTTCCCTGGCTTGCGGGCGCTTTCGCCCTGGGAGTTGATGCGGGTTTTGCTGTGGTGGCCATGATTTCCGATCGGTTTTGAGCTGCGCTGGCGACGGATCGCGTCTTGCCGCGAGCAAGCGAGAGCCGACCTTCGGTGTCAGTATAACCAGGGTCATGACGTCCCGGAGCCTTTCAGGAGCACGCTGCGTCTTGTGTGCTGACGGATGCGACTGCCGCGATCCCTCCAGTCACCCAAGCAGCGTCCTTGAGCGGAGCGGCTTGCGGGTTTGCGAGGGCAGGATCTGGCGGCGACAGCCGTTGCTCGAGATTATCCGTCCCATGAAACCGCCGATCATCGATCGGAGGTGGGCCCACGGAGCCGACCTGATGTCGTGACCATCTCCATGCTTGTCCTGCTACGATTCGCCTATGGCAAACACTCACGACACGGGCTACAAACTCCTTTTCTCCACGCCGGAACTGGTGCGCGACCTGATTCTCGGCTTCGTGCCGGACGACTGGCTACACGGGCTCGATTACAGCACCCTGGAGAGGGTGCCGGGCAGCTACGTCACCGAAGACTTCACCAACCGCGCTGACGACATCGTCTGGCGGGTCAAGGTGGGCGGGGAGTGGGTGTATCTGTACCTGCTGATCGAATTCCAGAGCAGCGTCGACAAGTACATGGCACTGCGCATGATGGTCTATGGGGGGCTGCTCTATCAGGACCTGATCAAGCGCGGTGAGGTCCTGGCCGACGGCCGCTTGCCGCCGGTCCTCCCCATCGTCCTCTACAACGGTAGCCAGCGCTGGTCAGCGGTCACCGACGTCTTTGAGTTGATCCCGCCAGTTCCGGGCTTGGTCGAGCAGTTCAAGCCGCGGCTGAAGTATCTCTTGATCGACGAGAACGCCTGGAGCGACAGCGAATTGGCCTCGCTCAAGAACCTGGTGGCAGCCGTCTTCCGGATCGAACACCCGGCGTCGCCGGCTGCCATCGGCGACTTGCTGAGCCTGCTCGACGAGTGGCTGGCCGAGCGGCCCGACCTGCGCCGGATGTTCGCTCTCTGGATCCGGGCGACATTGATGCGCAAGGCCGAATACCGTATCGTGTTACCTCGGATTGACGATCTACAGGAGCTGAATGTCATGTTGGCTGAACGACTCGAAGAATGGGCACAGGCCTACAAGGCGGAGGGGAAAGCCGAGGGCAAGGCCGAGGGGAAAGCGGAGGGGAAAGCCGAGGGGAAAGCCGAGGGTGAAGCGCTGGCGCTGCAAAAGCTGCTGAAGAAGCGTTTTGGTGCCGTCCCTCCGGATGTTCTGGCGCAGATTTCCAGGGCTTCCCTCGAGCAAATCGATGCGTGGCTGGATCAGGTGCTTGATGCCGGTAGTCTGGACAGCATCTTCGGAACAAGCACGCGCTGAAGCCCTACACCTTCCCCCGCCCAATCGCCAGGTCATCGCGGGGGCACGCATCTCCGCGAATCCTGTCCCCAGGAATGTAGCGAACTCCCGTGACAGTCTGGCGGCGTAGCTACACTCGAACGCCCGGCTTGCCGCACCGCGCCCACCGATTGCCCGGGGTGTCACCGCCGCACGTTTGGCGGGACTTCTACGAAGTCCGGCAGACTCACGGAACGTCCCCTCGACAGGAATCGAACCTGTATCCCACGCTTAGGAGGCGTGTGCACTATCCATTGTGCTACGAGGAGCAGGGGCCGTATTGTAGCCGTTGACTGTCGCCAGCGGGAAACTCGGACACAAATTCGGGCACTTGACTGCGGGCGGCGACGCGCCCGGGCGACCACCGGCGGGCCGGTCGGGCGGGGCGATGGCGGCACTGTCGGCGTGGCCGGACCCTGAGGTGGGGGATGGGGTGTGCGCGCGCTGAAACAGGGGCAGCCACCCGATGTGGCGCGATCCCGCTGTAGTTCAGGGCTTCCCGAACGGTCTCCGCAGAGTAGAATCGCGCGCAGTCGCCGCCAGCCGGCTGCCGCGAGCACTTGCTCATGGCGTCGGCGGTGATTTCGCTTCAGTATCACCCACCCACAGGACAACGTAAGCACTCATGCCCTACCTGACTCTCTCCGATGCCTCGCTTGCCTTCGGCCACGTGCCGCTCCTCGATCATGCCGATTTCCAGCTCGACCCGGGTGAGCGGGTCGCTCTGATCGGTCGCAACGGTACGGGCAAGTCCTCGCTGCTGAGCGCCCTGGCGGGCACGGGTGGCCTCGACGACGGCAAGGTCTGGCAACAGCCGGGATTGCGCGTGGGCTATGTCCCCCAGGAACCGCCCTTCGCCGCCGAGTTGACGGTTTTCCAGGCGGTCGTCGCCGGCATGGGCGAGCTGTCGGCGTTGCTCGCCGATTACCACGCGGTTTCGCACGCGCTTGCTGACGCGCAGGCCGACCAGGCCAGCCTGCTCGAACGGATGCAGTCCCTGCAGGGTGAACTCGAGTCGCGCAATGCCTGGTCGTTCGAGGCGCAGGCCGAGCGTGTCATCCAGCGTTTCTCGCTCGACGCCGACGCGCTGGTCGGGACGCTGTCCGGCGGCCAGAAGAAGCGCCTGGCCCTGGCGCAGGCACTGGCGGTGTCGCCGGATCTGTTGCTGCTCGACGAGCCGACCAACCACCTGGACATCGCCGCTATCGAATGGCTCGAGGAGATGCTTGTGGCTTCCGGCGTGACGTTGGTGTTCATCACCCACGACCGCCGGTTCCTCGAACGCGTGGCGACGCGCATCGTCGAACTCGACCGCGGCCGACTGCTTTCGTGTCCGGGCAGCTTCAGCGAGTACCAGGCGCGCAAGGAGGCGATGCTGCACGACGAGGCGATCAACAACGCCAGGTTCGACAAGTTTCTCGCGCAGGAAGAGGTGTGGATCCGACAGGGAATCAAGGCGCGTCGGACGCGCAACGAGGGCCGCGTGCTGCGCCTCGAACAGTTGCGCCGCGAACGTGCGGCGCGGCGGGAGCGCCAGGGAAGGGTCGAGATGGCGCTCGACGCCGGTGTGCGCAGCGGCAAGCTCGTGGCGGCGCTCGAAAACGTCAGCAAGAGCTTCGGCGACAAGACGGTGGTGCGCGACTTTTCGTGTCGCCTGCAGCGTGGCGACAAGATCGGCGTCATCGGTCCCAATGGTGCCGGCAAGACGACGCTGCTGCGCTTGATCCTCGGCGAGTTGCAGCCCGACAAGGGGACGGTGCACCTCGGGACGAAGGTGGAGGTGGCTTATTTCGACCAGTTTCGCAGCAAGCTCGATGAGGAGTCGACGCTGATCGACGTCATTTCGCCGGGGTCGGATTTTGTCGAGATCGGCAACCAGCGCAAACACGTGATCAGCTACCTGGGCGATTTCCTCTTTGCGCCCCAGCGTGCGCGTTCGCTGGTCAGCTCGCTGTCCGGCGGCGAACGCAACCGCCTGCTGCTGGCCCGCCTGTTCGCGCGGCCGGCGAACGTTCTGGTGCTCGACGAGCCGACCAACGACCTCGATATCGAAACGCTCGAATTGCTCGAGGAGTTGTTGCAGGAGTACCCCGGTACCCTGTTTCTGGTCAGCCACGATCGCGCATTCATCGACAATGTGGTCACCCAGACGATTGCCTCCGAGGGCGACGGGTCGTGGCGTGAATATGCCGGAGGCTATCAGGACTGGGCCGACTACCAGGCCGCTCGGCGCGGGAACGAGATACCGCCGGCGGGCGCGGGTAAACGCGGCGATCTGCGCCCGGCCGACGTCGCGAAACCGGCGCGGCCGAAGGCGGCCGTTGCCGGCAAGCTGTCGTGGAAGGAAGCGCGCGAACTCGCCGAGCTGCCAGAGCGCATCGCGGCCCTCGAGACGGAGCAGAAGGCGATTGGCGAGCGTCTGGCCGATCCGGCGCTGTACCAGTCGCAAGGGCAGGAGGCGCAACGCCTGTCGGCACGCCTCGGCGAAATCGATGAGCAGCTACTCGGCTTGCTCGAACGCTGGGAGGCGCTCGAGGGCTGAGGCGGCGGAGGTGCGAGGCGGGGGGGGTTAGCAGGCTGTTGGGATAGGGGTTTCGCGGATTCCCGGATTTCACTGCGTTGCATCCGGGCTACGGTCGCGCCGGCGGTCTGGTCCGCAGGATGGCAAGCGCCGACACGCCGACTAGCAGGCCCCAGAAGGCGGAGCCGATGCCGGCGAGCGCAATTCCCGACGCGGTGACAAGGAAAGTCAGTAGCGCTGGTTCGCGTTCGCTCTCGTTGCCCAGCGCCGCCGCCAGACCGCTGCCGATCGTGCCGAGGAGGGCCAGGCCGGCAATCGCCAGGATAAGTTCCTTGGGGAAAGCCAGGAAGAGCGAGCCGACGGTCGCCCCGAACAGCCCGATCAGCAGGTAGAACGCACCGGCGGCCATGGCGGCGACGTAGCGCCTGGCGGGGTCTTCATGCGCTTCGCGGCCCATGCAGATCGCCGCAGTGATCGCCGCCAGGTTGAGGGCAAAGCCGCCGAAGGGAGCCAGGAGGAGGTTGGCCGCACCGGTCCAGCCGATCAGCGGCGAGATCGGCACCTGGTAGCCGGAAGCGCGGATCACGGCGACGCCGGGAACGTTCTGCGAGGCCATGGTGACCACATACAAGGGCAGGGCGACACCGACCAGCGCCTGCCACGAGAACTCCGGCACCGTGAATACCGGCGTCGCCAGCTCGAGACGGACGTCGTCGACGCGCAGCAGCCCCTGCGTCGCCGCCAGGACGATGCCGAGCAGCAGGGTGACGACGATGGCGTAGCGCGGCAGCAGCCGGCGGCAGATCAGATAGGCGCAGAACATGGGAAAGACCAGGGCGAACTGGCTTCGCATGGCCGCAAAGGCGTCGAGTCCGAAGCGCAGGAGAACGCCGGCGAGCATGCCCGAGGCGATGGAGATCGGAATCCGGCCGATCATTCGTTCGAACCAGCCGCTGAACCCCGACAGCGTGATCAACGCCGCCGAGACGAGGAAGGCGCCGACGGCCTCGCCCATCGACACGCCGGCCGCGCTGGTGATCAGCATTGCCGCACCGGGCGTGGACCAGGCCGTCAGGACCGGCACGCGGAAGCGCATTGACAACACGATACTGGTCAGGCCCATGCCCACCCCCAGGGCACACATCCACGAGGCGATCTCGGCAGCGCTCGCGTGCAGCGTTTGGGCGGCCTGGAAGACGATCACCGCCGAGCTGGTGAAGCCGACGAGCACGGCGACGAAGCCAGCAATCACGGCCGAAGCGGAGAACTCCTTGAGCAGTCGCATCGTTCTTGTCGTGGTCTCTTGCAGCGGGCACCTGGCGGGCGCCCAGGGGAGTCAGTCGAACGGTTTCAGGTCCGGCCCGCCTTGCGCAGTGCTTCGCGAATCTGCGGCAAGGCGGCCTGGGCGGCCTTCTCGCCCTCGAGGATGGCGTCGTGACGGGCCTGGAAATCGGTCGAGCCGACGCTGCCGACCTGCGGGCGAATCACCACGTCGGCTTCCTTGAGTTCGTAGCGAGCCAGGCTCTGGCCCATGATCGTGAACGTCTGCATCAGGATGTCGAGCGTGCTGCGTACCGGCTGGTTGCCGGGCCGCGCCGAGATGTCGACGGCGATGATCACATCGCCACCCATCTGGCGCGCCGCGCGAACCGGAATCAGGCTGCTCAGGCCGCCGTCGACGTATTCGCGTCCGCTCACCTTGACCGGCTGGAAGACGCCCGGTACCGTCGCTGAAGCGCGCACCGCGATGCCGGTGTTGCCGGTACGGAAGACGATACTCTCGCCGCTGTGCAGATCGGTGGCGACCGCGCCAAACGGTTTCTTCAGGGACTCGAGCGGCCGCTGGCCGACGGCATCGTTGACGAACTGCTGCAGCGACTCGCCCTTGAGGACACCGCGATCGGGCAGCGACCAGTCGCTGATCTTCGATTCATCGAGCCGGTGCGCCAGCTTCTGCAGCTCGAAACCGTTGTTGCCGGCCGCGTAAAGGGCGCCGACCACCGCCCCGGCGCTGGTGCCGGTGATGATGTCGGGAAAGATTCCCTGACTTTCCAGCGCCTTGATCACGCCGACGTGCGCAAAGCCGCGCGCCGCGCCGCCGCCGAGCGCCAGTGCCAGCTTGACGGGTTTGGCCACCGGCGGCGGCGTGGGGGTGCCGGCACAACCGCCCAGGGCAGCGATGGCGAGCGTGGCAGCAAACAGCAAGTAACGACGCATGGGCATCCGTTCTACAGGTATCGGTTTTCGCGAGTGGAAAATCCCGGCGTGGTGCGCTGGGCAGGCCGCCGACGTCCGCTAGCGCTGTTGCCACGATGGCGAGCGAGTTGAAGCGAGTGGCAATGGTACGACTAATTTCGGTTCGAAGTCGGCGATCAGCCCGGCGCGGCGTCCTGCTCGGAGGAGCCGGGCCCACCCCCTTCCGGGGGCATGCCGCGCTGACCAAGGCTGCACCCCCGATTTCGAACCCCGACGTGTCGACGATTTTTACATCCGCCTGCGCTGCCATAACGGGCTTGGCGGGCACCTACCCCTCGCCGCCGCCAAAACGGCCGGGACAAGTATGAGGTGACGGCACGCGTGGGCACGAATCCTTGCTACAGGTGGGATTCAGCCCAGAGGGACCAGTCAACGCGCACCCATGGATGTCGACGAATTTTACACGTTTGCTCGCGAATCGCCATCCAGACCTCGGCGACTCGCTCAGGAGGTGTAAACCACTTTTTAAATACGGCTATAGCAAAATAGTTCTGCTAGGGGCATGGCTTATGCTTGTCGTTCGGTGGGAAAACCATCGCCCTCAACGAGTGGATCTGGACAGCACGATTGGTTCGGTCGTTTTCGGCGCCGTTCGATTTGCGCATTCTGGGGAGGAGTCATGAACGAATTCTGGTGACTGGAACACTTCTCACTTGGTCTGTCGGGCCTCGAGTAATCGAAGCTACCACTGGTTGGAAAATCAGATACTTTTCAAGGAAATGCAAGGGAACTGATCATGAACACGAAGAAGAGCATCACGAAGCTGGCATTGGCCGTTACCCTGGTGTGTGCCGCTTTCGGTACAAGCAGCGCCCAGGCGGCAACGGACGCCGAGATCGTTACCGCCATCGACAAGAGTCTTGCGTACCTGCACGCCCAACAACAAGCGGGCGGCAACTGGAGCTATTGGGGTGGTACCTATGACGATGCCGCCACCGGTGCCGCCGCGTATGCGATGCTCACCCAGAAAAGCCACTGGGGAAGCAACGCGGCGGCCTATCAGGCCGATGTGGACAAGGCCATCAGGTTTCTTCTCAACAACGCCCTTGGGGCGACCGTCAGCACCAGAAACGATGCCGTAAACATCTGCCCCGGCGGTGGTAGCTGCGCCGCGGCCTACTGGTACGGCAACGGCGAAAGCAGCTATACCACCGGACTGATCGCGCCGGCGATTGCCCTCTACGCGGCGGGAAATCCGGCGGGTGTATCGAGCGCCACCAGCGGGCCTTTGGTGGGCAAGACCTGGGGCGATATTGCACAGAGCATCAACAACACATGGGCGGCAAGCCAGAGTACCGCCAACCAGGGTGCCTTGATAGGCGGCTGGCGTTATGGCCTCAACGACGGCTACGACTCAGATATGTCGACGACGCAATGGGGGATCATTTCCCTGGCCTATGACAAGACCCTGGGGGCAAGTCAGCCCGCCATTCTCAACACCGATCTCGCCAAATGGCTTGCTTTTGCTCAAGATCCGACATCGGGTGCAGGGTGCTACCAGGGACCTGGTAGTGGCCTTTGCGATCACGCCGACACCGGCGGCCTTCTGGTCGGCCTGGGCCTGATCGGAAAACCCGTCAGCGATGGCGCTGTCCAGAAGGCACTGAGTTTTGTAAACAGCAACTGGCGAGACGCCGGCAGCGGCTGGTACGGCAACTTCGGGCACCCCTATGCCATGTGGTCGATCTACAAGGGTCTTGAAACGAACATCGGGCTCACTGACACAGCAACCATTACGAATCTTCGGCCCGGCGACTGTGGCGGCGATAGGGGCACGGATTGCAACTGGTGGCAGGACTATAACGAATGGTTGGTCAGTAATCAGAGGACTGATGGAAGCTGGGCTGGCGCTGATTATTGGACCGATCCGCTGGCGACTGCCTTCTATCTGCCCATCCTGGGTGGCACCGTGATTCCCGATGGTGGCGACACGCCCGAACCCGGTACGCTGGCGCTATTGGCCGGCGCTCTGCTCGGCATGAGGTCGCTGCGGAGGAAGGGCAACACCCGGAGCTGATAGATCGTCTGCCGCAGGCGCCAAGGGCGGGGAGACCCGCCCTTGTCTATCGTGCGTATCGATTGCGGAGCTTGGTTGGCTTTTCGGTATTCTGGAGGCGGTCCCGCAGGCTCTGCCCCCGGACGGGCGCTCCTCGGTGTATCCTCCGGTTCTCGCAGACTATGGGAGAGCACGAATCATGGCCGTAGCGCCGGAAACCGCCATCATGGCTTTGTATTGTGACTTCGAGAACGTGGCACTTGGCGTACGCGACGCGAAGTACGACAAGTTCGACATCAAGCCGGTCCTCGAACGTCTGCTGCTCAAAGGCAGTATCGTTGTCAAGAAGGCCTACTGTGACTGGGAGCGCTACAAGGGCTTCAAGTCGACCATGCACGAAGCGAGTTTCGAGCTGATCGAAATTCCGCACCTGCGTCAATCGGGCAAGAACTCGGCCGACATCCGGCTCGTCGTCGATGCGCTGGACCTGTGCTACACCAAGTCGCATGTCGATACCTTCGTGATCATCAGCGGCGACTCGGACTTTTCACCGCTGGTCTCGAAGCTGCGCGAGAACGCCAAGTACGTGATCGGCGTCGGCGTCAAACAGTCCACTTCCGATCTGTTGATCGGCAACTGCGACGAATTCATCTTCTACGACGATCTGGTGCGCGAGAGCCAGCGGGCGGCGCGGCGTGATTCCCGAGAGGCTCAAGCCGTGGTCAGGCGCTCGCCGGAAGAGGATGCGCAGCGCAAGGCCGAGTTGGAAGCGCGGCGGAGCAAGGCGATCGAACTGGCTGTGGCCACTTTTGATGCGCTCGTCGCCGAGCGCGGCGACAGCAGCAAGATCTGGGCGTCGATGCTCAAGGAAGCGATCAAGCGGCGCAAGCCCGATTTCAGCGAGTCGTATTACGGCTTCCGCGCGTTCGGCAACCTGCTCGAGGAAGCGCAGGCACGCGGCCTGCTGGAGATCGGTCGGGACGAGAAGTCGGGCACTTATGTGTTCCGCAGCAACGGCATCGCGGCGCGGGCGGAGTTGCCCGTCGAGATGGCGGCCGAGCCGACACCGGGCACCGGCGCCGAGCTGCACAGCGAAGGGATTCCCGGCGAGGTGACGGCGGCTGAACCGGCCGATACGCGCCGGAAAGGGCAGGGCCGGCGCAAGGCAGGGGAGAAGGTGGGCCGACGTTCCCGCGGCGAGGCCAGAGAAGTCAAGGAAGAAGCCGGAGCAGCCGAATCCGGCGAGCCGGCCCGCGAAGCCACGCCGTTCGGCGACGGCGAGTCGGCACCCTTGCCCGACCGGCCTGAGTCCGTCGAGGAGCGTGGACCAGCAGAGGCACCGATGCCGACAGCGGGCTTCGCGTTCGTGGAGGACAGGTCGCTGGTGGTCACCGATTCAGGACCGGCGAGCACCAGCGAACTGGCGCCGCCGCCAGAGACGGCAACCGAAATCGAGGACAGGCCTGTCACCAACGCTGGAGCCGAGGCCGAGGCGGAAGCGGAGGCCAGCAAACCTGCCAAGAAACCGGCGAGTCGCAGTCGCCGCCCACGCAAGCCCAAGGAAGCGCCGGAAAGCGCCTAGCGGGCAAACCGACGCTGCGCGAGCAGCCGGCCGCCAGGGGTGTGAAAGCAAAAAAGCCGCGACTCGCATCGCGGCTTTTCCATGGTTGCGGCAGAACCCGCCTTCAGGCAGCGGCCTGCGCCGGGATCTTGCCGGCGGTGCGGACAATGCGGTTCTGGGTGTCGACGTAGATGAGCTGCGGCGCATATTTCGCCAGTTCGACTTCGTTGTACGCGGCAAAGCTGGCGATGATCAGGATGTCACCCGGCGCGGCGCGTCGTGCGGCCGAACCATTCACCGAAATGACTCCGGATCCTCGCTCGGCGCGCAGGGCGTAGGTCGTGAAGCGCTCACCGTTATTGACGTTCCAGATGTCGATCTGTTCGTATTCACGGATGTTTGCCGCCTCGAGAAGGTCCTCGTCGATCGCGCATGACCCTTCATAGTGAAGCTCGGCATGCGTGGCGCTTACGCGGTGCAGCTTCGACTTCAGCATTGTTCTCTGCATGGAATCACCAGTTCGGAGTGGGGGGGGAAGCGCATTGTAGCGACTAATGGCCGCCTGTCAACGACCTCCGGGGCCGGCGATTTCGACGTTGTCGATCAGCCGTGCGGCGCCCAGCCGACTGGCAGCGAGGACGACCAGCGGGCCGTCTTCGCCGTGTTGCGGGCACTGCAGATCGGACTGCCGGCGCACCGCCACGTAGTCCGTTTTCCAGCCGTTGCGGTCGAGTTCGGCGGTGGCGTCCCGTTCGAGGCGCAGGAAATCGCGTTCGCCGTAACGTACTGCTTCGCTGATGCGGCCGAGCAGGCGATAGAGGCGCGGCGCCTCGGCGCGCTCGGCTGCCGACAGGTAGACGTTGCGCGAGGAGAGCGCCAGGCCGTCGTCGGCACGCACCGTCTCGCCGCCGACGATGTCGATCGGCAAGGCGAGTTGCCGCGTCATGTTGCGCAGAACCATCAACTGCTGGTAGTCCTTCTTGCCGAACAGCGCTACCTGCGGCTGCACGATATTGAACAGCTTGAGGACCACCGTGGCGACGCCACGGAAATGACCGGGACGGAACTCGCCATCGAGTTGATTCTGGATTTCGGGCGGGTCGACGTGATATTGCTGCGGCTCTGGATAGAGATCGGTCTCCGCGGGTGCAAACAGCAGGTCGACGCCGGCCGCGGTGAGTTTGTCGCAGTCGGCCACGAAGGTGCGTGGATAGCGGTCGAAGTCGTCGTTCGGCCCGAATTGAAGGCGGTTCACGAAAATCGTGGCGACGACTGTGTCGCCGTGCGTGCGCGCATCCGTCATCAGGGCGATGTGGCCCGCGTGCAGGTTGCCCATCGTCGGCACCACGGCGACACGACCACGATGTTTCAGCGCTGCGCGCAGTTCGGCAATCGACGAATGGATCTGCATGGCTATTCAGTCAGTAACAGTTTTCCGGACCGGGGAAGCTGCCGTCCTTGACGGCATTGACGTAGGCGGCGATGGCGCCGGCGATGGACGTCTGCCCGGCCATGAAGTTCCTGACGAAGCGTGCCTTCTTGCCGGCGGAAACGTCCAGCATGTCGTGCAGGACCAGCACCTGTCCGGAGCACTCCCGACTGGCGCCGATGCCGATGGTAGGGATGGTCAGCCGGCCGGTCACTTCAGCAGCCAGCGCCTGCGGGATGGCCTCGAGGACGATCAGCCCGGCACCCGCCTCCTGTTGAGCCAGCGCATCGGCGATCAAACGGGCGGCGCCGGAATCGTCCCGCCCCTGGACGCGGTAGCCACCAAGCTGGTGAACCGATTGCGGGGTCAGCCCGACGTGCGCGCATACCGGGATGCCTCGGGCGGTCAGAAAGCGTGTCGTTTCCGCCAATTCGACACCGCCTTCGATCTTGACCATCTGCGCGCCAGCAGCCATCAGCGTGACGGCGTTGCGCAGCGCACGCTGCGGGCTCTCCTGGAAGCTGCCGAAAGGCATGTCGGCGATCACCAGCGGGCGCCGGCTGCCGCGCGCGACGCTGGCCGTGTGGTAGGCGATGTCGGACAGGGTCACCGGCAGCGTCGAGTCATGGCCTTGCAGGACCATGCCGAGCGAGTCGCCGATCAACAAGGCGTCGACACCGACCGCATCGCAGACCACCGCGAAGCTGGCGTCGTAGCAGGTGAGGACCGCGATCTTCTCGCCATTGACGCGCATCCGGGCGAGATCGAGCTGCGTCAGCCGGCGCGTCGCAACGTGGGTGGACATGGGTTTGCTCTCCGGGTTTGAGATAGTGGCGCGTCAGCGTGCGCGGACAAGCGAGTCGGGTCTGGCGTCGCCGTCACAAGCCATCCGTTCGAGGTTCTGCAGAACCAGCATGCTGGCAGCTTCCATCTGCTCGATCGCATCGACGCCGGCAGAAAGATCGCCGGCATGCAATGCCTCGACAGCGGCACGGCCCTGCCGATGAACGTCGATGTGAGGCTTCTCCAGCCCTCGATAGCCATCAAGCTGCGAGAAGCAGGTCTTGCCCTCGCCCTCATAATACCATTTGCCCAGACGGCAGCCGGTGTGCGTGGCGAGGTCGTCGGCACGCTTGTCGGACGTGTTGAGGAAAACCTGATAGATGTCGAACTTGAATAGCAGATGATCGATCTTGGCCAACTCGACAAGACTGCGCAGCGCAGCCAGACCGATGGTCTGCTCCATTTTCTGGGCGAGCGCGGTGATCCCGCCGATCGTCGATGAAGCCTGCCGGCCCTGCTCGCTGAACGAGTCCGACTGCTCGGCAAGGTTGCCGATACTGCTCTGGGCGGAGGCAGTTTCACCCTGGATGGTGGTCACCAGTTGCGAAATGTCACTGGTCGCGTGCGTGGTGCGGTCGGCAAGTTTGCGAACCTCATCGGCGACCACGGCAAAGCCGCGGCCGGCCTCGCCTGCGCGAGCAGCTTCTATCGCGGCGTTGAGCGCCAGCAGGTTGGTCTGGTCGGCGATTTCCTTGATCAGATGCACGATGCCGCCGATCTTCTGGGTGCTGCCCTGCAGGCCAAGGATCTTGCCCAGAGCGTCGCGCGAGTCTTCGGCGAGCCGGTTCAACTCGCTGCTGATTGCCTGTACCAACTCGCGACTGCTGGAGGCCAGGCCGGCCGCGGCCACCGTTTCCTGCTGCTCGTCACGCAGTCGGTGGGCGAGAGCGGCGAGGGTCTGCTGCGACTCGGCCAGCGATTGTCGATACGAGCGGAACGAAGCAAACAGCCGTTGCCGATCACGATCGTGGCCTAGCGCCGCAGCCGTCACCTGATCGCCTTGGGCGAGTCGGGAGTGCATCGTCGAAAGCTGGTCACGCAGACCGGCGTTCTCGGCGGCAAGCTCGTCGACGCGTTGTTGCAGGCTGCGGATCTTCTCCCCACTCCCGAAAATCATCCAATTCTCCCTTTGTTTGACCGAGCCGACCGGTGTCGCGGGGAGCGAACCGTCAGCGAAGTCGGACGGCGCCAAGGATACACAGAGCAGCGCCAAGATGTTCAAGTTTGCGCGCCTCCAGCAAAAAAATGCGACTCGCCGCACCCCGGACGAAGGCGACGAGGCGACTGCCCGAGCGGTACCGAGCAAGGCGGCGCGTCAGGCGGTGCGTCAGACGGCATCGCCCGCATGGACCTGTGGTCCCGGCGTGAAACATCCGGTAACAAGCGGTTACCGACCAATCTGTCCGTGCTGCGTTAAGAGGGTGTGACCTGTCGGAGAACCCCATGAAAACTCTTGTCCTTGCTCTGCTTGCCGCTGCCGGTGTGGCTGGCTGCGTCGTTGTTCCCGCTGAACCGGCGCTCGTTGTCGCCCCTCCGCGTGCCTACATCAATCCACCGCCGGTGGTGGTCGTCCCGGGAGGGCAGTACTACGGCTACGGCCGAGGCTACGGCTACGGCCGTGGTTATCGCCATGGCTACGGCTATGGGCCTCCCCGCTACCGTCCTTACTATTGAGTCGGCACTCTTTCGATGCGTTGCATGCTCACCGCCGGTAGCCAGGCCGCGGCGCTGCCGCGACCCGGGATGTGGCAGTGCGGCGCGATCTCGAGCAAGGGCGCGATGACGAAGGCGCGCAAGTGCATGCGCGGGTGCGGCAGGCTCAGCCGTGGGCTATCGACGATGAGTTGATCGTAGAGCAGCAGGTCGAGGTCGAGGGTGCGCGGTGCCTGGTGGAACTCGCGGCGACGACCAAAGCGGCGTTCGACCGAGAACAGCGCATCGAGAAGTCGCAGCGGTGCCAGTTCGGTCGTCAGGGCGGCGACGGCATTGATGAAATCGGGCTGGCCGCGGATTCCCACCGGCGCCGTGCGGTAAAGCGAGGACAGGTACAGCAGACGGGATTCGGGTACGCCGGCGAGCGCATCGCCCGCCGCGCGCACTTGCGCCAACGGGTCGTCGAGGTTGGCCCCGAGAGCGACGAAAGCCAGGTGTGACGAACTAGCCACGTTGGACCATCGGCGCGTACCTGGCATCTGCAGCCGCCGGACCGGTAGGCTGTCTGGCTGCCGGGCAGCGAGCGGCGCGTTGCCCGCGCCCGTTTCCCGGACCTGCGGTAACGTCCTTGCCGCGATTCATTCAGGGAGGTTCGGCGCGCTGTCCGCTGGCGGGCGCCGACGCCGCCGGCGCTTTCTGGCTTCGCCAGGCGGCGGCAGCAGCATGGCGGCACGCCCCTCGTCACTGGCGTGCAGGAAATCCGTCCACCACGCACCGACCGCCTGATCGACTTCACCGGACTCGGCGCGCAGCAGCAGGAAGTCGTAGCCGGCCTTGAAACGTGGCTGCTGGAGAACGCCGTAGGGCCGTTTGCCGGAACGTTGCTCGAAGCGCGGCTGCAGTGCCCAGATATCCTTGATGTCACCGACAATCCGACGGGTGATCGCGAGCTTCTCGGCCTGCACGTCAAGGACTTCGTCCATTGCCTGGAAGAGGGCAGGGATGACCGGCTCGCCGCGACGCTTCAGCAGTTCCCACTTGACGAGCACCTCGTTCCACAGCAGGGTGGCAAAGAGGAAGCCGGGGGAAATCGGCTTGCCGGCGCCGACGCGCGCATCGGTGGACTCGAGAGCCAGCATGACGAAGCGTTCGCCGAGCGGCTGGTCGAGAATGACATCGAGCAGCGGCAGCAGGCCGTGGTGCAAACCCTCTTCGCGCAGGCGCGTGACGCAGCGTACCGCGTGCCCGGAGGTGAGCAGCTTGAGCATCTCGTCGAACAGTCGCGAAGGCGGCACGTTCTCGATCAGGTCGGTCATCTCGCGGATCGGTCGGCTGGCTTCGGGATCGATCATCAGGCCCAGCTTGGCGGCCAGACGGACGGCGCGCAACATGCGCACCGGGTCTTCACGATAACGCGTCTTGGGGTCGCCGATCATGCGCAGGGTCTTCTGCTTCAGGTCGGCGACACCATGGTGGTAATCGATGATGGTCTCGGCAGTCGGATCGTAGTACAGCGCGTTCACCGTGAAGTCGCGCCGCGCCGCATCCTCGGCCTGGCTGCCGAAGACGTTGTCGCGCAGGACACGGCCCTGGTCGTCGGTCTGCGCCTTGTTGCCGCCCTGTTCGCCGTGGTGACCGCGGAAAGTGGTCACTTCGATGGTTTCCACGCCCATGTTGACGTGTACGATCTGGAAGCGACGACCGATGATGCGCGAGCGCCGAAAACACTGCCTGACCTGTTCCGGCGTGGCATTGGTGGCGACGTCGAAGTCCTTCGGTACCAGACCAGCCAGCAGGTCGCGCACGGCACCGCCGACGACGTAGGCCTGATAGCCGCCCTCCTGCAAGGTCTCGATCGTGCGCCGACAGCCACGACTGATCTGCTCCCGCTGCAGACCGTGCTGGGCAGCGCCGATCACCGCCGGCTGACTGGGGCTGCCGGTACCTTTTCGTCCGAGGACGCGGGATATGAACTTGCGGATCATCGCTGGTGGCTCGTGGCTCGTCGTGCGCTATAGGCGCGGCATGATAGCGGATATTGCGCCGGCCGGCAGCGCTCCCTTCGCCATGCGCTCAAGCGAGGAGGCTGATGACCGGCCAACCGGCCGCTTCGGCGTGCGTGCGCAGGGTCGGGTCCGGGTCGACGGCGACCGGGTTGCTGACCCGGGAAAGGAGCGGCAGGTCGTTTTGTGAGTCGCTGTAGAACCAGGAACGCTCGAAGCTGCTCCACCAGAGTCCCATCGCCTCGAGCCAGGCCTCGACACGGAGGATCTTGCCTTCGCGGAAGGAAGGTATGCCGCGCGGCCGACCGGTGAATTGGCCGTTCTCCTGCGCCGGGATGGTGGCGATCAGATGCGCGATGCCGAACTCACGCACGGTCGAGGAGGTGACGAAGCTGTTGGTGGCGGTGACCACGGCGCACAGAGCGCCGCTGTCGAGGTGCTCGCGCACGAGTGCGCGTGCCTTGTGGCTGACGATCGGCAGAATGTGCCTGGCCATGAACTCCTGATGCCAGGCGTCGAGCAGGTGGCGTGGGTAGCGCGCCAGAGGCTGCAACTGAAAATCGAGGAAGACATCGATATCGAGGGTGCCGGCCTTGTACTGCTCGTAGAATTCGAGGTTCCTCGCTTCATACAGTTCGCGATCGAGAACCCCCTTGTTGATCAGGAACTGCGCCCATTCGAAGTCGCTGTCGCCGCTGATCAGTGTGTTGTCGAGGTCGAAAAGGACAAGATCCATCGTTTGCTTCTTTCCGGCAGGTCAGAAATCCAGGGATGACTGCAGAACCTCGCGCAGCAGCGGCAGCGTGATCGGCCGCTTGTGCTCGAGCGAGTAACGGTCGATAGCGATGAGCAGGGCCGTCAGGCTGCGCATGTCGCGCGGCGCGCGCGCGAAAAGGTAGTTGAAGGCCTCGGCCGGCAGGACCAGCCCACGCGCGCGCGCCTGTTCGGCCAGCGCGGCCAGCTTCTCCGGATCGCTCAGTGGCTGTAGCCGGTAGACCAGACCGCTACCCAGTCGGGTGCGCAGGTCTTCGCGCAGGGCGAGGCGCAAGGGCGGGACGCTGGCCGCCACCAGTAGCCGGCCACCATCGGCGCGCAGGCGGTTGATCAGGTTGAAAGCGGCGACCTGTCCGCTCGCGTCGAGCGCTTCGATGTTGTCGATCGCGTGCAACGTGTCTTGCAGGTCGACAGCCGCCAAGCCGGGGTCCTGCCGAGCATCGCTGTAGCTGGCCTGGCTGGCCTGCAACAGATGCGACTTGCCGGCACCGGCCTCGCCCCAGAGGAAGAATACGGGTTCGCGATTGACTGGCGCCAGCCAGGACGCCAGTCCGGTCAGCGCTTCCGCGTTGCTGCCGGTGACATAGTTGTCGAGGCTGGGTGGCACTTCCGGCAGCAGGTCGAGGATCAACTGGCGCATCAAGAGAGGCTTCGACCTCCGGCGCTGACGCTGCGATCAGCGCGCGCAGGAGGCTTTTCGGATAAGATTCGGGATCGCAGGCGATCGGGGTGGACCATTCTACCACTGCGCAGCATTCGCCAGCCTTGCTTGGGACGCCCTACCAGATGACTCAGGAATCTCTCTCCTATCGCGATGCCGGTGTGGACATCGACGCCGGCGATCAACTCGTTGAACGCATCAAGCCGCTCGCCAGGAAAACGATGCGCGAAGGTGTCCTCGCCGGTATCGGCGGTTTTGGCGCCCTGTTCGAAGTGCCCGGCAGGTACCGTCAGCCCGTCCTCGTCTCCGGTACCGACGGCGTCGGCACGAAGCTGAAGTTGGCGTTCCAGTTGCGACAGCACGACACGATCGGTATCGATCTCGTGGCAATGAGCGTCAACGACATCCTCGTCCAGGGTGCCGAGCCGCTGTTCTTTCTTGACTATTTTGCCTGCGGCAGGCTGGACGTCGACGTCGCCACCGATGTCGTCAAGGGCATCGCCAGAGGCTGCGAATTGGCCGGCTGCGCGCTGATCGGCGGCGAAACGGCCGAAATGCCCGGGATGTATCCCGACGGCGAGTACGATCTGGCCGGCTTTGCCGTCGGCGTCGTCGAGAAGGCGGCAATCATCGACGGGTCGACGATCGTCCCGGGTGACGTTGTCCTCGGCCTGCCGTCGTCGGGTGCGCATTCAAACGGTTACTCGCTGGTGCGCAAGATCATCGCCCGCGCGCAGCCGGATCTGGGTCTGGCCTTCGACGGCGAGCGGACCCTCGGCGATGCGATCATGGCGCCGACGCGCATCTACGTGCAGCCGCTGCTGGCGTTGCTGCGGGCGCTACCGGTCAAGGGCATGGCGCACATCACGGGCGGCGGCCTGACCGGCAACGTACCCCGCATCCTGCCGGCGCACGTCAGGGCGGAGATCGTCCAGGCGGCATGGCCGCGTCCCAAGCTGTTCGAGTGGCTGCAGCGCGAAGGCGGCGTTGCCGAGAGCGAAATGCACCGCGTCTTCAACTGCGGCATCGGCATGGTCGTCGTCGTTTCCCGCGAGTGCGTGCAGCAGGCGATGCAAGTCCTGCGCGACGCCGGCGAACCGGCCCTGGTGATCGGCAGCATCAAGGTCCGTCGCGAGGACGAAGCACCGACCACTGTCGTGTAAGCTACGACGCCGCTGGCGCGTCCTCTGCCTTGTGGCTCGAGCGGGGCAACCGGCCGGCACGCGCGTAACCCGGCGGGGCGCGCGTCACACCTTGATGTTGATGCCGCCTTCCCCGGGCGTTTGCCGGCGACCTTTGCGAGAGCGCGTGTCGAGCAGGACCGGCCGTTTTTCGGACCGGCGCTCGGCCTGTCGGCGCTCGCCGGTCACCGGCGTACTCTGCGGCGGAGCCAGTGGTCCGGCCGGGGGTCGTGGCGGCCGGCGCGCGGGTTGATCACCGGGAAGAGCCGGTTCACCCTGCGCGGAGGCCGATAGCTCGTTGCCCAATCTGCCGGAAGCGCCGACCGGTTCGGCTTTCCTGCCGACGTCGAGATCCTTGTTCAGGTTGGTCACAGGCGGAATTGCTTCCGCGGGAATCCTCATCGTCCAGTTCCCTTTCAGGCGCGTGCCATGCGGTGTAACCCGTCGACTCCTCGACGACGAACCGCTCCAGATCGGCTTGAATTGCCACTCTAGCACTCCCTCATTGGAAGATAAACCATTTCTTACCAATGGCTTGCTGGTTCCCGGTGCGTGTCGGCGGGCAACCGACACGCTGATCGCGCACCTCACCCTGGCAGCCTTTTCGCTCACGCCGGCGAGCAGCCAGATGAATCAGGGTTTCCGATTCGCTCTGGCTTCGGTACACTCCGCTGCCTGCCCGGTCCCTGGGCTCACCCGTTGCAAATCGCCTTTACTTGCCCGCTGCGGCGGGGGATTCGGATCATCATGCCGAGCAGGAAAAATCGCCTTGTGTTGTTGGCCGTCGTCGCTGCCGGCCTGATCGGGCTTGGCTACTTCGCGTACACGAGCTTTCGCGAGCCGGGCGGCGCGCTCCTGCCGGCGGCGCCCGGTGGTGCTGGCAAGCCGGCGGCGGCCGGCGGCCCGCCCGGTGGTTTTCCGACCCCCGTCGAAACCGCCCGGGTCCTCGCCGCCGAACTCGCGGTCGAGGCGACGGCAGTCGGTTCGCTGCGCTCCAACGAGTCGGTCATCCTGCGGCCGGAGACGCCAGGCCGCATCGCCTCGATCAATTTTCGCGACGGCGTCGCCGTCGGCAAGGGCGCCCTGCTGATCGCTCTCGATGCCGCGACGCAGTCGGCCGAACTCGATCAGGCCAAGGCCAGCCTGGGCTTGGCGCAAGCCAATCATCAGCGCAATCAGGACCTCTTCGCGAGGAAGTTCATCAGCCGCCAGGCGCTCGACAACACGCAGGCTGGACTGAAAGTGCAGGAAGCTGCCGTTGCCGTGGCGCAGGCCAGGTTCGAAAAGATGCATATCCGCGCCCCCTTCTCGGGAATCGTCGGCATACGCAATGTCAGTGTCGGCGACTATGTCAAGGAAGGACAGGAACTCGTCAATCTCGAGGACATCAGCACGCTGAAGATCGATTTTCGCCTGCCCGAGTCCTATCTGACCCAGCTTCGCCCCGGGCAGCGGCTCGAGGTGGCCAGCGACGCTATACCGGGCCAGCTTTTTCCGGCCGTGCTCGATGCGATCAATCCGCTGGTCGAGGCGGGCGGCCGAGCCATTTCCTTGCGGGCGCACTTGCCGAATGCCGAGGGTCGGCTGCGCCCCGGCCTGTTCGTGCGGGTTCGCCTGATCTTCGAGCAGCGCAACAACGTGCTGCTGATTCCGGAGCAGGCGGTGGTGCCGGACAGCAAGGCGCCCTACGTCTATCGCCTCGTCGACGGCAAGGCGAAGCGCGCACCGATCAAGACCGGCCTGCGCCGCGACGGTCAGGTGGAAGTCATCGAGGGCCTGAGCGCTGGTGACGAGGTGGTCATCGCCGGTCAACTGAAGCTGCGCGACGGTGCGGCGGTGCGCGCAGCGGGGCAGGGCGGTGCGCCAGGGGCGCCACCACTTCCCCCCCCTGAGGGCGCGCCGCCCGGTGCCGACAAGGCGGTGGCGACCGACGGCAAGGCAGCGACCCCGGCGGGACCGGGGAAATGAAGATCTCCGATCTGTGCATCCGTCGTCCGGTCTTCGCGACGGTACTCTCGTTGTCGATCATGCTGGTCGGTCTGGTTTCCTACACCCGACTACCGGTGCGCGAGTATCCCAAGATCGATGAGCCGGTGGTGACCGTTGACACGACCTATCGCGGCGCCTCCGCGGAGATCGTCGAGTCGCAGATCAGCAAGCCGCTCGAGGACTCGCTCGCCGGCATCGAGGGGGTGGACGTGATCACCTCGATCTCGCGCCAGGAGAACAGCCAGATTTCGGTGCGCTTCAAGCTGGAACGCAACCCCGACTCGGCGGCATCGGATGTGCGCGACCGCGTCTCGCGCGTGCGCAACAAGCTACCGACCGACATCGACGAACCGGTCATCGCCAAGGTCGAGGCCGACGCCAACCCGATCATCTGGATCGCCTTTTCCTCCGACCAGCACTCGGCGCTCGAAGTCACCGACGTGGCCAACCGGATCGTCAAGCCACGCCTGCAGACGCTGCCTGGTGCCGCCGACGTGCGCGTCTTCGGCGAGCGGAAGTTTGCAATGCGCATCTGGCTCGATCGCGACCGGCTCGCCGCCTTCAACCTGACGGCACAGGATGTCGAGGACGCGCTGCGCCGGCAGAACGTCGAAGTGCCGGCTGGCCGAATCGAAAGTCAGAGTCGCGAGTTCTCCGTCGTCGCCCGCACCGATCTCACCGAGCCGGCGCAGTTTGCCGAGATCATCGTCAAGCAGGCGACCGACGCCAAGGGCAGCTACCCGGTGCGCATCGCCGACCTCGGCCGCGTCGAGATCGGCGCCGCTTCCGAGCGCAGCAGCGTACGCTTCAACGGGCGGCCGGCAGTCGCCCTCGGCGTCATCAAGCAGGCGACGGCGAATCCGCTCGAACTCTCGCGGGCGCTGCGTGGCGAACTACCGAAGGTGATCAGCGAACTGCCGCAGGGAATGCGGGCCAGCATCGCCTATGACTCGTCGGTATTCATCGATCGCTCGATCGACGCCGTGTTCAAGACCATCGGTGAAGCGATGGCGCTGGTCCTGCTGATCATCTTCCTCTTTCTCCGCAACTTCCGGGCGACGCTGATCCCGTTGGTGACGATCCCGGTATCGCTGATCGGTGCGTTCACCCTGATGCTGGTGCTCGGCTTCACGATCAACACGCTGACGCTGCTGGCCCTCGTGCTGGCCATCGGCCTCGTCGTTGATGACGCGATCGTCGTCCTCGAAAACATTTTCCGGCACATCGAGGAGGGCATGCCACGGCGGCAAGCGGCCTTCCAGGGCGCGCAGGAGATCGGCTTCGCCGTCGTCGCGATGACCATCACGCTGGCGGCCGTGTATGCGCCGGTCGCTTTCATGACCGGGCGGACCGGCAAGCTTTTCGTCGAGTTCGCGCTGACCCTGGCTGGCGCCGTGCTGGTCTCGGGCTTCGTCGCGCTGACCCTGTCACCGATGATGTGCTCACTACTCCTCAAACACGAGACCCGCCACGGCAAGGCCTACGTGTGGGTGGAAAACGCCCTGAACCGGCTGACAAGCGGCTATCGCCGCGTTTTGACCGCGGCGCTCGCGCGCCGCTGGCTGGTCATGCTGGCCTTTGCCGTGGTGGCGGCGGCAAACGTCGTCCTCCTCGGCGCGCTGAAATCCGAACTGGCGCCGATCGAGGATCGCGGCGTCATTCTCGGCGTCTTCCTTGGTCCGGAGGGCGCGACTCTCGACTACACCGACAAGTATGCGAGGCAACTCGAGAGCATCTACGCCAATACCAAGGATGTCGAACGCTACTTCGTCGTCGCCGGCAACCCGACCGTCAGCCAGGGTATCTCCTTCATCGGCCTCAGCGATTGGCAGGAACGCCAGCGCAACAGTGGAGCCGTGGTCAAGGAACTGTTCCCGAAGTTCATGGGGATTCCCGGCGTTCTGGCCTTCCCGGTCCTGCCTCCCTCACTGGGGCAGAGCCCGCGTGAGCGGCCGATCAACTTCGTCATCGTCACCTCGGCGTCGTACGCTGAGCTGGACCGGATGACCAGCAAGATCCTCGAAGAAGTCGCGAAGAATTCGGGCTTCACCAACGTCGATACCGACCTCAAGCTGAACAAGCCGGAATTGTCGATCATCGTCAACCGCGACAAGTCTTCCGACACCGGCGTCCAGATCGAAACCGTCGGCCGGACGCTCGAGACCATGCTCGGTGGTCGTCAGGTGACTCGCTTCAAGCGTGAGGGCGAGCAGTACGACGTGATCGTGCAGGTAGCGAACGCCGATCGGGCAACGCCTTCCGATATCCGCGACATCTTCGTTCGCGCCCGGGACGGCAGCATGATCCCGCTGGCCAATCTGCTCACCGTTGACGAGTCGGTCAGCCCACGTGAGCTCAACCACTTCGCGCAACGGCGCGCGGTCACCATTACCGCCAACCTGGCTCCCGGCTACGCCATGGGCGAAGCTCTCAAGTTCCTCGAGGAGGCCGCCGGACGCGTTCTGCCGCCGGGCTATGCCATCGACTACGCCGGCCAGTCGCGCGAGTTCAGGCTTTCGTCATCGTCGCTGGCGCTGACTTTCGTGCTCGCGCTGGCCTTCATCTATCTGGTGCTGGCCGCCCAGTTCGAGAGTTTCCGCGATCCCTTCATCATCATGCTGACCGTGCCGCTGTCGATGACCGGCGCGCTGCTGGCGCTACTGCTTAGCGGCGGCACGCTCAACGTCTACAGCCAGATCGGCCTGGTGACACTGGTCGGCCTGATCACCAAGCACGGCATCCTCATCGTCGAGTTTGCCAACCAGTTGCAGGAACAGGGACGTGCGATCAAACAGGCCGTGATCGACGCTTCCGAGTTGCGTCTGCGGCCTATCCTGATGACCACCGGCGCGATGGTGCTCGGGGCGATTCCCCTGGCGTTGGCCCGTGGTGCCGGCGCCGAGAGCCGCCAGCAGATCGGCTGGGTCATCGTCGGCGGCCTGCTGCTCGGCACCTTGTTCACACTGTTCGTCGTACCGACGGTCTATACGCTGCTGGCCAAGCGCACGAAAAGAGAGGTGTCCGACGAGCGAAATGCCCACCAGATCACCGATTGAGCCGTCGCGCATTACCCCTTCACGGCGTAGCAAATCCGTCCGACGATCAATAGCCGGCCGCGGAGAGTTCCACTGGCTGGCTCAGTGGGGCAGTTCCTTGGGATTCCTGAGTGCAGACCGGGTGCGTCATCCCCTGGACTTTACATAATACAAATTATGCGTACTTAACGGCGAGATGTGGCGGGTCGCCTGGGATCGGCTCTTGCGCCACGCTAACCGGAGGGCCAGCCAAAAATCCCTCAGGCGTCGGCCGCGGGCATCGCCCGTTCGATGATCCCCAGCCAATCGTTGCCAGAGGCAAGCTACCGTACTGCCAGTGGCCTGGACTAGCATGGCGTACGAGCAGACTCGCCAGCAGACCGAGCGCCAGGCGATCGGCCGGACTGCGCGCAGAAAACCACCGATCCTTCACCGCCGACCAGTCGCACCTGAGGGCGGTGACATGACGATCGAGGGCTGCATTGCCGCTGCACGCCTGCGCCATTTCGGCGAAGTGAACTTCGAGGATCTCAGGGGCCTCATGCACCGAGCGCAGCACGTCCAGGCACTTGATGTTCCCGCTGCCTTCCCAGATCGCGTTGACCGGTGACTCACGGAACAGCCGCGGCATCGGCGAGTACGAAGAACTTGTGACCGAGCAGTTCGTAGGCCTGACCCCGCTGATCGCCGTTTCCATCAGCGCATGATAGGCGGGATGAAAGCGCACCAGATCGGTTCGGTGACCGAATCGATCGTGAGTATCCAGTATGAAGCCTTGTTAAAGTATGCCAGTAAAGGTTAATGCTAATGCAGATTGTGACGTTTGGCTCGTTGAACTCGGCTGTCGGTCGCAAGCCCGGGCCAAACTCCTGCAGCGCGCCAAGGACAACTTTATAACCCTTGTTATATAAGTTATCTCAAGGCTATATCTCATCCTTTACATCACTCCAGCAGGGCGAACGATCAGCTCCCGAGGGTTGCGCACGCGCGCTTTTCCAGGCCTCCAGGATCCATTCAGTGGTAAATTACAGGGCTACGCGGGTCGCTGCCGACAGCCGCCTTCGCCCGCCTTCCCCCACCTTAGATCCGGTGTTCGCCGATGCCGCAGATTACCGCCAACCAACTGCAAATCGAGTACGAAATTTTCGGCGACGGGCCGTCAGCGCCGGCCATCCTGCTGATCATGGGACTCGGCGCGCAACTGAGTCGCTGGAACGTCGAACTCTGCGAGGCCCTCGTGGACCGCGGTTACCGCGTGATCCGCTTCGACAACCGCGATTGCGGTCTGTCGAGCAAACTCGACGAGGCAGGCGTACCTGATGTCGGCAAATCGCTGCGTACGGGCCAGCCACTGCTGGCTCCTTACACCCTCGAAGACATGGCGGCTGACAGCGTCGGCCTGCTCGACGCGCTGGCCATCGAGCAGGCACACATCGTCGGCGCGTCGATGGGCGGAGCGATCGCGCAGATCGTTGCCGCACTTTATCCGCAGCGGGTTTTGTCGCTGACCTGCATCATGACTACCAGTGGCCATCCCGACCTGCCGCCACCGACGCGCGCGGCTTCCCAGGCGCTGTTTGCGCCTCTGCCGGCGGCGCGTGACAAGGAGAGTCTGGTCGAGGACGCCATCAGGCGCCAGTTGGCGGTCGCCAGCCCCGATTTCCCGAGCTGTCCGCAGCGTCTGCGCGACCTGATCACCGAAGAGCATGAGCGCGCCTTCCACCCGCGCGGCGTTACCCGCCAACTGGCGGCTTTTCTCGCCAGCGATCATCGCCGCGAGATGCTGCAAACGATCCGTGCGCCAACCCTCGTGCTGCACGGGGCCGAGGACCCCCTGATTCCGGTCGCCTGCGGCCACGATGTGGCCGCGCACATCCCCGGTGCGGAGATCAAAGTGATCGAGGGAATGGGGCATGACCTACCCCTGGCCTTGACCGACGTGTTCGCCGATGCGATCGCCGCCGTGGCGCAGCGTGCCGGGCGCTGAGTTGACCGGCGAGCGGCAGGTTCCAGCATTCGCCGCGGCGGCCTGCCCATGCCGTTGAATCCTCTTCTTGCGCTGGAACCTCTGGTTTTTGTCGATCTCGAGACGAGTGGAGCGAACTTCGCCAGCGACCGGGTGATTGAGGTCGGCCTGGTCGAAGTGGACGCCGACGGTGTGCGCGAGTGGAGCGTGCTGGTCAATCCCGAAGCACCAATCTCGCCTTTCATCACGCGGCTGACCGGCATCGACGATGCGATGGTCGGCAGTGCACCGACCTTTCGCCAACTGGCGCCAACCTTGCTGGACAGGCTGCGCGGGCGGCTGTTGGTCGCGCATAACGCGCGCTTCGACTACGGTTTCCTGCAGTGCGAGTTCAAACGACTAGGTGTCGAGTTCCGAACCCCGACGCTTTGTACGGTCAAGCTTTCGCGCAAGCTGTTCCCCGAACACCATCGCCACAACCTCGATGCGCTGGTCACCCGCCATGGCCTCAAAGTTGCAGGGAATCGCCATCGGGCCCTCGCCGATGCGCGCATCTTGTGGGAGCTGTGGCAGTGCTGGCACAAGGATCTGGCATCGGAAACCGTGCGCAGTGCCGTGGCCACCATCGTCGGCCGACCCGAGCTGCCGCCGCAGATCGATGCCGCCGTGATCGACGACCTGCCCGAGGCGGCAGGCGCCTATGCCTTCCTCGGCGCTGATGGTCGACGCTTGCTGGTCAGGCGAACCGGTAATGTCCGCCAGCAGGTCCTGGCACATTTTGCCGCCGCCAACCGTGACACGGCGCTCATTCGCGACACCTGGCGCATCGAGTGGCGCGATGCCGCCGGCGAAGTCGGCGCTCGCTTGCACGAGATCGAACTCGCGCGCGCGACCGCCACCGAGTCCGGGCTTGCGGCGGAACCTGGGGACGCCGCCGGCGAACTCTGTTCCTGGCAACTTCAGCGAAGCGCAGGGGGTGGCTTCCGGCCGCAACTCGTTTTCTCCGCGGATCGCGATTTTGCTGTTGCCGACGACCTGTTCGGCGTGTACCCGAATCGTCGCGAGGCCTTGCGCGCCTTGCGCCGGTTGGCCGATGGCCAGCGCTTGTGCCACCAGCAGTTGGGGCTCGAAGAAACGGCCAGAGGCGAGGCCTGTTCCGCTTACCGCCAGAAGAACTGCCGTGGCGCCTGTATCGGCAAGGAGGCCGCCGCCGTGCATGGTGCCCGCTTGCTGACCGCGCTGGCGAAGTTCAGGCTGCGGGCCTGGCCCTACCGAGGGCCGATTGCCCTGCTCGAACGCGACGACTTCGGGATGCGCGAGGACATTCACTTGATCGACCGGTGGCGCCATATCGGCACAGCGCGTTGCGAAGAAACCCTGCAGGCCTACCTGGCCGACGGACCGCACTGGCACCGCCGCTTCGACCCCGAGATCTACCGCATCCTCAGCCGGGCACTACAGGCAGGCAAGGTGCGCATTCGCCCCTTGCCTGCTGTTCATCGTGAAGGCGGGCCGGCGGGCTGATCGCCGGCCCGCCCACCGGCCTTGCGCAGGAGATCGGCAATATCGGTGTTGTCGGTCTTCAGAGCCCAGTCGATGGCAGTCGCCCCACGCTCATTGGCGATGTTCGGATCGGCTTTGTTCAGCAGCAGCAGCTCGACCACTTCGATGTGCCCGAAACGAGCGGCAAAGAGCAGCGCCGTCGAACCGTTCTCGGTCGTCCCGTTGACCTCGGCGCCCTTCTTCAGCAGGTACTCGGCGACCGCGGTGTGACCATTGAAGGCCGCGTAGATCAGCGGTGGCCAGCCGTAGAGATTGACGTCGGCGCCGGAGTCGACCAGGCGCTGCACGAAATGCAGCTTGCCGCGATAGGCCGCCAGGCTCAGCGCGGTCTCGCCATTGCGGTTACGGGTGTTGATGCGGGCGCGGCGCTTCAACAAGTAATCGAAGAATTCCTGGTTGTCGCGATTGACGGTCTGCATCAACAGCGTGTTGCCTGCGGCATCCACTGAATTGACGTCCATGCCGCGGTTGATCAGCTTGATCGCCCAGGCGGTGTCGCCGGAAATCAGGGCTTCTTCCATGTCTTCATAGACGCCCGCCGCGGCAACGATCGGCAGAAGCAGCAGGGCAAACAGTACGGCGAGGGTTCTTTTCATTGGGCAACTTTCGTACGGGCTTCAGGAAACAGGCGAAAGAAGTTCTCCGTCGTAGCGTCGACGACGTCTTCATAGCGCAGGCCACGCAATTGCGCGATCTCTTCGGCGACATGCCTCACGTAGCCCGGCTGGTTGATCTTGCCGCGATAGGGAACCGGCGCCAGGTACGGTGAGTCGGTCTCGACCAGGAGGCGGTCGAGCGGGATGCGCTGTGCCACCTCCCGCACCGTCAGAGCCTTCCTGAAGGTGACGATTCCCGACATGGAGAGGTAGAAACCCTGATCCAGTGCCGCCGCGGCAACCTCCCAGGTCTCGGTGAAACAGTGCATGATCCCGCCGGCCTCGCCGGCGCCCTCCTCTGCCATTAACCGCAAGGTATCGGCACCGGCATCGCGAGTGTGCACCACCAGCGGCTTGCCGGCGGCGCGGGCGGCGCGGATATGGGTGCGAAAGCGCTCGCGCTGCCACTCCGGCGCGTCCTTGTGCCAGTAGTAATCCAGGCCGGTCTCGCCAATGGCGATGACTCGCGGATGGCGGGCGAGTTCGACGAGTTCGCCGACTGTCGGTTCGCGCACCCCGGTCGACTCGGGATGCACACCGACCGAAGCCAGCAGCGGCGGCCACGCCTCGGCGAGCGCCAGAACGCGCGGCAACTCCTCCAGGGTGACGCCGATGCAGACGGCGCAGCCGACCCCGTTGCTGGTCATCAAGTCGATGATCGCCGGGAGGCGCGCCGCGAGCTCGGGAAAATCCAGGTGACAGTGCGAATCGACGAGCATCCGCATCCCGTCAGATGGTGTGAGTCGGGCGGCCGGACTGCATCACCCCACCGAGAAGACCTTCGATCCGCCGCCGCGCTTCGATGCCGGAATCGTCGCCCTTGAAATGAACACCGATTCCCTGCGCCTTGTTGTTCTGCGCACCCACCGGAGTAATCCAGACCACCGTTCCGGCGATCGGCAGCTTCGCGGGATCGTCCATCAGCGACAGGAGCATGAAGACTTCGTCGCCCAGCGCATAGTTGCGGGTCGTCGGAACAAAGATGCCGCCATGGCGCAGGAAGGGCATGAACGCCGCATACAGTGCCGACTTCGAGTTGATGTTGAGCGACAGGACTGTCGGCCTCGGTCCTGCGGGTGCGGCCGCCTTCGGCTGGTCTGGTTCTGGCATGTCCCCTCAGGAGGTTCGGAAAAGCCCCGCGTAATTCAGAAAAAAGTCTTCAAGAAACAGGCGGCTATTCAAGGGTTGTTCGCACTGGGCCTTGTATTGTAGCGCCTTTCGGTTGAATGCCAAGAGCTTGCCCGTATCGGTCGCCCGTGCCAGACGCTGGAGTAGCGACGCCTGCGGCAGAAAATAGCGTGGAGAAAGGCCGGCACTTGCCAGAGTCAGGTCGAAAAGCCATTTCTGCGCCCAATCGAGCGTCCTCTTGAGCGGCGCTGGGCGCTTGTCGGCCTTGACCAGTTTGTCCAGGTTGGCAGCCGCCGCCAGCGGGTCAAACCCCTCGGTGCGCGCGACCTGGGCGAGCAGCGCATCGAGCAACGCTCGCTCGCCGCTGCCGGCGAGCTCGACCGCCAGGAGGGGCGAGCCGCCGGCCAGTGCCAGCCAGTCGTCAATGGCGTCGTTGACGCCGGCCTGGCCCAGCCATTGCACCGCAAGGTGTCGTGATGGCCGTCGCACCGGAACCGACTGACAGCGGCTGCGGATGGTCGGCAGCAAGCGGTGGGGTTCACTTGCTACCAATATAAATAGAGTATTTGCGATTGGTTCTTCGAGTGATTTGAGAAGTGCATTGGCGGTGGCGCGATTCATCGCTTCTGCGGGACTGAGCAGCACCACACGCACTCCGTGGCGGTGGGTACCGAGATGCAGGAAGGCGTCGAGGCCGCGCACCTGATCGATGGTGATCTGCTGGCTCGCCTTCTTCCTGCCGCCGCCGCCCTCGCCTTCGACCGCCTCGCTGCTCTCGTTTTCGGCCAGCGCATCCGGCTGCAACAGGCGCAGGTCCGGGTGGTTGCCCTGGGCCAGCCAGCCACAGGCCAGACAACTGCCACAGGCGCTACCGGCCGGCGTGACGTTCTCACAGAGCAGGGACTCGGCGAAGCGGCGGGCCAGATCGAACTTGCCGATACCCCGTTGACCGGTGATGAGGAGCGCGTGCGGCAGTTGTGCTCGTCGCGCGCGCAACTGTTGCCAGACCTGGTCGTGTAATTGAATAATATTCATAAACAATGTATTGCAATGATATCTTCAATCATTTTCTTGATTGCCTCCGGCGCTTGCTCGGCGTCGATGATCTGTATGCGCTGTGGCGCTGCGATGGCGCGCTCGAGATAGGCGCGTCGCACACGCTCGTGAAAGTCGCTCCGCTCCTGTTCGAAGCGATCGAGTTCGCGCGCTTGCGCGACGATTCTCCCGCTCGCAATCGAAGACGACAGGTCGAACAGCAGGGTCAGGTCCGGCTGCAGGTGGGAGTGCACCCATTCTTCAAGTTGCGCGAACTTCTTGCGTTCAAGCCCGCGTCCGCCACTCTGGTAGGCATAGGTGGCGTCGCTGAAGCGGTCGCAGACGACCCAGTCGCCCCGTTCCAGGGCGGGTTCGATGACGCGTGCCAAGTGTTCGCGCCGGGCGGCGAACATCAGCAGCGCTTCGGTTTCGAGGTGCATCGCTTCGTGCAGCAGCAGTTCGCGCAGCGCTTCGCCGAGTGGCGTACCCCCGGGTTCACGGGTTGTCAGAACCTGCAGACCACGCCGGCGAAGGAAAGCGGCCACCCCCGCAATATGGCTGCTCTTGCCCGCCCCGTCGATCCCCTCGAAAGTGATGAACTTGCCGCGCCGTCGGCTCTCGTCTGAACTCAAGACTTGCCACCTCGCTGATAGCGCGTCACGGCCTGCCGATGTTCGTCGAGAGTGCGTGAGAAATGACTGCTGCCGTCGCCGCGTGCGACAAAATACAAGGCCTCGGTGCGCGACGGATGCAACGCCGCCTGCAGGGACGCCAGACCGGGCATCGCGATCGGTGTCGGCGGCAGACCCGCGCGCGCATAGGTGTTGTAGGGCGTGTCGGCGAGCAGGTCGCGCTTGCGCAGATTGCCGTCGAAACGCTCGCCCAGGCCGTAGATTACGGTCGGGTCGGTCTGCAGCAGCATGCCCTGCCGCAGGCGGTTGACGAATACGCCGGCGATCTGCGCTCGATCGACGTCGCGCCCGGTTTCCTTCTCGACGATCGACGCCATGATCAAGGCCTGGTAGGCATCGCGGTAGGGAAGCCCCTCCTCCCTGGCCGGCCACTCGCGCGCCAGATGGCGGCGCATCGCGCGATAGGCCCGGGCCAGCAGATCGACGTCGCTGCTGCGTTTGGCAAAGAGGTAGGTATCGGGGAAGAAGACGCCCTCGGCGGCATCGTTCGGCGCCCCGAGCAGGCGCATGATCTCGGGTTCGGACAGTCCGACGGTCTCGTGGCGAAGGTCCGGGTGCGCATCGAGGCGCTCGCGCATCTGCCGGAACGTCCACCCTTCGATGAAGGCGAGTTCGGCCTGCGTGACGTCGCCGCGGCTGAGTTTCCGCAACAGATCGAGCGGCGTGACGCCCTGTCCGATCTGGTAACTTCCGGCCTTGATGGACGCCTCGACGCGCATCAGTTTGCCGAGCAACAGCAGTAGCCAGGGGTCGAGGTCTGCACCGGCCGCTGCGATCTCACGGGTGACGGCGCGCAGACTGCTGCCGGGGGCGACGGTGAACTCGACCGGTTCGCGCTGCATCCCGATCGGTGACAGCGCCACCCACGCGAAAGCGGCAGCCAGAACTGCGAGCACGAGAGCACCGAGAAGGAACAGCTTGCCGAGGAGTTTGTGCATCAATGCAGCGCAGCCAGGAGGCCGCGGGGCGGGGACGGGAGAATGGGCGGCGAGAGGCTCTATAATAGCCGAAACCCATGGCACGCAAGCGCCTGCCGCTACCCGCGGTCGATGCCCTGGTGCTGCCAAGGCGCTACCCGACCCGACATCGGCCGCCCCGCCGGCGACTCTCTACCTGTACTTGATGGAAACGAAACAACGATGAACTCGATCTGGCATGAATTCCTCGCGGCGACCGGTGCTCGCATCGACCAGGATCTGGTCACCGATTTCGGCGATCCGCCGGGCGAACTGAGCGCAGCCTGCACCGCACCGATCGTCTCGCCTTTGACCCATCTGCGGCTGATCGCGGTTGGCGGGCCTGAGGCTGCCGTCTTTCTGCACAACCAGGTCACCAGCGACATCAAGCATCTGGCGACCGATGCCGCGCAGCATTCCGCGTGGTGTTCCGCCAAGGGCCGCATGCTCGCCAGTTTTCTCGTCTTCCGTAGCGGCGCCGACTATCAGCTGCAGCTTTCCGCCGATCTGCTGACGATGATCGTCAAGCGACTGCAGATGTTCGTCCTGCGCAGCAAGGTGACGATCGTCGACCTTTCCGGCAACCGCGAAATCTTCGGCCTTGCCGGGCCGCACGCGGTCGAAGCCCTGCAGGCGCTCGGCCTGCCGGTTCCTGACGGGCCGCTGAACACTGCGGTTGGCAGTGCGGGCCTGGTCATCCGTCTCGATAGTGCTCGTTTCCAGATCGTCACCAGCACCGAGGACGCCGCCGCGCTCTGGCGGCGACTGGCGGCGCACGCCCGCCCGGTGGGCACCGCCGTCTGGCAATGGCTGGACATCCAGGCCGGCATTCCGTTGATCACCGAGCGCACCCGCGAGGAATTCGTTCCCCAGATGGCCAATTTCGAACGGCTCGGCGGGGTCAGTTTCCACAAGGGCTGCTATCCCGGCCAGGAAATCATCGCCCGCACGCAGTATCTGGGCAAGGTCAAGCGCCACCTCTATCGTGCGCATTCGGCCAGCCCACTGGCGGCTGGCGACACCATCTATTCGGCGACCAGCCCGGACCATCCCTGCGGCATGGTCACCAATGCCGCTCCGGCGCCCGCCGGCGGATACGATGCGCTGGCGGTGGTGCAGGAGAATTTTGTCGCCGGCGGTGATCTGGCTCTGGCCGCTCCGGGCGGGCCGCGTGTCGACCTCGAGTTGCTCGACGGCTAGCGCCAGCCCGGACGCATCGCCGATGTGCCTGATCCTGCTTGCCTGGCGGGTGCACCCCGGTTACCCGCTGGTCGTCGCCGCCAATCGCGACGAGTTCTTCGTACGTCCCTCGGCACCTGCCGCTTTCTGGCCAGAAGCCCCCCAGATTCTCGCCGGGCGCGATCTCGAAGCCGGCGGCACCTGGTTGGGAATCAGCCGCGGCCAGCGATTCGCCGCCTTGACCAACTACCGCGAAGGCGCCCAGCCAGTCGCCACCGCTCGCTCGCGGGGTGCCCTGGTCGCCGATTTCCTCGCCGGCAACGATCCCCCGGCCGCATATCTGGCGCAAACAGCCGCCGCTGGCGCGGCCTACAACGGCTTCAACCTCTTCGTCGGCGACCATGAGTCGCTGGGCTACTACTCGAACCGTGGCGACCGGCGGCCCCGCTGGCTGCCGCCCGGGATCTACGGCCTGTCCAACCATCTCCTCGATACGCCCTGGCCAAAACTCGCCAGCGCCAAAGCGGCCTTTGCCGACGCGCTGGCCACCTTGCCGGCGCAGGCGGCCTTTTTCTCGCTGCTCGGCGACCAGGAAATCGTTGCCGACACCCATCTGCCGGCAACCGGCGTGCCGCTCGAATGGGAGCGTATTCTCTCGGCCGTCTTCGTCAGTTCGGCAAACTACGGGACGCGCGCGGCGACACTCATCACCAGGCGCCGGGACGGGCAGACCAGCCTCGCCGAACGCAGCTTCGGCGCCGGCGCCGTGGCTATCGGCGAAGTCTGCGAGACCTTTCAGTCCTCGGTGATATCGACCGGCGTGTAGGGCGCTACCAGATCGAAGAGCTCGATGATATCGGCGTTGTGCATGCGGATACAGCCGATCGAGCCGGGGCGACCCATCGGCGTACTGTCGGGGCTGCCATGGATGTAGACGTAGCGACGCATCGTATCGACCTCGCCGAGCCGGTTGCGCCCCGCTTCGCAGCCGGACAGCCAGAGTATCCGCGTCAGAATCCAGTCACGCCTGGGAAACTGCTCGCCCAGTTGCCGACTGTAAATCTCGCCCGTCGGCCGGCGGGCGACGAAAACCGTGTTTTCCGGCTGGCCGGTACCGATCCTGGCTCGTACGAGATGCCGACCGCGCGGTGTGCAATGACTGCCGCTGAGTTCGCCAGGCCCCTTCGCCGCCGTGGACACCGAATAGACGCGCAGAACCTCCCCTGCCCCGTCGAGCAAGGTCAGGGTCTGGCGCCCGATCGAAATGCGGATCTGCAGGCTCATTCGCTCCTCCCGCGACGCCGCGCCGCAAAGAAATCGGATAGCAAGCGGCCGCACTCCGCGGCCAGAACGCCGCCGACGACCTGGGTGTGGTGGTTGAGGCGTCCGACAGCAAAGAGGTCGACGACGCTGCCATGGACGCCGGTTTTCGGATCACGGGCGCCATAGACCAGTCGAGCGAGGCGTGCCTGAAGCATCGCCCCAGCGCACATCGCACAGGGTTCCAGGGTGACGAACAGTTCGCAACCGGGCAGGCGATAGTTGCGTAGCGTGCGTGCCGCGTCGCGCAGGGCGGCAATTTCAGCGTGGGCGGTGGGATCGTGCTCGCCAATCGGCGAGTTGAAGCCGCGGCCGACGATCACGCCATCGCGCACGACCAGCGCACCAACCGGGACTTCACCGAGGCACTCGGCCGCCTGCGCCAGGGATAACGCCTCGCGCATGAAGTATTCGTCGTCCATTGCCCGATTTTACCCCAGGGCAGCGCTTTCGCTGCGTCTTGAGAGGACGTCCAGCCGCCTGTGGTCATCGCCAGCGGTTCTTGACCTTCTCTTTCGCGCGCGCGCGGTGCACAATGGGAAGCTCATTAGCGAAACCCGATGCGCCATGAGGGGGACCCGATGACGACAGCCCAATTCCTGCAGGAGCAGCCGCTGTTCGGCGGCGTTGACGACCATGCCATGGAGGCGATCGTGCCTTTGTTGCGGGAAGTGACCTTCGCTGCCGGCGAGGTCATCGTCCGCGAGGGCGACGACGGCGACACCATGTTCCTGATCTGCACGGGCGCGGTCGAGGTATTGAAAGCCGGCCCGGAGGTCGATGACGGGCCCGGCAGGCGAATCGCCGTGCTGGGCGTCGGCGATGTCTTTGGCGAAATGGAGGTGATCGACATGCAGCGTCGATCGGCAACGGTAAGTGCCCTCGAACCCGTCACGGCGCTGGCGCTCTGCAACGGCGACCTCTTCCGCATCTATGAGTCCGACATGCCGACCTTTACCCTGATCGTCCTGAATCTGGCCCGCGAGCTCAGTCGTCGTCTGCGCCGCATCGATGAGCTCGCGGTACGCTGCATGGCGATGGGCTGCGTCGATCCCGTGGCTCGAGATGCGCGCAACCGTCTGCACGCTCGTTTCTGACGGCAGAGGGGCTATCCTCTCGAGTCAGTCACCACGCCGCAAGGCCGCCTGCCACGCGCGCAGGGCAATCGCCAGTCGTCCAGACATGGTGACGTACTCGCCGTACAGCAGGGTGTAGGCTTCGACCGCCCGGCCGGAAGCTGCCAACATGGCGACCTTGGCCGCCAAGTCGTGGAAAGCCGCGTGCACGCGCCGTACGTCCTGATAGTATTCGGTCGCACGTTCCTCCGGCAGCCAGTGTGAGGCGTAAAGCCACTGTCCGAACTCGCACCGGTCGTCCGCCCGAATGCTCTCCACGTCGATCCCCGCCGGCGCTTCGAGGACGGCTTCCCGGATGTGCGACATCCACGTCGCGTGCTTGCCGATCGCCTCTTCAATCTCCACCAGCTTGTCCATCGCCTCTCCCCCAAGTGCGTCATCGGTGCGTCGCTGCACGGATTCTACAGACTTCCGGGCCAAGCGAGCGCACGGCCCATCTACCGTCGCCGGCGATCCGGCATCGACAACGCCGCTTCCCGGCAGGGGATTGCCGCTGTCGCCCGCCAGGTTTGACCCGTCTGCCGCGATCGGGGATACTTCGGAGCCTTGCACCGCGCCACCCACCAGCCGAGGAATGCCAGCCCCATGCGCACCCGCCGCCTTTTCCTGAATCGCCTTGATCCGGCACACGAGCCCACCGATGCGGTCGTCGTCATCGACGTGTTGCGCTCGTTCACGACCGCCGCCTACGGCTTTGCTGCCGGTGCCAGCGCCATCTACCCGGTAGACACCATCGCCGGGGCGTTCCGCCTGCAGCGGCAGCTGCCGGATGCCGTCACCACCGGCGCCATCGGTGGTGGCGACCCGATCCCGGGCTTTGATTTCGGCAATTCGCCGTCGGCCCTCCGAGGCGCCAATCTGGCCGGCCGGCCGTTGATTCAGACGACCGCCGCCGGCGTGCGCGGTCTCTCACGTTTCCGGCATGCACGCGCATTGTTCGCCGGCAGTCTGGTCCTCGGTCGCGCCACCGCCAGGGCACTGCTCGAACTCGATCCGGCCGAAGTCTGCTTCGTGGTCACCGGCGAATGGGTCGACCGCGACGGCGATGAAGACATCGCCTGTGCCGATTATCTGGATGCGCTGCTGCACGGCGAAGACCCCGACCCCGAGCTGTACTCCGCGCGCGTGCGCAACTCGGATTTTGGTCGCCGCTTTCTGGCCGGCACCAACCGCAACCTGCCGGCCGACGATCTCGCACTCTGCGCGCAAGTCGATCGTTTCGACTTCGCCCTGCTTGCCTCGCACAGGTACGGCCAACTGCAACTGCATCGCTCGCCCACCCGCCATGAGGGCCAGCTGCCCACCGGCGGCGCACTCCGTAATGGCCTGATGCTGCACGAGAACGGGCGCACGCCGGCCTGGTCCTGAGCATAGCGGAAACGAGAGCACACCCAGCGAGTTGCCGCCGCCACGACGAAGGCCGCCGCCGCCCGAGAAGGTGACGAGCCGGAGACCACTTGCCGGGAGACGCCTCAGGCGGCGCCCGGGCCGTTCCCTGGCGGCTCGCTCCTCGCCCCGGACAGTTGCCGGCCCAGCCGCAGCGCCATCCATCCGAGCAACACCACGCCCAGGAGCAGGCTTCCCCACAAGGTCCAGCGCTGCCAGTCGACCGGCTCGCGCAGCGCGCTGTCGCCGGCCAGCGTCAACACGGCACCCGTCGTCGCCCGGCCCAGCGGGATGGCAGCAGGTGCGCCGTCGTCGTCAGCGCGGTAGCCGGGAACCAGCGTAGACACGGGATAGGCGACGGGGCTGGCGCGGCGGCTGCCATAGGCAAGCTGAAAGGGTGCCGCTCCGCGGGCGGCAAAAACCAGGCGCTGCGGCAGCCAGCCGACGCCGAGTTCGAGCGTGCCGGCGCCGAGCCCGCCGCCACGCTGATCAACCCGCAAGAGCCAGTAGCGATCGGTCGTCAGCGACACCGGCAGGTCTGGACTCACCACTTCCTGGCCGGGCGCACCCAGCCGGTATGCCGTGCTCACGGCAACGCGCCGCCAGGCGTCGCCGGCGCCGGCACGCGCCAGGATTTCGATCGCCGCCACGCTATTGATCTGCGGCAGCGAGACACGCAAGCGATCAACCGGGAACTGCCCACCAAGATCGAAGACATAGTCTCCCGCCCGCGCGTCCTTGTCCGTGGCTGCGCTGCCGGGTACCTGTCGCCATCGCCGCGGCGCTTCGACTACCGCTTCACCCGGTTCCAGCGTCAGCCCGCGCAGCTCCAGCGGCCGCGCCGCCGCCGGCCAGGACAAGCGGAAATACCTGGCCTGGCGCGGCGGGAACTCGACACGCAGTTGTTCGAGGCGCTGGCCGCCGGCCGCCAGATAGACCACCGGAGCGTCAACGACCAGCGTCGTCCACCTGGCCAGATCGTCGCTCGCCTCGACCCGCAGCCGCGTCACGACATCGTCCGCGCCCGCCGGCAACTCGAGGACCAGGGCCTGCAGAGGCGACTCGACGAGCGAGGCATCGACCACATAGCCGAGCAGTGCCGTCGGGCGCAGCGGCTTGCCATCACCGGGTTTCATCGTCAATACGGTCTTGCCGGTTCCCCGTTCGACCCGCACTTCAACGCCCTCGACGCCGCCGACGGCATCGCCACGCAGGGCAAAGAACGGCAGGCTGACTGGTTTGCCCTTCTCGCGCGAGGCGCGCGGCCTCGGCAGGAAGGCATGCGGCACCGGCTCGCCGGCGGCATTGAACACCCGCAGGTCGCCCAGATCGGCTCGCATTACCCCTTCATGAACCGCCGCCGGCAGTTCGACCTCGAACAAGGCCTGGGCGCCGCTGACCTCGATCGGCATGCCGAATGCGAAATCGCCCGGCTGCTCGGCGACCGCCACGCCACTGAGCAGCCAGAACAGAACCGTAAACATCAATCGCATGCCGCCCCCCTTTCTTCGCGCTTCGGTGGCACCGGTGCCAGGTAGCCGATCACCAGCATCAGCACGCCAACCCCGAGGAAGGAGACGATACGCGCGATAGTGCCGACATTCGACAGGTCGATCAGGAACAACTTGCCCACCACCACCGCCATCAGCCCGGCGCCGACCAGCCACAACGGGCGCCGGGAACGCCGGGTGGCGATGAGCATCGCGCCAAGGGCGAGCAGCGTCCAGAACAGCGACAGCGAGGCCTGCACCAGTTCCGAGGCCATCAGATCCGGGACCCGCAGCGGTACGTCGGCCCAGTGGTGCAAGGTGCGCAGCAAGGTCGCGTTACTCCAGAAGAAGCCTGCAGCGCCGGCCAGGCCCCAGGCCGCCGACAGCGGTGCCGAGGCGAGCGGCGGCAGGCCGAGACGGCGGACTTCGACGAACCAGGTGACGACCGCGAGCAACGCACCGAGCTGCGCCAGATCAAGCGGGTTGAGCAGTGGCAGGTAGGGCAGCGGCCACGGGTCGCCGTTGGAGACGACGTTGCTGAGGACAAACCAGCCGGCCAGGAAAAGCGCCGGCGGCAAGGCTCCGATCACCAGATAGGCGCGCCGGTGAGCGGCCACCGGCCAGGCGATCCGTTCGCCGCGCAGGGCCAGCAGGACGAGCAGCGCGCCGGGGACCAGCGCCCAGGCAATCAACGGCCAGGCCGCCTTGCCCGCGACCCAGGTGTCGATCGCCCAGCTCACTTCCCAGGCGCCAAGTGCCGCCAGCAGCCACAAGCCGCCGGCATGCAGCCACTCGCACCAGCGATTGCCCACCGCCTCGTGTCGGCGCAGCAGGACAAGGTGAACGGCGAAAGCGAGAGGCCAGACCAGGTAGCCGAGATGCGCAAAAGGATGCGCGTCCTGAGCGACGGTGCCGAGTGCGATCAGGCCCATCAGCGGCAGCAGCGCCAACGCCGGATAGCGCGCCACCGGCCAGGGCAAGCGCCGCGCCAGCCCGCTGAAGGCGAGGCACGAAGCGGTGAAGAAGGCGAGCGCCGAATTCCCCTGCAGCGCCACGCGCACGTGCTGATCAATCTCGTGCAGGCCACCGAAGACCCACCACGCGACTCCCCAGGCGAACAGGGCAGGCGCCAGCCAGCGCTCGGCAGGCCGCAGCTCGTGCCGCCACCGCTGCAGCAGCCAGGCGCAGAACAGCCCGGCGACGGCCAGCAAGAGAGCGCCGAGGTAGACGCTGTTCACTACCGGCCAGGCACCCACGGGCTGGTGCAGGTCGTCGAGGTAAAAGAAACCGCCGAGCAACTGCAGCAGAATGCCGAACAGCCGCGCCAGCAGTCGCTGCTGCCGCACGCCGACCCAGACGATCGCCGCGCCCTCGAGTGCCCACGCCGCAGAGGTCCAGCGCCCGTCGAAGGCGAGCGGGATGGCCAGCGTCGTGAAGACCATGCCGAGCGCCAGGAAGGCCTCGACGAGCAGCCGCAGCCCCTCGCCGCGGCGTGCCCACAGCGCGCGTGCCAGCACCAGGTAGAAGGTACCGAGCGTCAGCGCGCTCCATGCCGAGCCGTACGCGAAGCCGCGCACCAGCCCGACCTGCAGGCCAAAGCTGATCAGCGGCACGCCGAAGACCAGTGTCGTATCGAGGTAACGCTCGACACGCCCGGCCTCGCGCCGCGAGAAGAGTACCGGAATCGCCACGTACATCAGGAAGAACAGGACCAGGAAAGGCTCCGTCGTCGCATAGACGTCGGGCGAGTAACGCAGCACGCCCCAGACCGTCGCAATGCCGAAAGTGAAGACGAAGCCGGTGACGTTGAGCACGCGCCAGGACTTGAACCAGGCGATCGCCAGAATGCCGCCGTTGAGTACCGCGTAGTAGCTGAACAGCGCAACGTGGCTGCCGGCTCCGGTCGACGCCAGGATCGGCGCCAGGAAGCCGCCGGACGCGCCGAGCACGGCCAGCGCGCGTGAATCCTGCAGCACCGCCAGCACCGCCGACAGCCCCGCCACCGCCAGCAGCAGCGCGAACGCCGGCCCGGCGGGAAGCAGCTCGAACAGCCGCAACGCGCCGAAAATCGTCAGGTAAAGCAGGCCGACGCCGCCACCCTGCAGCGCCAGCCCATAGCCCTCCCGCGTCAGCCGCAGCCGCCAGCCGATGGCCAGCAGCACCACCGCCGCCAGCGCCACGCCGGCCAGGCGCAGTTCGATCGGCACCTGCACGTGCTGATAGGTGTACTTGAGCAGGAAAGCAACGCCGAAGAAGAGCACGACGACGCCGGCGCGCGCCATCAGGTTGCCGCGCAGCAGCCGGTCCCAGAGCGGGGCGGCTGCTTCCGCCGGGGGAGTGGGCGTGCGGGCCGGGGACGCTGGTTGCGGTGGCAGCGGCGGCGGCTCGACCGTGAACACCGTGGAGCCTGGAACGTCGTATAGCGGGCCTTCTGCTTCCCTCTCCGTCGATGGCACCTCGGCCGTCGTGGCCACGTGGGC
>JAFLDO010000010.1 GCA_017302455.1 Accumulibacter sp.
GCGCCCACAGTAGGGAAAACGAGGAGAAAACCGTCCAAAAGGCCGCAAAGTCGAGAAAATCCGGCCTTTTCATTCCGCATTGTGAAATTTGGCGGTTTTCTAAACCTCAAGTCCGACAGGCTGCTAGGAGCGCCGAGGTCGCGGGTTCGGGGATAGACACCGGAGCTGTGGTGATCAGGGACGCAAAGCGGACGGTCGTATTGGTACTCTCCGGCGTCCGGAAGCCGAGGCACGGCGCCGCTACGCCAACCGCAGAGCAGGCGGCAACCGGCAGAGGATTGAGGCCACTGGTCGATTCGAAGAAGCTGATGAAGTACTGCTTCGGCGCATACGTCGTACCGGCTCCGTCGAGGTCATAGAAGAACGGGAAGTTGAGCGAGTTAACGTCGGTAACGTAGATATCCGCGCAGCCGTTGATGTTGACGCCTACACCGTTCGCACCTCCGTCGGCACAAGTGCCGCCAGCAGGATTGTTGGGCGTCTCGGCGAAATGGACCTTGAAGATGAAATCGACCGCCGGCAGGCCGGGGCCCAGAGGCGACACCGGAGTCAGCGTCAGCGTCGACACGATGTCGACGGTGCCCAGCGTGGCGCCGGTGATCGGCTGATTGCGGTGGGTGATCGAAACGTTCGGGACTGACGCACCGTTCGTGTTCACATTCCCGGCTGATGAACCGCCGATGTCCAGGCCGCTGATGCCGCCGCTTCCCCAGCTCAGGCTCAAGGGGCTCTTCGTAATGCCGTTCGCGGCGGTACAGTCGCCGCTGTTGTTGCAAACCGACGCCGTGTCGAAGACCGTGGACACGTTGACGTTCCAGATGTCAATGATGCCATTGATACTGTCCGCATGCGCGCCGAACGACAGAGACGCGGCAGCAACGCCGACAGCGCTGGCGATCAGCGCCCTGAGTGGTTTGGTTTGATTCTTCATGATGACTGGCTCCTTCTTATAATTGCGCGCACCCGCTGTGCGACGGACTACAATAAGCAAAGACCGTGCCAGAATCGGATTAATCTTTTAAATCACCTTCCTGCCTGAAGCCCCCCGAATCCCGCAACGTCGGCTGTAAGATTTCCCGACACGGGCAGCGTGCCCGGCCGGGGCACGAGCGGTCCGCTGCCGACGCAAACCCGCCATTCCCCGAGACCGGCGGCGGCCTCAGAGGCCGGCAAGAAGCTTCTTGACCTCGGCCTGCGCCGGGTACTTGTCGCCGAGCTTCGCGAGAACCTCGAGTTCCCGGCGCGCTCCCTTCGCATCGCCGGACTTGATCAAGGCCTTGGCCAGATTCAGGCGCAGATCGGGCGCGTTTGGCGCTGCCGTCGATGCCCGCCTGAGGATATCGGTGCCACGCGCGAGATCGCCGCGCTCGACGAGGATCCACCCGAGGGTGTCGAGGACTTTTGGGTCCTCGGGCGCGAGCCGGCTGGCACGTTCGGCGTAGTCGAGCGCCATCGGGTCGCCAGCCCGCCCGGCGGCCCACGCCAGGTTGTTAAGCGCGCGCAGATTGTTCGGAACGTCCACCACCACGTCCTTGTAGATGCGGACGGCCGCGGGATAGTCCCTGGCCGCCAGGGCGAGGTCGGCGAGGTAGCTGCGGACGACCACATCCTTGGGGTGAGCCTTGATCCAATCGGCGGCCGCCCTGGACGCCTCTTCCGCGCGGCCGGACTTGACCAGTGCGGAATGCAGCGCGACGACGAGTTGTGGCGAGTTCGAGCGCTCGATCCCGGCCTTGAGGACGCGTATGGCCTCCGGCCACTTCTCCTGCTGAACCAACGCCTTGCCCTCGAGAAAATAACCGATGGGATCGCTCGGCTGCGACTTCTGCAGTTCGCGGGCCGCCTCGATGGCGTCCGCCGGCCGAGCGGGTTGCTGGTCGAGGGCGGCCAGGCGCACCGTGGCCGGCCGGAAACCCGGTCGCAGCGTCAAGGCCTTGCGCAGTGATCCCTTGGCCGCGTCAACGGCGCCGCCGGCGAGTTGAAGATCGGCAAGGCGCACCAGTAGTTCCGGCGAGGCGGGGGCGAGTTCGATCGCCTTCGCCAGCGTGGCCGCCGCGAGGTCGGCCTTGCCCGCGCGAATCTGCAACTCACCGAGGACCGTCTGCAAACGCGCACTGGCGGGCATCGCCTTCGTCGCCTGCTCGGCGGCGACCATGGCCGCATCGAAATCCCGCCGGCTGGCGTGAAAAGCCACCAGTGACAGCCTGGCGTTGACATCGGTGGGGGCGACTGCCACGGCTTTCTCGATCGTCGCGCGCACGCTGTCGGGCTCGGACTTGCTGTCATTGAGCCACTCCGCGTAGGCCAGCAGGACGCTCGCATCCTTCGGGCGCCCCGCGACCGCATCTTCGAACCGCTTCTTCGCGCGCTCGGGCTTGCCATCGGCGAGATCCAAACGTCCAAGGTGACGCAGCGCGGTGATGAGATCCGGTCGCAGCTCGTACGCTCTTTCGAACGCCACCCGCGCCTCGGCCCTTCTCCCTGCAGCGATCAGGACTTCGCCCTCGAGCGTCAGGATGCGCGCATCGCCCGGTCGCTTCCTGGCCATGATCGCCAGGACCTCGAGCGCCTTGTCGAACTGTTTGCTGCCAACGAAGTGGTTGACCAGCAGGACATCCGCTTCGACACCCGCCGCGTCCACGGCCGACGCTTCCATCAGAACGTTGATGGCCTGGCCGGCATCGCCGCCCGCCAGGCGAGCCAGTGCTAGGCCGGTCAACGCCTTGGGGGTCTTGCCGCCCAACGCATTGGCCTGCTCGAACAGCGACTGCGCCTTCTTCGCGTCGCCCGCCTTGAGGTACACCATGGCCGCCACGCTCAGCGCCCGCGGTTCCTCCGGCGCCCTCGCCACCATCTCCTGCGCCAGCGCCAGGGCCCTTTCCAGGCGCTGGGTCCGCAACAGGACGCCAATCAGCGCCTGCTGCGCCGGCAGGTTGCCCGGGTTCCGCATCAGCACCTTGCTGAGATCCTTCTCGGCGAGTTCGTATTCGCCCATCTCGGCGTTCAGGGTCCCCGACAACAGCAGCGTCGGAACAAACTCCGGATCGCCCTTGAGCGCCAGCGCAACGTGGTCGCGCGCTTCGTTCAGGTCGCGGTCGCGAATCGCCATCAGGGCCAGCACATGCTCGGTCCGCGGGTGCTCTTCGGCCGCTTCCACCATAGCGGCCAGTTGCGCTCTGGCGTCGTCGACCCGGCCGGCCTGCCAGAGGAGCATGATCGCCGTGTAGTGCGCCGCGACGTCGGACGGTCGCACCTGCGTGAGCGCCTGCAGCGCCTGGATGGCGCCCGCCAGGTCACCCTTGCTCTGTGCGATGCTGGCCTTCGCACGCAGCGCCTCCACCGACTTGGGCTGACGCGAAAGTACCTGATCTATGGCCAGAGAGGCCGCATCGTACTCGCCTGCGGCTCCGGTGATCACCGCTCGCGCAATCGCCGCCCTCGGATAGTCGGGACTGGCTTCGAAAGCCTGTTGAACGGTCTGCTTTGCGGCCTCGACGTTGCCTGTGAACAGGTGCACGAATGCCTGGCTGACCAATACGTCGGCCCTCGCCTCGGGCGACCTGATCTGCTGCGGCGGAAAGTCGGACAGCACTTTCTGGTACTCGCCGCTTTCGAGCAGCGCCCGCGCCAGCAAGGGCTTGACGGTCTCACCTTCCAATCCCGCTTCGTAAGCACGACGCAGTTCCTTCTCGGCCGCCTGCGGTTCGCCGTTGTCGAGGAGGACCCGCCCAAGCAGCAGGCGACCCTCCCCAAACTCGGGATCGGTCTGCAACACGCTGCGCAGCCGGATGATGGCGGCCTGGTAGTTCCCCGCGGCGAAGTCCGCTCTGGCCGAGGCGACCGACTTGTCGCGACTGTCGCCACAGGCGGTCAGAGAAAGGGCAAGAATGATTGCCGCCGCGCTTCTGGTGAGCAGGCGGATAGGCTGGCGTTTCATGATGAGTTCTCCCTTGTGGCTGTCGTCTGGAAGCTGGTTGATCGATATGCCGAAGAAATGGCGCCGGCGAGCATTCTCGCCAGCCGGGCGATTCCGCGTGGAGCCCTGCCCGACCACCTGCTGGACACCGGCGGCGTAGCCGGTGGAACGCGTCTTGCCCACCCGGCAAACGCTGGCGCTGGTACGCCCCTCTGCCCACCGGATGACTCGCCTGCCGGATACGGGAAGGCGACTGCATCTGCCAGGCGTCTGCCGGCCGGCCCGCGATCGTCCGGCGCTACTGGCGCCCCGGCGATCCGCGCGGTCGCCGGCACGGCACCTGCCGGGCAAGCGGCAAGCACTCCCGACAAATGGCGATCTTATCCCAGTTGGTCGGTGGCACGCCGTGAAGTTGTTTGCGCTGACAGACCTGGGCCCATCCGCCGGGGTCCTGAACGAGCCCTTCCAGCACCCGGAGGACGGCCCGAAAAAAGCGGACCCGCGGCGGCTTCCGGTTAAAATGCACGCCATTCAAACCTTTGCCCAGGGATCGTCGTGCCCGATAGTCCACGGAGTCAACTGCGCACACTGCTCCTCGCCGCCACCCTCCTGCTCGGCCTGTCGGGCTGCGATGTCGTCCAGCAGAAACTCGGGATCGAGGCGCCAGCGGCCAAGACCGCGCGACTCGAAGGCGAGGGCAAGGCGGTTGGCGGTGCCTGCCGGCAATCGGGACGCGCAATCGAGGATTGCTATTCGATCTATTCGTGGTTGCCGAAAGCGGCCATCTACGAGGGCTGGCGCGACATGGATGTCTACATGCGCGAAAACAAGCTGCTGACCGTCGAGCCACAACTGCCGCCGCCACAACCGCCGGGCACGAAGAAGAAGAAGGCACCGCCACCTGCCGAGGATGCCATTGCCGAACCGCGAGCCGAGAGCAAGAATGGCGAGGCGCGTTAGGCGCTTCGCGAAGCGGCCCAGCTCACCGACTCGTCTATAATCGCAGCAGCACGCCACGCGCGATCCTCCCGATCGACAGGCACGGCACATTCATTACAAGATCGCCCATCACCCACACTCCACGCCATGTCCAAGCCGATCCAGCCGCCGCAGCCAGCCGCACACGATCGCGATGCGCTGCTGCGTGCCGGCCGTGACCTGTTCCAGAAGCGCTTGACGGAGATCGTCAGGCAATCCGGCGTTCGGCTGCCGGCCGCGCTCGACGCGTTCGGCCGCGAGATCGGTGAAGCGCACGACGAGCTGGCCGCAGCACGCCAACTCGATGGCTTCGATCAGGCCGCCGACCTCACCGCTTCACGCCTGACCTTGCTCGGCGACGACGACCTCGAACTGGACATTCGCGTCCGCGAAGTGGCCGCCCACCTGCGCGAAGCCGGTGGTCGCGATCTCTGGCGAACGCAGTTGCGCTACCGGACGCTGCTGCGTCGCCCGCTGATGAACGAGGATGCCCATCCGATCGGTCCGGACGTCATCTGCCTCGGCCTTTGGGCACTCTGCGCGCAATGCGGCGGCACCCTCGAGCAGCGGCTGGCCCTGCTCGACCGCCTGGAGCCGGACATCTGCCAGCAAGTCGCCGTGATCTATCGAGAAATCGACGAACTGCTGGCTGCCGCCGGCGTCGACCCGGCGCCGGGGCAGACCCCGCCAGCGGCCACCCGTTCCGGATCAGGCGACGCGGCCGATGACGGGCAGGGGCCCGTCGACCCCTTGTCGGCTCTCCAGCAGGTCATGCGACAGCAACACGACGGCGATCTACCCGTGGCGTTCGGAAACCTGCGCGGTCATGCCCAGGCGACGTCGGCGAACCCTACTCTCGATGCCGCGGCGATGGTCATGCTCAAGCACCTGTTCGAGCGCCTGACAGCCCTCGAGGCCCGTTCGCCTACGGCGATCGCGGACTCGGCAGCGTTGGAGTCGCCGTCGCCTCCTGCCCTGCACGCACTGAAGGCCAAGGATCTGGACCTGCCGCTGGGCATGCCCGAGGCGATTACTCTCGACACCCTGGGCCTGATCTTCGAAGCGATATTCGATTCCGCGGAACTGCCGGACACCGTCAAGGCGGCCATCGCGCGCCTCCAGATCCCCCTGCTCAAACTGGCGATCGTCGATTCGTCGCTTTTCGCCAACAGCCGGCATCCGGCGCGCCTCCTGATCAATCGCATGGCGCGGGCAGCCGTCGGCTTGCCGCGCGCTGCCGGCTGGGAGCATCCGGTCTGCCACCGTATCGGTAGCGTAAGCGCTGCCGTCCGCGAGAGACTCGCCGAGAAGGGCGCCGTTCTCGACTCGTATCTTGCCGAACTCGACGTGCTGATCGGCGAACGTGACCAGGCCATCCGCCTGCAGGCCGACCGGCATGTGCCGGTGGTGGAGGCGCACGAGAAGCGGCAGTATGCCGAGCAACTCGCGCGCACCTGGTTGCGGGGGAGCCTGCCCCGCGCGCGCTCGCCTGAAGTGGCGTCGTTTCTCGACCGCTACTGGTTTCGGGTGATGGTCGCCGCGGCTATGGAGGGCGGCGGCGAAGGGAAGCGCTGGCAAGAGGACGACGCCACCGGGGATGAATTGATCTGGAGCGTCCTCCCCAAACAGAGTGCCGAGGAACGCAAACGCCTGGCCAGCCTCGCATCGTCGTTGATCAGGCGAATCGGCGCCGGACTCGATGCAATCGGAGTTTCAAGCACGGAACGTGCGCCTTTCCTGAACACCTTGTTCGACCTGCAGACCGCTGCCCTGCGCAGCCAGTCACAGCCCGCCGCGCCACCGGCGGAAACGCCGGGAAGTGACAGTCAAGCCGACCGGAGCACGAATCTCGCTTTCAAAGCCGGGCCCTGTCTCCTCGAGGATGAGGGGCAGCGCATCCATTACCTGGTACTGGGAGCGACCGCCGAAGCGCGCAAACGGGCAGCGGCCGAAAACTGGCAAGTGGGCGACTGGCTACGTTTCTGGACCTCGGAGCAGGAGCCTCTGTGCGGTCTTTGCTGTTGGCAGAGCCCGTCGTCGGGAACGGCGCTGCTGTTGAATCCGGACTGGGGCTACGCGGTCGCCGTCTCGCCGTCAGCTCTCGACCAGCAGCTGAGCGCCGGCCGGGCCCAGATCGTTTCCCGTCTCGCCGTCTTCGACGCCGCCGCTGAACGCGCTCTCAGCCTGCTGCAACGCTCCTGACCCTGCTCGTCGCCGCAAAACCGGCCGCGAAGGGTCATTCCATGTATAATAAGCGCTTGATCCTATTGATTTTGGAATGTCTTGAACGATTTTGGGCTTTTGCCAATGCGCTTTGATGACCTCGGCCTGGCACCTGATCTGCTGCGCGCGATTGCCGACCAGGGCTACGCCGAGCCGACACCGATTCAGGCACAGGCGATACCGATCGTTCTCGCCGGCCAGGACTTGATGGGCGGCGCCCAGACGGGTACCGGCAAGACTGCCGCCTTCACCCTGCCTCTCCTGCAGCGCATCCTTCCCTTCGCCAGCGCCAGCCTGTCGCCCGCCCGCCATCCGGTACGCGTGCTGATGCTGGCGCCGACTCGCGAACTCGCCATCCAGGTCCATGAGTCTGTCAGGGGCTACAGCAAGTACGTTCCCTTGCGTAGCGCGTGCGTTTATGGCGGCGTCGACATCAAGCCGCAGATTGCCGAGATCCGACTCGGCGTCGAAGTGCTGGTCGCGACGCCCGGCCGACTGCTCGACTTGATCGAACAGAGATGCCTCAACTTCGGCAGCGTCCAGGCACTCGTCCTCGACGAAGCGGATCGCATGCTGGACATGGGCTTCATCCCCGACGTAACGCGCATCATCAACCTGCTGCCGCAGCAGCGCCAGAGCCTGCTCTTCTCGGCGACTTTCTCTGAAGAGATCAAGAAGCTGGCGGACCGGATGCTCAAATCACCGGTGCTGATCGAGGTCGCCAGGCGCAACACGGTGTCCGAGACGATCACCCACCGCGTGCACCCGGTGGCCGCCGAAGCCAAGCGCGCGCTACTCGTCAAACTCTTGAGATCGTCGGATTTCAACCAGGTATTGGTCTTCACCCGCACCAAGATCGAAACCAACAAGCTCGCGCGCGAGTTGCAGCGGGCCGGAATCGCCGCCGATTCGATTCATGGCGACAAGAGCCAGCAGGAGCGTCTGAAGGCACTCGAAGCCTTCAAGGATGGCTCGGTGCTGGTGCTGGTGGCCACCGACGTCGCGGCGCGCGGACTCGATATCGACGAGTTGCCGCACGTGATCAATTTCGAGTTGCCGCGGACACCGGAGGACTATATCCACCGCATCGGCCGTACCGGTCGTGCCGGCAAGCCAGGCACGGCGGTTTCTCTGGTCTCGGCCAGCGAAGTCCCCTATCTGGTCGACATCGAGAAGCTGATCAGGATTCAGGTCGAGCAGATCGTCGTCCCGGGCTTCGAGCCGGAAGACGACTACACCTACCCGCCCGGTGGCGAACGCCGTCGCCGGCAGCCGGCGGCAGCCTCGGCACCGCCGGCGCCCCTGGCGACGGCCCGCAGCGAGCGAACGCAGTTCCGCGCCGAGCAGCGGGAGGCGGCAAGCCGGCCTGGCATCTCCCGGCGGCCCCACCATATCGCCGCCGATGGTTTCGACTTCAGCAAGCCCTACGAAAGCGCCGACCCGCATCCTGCAGCCACACCGGCCGACGGCAACGCGGCGAAAGGAATTGCCCGCGTCGAACAGCCGCACAAACCTCGCCGCCCGCTGGCGGCGCTACTTGGCGGGCTGGGGCGGAAGTAGCCCGTCGTCGGCCGCAGACGCCGACACCTTCTCGGGAGCAGCGGTGTCAACCAGCTTGAGGATGGCCAGCGACATGTTGTCGCCATCTCCTTTGGCGAGCGCACGTGCACGGCCGATCAGCAACTCGGACGCTTCCCGTGCCGAAGCTGCCCCATCGATCGCCCATGCCAGTTCCTGGTCGGTGAAATAGCCCCAGAGGCCATCCGAGCAAAGGAGAAAGGTGTCGCCGCCACGCAGGCCTTCGGCCTCGCCAAAAGCAACCTTGGGCGTTTCAACGCCACCGAGCGAGGTCAGCAGAATGTTCCGGTTCGGATGTACAAGCGCCTGTTCCGGGGTGATCTTGCCCTGTACCACCAGTTGCGCGACGTAGGAATGATCGGTACTGCGAAAGATCAGGCTGTCGCCGCGAAAATGATAGAAGCGGCTGTCGCCACAATGCGCCCAACTGACCTTGCCCGGCTGCAGCAGCAGCATCACCACCGTGCTGTGTGGATCTTTCTCGTTTATGAAACGACACGCCTTGATCAGCATGTGCGCTTCATTGATGCTCGATTCCAGCAGCACGCGCGCCGACTCGCTGCGGGCGGAAAAGCGTTCGAGATTGTTGCGCGCCGTGTGAACTACCTGTTGAGCGGCAATTGTGCCGCCGGTATGCCCGCCCATGCCATCCGCCACCACCGCCAGCGCCACGCCGCCACCGCCGGGATGCGGCAGGATGGCCACGCGATCCTGTTGTTCGCGACGATCACCCAAATGCTGGGCAACGCAGGCATCAACTGAAATCGGCATTCTGGACTCTCTCGGCGGCTGATGCGTCACCGTCGACCGGACTGGCCGACGCACCACCGACGCGCAAGCTGGCAAAGGGGACGACGCATGATGGTTTAGAGGCTGGCCCGCCGAAGTTCGCTCGGGTGCGGCAAGTGACCACTACGATCCGGGTTGCGCTCGATATACACGCGGTGCGCAGCAACCACCAGGGCATGCACTTCTTCACCGCTCAGCGCCGGGAAATTATCACGCACGATGCGATACGCCAGATGCTCGAGCGAATGCCCTCCCCAGCCGTTCTCCGGATCAAAGAATGGCTCGATCATCACGAAGGCGTCGGCAAAAGCTGCGCGCAGGCCGAGATTCTGACGCCGCTCTGCGGCCGGCCAACCCGTGCGCTCAGTCTGTTCGTCCATTCCACCCCCGGTTTACACACCACCGACTTGTCTTCCCGGCGAGCGTCGAAGGCGCATCGCCTGACCCCACCAGTCGTCATCGCCAGCTTGGCGGTGAATTCTATCGCTTTCGGCGCCTCACATGTTGAAGACATCGCCGGCCGGCCCCTCGCACCACAGATAGCCATCGTCATCCATCCTGCCCAGATCGCCGGTCAGGCCCCAACCATCGCCGACGAACTTCGCGGCAGTGGCTGCGGGATTCCGCCAGTAGCCGAGCATCATCACCGGATCATCTTCCCCGTTGCACCGACGATGCACGGCGACCTGGCCGACCTCGCCGGGCGGCAGGACGGTACCCTGGTGATCGACCACCGCAACGCGGTGCCCCGGGAACGGCCTGCCGATGGCGCCCGGCTTCGCCGGCCAGCGCCCAGCGCTGTGACCCACAACGGCATTCATCTCGATTCGTCCGAACGTTTCGCTGATTCCCACGTTCAGCTTCTCCCGGACCCAGCAGCGCACAAGCGCGTCCGCGCGCGGCCCACCGGCGCTGGTCAGCGTACGCAGGTCGAGATCGTGGATGGTCGCGGGCTCAGGCACCTCCATCATCATCGCCTGCAACGCCGTTGGCGCCAGGAAGGTATTGCGCACACCGTACTTCTCGATCAGCGCAAGCGCCTTAGCCGCGTCGAAAGGTCCGGTGTAGGCCAGCAAGGGCTCGCCGAAGTGCCAGGTCGGCAGCAGCGCACCCCACAACCCGGCGCTCGACGCCCAGTCCGCCGGCGACCAGAACAGGTCGTCCGGTTGCGGGAAGAAGTCGTGTGTGCAGGCATAGCCACTGAGGTTGCCAAGCAATGTACGGTGCGCCATCAGCGCGCCCGCTGGCTCTTCGCTCGCGGCGTCACCGTAGAGGATCATCGCCGGAGCCTCGGCGGCGGTGAGCACGGGCGTGTAGCGCGGCGAAGCGTGTTCCAGCACTTCTGCCCAAACCTTGACGCCCTTGCCGGCAGCTCGACCGACACCGATGACGTGTCGCAGTTTCGACAGGCGGTCGCGCAGCGACAGCAGCTTCGGCAAGCTTGCCGCATCGACGATGGCGACATGCGCGCCTGAGTGCGCGAGCCGATAGGCGAGCGCGCTGGACCCGAAGCGAAGCGACAAGGGCACCGACAGCGCACCCATCTGGTAAATGGCGACGTGCGCAATCGCCGCCTCCGGGCATTGCGGCAAGAGAATTGCCACCCTGTCGCCGGGCAGCGTCCCCAGCGCCGCCAGCACGTTCGACAGGCGATTCGCTGCGCGCTGAATGTCCCAGAAAGTATGGGCCGAAGTGAAACCGCTCTCGTCCTCGTAGTAGAGAGCAAAGCGGCTGCGCTCGCCGGCCCAGCGACCGCACACGTCGACGCCGATGTTGAAGTGCTCGGGGACTTGCCAGCGGAAGTTCCGGCAGAGATCCTCGTAAGTGCCGGCCTGGTTGTCGATGTGCATGGCTCGCCCGCTCCGCTTGTCTGCCGTTCGCCGCTCAGGCACTCAGGCGCTCGTCGATCAGTTCTATCCAGTGCCGCACCGGTGTCTTGCTGCCGCTTTGCAGATGCGTCTGGCAGCCGATGTTGGCAGTCACCAGGAGCGCCGGCGACCCGGCAGCCATTGCCGCCAGCTTGTTGTCGCGCAACTGCGTGGCCAGCACTGGCTGGCTGATCGAATAGCTGCCGGCCGACCCGCAACACAGGTGCGCGTCAGGCACCGGCGTCAACCGATAGCCGGCAGCGGTCAGCAAGGTCTCGACAACCCCGCGGATCCTTTGCGCATGCTGGAGGGTGCAGGGCGAATGAAAGGCCACGCGCTCGCCGCCACCGTTGCCGGTCTGGCCGAACAACTCGTTCAGACGGCCCTGCTCGGCAGCCAGCACTTCACAAGCATCGCGGGTGATCGCGGATATCCGCGCCGCTTTCTCCGCGTAGGCCGGATCGTGCCTGAGCAGTTCGCCGTACACACGCACATGCTCGCCACACCCCGAGGCGGTCATCACGATGCCCTCGACACGCCCGCTCGCCACCTCCGGCCACCAGGCGTCGATTACCTGTCGCATGTCGTCGAGCGCCCTGGCTTGCGCATTGAGGTGGTAGCGCCAGGCGCCGCAGCAGGCGGCACCCGGCATCTCGATCAACTCGATGCCCAGGCGATCGAGAACGCGCGCCGTCGCGGCGTTGGTGTTCGGCGTCAAGGTCGGCTGCACGCAACCGGCGAGCGCGATCATTCGCCGCGTGTGACCACGGCCCCGAGGCCAGGGCCTGCCGGCGTCGGCCGCGGCCCTCGGCAACTTGTCGGCCAGCACCGCCGGCAACAGCGGCCGCATGAGTTGCCCCATGCGCACGGCCGGCTTGAAGATCCAGCCGCGCGGCACCGCCTCGCGGAGCAGAAAATGCGTTGCGCGTGCGGCCAGGGAACGCGGCACGCGCTCCTCGATCACCTCGCGCCCGATCTCGAGCAGCCGCTGATACCTGACTCCCGAAGGACAGGTCGTCTCGCACGAACGGCAACTGAGGCAGCGGTCGAGATGGAGCTGTGTTTTTTCCGTGACCGGCTGGCCTTCCAGCATCTGCTTGATCAGATAGATGCGGCCGCGCGGTCCGTCGAGCTCGTCACCGAGCAGCTGGAAGGTCGGACAAGTCGCGTTGCAGAAGCCACAGTGCACACAGCTACGCAGGATCGCGTCGGCCTCGCGCCCGGCAGGCGTGTTCGTGATGAAATCGGCGAGATTGGTTTGCATGGCCGGCGCCTTCTCAGAATTCCGGATACATACGACCGGCGTTGAAGACCCCCTGCGGATCGAACGCCCGTTTCAGATGCCGATGAATTCGCGCCAGCGGCGCCGTCAGCGGCTGAAAAACGCCGACCGACCGCTTCAGCGCCTGATCGCCGCGAAACAGCGTCGCGTGCCCACCCGCTTTGGCCGCAGCCGCTCGGATTCCCATCGGGTCGCCGCCGCGCAGCCAGCGTTGGGCACCACCCCATTCGATCAGCGTCGGCCCAAGTGCCTGCACCGACGTCGCCGATGGCAGAGACAGACGCCACAGTGGGGCATCGCCGGCGAAAAAGGAATGCCTCTGCTCGCGTAGCGAGTCCCAGAACGCCTCGCCTTCGGCGTCACCCAGCGCCTCGCCGGCGAGCTCTCGCTGCGCGGCAGCGACCGCCGCCGCGGCTCCCGAGAGGCGCAGAGTGAGTACGCCGTCATGCCACGCCGACGCCGAAATCGGCAGGGGCCGGCCACCCCACTGGTTGAGCCTGGCGAGCGCCGTCGCTTCGTCGAGCGCGAAACGCAGGCTTCTTTCGGCGACCGGCAACGGCAACACCTTCAGCGAAACCTCGAGCACGACGCCGAGCGTCCCCAGGCTGCCGGCCATCAGCCGCGCCACGTCGTAGCCAGCGACATTCTTCATCACCTGGCCGCCGAAGGAGAGCACCTCGCCGAGGCCGGTCAACACCTTGACACCCAGGACGAAGTCGCGAACGGCGCCCACCGCCTGTCGACGTGGCCCGGACAAGCCGGCAGCCAGCATGCCGCCGACGGTTGCCGCCGGCCCGAAATGTGGTGGCTCGAACGCCAGCCACTGGCCCTCCTCCGCCAGCGCCGCCGCCAGCTCGACCAGCGGCGTTCCGGCACGCGCGGTGACCACCAGTTCGGTCGGCTCGTAGGCGACGATGCCGCGGTATGCGCTGACGTCGAATGCCTCGCCCTGTTCGGGTCCTCCGTAGAACGCCTTGCTGGCTCCCCCGCGAATGGCCAGCGGACGGCCCGATCTGGCCGCCTCGGCAATCCGCCCAATCCAGTCGCCGATCAATGTATCCATCAGTACCTCGGCGCTGCCGGCGCGATGCCGCCGCGGGCCTGCGTGTACTCGCGACAGCGGGCGAGCGTCGGCACGCCCTTGCCAGGATTGAGCAGCCCATGCTCGTCGAAGGCTGCCTTGAGTCGATGAAAAGCGGCGATCTCGGCCTCGGTGAACTGCTCTGCCATCAGCATGATCTTCTCGATGCCCACCCCGTGCTCACCGGTGATCGTACCGCCGAAACGAACCGACAGTTCGAGGATCTCGGCACCGAAAGCCGCGGCGCGGTCGAGTTCCCCGGGCTGGTTGGCGTCGTACATGATCAGCGGGTGCAGATTCCCGTCGCCAGCGTGAAAGACATTGGCGCAACGCAGCCCGTACTTCGCGGACAAGCCGGCGATGGCCTGCAGCATCTCGGCCAGCCGCTTCCTCGGGATCGTCCCGTCCATGCACAGGTAGTCGGGAGTCATTCTCCCGACAGCCGGAAACGCCGCCTTGCGCCCGGCCCAGAAGCGCAGCCGCTCGCTTTCGTTCTGCGAAACACGAATCCCGGACGCTCCGCTGTTTTCGAGCACGGCCACCATCCGGCCGATTTCCTCGGCGACCTCTTCCGGCGTACCGTCCGACTCGCAGAGAAGGATCCCCTCGGCGTCCATGTCATACCCGGCATTGACATAGGGCTCGACGGCATGGATCGCTTTCCTGTCCATCATTTCGAGGCCGGCCGGAATGATGCCGGTGGCAATGATGCTGGCGACGGCATCGCCGGCCTTGCCAACGTCGGCGAAAGACGCGATCACCACCTGCGCCAGTTCCGGCTTCGGTGTCAGCCTGACGGTGACCTCGGTGATCATCGCCAGCAGGCCTTCGGAGCCGTTCACCAGCGCCAGCAGGTCGTAACCCGGCGCGTCGAGTGCCGCGTTGCCGAACTCGACGACTTCGCCTTCGATGGTCAGGCCGCGCACGCGCATTACGTTGTGTACCGTCAGACCGTACTTCAGGCAGTGCACCCCACCGGAGTTCTCGGCGACATTGCCGCCGATCGTGCAGGCGATCTGCGACGACGGATCCGGGGCATAGTAGAGGCCATGCGGTGCGGCGGCTTCCGACACCGCCAGGTTGCGCACCCCAGGCTCGACGACCGCGGTCCGCGACACGGGGTCGACACGCAATATTTTCTTGAGCTTGGCAAGCGACACCAGCACTCCGTCGGGATGCGGCATGGCACCACCCGAGAGACCGGTGGCAGCGCCGCGCGCCACTACCGGCGCCCGCAGTTCGTGACAGATCGCAAGGATCGCCTGCACCTGCGCCTCGTCCTCCGGCAGGGCGACGATCAGCGGCAACTGCCGGTAGGCCGTCAGGCCGTCGCAGTCATACGGCCGCATGTCTTCTTCCTCGACGAGCAGCGCCGGCGTCGGCAATACCTCGCGCAGACGCCTGATCAAACCCTGGCGGTCAACCGCGAAGCGACGATCGGCAACCGTACTCTGCAGGCTCATGGCGCATCCTCAAGCGGTAGGTCACTCCTGGCGAAGCCTACTATGAAACCAGCTTGCTGTAACGCTTCTCGCGCCGGCCCGAGCTTGCCCGCCGGATGGCCGGTGCCGGGCCCGGCGCGCGCCGCAGCAGGTGGCCGCCGCGGGCTGCCCAGGTGATGCGGGATGCCGGCGCGACGCCGTCCGGGCAGAATTCGTCGCCGATCGCTCACGCCGGGAGGTCCTTCGCCACGTCCGCCACCGCAGCCTGCAGCAGCGTCACGTCGGCGAGCGTCGTCCGCCAGTTGTCGAAGGCGGCGCGAATCGCCGACCGGCCGTTCCAGGCGGTGCCGGTGACAAAAGCACGGCCATCCTGCTGAATCGCACGTACCGCACGGCGATTCAGATCGTCGCTTGCGGCGTCGTCGAGGCCAGCGCGAACGACACGGAAGCAGACGATATTGAGCGGCGCCGGATTCATCAGTTCGACAGCCGGCGTCGCCTCGACCCAGCGGGCGAAAGCCGCGGCGTTGTCAACGCAGCGTTCGATCATGGTGCGATAGCCGGCCCGGCCAAAGGCCTTGAGCGCACACCAGGCGGCAAGCCCGCGGAAACGGCGCGACATTTCCGGCACGTGCGTGAACGGATCCCAGCCGCCATCGCTGCCGACGACATAGGCTCCACCGGCAGCGAAGGCTTCGCGCAGGATGCCCGCGTCACGCACGAAAGCGAAGCCACTGTCATAGGGAACGTTCAGCCACTTGTGAGCGTCCGCGGCGACCGAATCGGCACGTTCGATGCCACGGGTGAGCACGGCAAGCCGCGGCGAGGCGGCAGCGAAGAGGCCGAACGCACCGTCGACATGCAGCCAGGCGCCGCCCGGGTGGGCGTCCCGCAGGTCGGCGAGCGCCGAGAGGTCGTCGAAATGGCCAGTGTTCACCTCGCCGGCGTTGCCGACGATGATCACCGGCCCGGCAATCTCCTTCAACAGCGCGGCCAGCGCGGCAATGTCCACCGGGCCGCCCGGAGCGCGCGCCCGGCGCACCTGATTGCGGCCGAAGCCGAGCGTCCCGAGGCACTTGACGGCACTCAGGTGGATCTCGGTGCTGGCGACGACGACGATCGGCGGCTGTCCCGCCAGACCATCGCCGGCGGCGTCGAACCCGAGCCGCCGGCCGGCCCACTGGCGCGCCGAAATCAGCCCGACGAGGTTGGCCATGGTGGCACCGCTGGTCAGTGCGCCGGCCCACTGCTCCGGCAAGCCAAACAACTCCTTGAGCCAGCGCAGGACAACGAGCTCGGTCTGCGCCGCCGCCGGGCTGCTGGCCCACAACCCGGCGTTCTGGTCGATCGCCGAGGCAAGCCAGTCGCCGGCCAGCGCTGCCGGGGTGACGCCGCCGGTGACGAAACCGAAGAAGCGCGGCCCGGGCGAAGCGGTGATGCCGCGTTCGGCGCGGCCGAACCACTCGTCGACCACGCCGGCGGGGTCACTGCCGGCTTCCGGCAGTGCTTCATCGAGTGCCGCCGCCATTTCCTCCGGCGCGGGGACGTGGCTGACCGAGCGACCGGGAAGCGACGACAGAAAGGCGGTGGCCAGCGCGTGCGCACGCTGCAAAGCGCCTTCGCTTGCCGCCACAGCGGCTGGGTCGTGGTTGGCTGTCTTCATGCTCGAGGCTCCTTGGAAAGTGGCCGGGAAGGCACGCGTGCCCCGTATGAGCCCGCACAGCCGGCGGCGGCCGGGAGAGTGTCGCAGTTCGGCGAAAGCAAAGTCAATGGCCGATCGTGTTGCGGGTGCGGCATCGCGATGGCAGCACTGCGCCGCGACGACGCCGGGGAGACACCCGCGGACGGTGATGCGCAGCCGCTCAGTCGCGGCCCAGCCGTTCGTACTCCGAGATCACCTGCGCTCCGAAAAGGAGCAGCGTCGCGGCGATCTCCATGCTGAACATGGCTACCACCGCCGTCGCCAGCGGGCCGTATACCAGACTGGCTTTCGACAGGCTGCTGAAGAACCACACGAGAACCTGACGAATCACTTCCCAGATGAGCGTCGCCGTGCAGCCGCCGAACAGAGCGTGGCGCAGACGCACCTTGCCGACCGGCATGATCCGATAGATCGCCGTGAGGATCCCGATTTCGGCGCTCAGTCCCAGCAGGTAAAGGAGGTTGCCGGCGACGCCGCGTAGCGACCAGTCGCGGCCGAGAAAGCGGACGCTTTCCTGGGCTACGGCCTCAAGGGCTACCGAGGCGATGGTGACGCCGAGCAGCGCCACGCCAAGCAACAGGACGAAGCAGTAAGGCAGCACCGCCGAAGTGAGAAAGTGGCGCCGTTCGGCCGCTGCGCGGTGAGCGAAGATCACGGTCATCGCCTTCTCGAGCACCGAGAAGGCGAGCGAGCTGAAGAACAGCATCGTCACCAGCAGCACGGCGCCAACCGCCGCACGCTGCTCCATGAATTTCGAGACCTCGGCCAGGAACGCCCGTGACTGGCTGGGTACCACCCATTCCAGGTAGCGCCCGAGCGTGGCGAGCAGTTCCGCCTGGTCGACCAGGTGCGAGAGAGCAACCACCGAAAGGATCAGCAGCGGCACCACCGAAAGGAGCGCGTAATACGCGATCGCGGCGGCCAGCAGCAAGCCCTGATTCCCATTGAAGCTCCTCAGCGTCCGCAGGGCAAAGGCCGCCGGGTGCTTGAGCACTTGTTGGGTGGAGGGACTTGGGACGCGCATGCTGGACCATGAACAAGGGGTCGCCAACCGGCGAGAACCGCTAAGCTGGCGACGCGCCTACGAGTATGCCTGAGTAGCGGCCGTTCGGGCAGGATCTCGGCGACCGGGCGTGCAGCCACGCCACGCACAGCCCGCGACTGATCGAGCCTCGGGCAGCAATGGGCACAGCCGCGCTGCCTGCGCTACACTCGACGGCCCAGCATCAGGAGAGGCGCATGGACGACGGAGATCTGGAGATTCTCGAACGTGAAGTCTGCTACCAGGGCTTCTACCGATTGGAGCGCCTGCGGCTGCGCCACCGCCTGTTCGCCGGCGGCATGAGTCCGCCGATCGTGCGCGAGGCGGTCGAGAAGGGCGACGTCGCGGCGGTCCTGCTCTACGACCCGCAACGCGACGAGGTGGTGATGATCGAGCAGTTTCGCATCGGCGCTCGCGACGATCCGCGCGGCCCCTGGCTCCTGGAAATCGTCGCCGGCCTGATCGAGCCCGGCGAAACGCCGGAGCAGGTCGCACGCCGCGAGGCCAGCGAGGAAGCCGGCTGCACCGTGCAGGAAGTTCTGCCGATCAGCAGCTTCTACACCAGCCCGGGGAAGACGTCACAGCGCACCCACCTCTACCTCGGGCGAGTAGACAGTACGCACGCCGGCGGCATCCACGGCCTGGCGCACGAAGGCGAGGATATCCGCGTCGTCTGCCTCGCTGCCGAACAGGCCATCGCGCTGGCCGAGCAAGGGCGAACCGACTCCGCCTGGCCCCTGATCGCCCTGCTGTGGTTCGCCCGGCAGCACGCGGCGATACGCAAGCTCTGGCTGAGCAGCGACGGCGGCAAGACTACGGCTTCGACTGACTGAGCGAGGCCGCTCGCGCTGTGGATGATTTTGCCTGGCCGGCGGCTCGTCCTTACCGCGAGTTCTGGAGGGGCTGGCGGCGAACGGGAAGCGGCGAAGCCGGCGCTTCGACGCTCAGTTGAGATCGATGGCGTGTCGCTTCAGATCGTCGAGGCCGACGATCAGCAGCGAGGCCTCGTTGGTGGAATTGAGGACGACACGGGGCGCCATGCCGGCTTGCAGCGCTTCGCGCCAGCGTGCCGCGCACAGGCACCAGCGGTCGCCGGGCTGCAGCCCGGGGAACCCGAACTCCGGCCGCGGCGTCGACAAGTCATTGCCGCGTGCCTTCGAAAAGGCCAGGAACTCGGCCGTCATCACGACGCAGACGGTGTGACTGCCGACATCCTCATCGCTGGTGTTGCAACAGCCATCGCGAAAGAACCCGGTCATCGGCCGCTCGCTACAGGCGCCGAGCAAGCCACCGAGAACGTTGCGCTGGCTGCCGCCGGTATCGTCGGGCTTCATGCGCGTTCATCGATCCAGGCTTGCTGGATCGCCTCGAGTATCTTCTCGCCGCAGTGCCGCGAATCGTCTTCGAAATCGGGCAGGGCAAGAACCCAGTTCATCAGGTCAACGAAGTTGATGCGCAGCGGGTCGACCTCGGGATGGGCTTCCGAGAGCTCGACCGCGAGGTCGTTGATGTCGGTCCATTTCATCGCTTTCCCTCCTTGGCCATGTTTATCGAGTAGCGAGGGATCTCGATCACCAGTGGCGTGTCATTGACGATCGCCTGGCACGACAGGCGCGAGTTCGGCTCGAGGCCCCAGGCCTTGTCGAGCAGGTCGTCCTCGACCTCGTCGGACGCGTCGAGCGCGCCGAACCCCTCACGCACGATGACATGACAGGTGGTGCAGGCACACGACATCTCGCAGGCGTGTTCGATGGCGATGCCGTTCTCGAGGAGATTCTGACAGACCGACTCACCCGGACGGGCATCGATCAGAGCGCCGTCCGGACAGAGTTCGACGTGCGGCAGAACGACGATCTGTGTCATGCCACTTCTCCCGTTCTGGCGACGGCGGCTTGGCTGTCCAGTTCGCTGATGTTGCGACCGGCAAGGGCGCGCCGGATCGACTTGTCCATGCGGCGTGCGGCAAACTCCTTGGTTTCGGCTTCGAGGTCGTCCATGGCGAGCACGATCTGCCGGCGGTTTTCGGCCAGCGACGCACTTTGCAGCCTGACGATGCCGCCCTCCACCCGCGCCAGCTCGTCGGCAGCGAGCAACTCGCTGTCCGCCTTGAGCGCCGAGCGTACCGCCTCGATCAGCCTCTGCGCTTCGACCTGGGACTCCTTGAGTGCACGTCGCAACGCATCGTCCTTGACATGTGTCAGCGAGTCCTTGAGGAGCCCGGCAATCTCGTCGTCCGTCAAGCCGTACGACGGCTTGACGACGATGCTCGCCTCGACTCCCGACGCCAGCTCGCGGGCGGCGACCGCCAGCAGACCGTCAGCGTCCACCTGAAAGGTGACACGAATGCGCGGCGCCCCGGCGACCATGGGTGGAATGCCGCGCAGCTCGAAGCGTGCGAGCGACCGGCAGTCGCTCACCAGCTCGCGCTCACCCTGCACGACGTGGACGGCGAGCGCGGTCTGGCCGTCGCGGAAGGTGGTGAATTCCTGCGCGCGCGCCGTCGGGATCGTCGAGTTGCGTGGAATGATCCTTTCGACCAGACCCCCCATCGTCTCGAGGCCGAGCGACAGCGGAATGACGTCGAGCAAGAGCCAGTCGTCGCCGGCAGCGCGATTACCGGCCAGCAGGTTGGCCTGTGTCGCGGCGCCGATGGCAACGACCTTGTCAGGGTCGAGATTGTTGAGCGGTTCCTGCCTGAAGAACTCGCCGACCGCACGCTGCACCTGCGGCATTCGCGTCGCACCGCCAACCATGACCACGCCCTTGACCTCGGCCACCGACAACCCGGCGTCGCGCAATGCCTTCTTGACCGGCTGAATGGTCTTGGCGACCAGCGTCTGCGTGATCTCGGCGAAGGTTTCGGTAGTCAGCGTCAGATCGACGACCTCGCCGCTGTTCAGCCTCGCCGTAACCGGTGCCGCACCGTGGAAGGTGAGGTACTCCTTGGCTTCCCGCGCGCGCGTCAGGAGCATGCTCGCATCCTCGACCGACAACGGCTTCAGTCTGGCCGCTTCGAGAATCCAGCAAAAAATCCGCTGGTCGAAGTCGTCACCACCGAGCGCCGAATCGCCACCAGTGGCAAGCACTTCGAAAATGCCGCGCGCGAGTTTGAGAATCGAGATGTCGAACGTACCGCCGCCAAGGTCGTACACGGCGTAGACACCTTCGGCCGCGTTGTCGAGGCCGTAGGCAATCGCCGCCGCGGTCGGCTCGTTGAGCAGGCGCAGAACGGGGAGACCGGCCAGCCGTGCTGCGTCCTTCGTTGCCTGACGCTGGGCGTCGTCAAAGTAGGCGGGCACGGTGATCACCGCCCCGACCAGTTGCCCGCCCAGCGCGGTCTCCGCCCGCACGCGCAGAGCGCGCAGGATCTCGGCCGAGACCTCGACCGGGCTCTTCAACCCGGCCGCAGTGTGCAGGCGCAACATTCCCCCACCATCCTGAAAGACGTACGGGAGAGCCTCGCGATGGGCGATGTCGGCAAGCCCGCGCCCCATGAAACGCTTGACCGAGGCAATCGTGTTCCGCGGGTCGACCGCCTGCCCAGCCTGTGCCTCGTAACCGACCTCGGTAGCGCCATCGCCACGATAGCGGACGACCGAGGGCAGCAGGGGGCGGCCGAGATCGTCGCTGAGGACGACAGCCAGCCCGCTGCGCACGGTTGCCACCAGCGAGTTGGTCGTCCCGAGGTCGATGCCGACGGCCAGCCGGTGCTGGTGCGGCGCTGCCGACTCGCCGGGTTCCGCTATCTGTAAGAGTGCCATGAAGAAGTCCTGGTGCTGGTTACTCGGTTCTTTCGACGGGCGCCCGACCTATTCCTCGCACTCCGCCATCGCATCGTCGATGTCGGCCAGTAGCTTGTCGAAAAACATCATCCGCCGCACACGATCGGCCGCCAGATCAAGATCGTGCCGATCGTCGAGCAGCACCGCGAGTTCGTCGTAGCGATCGAGCATCTCGCGTTTCAGGCGATGGTGCAGATGCTCGAGTTCGTGCTGCTCGCCCGCGGCGCGCGCCTCCTCGACAGCCTCTCGCCATTCCATCTGGTCGACGAGAAAATCGGCCGGCATCAGCGCGTTGTTGTCACTGCCGATGTCGTGCGCGGCCAGGTGCAGGAGGTACTGGGCGCGCGCCAGAGGCTGCTTGAGGGTCTGGTAGGCCTCGTTGACCCGCGTTGCCCATTGCAGCGACAAGCGCCGATCCGCCTCGCCGGCGCGTGCGAAGCGGTCTGGATGGACCTGCGACTGCATCTCCAGGTAGCGCCGATCGAGCAGCACAGCATCCACCCGGAATTCCCGCGGCAGCCCGAGCAGGGAAAAGTGATCGGTGTTGAAATCCATTGTCTGATGACCGCCTGCCACCTGCCGCCGGAAGGCCCTCAGGCCACCTTGCGGGTTGATCGTCGCGGCGCCGGTGGCGCCCCCCGGTCACACGTTGAAGCTCTCGCCGCAGCCGCAGGCGTCCTTGACGTTCGGATTGTTGAACCGAAAACCCTCGTTGAGGCCTTCGCGGGCATAATCGAGCTCCGTGCCGTCGAGATAGGGCAGGCTCTTGGCATCGACCAGCACCCGCACGCCGTGCGACTCGAACTCGATATCATCGGGGTGAGACACATCGGCAAACTCGAGCTTGTAAGCCATTCCCGAGCAACCGCTCGTGCGCACGCCCAGGCGCAACCCGATCCCCTTGCCGCGCTTGACCATGTAGTTGGCGACGTGGCTCGCGGCCCGCTCAGAAAGCGTCACTGCCATACATAACCTCCTGCTGTGAATACCGTTTGCTGCTGGTGGGTGATCGATGTCACACGCTCTCGGCGTGCTTCTTCCGGTAGTCGGCGACGGCAGCCTTGATCGCATCTTCCGCGAGTATCGAGCAGTGGATCTTGACCGGCGGCAAAGCCAGTTCGTCGGCGATCTGGGTGTTCTTGATGTCCAGTGCCTGATCGATGGTCTTTCCCTTGACCCACTCGGTGACCAGCGAAGACGACGCAATCGCCGAACCACAGCCGTAGGTCTTGAATTTGGCATCTTCGATGACGCCTCCCTTGCCGACCTTGATCTGCAGCTTCATTACATCGCCACAGGCGGGCGCACCGACCATACCGGTCGCCACACCCTCCTCTTCCTTGCCGAACGACCCGACGTTGCGGGGATTCTCGTAGTGATCCAAGACCTTCACACTGTATGACATGTTGTTTCTCCTTCAATACTTCATCAATGAGCGGCCCACTGGACCGTACTCAGATCCACGCCTTCCTGGACCATTTCCCACAGCGGCGAAAGCTCGCGCAGCCTGCCGATCTTCTCGTGCAGCAGCCTGATCGCGTAGTCGATCTCTTCCTCGGTCGTGAAGCGCCCGAGCGTGAAGCGGATCGAGCTGTGCGCCAACTCGTCCTCGCGACCAAGCGCCCGCAACACGTAGGACGGCTCGAGCGAGGCCGAGGTGCAGGCCGATCCGGACGACACGGCGAGGTCCTTGATCGCCATCAGCAGCGACTCGCCTTCGACATAGGCAAAGCTGATGTTCAGGTTGTGCGGGACCCGCTGCTCCAGGTCGCCATTCACATAGACCTCATCGATGTCCGAAAGTCCCTTGAGCAATCGATCACGCAGCATGCGGATACGCTCGCTCTCGGCGCCCATCTCCAGGCGCGCCAGGCGAAAGGCCTCGCCCATGCCGACGATCTGGTGCGTCGGCAGCGTGCCGGAACGAAAGCCGCGCTCGTGTCCCCCGCCATGCAGCTGTGCAGTAAGGCGCACGCGCGGTTTGCGGCGTACGTACAAGGCGCCGATGCCCTTCGGGCCGTAGGTTTTGTGCGCCGAAAAGCTCATCACGTCCACTTTCAGCGCCTCCAGATCGATCACCACCTTGCCGGTCGCCTGGGCGGCGTCGACATGGAAGATGACCCCGCGCGCGCGGCAGATCTCGCCGATTTCGGCGATCGGCTGGATGACGCCGATCTCGTTGTTGACGAACATCACCGACGCCAGAATCGTGTCCGGCCGCAGGACCGCCTTGAAGACTTCGAGATCGAGCAGGCCATTGTCACGCACATCGAGGTAGGTGACTTCGAAACCCTGGCGCTCGAGTTCGCGGCAGGTATCGAGGATGGCCTTGTGCTCGGTCTTCACCGTTACCACGTGCTTGCCCTTGCCGGAATAGAACTGTGCCGCCCCCTTGAGCGCGAGGTTGTTGGACTCGGTGGCACCTGAGGTCCAGACGATCTCCTTCGGGTCGGCGTTGACCAGCTTGGCCACCTCTTCGCGTGCTTCCTCCACGGCCGCCTCTGCTTCCCAGCCGAAGGAGTGCGAACGCGAGGCGGGATTGCCGAACTTCTCGAAGAGGTAAGGAATCATCTTCTCCGCGACGCGCGGATCAACCGGTGTGGTTGCCGAATAATCGAGATAGATGGGCAGTTTCAGCATTGCTCTTGCTCCGAGTTGTACAGGTTGTCCATGTTGTGCGGTTTGTTCATCTCGCTGTCGCTCAACCCTTCAGACGGACATCGCCGTCAAGTGCTGCAGCCTGGCCACGGTCGCCTGCAGCGTGCACAGGAAACCGTCGATCTGTTCCTGCGTGTTGTCGCCGCCGAGACTGACGCGCACCGCGCCGCGTGCCAGCTCCGGCGACACGCCCATGGCGCGCAACACATGCGACGGTTCCGGGTTGGCGCTCGAACAGGCAGCGCCACTGGCAACCGCATAGCCCGCACGATCGAGCTTTCCGACCAGCGTTTCGCCGTCAAGTTCGGGAAATGCAAAATACACCGTGTTCGGGAGCCGCTCGGCAGCCTGGCCAAAGATCGTCGCGCCGCAGGCGAGCAGGCCGCACTCGAGTTGTCGGCGCAAGCCCAGCAGACGCCGGGCGAGATCCGCCCGCCGGCCGACGGCCAGTTCGCAGGCCAGGCCAAAGCCGACAATCGCGGCGACGTTCTCTGTACCCGAGCGCAAGCCACGTTCGTGGCCACCCCCGGCAATCAGCGGTTCGACGTCGACACGCTTGTCGAGAACCAGTGCCGCCGCACCCTTCGGGCCGCCAAGTTTGTGTGCCGACAGGGTCAGCGCTTGCACGCCGGCCGCATTCAGACGGCGAAAATCGACGGCCACCTTGCCGATCGCCTGGACAGCATCGGTGTGGAAGCAGGCGCCGACGCTGCGCGCCCGCTCGGCCAGCCGCTCGATATCCTGCAGGACGCCGGTCTCGTTGTTGGCCAGCATTACCGAAACGATCTTCGGCTTCTGCGCCATCACCGCCTCGAAACGCCCCGGATCAACCCGACCGAGACTGTCAACGGCCAGTTCCTGGACCACCCAGCCACGCCGGACCAACTGCTGGCCCGGCCTGATCACGCACGGGTGTTCGATAGCACTCACCGCCAGCAGGCCTGGTTTCAGGCAAGCGGCCGCGCCCTTGATCAGCAGGTTGTTGGCCTCCGAGCCCCCGCTGGTAAACACGACTTCCGTTGAATGCGCGCCCACCGCCGCAGCGACCTGGCTGCGCGCCTCGTCAACCGCCCGCCGCGCTGCACGGCCGTACTCGTGCCGACTCGAGGCGTTGCCGAAGCGGGTCGCCAGCCAGGGCAGCATCGCCTCGACAACGGCCGGGTCGGCCGGCGTCGTGGCATTGTGGTCGAGATAGACGGGCGCAAACATGGTCGACTACCGATACTCAGCTGCTGAGGGACATGACCTTGGCACGGGGTCGCGAACCGACTCGCCGCCGCGCATCATGCAGCACGGATACGTTGCCACCCTGACGCTGCAGTTGCTGATCGACGAGCTCGTTCAGAGTCACCGAACTCAGGTAATCGAACATCTTCTCGTTGAGTGTCGTCCACAATTCATGAGTCATACAGCGCTCATCGTCATGGCAGTTTTCGCGCCCGCCGCACTGCGTCGCATCGAGAGGCTCATCGACGGCGCGAATGATATCGGTCACGGTCATCTGGCTGGTCGGCCGCGCCAGACAGTAGCCACCTCCCGGGCCACGCACGCTGTCGACAAGACCGTAACGCCGCAGCTTGCCGAACAACTGTTCCAGATAGGAAAGCGAGATCTTCTGCCGCTCGCTGATCCCTGCCAGAGTCACTGGCCCCTCGCTGCAGCGCAACGCCAGATCAATCATCGCCGTCACCGCAAACCGTCCTTTTGTTGTCAGTCTCATGTCGTCTCCACTTTTAATAGTTGATCGGGTTAGTACAGTATAGTGACCCATCGCAGATTAGTCAACTATTTTACTCAGGTATTGCGGGTCGAACTGGTCGGCTTTCGCCAACTCCGCTTCGACAGGAACACCAGCGTCCTCGAGTTTCCTGAGCAGCAACTCGAGGCGCCGATCAGTCTCGACCGCGTGGTCGAGAAGTCCATGGATCGCCTTGGCCAGCGGATCGTCCTGATCGCCGGCCAGTGCATAGGCCGAGAAGCCCAGCTGCCCAGCCATTTCCTCACGCTTGCGGGCCTGCTCGTCGTCGATGATGCGTGCCCGATTACCGACCGCGGTCGCTCCCGCCGGCACATCCTTGACGACCACGGCGTTCGAACCAACCTTCGCCGCGGCCCCAATGGTGATCGGTCCGAGCACCTTGGCGCCGGCCCCGATGACGACGCCGTTCGCGAGCGTCGGGTGGCGCCTGCCGGTGTTCCACGAGGTGCCCCCGAGCGTAACGCCATGATAGAGAGTGACGTCATCGCCGATCACCGCCGTCTCGCCGATCACGACACCCATGCCGTGATCAATGAACAGACGGCGCCCCACCGTCGCTCCCGGATGGATCTCGATGCCTGTGAGGAAACGGGTCAGATGCGAGACGAGGCGGCCAAACCAGCGCAGGCGGTGAGTCCACAACCAGTGTGCGCAGCGGTGCCCGATCATGGCATGCACCCCGGGGTAACAGGTCAGCACCTCCCAGGAGGTACGGGCGGCAGGGTCACGATCGAATACGGATTGGATGTCTTCGCGCACGCGGCTGAACATGGTTCGGGAAGTCCTTTGGCAGGTAGGGCCATTCTATAATACCCTACTGTTTAAGTCCACTATCTTGCATTGCCGGACCCACTCCGCCCCGGGCCGGCCAGCTTGCGCTCGACGGCGTCGAGCAGCCCGCGCAGGATGTTGATCTCGTCGCTTTCAAGTTCAGTTCGTCCAAACAGGCGCCGCAACTTCGGGAGCAGCCGGCGCGGCCGCTCCGGGTCGAGGAAGTCGCTCGCCACCATCACGCGTTCAAGATGCGCGTAGAAACGCTCGACGTCCTGATGCACCGCCGGCGGCGACGCAAAAGGCATCGTCCGCGTCACCACCGGTGGGCTGCCGGCGAAAGCGGCGAGGCGCAGTTCATAGCACAGCAACTGCACGGCCGCCGCGAGGTTGAGCGAGGTATATCCAGGATCGGCGGGAATGAAGACCGTTTGCCGGCAGCGCTGCACCTCGGCGTTCGACAGACCGGCAGTCTCGTTGCCAAACAGCAACGCCACCTCGCCGGCCCCTGCTCTGGCGACAAGGTCGACCGCTGCCTGACGCGCCGGCAGCGCCGGCGGTCCGAGATTGCGGTGCCGTGCCGACACGGCGCAGACCCAGACGGTGTCGGCGAGCGCCGCATCGAGCGTCGTACACACCTGCGCCTGCCCCAGGATGTCGTCGGCGCCGGCGGCACGGGCCACCGCCTCGTCGTCGGGAAAACGTTTCGGATTGACCAGCACCAGACGCGACACGCCCATCGTCTTCATTGCCCGCGCCGCCGCGCCGATATTGCCCGGGTGACTGGTGTGCGAGAGAACTATCCGGATGCGCTCGAGCGGCACACCGGAAGAAGGAGACCTGGCAGGCCTGTTCATATTAGAATCGGGAATTCTTCACACCAATCGGGCAGCACCAGCAGCCCGTCGGGTTCTTTAAAGCCATGCATCCAGTTCTCAACATCCTCATCAAGGCGGCGCGGCGCGCCAGCCAGATCATCAACCGCGCCTCGCTCGACCTGGGTCACCTGCAGATCACGACCAAGCGCCAGAGTGACTTTGTCACCGAAGTCGACAAGGCGGCCGAGGCCGCGATCATCGAGGTGCTGCGCGAGGCCTATCCCGACTACGGCATTTTAGCAGAAGAGTCGGGGCACACCGGTGGCCACGCCGGCGGCAGCGACTACCAGTGGATCATCGACCCGCTCGACGGGACAACCAACTTCATCCACGGCTTTCCCCAGTACGCGATTTCCATCGCCCTGGCCTACCGCGGACAGATCACCCAGTCGGTCGTTTATGACACCGTCCGCAACGAATTGTTCACCGCCAGCAAGGGCGGCGGTGCTTTCCTCAACGACCGCCGGATACGCGTGAGCAAGTGCATCCGCCTTGACGACGCGTTGCTCGGCACCGGCTTCCCCTATCGCGTCTATGAGCATATCGATGCCTACCTGGCGATGTTCAAGGAACTGGCGAAGAAGAGTTCGGGCATCCGCCGCCCCGGCGCCGCCTCTCTCGACCTGGCCTACGTCGCCTGCGGCCGCTTCGATGGCTTCTGGGAGTTCGGTCTGTCGCCCTGGGACATCGCCGGTGGCGCGCTGCTGATCTCCGAGGCCGGCGGACTGATCGGCGATCTGGCCGGCAACGAGACCTACCTGCAGACTGGCAACGTCGTCGCCGGTACCCCGAAAATCTTTGCGCAACTGCTGCAGGTGATCGACGCCCACCGCACACCCGGGCTGATGGCCTGAGCAAACGCCGGCGGCGCGCCGGGTGGCGAGCCGCCGGTTCGCCTACCCCCTGATAACCGCCAGGGCATCGTGATACGGGTAGCCGAGGTCTTCGGCCACCTCGCGACAGGTAAGCTTGCCGAACGCGACGTTCAGGCCATTGCGCAGATGCTCGTCGTCCTCGAGGGCCCGGCGCCAACCCTTGTCGGCGATCTGCAGGGCGAACGGCAAGGTCGCGTTGTTCAGCGCATAGGTGGACGTGCGCGGGACGCCGCCGGGCATGTTGGCCACACAGTAGTGCACCACATTGCCCACCATGTAGGTCGGATCGGCATGCGTCGTGGCTCTTGCAGTCTCGCAGCAGCCACCCTGATCGATGGCGACATCGACGATCACCGAACCCGGCTTCATCGCATCGACCATGTCGCGCGTGATCAGCTTCGGCGCCGCGGCCCCAGGGATGAGCACGCCACCGATGACCAGATCGGCGCGCAGCACCTGCTGCTCGACATTGTCCCGGTTCGAGAAGACGGTCATCACGCGTGCGCCGAGCACGTGATCGATGCGGCGCAGGACATCGATATTGCGGTCGATGACCACCACCTGGGCACCGGTACCGACAGCAACCTGCGCGGCGTTCGTGCCGACGACACCACCACCGAGGATGACAATCCGCGCCGACGGCACACCGGCAACGCCGCCCAGGAGGATTCCCATGCCGCCGTGCGCCTTCTCGAGGCAATAGGCACCGGCCTGGATCGACAGGCGGCCGGCGACTTCCGACATCGGCGCCAGCAGGGGCAGACCGCCGCCAGGCTGGGTGACGGTTTCATAAGCGATGCACACGGCGCCGCTGGCGACCAGGTCAGCGCACTGCTCGGGATCGGGAGCGAGGTGCAGATAGGTATAGAGGATCTGTCCCGCGCGCAGCATCGCCCGCTCGGCCGCCTGCGGCTCCTTGACCTTGATGATCATTTCCGCGCTGGCAAAAATCTCCCCCGCGGTGGACGCGATGCTTGCGCCCGCTTTCTGGTAGACCTCGTCGGTGGCACCGATACCTCGGCCGGCACCGGTTTCAACCGTCACCTGATGACCATGCGCGACCATCTCCCGCACCGATGACGGAGTCAGGCCAACGCGATATTCGTGGTTCTTGATTTCCCTGGGTACGCCGATCAGCATCCTCGTCTCCTTGCCAGTAGTCTTGTTTTCGGGCCGCTCATCTTATGCGATTTCCGGATTGCCGGCGGCTTTTTTGCCCAACGCGGCGTGTGACCGCGGGCAGCATCCTGGCCTGCCGTGGCGTCCATCACGTCGATGCCGACCAGCGGACAATGTTGTTCTGCGCCCTCGCTTGCAGGTACACTGCCCCATGCGCTGCGCCGCCGGTCGGGACGGCGGCAGTCGCCCGAAGCAAACCCGAATCCCGACCTTTGAGAGATTCCATCCGTGCTCGCTTGTCTCCCCTCGCTGAGGTTTCCCGCCGACGGTGACGCCACATGAACTCCGCCGATGCCGGCGGGGTCGATGGCCGGCCACCCGCCGCCGCCGATAACAGCCGCAAGCTCCCGCCGGCCGCTGCCACCATCGCCGGCGAACTGGCAGGCTTTCGCCGCGACATGCTGCGCTTTGCGGTGCTGCAATTGCGTGATCAGGCGAGTGCCGAAGACGCGGTGCAGGAAGCCATGTTGTCCGCGCTCGAGGGCGCCGACCGCTTCGCCGAACGCGCCAAACTGAAGACCTGGGTCTTTTCGATTCTCCGGAACAAGATCGTCGACATCATCCGGCGGCGGGTGCGCGAGCCGAGCTACCAGGCTCCCGAAGAGGAGATCGACGATGCCGATTTCGACCCCTTGTTCAGGAGCAACGGCCACTGGCAGAACGACTCGCGGCCGGCAAGCTGGGGAGACCCGGCGAAGAGTCTTGAGGACCAGCGCTTCTGGATGGTCTTCGATGCCTGCCTGAACCGCCTGCCGGCGGGAACAGCCCGTGTCTTCATGATGCGCGAAATGCTCGGGCTGGAAACCGACGAAATCTGCAGCGAACTATCGATGAGCAGCAACAACTGCTGGGTCGTGCTGCACCGGGCGCGTATGGGGCTGCGCCTGTGCCTCGATCAAAAGTGGTTCACGACGGGGGACCGGGGCGCATGATGAACTGCCAGCAAGCCGTCAGGCTGATGTCAGACGAGATGGATCGCGGGCTCGCCGGGAGCGAGCGTTTTTCACTGCGCCTTCACTCGCTGCTCTGTGTCGGCTGCCGCAACTACCAGCGGCAGATCCCCTTCTTGCGACAGGCGTGCCGGGCGACGCCGCCCGCCGACGTCACACCACCCACAGCGTCGTCGCCAACCCGCGAGTGAGCGACGCACGGCCGCCCGCGAGCACCTGCCGTCGGGGCCGGGGACGCCTGTCAAGTGCCGACGACTCCGCCATCCCGACGGCGGATGACCAGGGTGGCGGACCGCGGTCGGCCGCCGGTCACCTCGGCGAATTGATTGGCGGGCCAGCCCGAGACAGCCAGCGGTCTGGCCGGATCGGAACGTGCACCGGGGACCTCCCCGGGATGCTGAACGTTTACAAACAGGTTGCACGAATCAGGCGTTGCCGTCAGCCCAGTGATCTCGCAGCCTGACGGACCCGTGAGAAAGCGCCGGATCTCGCCGCTGGCAACATCGGCGACGAGCATCTGGTTGTTGCCGATCCGCTGGTAATCCCCGTGGTTCATGAGACGGCCCGGGACGTCGGTCTGAATCCACAGGCGGCCTGCACGGTCGAAAAACAAGCCGTCCGGGCTGCCAAAGGAATCGCCGCGAATGTTGCCTCGCTTGTTCGCGTCGCTATGCTGGGAGTCGCCGCAGAGAACGAAGATGTCCCAGGAAAAGCGGCCGGCCGCGGCGTCGCCCGCGTCCTCGCGCCAGCGGATGATGTGGCCGAAGGCGTTGTCCGCACGCGGATTGGCGGCGTCGGCAGTTACCCGCTGGCGGTTGTTGGTCAGGGTGCAGTAGACCTCGCCGCTTTGCGGCTGCACGGCAATCCACTCGGGCCGATCCATTTTCGTCGCGCCGACCAGGTCGGCCGCCTGGCGCGCCCGGATCAGGACCTCGGCCTGACCGGCAAAGCCATTCGCCTCGTTCAGGTTGTTCTGCCCATGCTGCAGGGCGACCCACTGACCGCGCCCATCAGCCTCGAAACGCGCGACGTACAGCGTCCCGACCTCGAGCCAGCGTCCGCTGGTCGCCGAACTCCCGGCGATGAAGCGATCGCGCGAAACGTACTTGTAGATGTACTCGAACGCCTCGTCGTCACCCATGTAGACAACCACCCGCCCGTCGCTGGCCAGCGTGACGGTCGCTCCCTCGTGCTTGAAGCGACCGAGTGCCGTATGCTTTACGGGCGGCCGACCAGGCTGCCACGGGTCGACCTCGACTACCCAGCCGAAGCGGTTGGCCTCGTTGGGCTCGCTCGCGACGTCGAAGCGGCTGTCGTGTTCATGCCAGCGCAGTCCGCTCCCCCCCTCGCGAATCCCGTAGCGCCTCTGCGCCGCCGTCGGTGTCCCGCTGGCGTTGAAATAGCCGTTGAAATTCTCTTCGCAGCTCAGGTAGGTACCCCAGGGCGTTAGCCCCATCGCGCAATTGGCGAGCGTGCCGAAAACGACGTTGCCGCGCCGGTCGTCACGCGTGCGCATGTCCACGGCACCGGCGGCCGGACCGTCGATGCGCATCGGCGTGCGTGCCGTGATCCGGCGCGCGTAGGCCGAGGGCCTGACAATCTGCCAGCGCAGCTCGCTGCCGCCGCCCCGGAGTTGCACTTCGATCACCGAGATGCCGTGCGCGTTCTGTGACTTGAGCGTCTTGGCATGACTCCAGGCGGCCGTACCGCCAACGTGCAACAGACCCTCGTCCGTGTACTCGTGGTTGATGCACAGCAGACCGTGCGTCGACGACGGACGGCCATCATTGACGAAAGGAAAGAACTGCATCCCGTCGTGATGCATTCCCGCCTGCTCGGCCTGTTCGGGCGCGCTGTTGCTTGCGTCGCCCCGAAACGCTGGGCCGAGAGAGATCGGATCGCCCCAGGCATACAGCAACTGGAGCGTGTAACCCTCGGGCACCCGTACGGCATCGTCAGTCGCCGCGGCAATCGGCCGGAAACCGATCGCTGACCCGCCACCCCCAGCAGCCTGCGCCGGCAGGCCGAAGAACGCCAGCGCGGCGCTACCCAGGCCGGCTTGCAGAATCTGGCGCCGCGTTGCCGAACCGGCCGCACGCGCTCCGAGCAGTTGCTCCAGATGCGGGTTGGCGCTGTCGTTGCTGAGCAAGTCGTCCTTCACTGGCTGCTTCTCCTCGCAGTTCGCCGAAAGCCGCAATTATCCCCCTGCCCCCTTCGTCGGTGTGCCCGGAAGCGACCTCCCCCTTGGCACGCCAGGCATTCGCTGCCACTTCCTGCCGCCACGTCACAACTAGCGTCGGCGAGCGGCCACTGGAGGCGGACTCCCTTGCCGGGCACGTTCGCAAGGCATTACGCAACACGGTTGCATTTGACTGGTTAACGAGGCAAGATCCACGTCCCATGCCCAAGCCGAGCCGTGCACCTGTCGTCTGCCCTCACCCCTGATGCCTTCGATTACTCCCCCGACCGTCTCGCCGCGTGTCGTGAGCCGCAACCCGGTTCTCTGCGCCAGCGCCCCGGCGCGCCTGATTTGGGCGGGCGCCGCGCTGGCCCTGTTGTGGACGACGGTCCTCTGGGCTCTCGCTTGAACGCGCCGCTGCCGACCAACGGTCTCGTGCCTGCGCGCGCCCAGCCGATCCTGCGCTTCGAGAACCTGACTCTTGGTTACAACCGGCATCCAGCAGTACATCATCTGCGCGGCGAAGTCGCCGCCGGCAGCCTGCTGGCCATCGTCGGCCCCAACGGTGCCGGCAAGTCGACACTGCTCAAGGCGATTGCCGGCGAACTGCGGCCACTGCAGGGCCGGATCGAATTGAACGGCCTCGAACGCCGGCAGATCGCCTATCTGACGCAGTCGACGACCCTCGATAGCAGCTTCCCGATGGTCGTTCATGACTTCGTGGCGATGGGGCTGTGGCGCGAAATCGGGGCCTTCTCCGGACTCAGCCGCACGCAGCGCGGAAACATCGAACATGCGCTTGGCGTCGTCGGCCTTGCCGGCCTGGAGAACCGTGCCATAGGCACCCTCTCGGGTGGCCAGTTGCAGCGGGCCCTGTTTGCCCGCGTCCTGCTCCAGGACTCGCCGCTGGTCCTGCTCGACGAGCCTTTCGGCGCCATCGACGCGGCCAGCGTCCGCGATCTGGCGACACTGGTCCGGCGCTGGCACAGCGAAGGACGAACGGTGATCGCCGTCCTGCATGACCTCGAACATGTGCGGCAGGAATATCCCGAGACGCTGTTGCTGGCACGCGAGGTCGTCGCCCGCGGCGATACCGCAAGTGTCCTCAGCGAAGAAAATCTGCTGCGCGCACGCCGCCTCGCCGAGGGGCGCGGCGACGATGCGCACGCTCCGGTCTGTCACGCCGTGGGCAACGTCGAATGATCGAAGCGCTGTCCGACATGCCGCTGCTCTCGCCCTTCATCGAATTCGGCTTCATGCGCCGGGCGCTGGCGGGCTGCCTGGCACTGTCGCTCGGAGCGACGCCGATCGGCGTCTTCCTGATGCTGCGCCGGATGAGCCTGGCCGGTGATGCGATGTCGCACGCCATCCTGCCGGGCGCCGCGGTCGGATACCTGCTCGCCGGGCTGTCCTTGCCGGCAATGACGATCGGTGGTCTGATCGCCGGCCTGGCGGTAGCGGTGATGGCCGGCGGCGTCGCCCGCAACACGGTGATCCGGGAAGACACCAGCCTCGCCACCTTCTATCTCCTCTCGCTTTCCGCCGGCGTGTTGATCATCTCGCTACGCGGCAGCAGCGTCGACCTGCTGCATGTCCTCTTCGGCAGCGTCCTGGCGCTCGACGACGCCACGCTTCTCCTGCTCGCCGGCTTCACCTCGCTGTCGGTCGTGGCACTCGCCATCGGGCTGCGGCTGTTCGTGCTCGAGAGCTGCGACCCGGCCTTCCTGGCGCGCATCAGCCGGCTCGCACCGTTGGCCCACTACGGCTTTCTGACTCTCCTGGTCATCAATCTGGTCGCCGGCTTCCACGCACTCGGAACGCTGATGGCGGTCGGCATCATGATTCTGCCGGCAGCGGCCGCCCGCCTCTGGGTGTGCAGTATCGGCCCGCTGTTGCTGCTCGCCGTGTTCACTGCGCTCCTCGGGTCGACCAGCGGCCTGCTTCTTTCCTACTACATCAACGTGCCAGCCGGACCGGCGATCGTCCTGACTCTCGGTGCCCTGTACCTGCTGTCACTGGCCATCGGGCCACTCGCCCCGCTCGCCAGCCGCTGGCGGACGAGCTGGCATTTCGAGCGCTGAACGCTCTGGGAGATCGCGCATGTCATCCATCCTCCGGCTTCCCCTGCACCGCCTGACGGCCATTGCCCTGCTGGTGCTCGGCATACTCGTTTCTACCGATCGGACCGCGGCGGCCGATGTGCTGCCGGTGGTCGCCAGCTTCAGCATACTCGGCGATCTCACACGGCAGATCGGCGGCGAGCGTGTCGAGGTCCACACGCTGGTCGGCCCCGGCGCCGACGCGCACGTCTACCAGCCCACCCCGGCCGACGCGAAGAAGCTGGCGCGCGCCAGACTGGTGATCGTCAACGGACTGGGTTTTGAAGGCTGGATCGATCGCCTGATCAAGTCCTCCGGCTATCGCGGCAAGCTCGTCGTCGCCAGCCAGGGCATCAACGCGATCCGCCTCGAGCGTACAGACGTCGACAAGCATGGATCACGTGAGCACGCCCACACCGACGATGTCGACCCGCACGCCTGGCAGGATCTGGCCAACGGCCGCCGCTACGTGGACACGATCGCCGCGGCCCTAGTCGACGTAGACCCCGCCGGTAGAGCTGTCTATCAGGCCAACGCCGCCCGCCTGAACCGGGAGATCGGCGCGCTCGACAGCAAGATTCGATCGACCCTCGGCGCACTGCCGGCTGCACGACGCAAGGTGGTAACTTCGCATGACGCCTTTGCGTACTTCGGCCGTGCTTACGGTTTCCGCTTCATCGCTCCAGTCGGCATCAGCACCGATGCCGAACCTTCGGCCGCCGACATCGCAGCAATCATCCGGCAGATCCGCAAGGAGAAGATCAGGGCGATGTTCATTGAGAACATTGCCGACCCCCGCCTCCTCGAACGTATCAGCCGCGAGTCCGGCGCGCGCGTCGGAGGCACCTTGTACTCCGACTCGCTGGCGACTGCCGGCAGCCCGGCCGACACCTACCTCGGGATGATGCGGGAGAATACCCGGACTATCGAGGCCGCGCTCGCCGACTGACGCCGACGCCCGTTCGGCGGCCAGGCTGTCGGTGCGCCCGCGGAGCGACCGGCGTCAGCCCGCAAGCTCCCCCGGCCTCCCCGGCAAAAGAACCGGACCGACCTTCGCCGCGGCGGTAGAATTCCCGACAACGGCGAGCCGTCATCATTCCGTCACAAAATCGACGCATGATTACTCCGTCGTTCCGATCCATGTCGACCAAGGAGACTCCTCATGCAACGCCTTCTCTCAGTCCCCTCTCCAGCCACGTACGTCACATCGCTCGTCCTTTCCGCCGCGCTTGCCTTCAGCCCGCTCGCCATCGGCGCCGAGGCGGTGGTGAAGATCGACGGCTCGAGCACCGTCTATCCGATAGCCGAAGCCATGGCCCAGGAGTTCCAGCGGGCCAGGCTGCATGAGGTGCACGTCAACGTCGGCGTCTCCGGAACCAGCGGCGGCTTCGCCAAGTTCTGCCGCGGCGAAACCGACATCGCGAGCGCCTCCCGACCCATCCTCAAGAAGGAAATGGAGGCTTGTGCCAAGGCCGGCGTCCGCTATTACGAGATGCCGCTTGCCTACGATGCGCTGACCGTCGTGGTCAATCCACAGAACAGCTTCGTCAGCAGCCTGAGCGTGGCGGAGTTGAGGAAACTGTGGGAGCCGCGGGCACAGGGCAAGATCACTACCTGGCGGGATCTCAACCCGGCCTGGCCGCCCCAGAAGATCAAGCTCTATGCTCCTGGCGCCGATTCCGGAACGTTCGAGTATTTCACCGAGGTGGTCGTTGGCACGGCGAAGGCGAGCCGCGCCGACGCCACGACCGCCGAAGATCACGCCGTGCTCGTGCAGGGGATTGCCGCCGACAAGGACGCCCTGGGCTATGTGGCTCTCGACTACTACGTCGAGAACCAGCAGAAGCTCAAGGCCGTGGCGATCGGTGACGGCAAGGATGCCGTCCTGCCGACGATCGCCAACATCCGCAGTGGCGGCTACCAGCCGCTCTCGCGTCCAATATTCCTTTATGTCAGTGAAAAGTCGATCGAGAAACCGGCGGTCAGGCAATTCGTCGACTTCAGCATGAAGAATGCGGCCAGGGTGGTCGAGGAAGTGAACTACCTGCCGCTGCCGGCGCGAGCGTACAACGAGAACCTTGAACGCATCACGGCCAAGAAGGTCGGCACCGTCTATGGCGGCGAGGACAAGGGGCGCTTGCGGCCCATCGACTCGCTGCAGATCCTCAGGGCACTGATGCACGGTTCGTGACCAACATCCGCGCAGAAGGCCATTGCCGGCGCTACCAGAGGCCGGCAGCCCTCGTCGTCGCAACCCATCACCCTCACCTACCACGGAGATTTGTATGTCATCACCCGCCAAGCGGTCCAACGCTGAAGCTCTCAGCGCTGCCGCCGTCGAACTGAAACGCCGAAGAGCCGCCCGAACGGCCACGGAGACGCCACCGCCCAAGCCCGGGACGGCAAAGAAAGTCAAGACGGTCCGCTGCAGTGTACGGCTGCCGGAAGGTGAGTACCGGGAACTCGCGAAGCTCAGGAAGCGTCTTGGCCGTGAGGGAGTCAGCACGAAAAAGGGAGAACTCGTTCGCGCCGGCCTGATGCTGCTCGCCCTGCTTGACCGCACCGACCTGAATGCGGCGATACGCGACGTGATCGCCCCGGAACCGGCCACCCACCAGACACCCTAACCGGCTGCCCGGCCCGCTGCAAGCAAGGACCGCGCGGGCCAATGTCATCAAGCTGTCACATGGCCAGCGCAGAATCCGCTCCGAAGTTGTGATCCACAGACAATAAGGAGTTCATCATGAATCAAATGTTGCCCAAGGCGGCCGTGCTCGCCATGACGTTACTGGCCGCGCTGTCCTTCGCTGCGTCGGCATCGGCGGCGCCGGCAGTCGTCAAGATCGACGGCTCAAGCACCGTATTCCCGATCACCGAGGCCGTCGCCGAGGAGTTCCAGAAAGCCAAGAGAGGCGCCGTCAATGTCACCGTCGGCATCTCCGGAACCGGGGGCGGCTTCAAGAAGTTCTGCCGCGGCGAGACCGACGTGGCCAACGCCTCGCGGCCGATCCTGAAGAAGGAAATGGACGACTGCGCCAAGGCCGGCATCCGCTACTACGAAATGCCCATAGCGTATGACGCACTGACGGTGATGGTCAATCCGCAGAACGCGTTCATCAAGAGCATGAGCGTCGCCGAGCTCAAGAAGATCTGGGAACCGGGTGCGCAGGGCAAGATCAATAGCTGGAAGGACGTCAACCCGGCGTGGCCGGATCAGAAGATCAAGCTCTACGGTGCTGGGTCGGATTCCGGCACCTTCGATTACTTCACCGAGGCGATTGTCGGCAAGGCCAAGTCGAGCCGCGGTGACTACACCGCGTCGGAGGACGACAACGTCCTGGTGCAGGGAATTTCCGGCGACAAGGGTGCGCTCGGCTACTTCGGCTTTGCCTACTATATCGAGAACCAGAAGAAGCTGAAGGCTGTTGCCATCGACGGTGGCAAGGGACCGGTAGCACCGACGCCCGAGAACGTCGACAACGGCTCGTACCAGCCCTTGTCACGGCCGATCTTCATCTACGTCAGTGAGAAGTCGCTGGAGAAACCGGAGGTCAAGGAGTTCGTCGAGTTCTACATGAAGAGCGCCGCGCCACTGGTCAAGGAAGTGAAGTACATCCCGCTACCCGCCAAGGCCTACACCGGCAACCTCGAACACCTCGCCAAGAAGAAGCTCGGCACCGTCTTTGGCGGCCAGAATGAGGTCGGCCTGACCATCGAACAGTTGATGAAGCGCGAAGCTCAGCTCTGAGCCGGCACCACCGACCCCGTGAACCGGAACGGCCATGCGGGTGATCAGGCCGCTCCGCCCTAATTGACGTCGTCCAGGGCTCGAACGATGAGCAGCATTCCCTTGAAACCCCTTTCACCACCGTTGCTGGAAGCGGGCGCCGGCCAGCCGCCGGCGGCCGCATCGATGCGTCGATCGATGAACCTGCGCCGCCGCCTGACGGAACGCGGCATCGAAGGATTGCTGCTGCTCGCCGCGCTGGTTTCGGTGTTCACGACGCTTGCCATTGTTGCGATTCTCGTCTGGGAATCGATCCTCTTCTTCCGCACGGTGCCGTTGATCGACTTTCTCACCGACACGCAGTGGACGCCACTTTTCGACGACGCGCACTTCGGCATCATCGCGCTGCTCTCCGGCACGCTGACGACGACGGTCGTCGCCCTGCTGGTGGCCATCCCCCTGGGAACCATCCTGGCCATCTATCTCTCGGAGTTCGCCCCCTTTCGCGTCCGCGAGGTGGCCAAGCCCTTCCTGGAAATGCTTGGTGGGGTGCCCACGATCGTCTACGGCTACTTCGCCCTGCTCTTCGTGACGCCGCTGCTGCAGAGGTTCTACCCCGACCTGCCCGGCTTCAACATGCTCTCGGCCGGGCTGGTCATGGGCATCATGATCGTCCCCTACGTCAGTTCCCTGTCGGAGGACGCCATGCGCGCGGTGCCGATGAACATGCGCGAGGCGTCCTACGCGATGGGTGCGACGCGCCTGCAGACCGCCCTCTTCGTCGTCACGCCGGCAGCACTCTCCGGCCTGGCCTCGTCCTACATTCTCGGCATCTCGCGCGCCGTTGGCGAGACCATGGTCGTCGCCATCGCCGCCGGCATGCAGCCGAGTTTCACCTTCAACCCGACCGAACCGGCAGCAACGATCACCGCCTACATCGTTCAGGTGGCCCTTGGCGACCTGCCGCACGGATCGATCGGCTACCAGACGATCTTCGCCGCCGGCCTGACGCTGCTGCTGATCACGCTGCTGTTCAACATCATTGGCCACATCCTGCGCAAACGCTTTCGCGAGGCTTACTGACAATGCCAGCCGACTCACTCACCGTCGCCGACGGCTCGCCCGATGCCCACCTGCAGGCGGTACGTCACCTCATCGCCCGGCACAAGACACTGGACTGGCTCTTCGGCCTGCTTGGCGTTGCTGCCCTGATGTTCGCGATGCTGGTTTTTGCGATGCTTTTCGGCCAGATGCTGGTGAACGGATTCCCGCACCTCTCCTGGGACTTCTTCACGAGTTTTCCATCGCGCCGGGCCGCCAGCGCCGGCATACTTTCGGCCTGGGTCGGCACGATTCTGGTGATGCTGGTCACCGCCGTGGTGGCCGTGCCGCTCGGTGTGGGCGCCGGCATCTATCTCGAAGAGTACGCTCCCAAGAATCTGCTGACCGACATCATCGAGATCAACGTCACCAATCTGGCCGGCGTGCCGTCGATCATCTACGGACTCCTGGCGCTGGCACTCTTTGTCTACCAGTTCGGCCTCGGCCAGAGCATCGCCGCGGCCGGGCTGACGCTGGCCCTGCTGATCCTGCCGGTGGTCATCGTCGCCACCCGGGAGGCGATCAGGACGATCCCGCAGCAAATCCGTGAGGGGGCCTATGCCTGCGGCGCGACCAAATGGCAGGTGGTCGCTCACCATATCGTGCCCTATTCGCTGCCGGGGATCATGACCGGCGTCATCATCGGACTGGCGCGCGCCATCGGCGAAACCGCCCCGATCATCACCATCGGCGCGTTGACCTTCATCGCCTTCCTGCCGCCCTCGCCCTTCGGCAACCCGGGACATCTGATCTCCTTCGACTGGCTGACCGCGCCGTTTACCGTCATGCCGATCCAGATGTTCAACTGGATCTCGCGTCCCGAGGCGGCCTTTCAGGCCAACGCGGCGGCGGCAGGACTGGTGCTGGTGGTGATGACCCTGTCGATGAATGCGATCGCCATCTGGATCCGCTACCACTTCCGCAAGCGGATCAAGTGGTGAGCCGCCGCCATGGTGTGAAGAGAAACCAACAAGGAAAGCCATCGTGAGCACCGTAACTACCCTGACTCCGAAACCGCAGGCCGAACTGAAGGCACAGGTCAATGCGCTGAATTTCTACTACGGTGACTTTCAGGCGCTGAAGAACATCGATTTCCCGGTTGAGAGAAATCAGGTCACGGCCTTGATCGGCCCCTCGGGCTGCGGCAAGTCGACCTTCCTGCGCTGTTTCAACCGCATGCACGACCTCTACCCGAACATGCGTTACGAGGGCGAGATCCTGCTCTATCCCGACGCCGTCAATATCGTCTCGCCGCAGGTCGACCCGATCGAGGTGCGCATGCGCATCGCGATGGTCTTCCAGAAGCCCAATCCGTTTCCCAAGTCCATCTACGAAAACGTCGCCTACGGCCTGCGCGTGCGCGGCGAACGCAAGAAAGATGTAATCGACGAGAAGGTGGAAGAAGCGTTGCGCGACGCCGCCTTGTGGGACGAAGCCAAGGACCGGCTCAACGACCTCGCCTTCAACCTCTCCGGTGGCCAGCAGCAGCGCCTGTGCATCGCCCGGGCGCTCGCCACCGACCCCGAGATCCTGCTCTTCGACGAGCCCACGTCGGCTCTCGATCCGATTGCCACGGCACGCATCGAGGAACTGGTCAGCGAACTCAAGGAGCGGGTGACAATCCTGATCGTCACCCACAACATGCAGCAGGCCGCACGCGTCTCGGCCTATACCGCCTTCATGTACATCGGCCAGTTGATCGAGTTCGACGACACCAAGAAGATCTTCACCAACCCTTCGTCGAAGCTGACCGAGGAATACATCACCGGGCGCTTCGGTTGATCAGGCTTCGGTGAGAGTCATCAGGATATCGGCGTACCAGGCGCTGTTCAGACCGAGCGCCTCGTCCAGTTCGAGATCGCGAGTGCCAACGTCCAACCGGGCCGAGTGGACTCCCAGCAGCATCCAGGGGAGGTCGCCGTGCGCCACCGTCGCGCGCGGAAGACGCATGACGACGGGCGCGCCGCTCGTCCCCCGGTGCGTGCGTGCGTCGGTCAGGAAATAGCCCTCGCCCTTGAAACGCAGGCCGAATGAGGAGGCGATCACGGCTTGGCGGACCACCGGCATGTGGTGCAGGGTATCGTGGAAGCCGAGCGGAAAACCGACCACCAGGAGCGACGACCCCACCTCCACCGAGTCACATGGGCCGGCCAGGTGCGCCGGCGTAAAGGCGCGATAGACGGTGGTCGGCGGTAGCGCGCCGCGGTCGATCTCGATCACCGCCACGTCAATGTCGCCAGCGGCATCCAGACCCTGGCGCCAGAGGCGGCTGCCATGGCGATACAAGGGGATCGAGAAGCCGGTGGAGCCGGCCATGTTGGCAGGATCGATGTGCAACTCGATCTCGATGCGATCGGGAGCATGCCGGCTTGGCTTGTCGCGCATGACGTGCCGGCTGGTCACCACGAACAGCCTGTCCCCGCGCGCAAAGAAGAACCCGCTGGCGTTGGTCAGCGCGCGCTGGTGGTCGAACGTGCAGATGCGCGCGGCGGTGAGCAGAATGGTGTCGATCATGGATTCGCCTTCGCGAGCGCGGGTCAGTCAGTGGTGGCAGCCGACCATTTTAGGGCATCGATGAGCGCGTCGGCGCGTCGGCTCGCTGCTGGCCGGCCACCGCGCCGCGCTGAAGTTGCTTGCTGACTGGCGTCCATTGGCCGAGAATGCAGCGTGCGCCCACCTTGGTCGATCCGACACCTGAGCGCCCGGCACCGGCAAGCACTGAACAATTTTTCTCGATTGAAAGGAGACATGCACCATGGGTTTGCTCGATTCGGTACTGGGCTCGGTCCTCGGCGGACAGCAGGCAGCGGACGCCACTCAGGGTGGCGGTCTGGCCGGCATGCTGGGCACCCTGCTCAGCAACCCGCAACTGCTGCAAGTGATCACGGGCCTGCTGGCCAACGATGGCGCCCAGGGCGGCCTGGGCGGCTTGATGGGCAAGTTCCAGCAGGCCGGCCTCGGCGACGTACTCGGTTCGTGGGTCGGATCGGGTCCGAACCAGCCCATTTCCGGCAACCAGCTGACCGCCGTGCTGGGCTCCGACGTGATGGCGGATCTGGCCGCCAGCCTGGGCACCGACACCGGGGCAGCGGCCGGCCAATTGTCCCAGGTTCTGCCGGGCCTGATCGATCAACTGACGCCTTCCGGTGCGGCGCCGCAAGAAGGGCTGGGAAGCGGCGGCGAGCTGATGGGCATGCTCGGCGGCCTGCTGGCGAGACGCTGATCCGTTGAGGGCAGCGGCACACCCGGACAGCAGTCCGGACTGGCCACCAAGCGCTCCAACCGCTGCGCGCGAATCGCCGCTCAGCCCAGTTCAGCCCAGTTCAGCCCAGTTCAGCCCAACTCAGCCCTTTTCCATGCCTCTGGCCTCCGAAGCAGCGCTCCAGATCCGATAGCGGACTTCAACGCCTGCAGGTGCATACACCACCACCGGCAAGCGGCTGTTGTAGCGAATCAGGTAGCGTTCGCCGCCAAGCGCGACGAAGCGGCTCACCTTGGGCGCGTCCGGATCGATGGCCATCAAGGTCCCCGCCATCGGGCCCAGGGCGCTGACCACGTAGCGCGGAAACCCCCAGCCCTTGATCGTTTCCTCCTCGATCCGACCAGCGAAAAAGTATCTGTTCCGTTCATCGACGTCGACGGTCTTGCCAACGATCAACTCGACCTTGAAATCGGACTCCTCGCCCTGTTTCGGAAGCTGCAGGACGTAACGGACCATCCCCCCTTCGGCCGCAGGAAACGCCCGCATGTCATCCGCGGCCGGCACCGCAGACACGGCCAGGAGAAACCACAGGGCACCCAGGAAACCAAACAGTCTCATAACGCCTCCACAAAGCCGTCCAAAGGAGAAAGGACCTGGTCGCCCGCGCATGCCGCTCGCGCCCACGTACCACTGCGGCAGCCGGCGGAAAAGCTTCGGTGGCCATCGCGGCGCGACAGCGTGGTCGACGAGCGAACGGGGGGGTTGGCGACTACTCGGCGACTGTAAATGCCCCCGCTTTGCGCAGTGAATCGCCGGTCGCAACGGCACGCCTTCTCCTGTTGCCGCCGATCGTCCACCGTCCCGCCGGCCGGTCCTGGCGATATCCTGGCTATCAACCTTCGCTCCTGAAGTCCTGCGGGTCCTTCTCCTTTGCGCGACGCCGCAGGTCGTCGAGCAGCATGTAGCAACTGGTCAGCAGCACCCACAGCGGGAATACCAGGATGAGTCGGTCGATGTACCGGCTAGTGAGCAGCAGCAATAAAGCCAGGGCATAGCCGACGAGCGCAATCCAGCGGGCAATGAAGCCGGTTCGCAGCGCCAGTGTGGACGTCGCGATCATGAACACGCCCGCCATTCGGACGGCATAGACGTTCATCACCTCGTAGCTGATCGCGCGCGCTACGCTGAAAGTCGCGGAGCCAAGCACACGCGTCGGCTCCGCCGTGTAAGTCACGACCAGTCCACCAACGACGGCCGCCGAGAAAAACAACATGGCCAGGAACAGCAGTCCGCTGCCCAGAAAGACGGTGGCAAACAGCCGATCCTCGCGAGCGCCGAGACGGTCACGCAGCACCCCGATGAACCAGAGGAAAGAGATCCCGGCAAAGGGTATCAGATGCAGCGCCGTCGCCACGGACTGCGAACTCGTCTGTAACCAGGTACCCGCCTCCAGCGGGTCCTGGGGAAGCGACTCGCGCAGCAACCACACGCTGGCCATCAGCAGCAATGAGAAGAGAATGCCGGCAATGGCCGCGGCGCGCGGCGCGCGCAGGAATTGCGCGGCAGTCGTCGCCGAGTCAGGCGGCATCATCTTCGCAAGGACGGACCTGAGCGGCCAGTGCGGGCTCCGCGCCGCGACAGACCCAGATCAGGAAAAGGCCCTTTGCCCGGGACACGATGGCCTCCTCTTGAGGGTTCAGCAGGGTAGGAAATCCGACGACACCAGGGAGAGTATATGAGTCCCCAGGAAGCAGGGTCAATCACGAAATGGGTCCCTGAGGCCCCTGCAATGGCATCCGACGCCCGTCCCGCCGAGCGCCTCGGGTCTTCCGACGACGGGCAATGGACTCGGCTTGTTCCACCCCGCTCGGGAAGACCGGTCGCGCCACAGTCGCGATCGCCGCCACGGTCGGCCGATCACGACAAGCATCCAAGGCTCTCCCGGCAACTCCCGATTCAGACCTCGGACTTCAACCGCCAGGCCGGAAACTCGGCACAGAAGGTGCTGCCCTCGCCGACTTGCGACTCGATGGCGAGCGTCGCCTGGTGGCGCAACAGGATGTGCTTGACGATGGCGAGTCCGAGGCCGGTACCGCCGGTGTCACGCGAACGGCCGCGGTCCACACGGTAGAAGCGCTCGGTCAGGCGCGGCAGGTGCTGGGCGGCGATACCGACACCGGAGTCGCGCACGGAAAACATCCCGTTACCGTCGCGAAGCGTCCACTCGATCGCAATAGCGCCGCCAGCCGGCGTATAGCGGATGGCGTTCGACACCAGGTTGCCGAAGGCGCTGTGCAACTCCTTGCGGTCACCGCGCAAGGCGGGGCCGCGACAGCTGACTGCCAGACGATGCCGACCTTCGCTGAGGCTTTGCCCTTCGGACAGCAGCTGCGCGAGCAGATCGGCCATATCGACGTCCTCTTCGCTCGCCGGGGCGTCCTCCGCCTCCAGCCTCGACAGCGTCAACAGATCGTCGACCAGACTCAGCATGCGCGCGGTCTGGTCGCTCATCAGACGCGCAAAGTGCAGGCGCTGATCGGCGCTCATCGTGCCCTCGTCGGCAAAATGCTCCAGGAAGCCGCTGACCACGGTCAATGGAGTACGCAATTCGTGCGAGACGTTGGCGACGAATTCGCTGCGCATCGACTCGACACGCCGGGCATCGGTTACGTCGAGGCTGACGAGAAGCTTGTGCTGCTCGCCGAGAGGGACCACCCGGAGCGCGTACACGCGCGTCCGCAAGGCTGCGGACTGCAGCAGAAAGGAGGCGGTCGGGTCCGGACTGCCAAGGTAGTCGGCGAAACCTGGCGTGCGAACCAGTTGCTCGATGATCGCGCCTGTATCGCGCGGCAGGCGAATTCCCAGGTGCGCCTCGGCGGCACGGTTGTGCCACTGGATCCGGTGGCTGGCGTCAAGGATCACCAGACCATCAGGGACGGCGTCCATGGCGTCGCGAAAGGAGCGCAGGCGCGCCTCGACCGCCTCGAGGGTGCGCGCGTCGTGACGCAACTTGCGCGAGAGTCTGAGGAAAACGTCGCCCCAGGCGCCACCGGTGTCCGGGAAGCCGGCGCTGCCCGGGCTATCGAGCCACGCCAGGAGGACCGCCAGCCGCCTGGTCTGCACCACGACGACAAGCATGAAAGCCAGCGCGGCTGCCGCCCACCCCGCGGCCGGGCCGTGCAGCGCCCAGACCAACCCGGCCAGACAAACGATCGGCAGCAAACCGGTCAGCAGGGTCTTCGCGAACCACGGCCCGGCGGGGCTCATGGGGCGTTCTGCGTCGACTCGGCTCGCCCGATCAGTTTGTAGCCTACCCCGCGCACCGTTTCGACCATCTGCTCGGCTGCCGGGCCGAGAGCGACGCGCAGGCGCCGGATGTGGATATCGACCGTACGGTCTTCGATATAGACGTGATCGCCCCAGACGTTGTCGAGCAGCTGCTGGCGCGAGTAGACCCGCCCGGGGTTGGCGATCAGGAAGCGCAGCAAGCGGAACTCGGTTGGCGTCAGAGTGATTCGCTGACCATCGACGCGCGCTTCGTGGCTGACCGTGTCGAGTTCGATCGGGCCGGCGCACAGCGTGCCCTTGACGAATTCGGGCGCACAACGGCGCAGCACCGCGTGTACGCGGGCGACGAGTTCCTTTGGGCTGAATGGTTTGACGATGTAGTCGTCAGCGCCACCTTCGAGGCCGGCGACACGATCAGTCTCCTCGCCACGCGCCGTCAACAGGATGATCGGCAGGTGGCGCGTCCGCGCATCGCTGCGCAAGCGCCCGGTGAGCGCCAGACCGGACTTGCCGGGAAGCATCCAGTCGATCAGCGCCAGGTCCGGCAGCGTCTCGCGCAATAGTGCCTCGGCCGCTTCGGCGGTGTCGACGCAGAGCGGCTGATAGCCGCCGCAGACGAGCGTGAAGCGCAGCAGTTCCTGAATGCCCTTGTCGTCCTCGACGACGAGGACCTGCGGCAGACTGGAAGCCGGTCGGGTCATGCCTCGTCCGCTTTCTTCCTGACCGCCGCGGTATGCCGGACATCGATGCCGCTGACCACGTAGATGACGTTCTCGGCGATGTTGGCCGCGTGATCGCCGACCCGTTCGATGGCCTTGGCGATCCAGATGATGTCGAGTGCTTCGGTAATCGTGCGCGGATCTTCCATCATGTAGGTGATCAGTTGCCGCAGGATGGCGTTGAAGGCGGCGTCGATCGCCTTGTCGGAGCCGATGACCTGGCGGGCGGTCTCGGCGTCCATGCGCGCCAGCGAATCGAGTGCGCCCTGCAACATGTCGGTGGCGAGCCTGCCGGAATGGTGGACGTCGGACAGGCGCGGTATGCGCTGACTGCCGGCCAGACGCAGCTTGCGCGACATGTTGGCGATCTTGGAGGCCTTGTCGCCGATGCGCTCGAGGTCGGTGACGACGCGCGAGATCGCCATGATCAGACGCAGGTCACGCGCGGTCGGTTGCCGGCGGGCGATCAGCAGCGTGCAGTCCTCGTCGATCCCGACCTCGTAGGCATCGACTTCGCTGTCGGTGTCGATCACCTGCTGCATTTCCTCGAGATTGCCGGTACTGAACGCGTCGACCGCCGCCAGCACCTGTCGCTCGACCAGGCCGCCCATCTGCAGGATGCGGGTACGGATGTTTTCGAGTTCGAGATCGAACTGTTTGCTCAGGTGATCGCTCATGGGGCAAGGCTCGCGTCGGGAAACAGGAGGGATGCAGGAAGCTTAAGGTGGCTATGTTACGGCAAGATGACGGAGTGCCGACGGCCGGCAGCGGCGGCGGCACAGGACAGCTATAATCGCCCCTCCGGCACCCGCGGCGTCACGACCGGGACAACTCCTTCCTCGCTGGAGCTTTTGTGAACTGGTTGAACTCGAGTGTCCTGCTGGCGGCGATCCCTGCTACCGCCTTTGCCGCCTTCCCCGTGCCGCTGCTGCTGCAACGGCACGGGCGAGTGACCGCGGCAGTGGCGACGGCGGCGGTGATGGCGAGCTGCCTCGCCCTGCTGCTGCCGCTGGCGCCGGCCGCCTTTGCGGGCGGTACCGAAATCGCCCGGCTGGCCTGGCTACCCGCCTATGGACTGGACCTCAGCCTGCGCCTCGATGGCCTCGGCCTGCTCTTCTGCCTCCTGATTCTCGGCATCGGCCTGCTCGTGGTGCTCTACGCCGCCTGGTACCTGCCGGCCAGCGATCGACTCGGACGCTTCTATTCGATCCTGTTGCTGTTCATGGCAGCCATGCTCGGCGTGGTGTTGTCGGAGAACCTGCTCCTGCTGCTGGTTTTCTGGGAACTCACCAGCCTTTCGTCGTTCCTGCTCGTCGCCTACCAGAGCGAGAAGTACGAGTCGCGGATCGGCGCTCGTCTGGCTCTGGCGGTCACCGGTGGCGGCGGTCTGGCGCTGCTCGCTGGCATCCTGCTGCTCGGCCACATCGCCGGCAGCTACGAGCTGAGCGTCATCCTGGCTGCCGGTGAGCGCATCCGGGCGCACGCACTCTACGCGCCGACGCTGATCCTGATCCTGCTCGGCGCCTTCACCAAGTCGGCCCAGTTTCCCTTCCACTTCTGGCTGCCGAGTGCGATGGCGGCGCCGACGCCGGTCTCCGCCTATCTGCACTCGGCGACGATGGTCAAGGCCGGGGTCTTCCTGCTCGCCCGCCTCTACCCGGCGCTTGGCAGCAGCGACCTGTGGTTCTGGCTGGTCGGCGGCACCGGCGCGGTGACGCTCGTCTACGCTGCCGCGACGGCGCTCTTCCGCAACGACATCAAGGGGCTGCTGGCCTACTCGACGATCAGTCACCTGGGCCTGATCACCTTGCTGTTCGGGCTGGACACGCCGCTGTCGGTGGTCGCCGGCGTCTTTCACATCATCAACCACGCGATCTTCAAGGCCTCGCTGTTCATGGCCGCCGGCGTCATCGACCACGAATGCGGCACACGCGACATGCGGCGCGTCAATGGCATGTTCCGGGTGATGCCGATCACCGCGACGCTGGCGATCATCGCCGCCGGCTCGATGGCCGGTGTACCGCTGCTCAACGGCTTCCTGAGCAAGGAGATGTTCTTCGCCGAAACCGTCACCTACCCGCAGTTCGAACCCCTCGGCTGGGCCCTGCCGCTGTTTGCGACGATCGCCGGCATGCTCGCCGTCGCCTATTCGTCGCGCTTCATTCACGATGTCTTCTTCAATGGCGAGCCGATCGACCTGCCGCGCCAGCCGCATGAGCCACCGCGCTGGATGCGCGCGCCGATCGAACTCCTCGTCCTGCTCTGTCTGCTGGTCGGCGTCGCTCCGGGCTGGACCGTCGGCCCACTGCTCGATGCCGCGGCCGGCGCCGCTCTGCAGGCACCGCTGCCGGATTTCCATCTGGCGCTCTGGCACGGCTTCAACAAGCCTTTGCTGATGAGCGTGCTGGCGCTTGCCGGCGGCGTGCTGATCTATGCCTTCAGGCGCCCCTTGTTCGCCTGGCAGGACCAGTTGCCGCCGATGCACCCGCGTACCGCCTTCGAGCGCTTCTACCGCGCGCTCGCCGCGGGCGCGCGCCGCAACGTGGCGCGGCTCGACAATGGGTCGCTGCAACGCTACTGCGCGCTGCTCATCGCCTTCGTCGTGCTGCTCGGCGGCTGGGCCTTCTTCTCGGGCGCCGACGACGCTGGCGGCCAACCAGCCGGTCAGGCGGCCGACGAGGCGGCGGTCGGCACCCTGCTCGTTCTCTTGCTCGGCGCGCTGGGCGCCACCGCGCTGTACCGTGAACGCCTGCTGGCGGTGATCCTGGTGAGCATCGTCGGTCTGAGCGTGACGCTGACCTTCATTCGCTTTTCCGCACCCGACCTGGCGCTGACGCAACTCGCCGTCGAAACGGGGACGATCGTCCTGATGCTCCTCGTCCTCTACTACCTGCCCGCGCGCAATGCGCCGAAGAGCAGCGCTCCCCGGCTGATCCGCGACCTGCTGCTGGCGCTGCTCAGCGGTGGCGGCCTGGCGCTGGTAACGCTGCGCATGCTGGCCGCACCGGTCGACACGCTCTCGGGCTTCTACCTGCAGCAAGCGGTCCCCGGGGGCGGGGGCGCCAACGTCGTCAATGTGATCCTGGTCGATTTTCGCGGTTTCGACACCCTCGGAGAAATCACCGTGCTGGCGATGGTCGCCCTCGCCTCGCACGCCCTGCTCGACCGTCTGACTCTGATCGCGCCGCGGCGGGATCCGGATGGCCGAGCGTGGGCAAGCGAAGCCCATCCACTCTTTCTGTCGATGCTCGCGCGCCTGCTGCTGCCGCTCGCCCTGACCGTGTCGGTCTACGTCTTGCTGCGCGGCCACAACCTCCCCGGTGGCGGTTTCGTCGCCGGGCTGATCACCAGCGTCGCGCTGGTCACCCAGTATCTGGCCAACGGCATCGGCGCGGTGCAGCCGCGCCTGCCCCGGCAGCCGGTCAGGCTGCTGGCGCTGGGCCTGCTGCTGGCCGCCGGCATCGGCGTGGCCAGCTGGCCGTTCGGCCGGCCGTTCCTGACCAGTGCGCATGGTCACGTTCGCCTGCCACTCCTCGGCGATGTCGAACTAGCGTCGGCAATGGTCTTCGATCTCGGCGTCTATATCGTCGTCGTCACGGTCGTCGTCAGCGTGCTGTCCGGACTTGGCCAGTTGTCGCTGCGCGCACGCCAGCCTGTGGAGGAAGCCTGATGGAAGCTCTGCTGGCGACTGCCGTTGGTGTACTGACGGCCTGCGGCGTATTCCTGATCCTGCGCGCACGCACCTTTCCGGTCCTGCTCGGCCTGACGCTCCTTTCGTATGCCGTCAACCTTTTTCTGTTCGCCAGCGGCCGCCTGCGGCTCGGCGCGCCACCGCTGATTCGGGCCGGCGGCAGCTACACCGACCCCTTGCCGCAGGCGCTGGTGCTGACGGCAATCGTCATCGGCTTCGGCATGACCGCCTATCTGGCGATGCTGGCCCTGCGCGCACTGTCGGAATCGGGCGGCGATCACGTGGACGTGGCGAAAGAACCGTGATGAACACGCATGCGCCGATCCTGCCGATCCTGATCCCCTTTGCCGCCGCCCTGCTGCAGATGGCGAGCGAACGCCTGGCCTTCCAGCGCGCCGTCGGGCTATTGGCCAGCGGCCTGCTGGTAGTGCTCACGGCATGGTTGACGCTGCTCGCCGACGACGGACTGTTGCGCGTCTACGCCCTCGGCGACTGGCCGGCCCCTTTCGGCATCGTCCTCGTCGTCGATCGGCTGGCGGCCGGAATGACGCTCCTCACCGCTGTCCTCGCTTTCGCCGCACTGCTCTACGCCAGCAGCGGTTTCGACGCACGCGGACGGCACTTCCACCCGCTGTTCCAGTTGCAGTTGGTGGGCCTGACCGGCGCCTTCCTGACCGGCGACCTGTTCAACCTGTTCGTCTTCTTCGAAGTGATGCTGCTCGCTTCCTACACGTTGCTGGCCCATGGCGGCGGGCTCGCCAGAACCCGCGCCGGAATCAGTTACGTGGTGCTCAATCTCATCGGTTCCGCGCTCTTCCTGATCGCACTCGGGCTGCTCTACGGTACGCTCGGAACGTTGAATCTGGCCGATCTCGCGCATCGCCTGACGCTGCCCGGGCACGACCAGGCGCTGGCCAGACTGGCGTTTGCGCTGCTGATCGCCGTCTTCCTCCTCAAGGCGGGAATGTTGCCGCTGTCGTTCTGGCTGCCGCATACCTACAGCGCTGCCGGCGCGCCGGTCGCCGCGCTGTTTGCGATCATGACCAAGGTCGGCATCGTCGCCGTCCTGCGCGTGCAGGCCATCGCCCTGACGCCGGCGATCCCCGATCTGCTCGACACCTGGTTGACGACGCTGGCACTCGCCACCGTCGTCTTCGCCGCGCTCGGCGTTCTCGCCGCCGACCGCCTGCGCACGCTCGCCGCCTGGCTGGTACTGCTGTCGGCCGGCGCGCTGCTGCTGGCGCCGGCCCAGGCAAGTGCCCAGGTCGACGCCGCCGCGCTCTTCTACCTCGTGCAGTCGACACTCGCCGCAGCGGCCTGCTTCCTGCTCGCCGGCGTCATCGCCGAACGGCGCGGCGACGCCGCCGACCGCTTCCGGGCCGGTCCGCTGCCGGCCACCTGGCTGAAGGTCGCCTTCCTGATCCTGGCGGCCACCGTTGCCGGACTGCCGCCCTTCGCCGGCTTCCTCGGCAAGCTGATGCTCCTGACCAGGCTGCGCGAGGTCGCCGCCGGACCCGCGATCTGGCTGGCCTTGTTGACGTCGGGATTCATCGTCATGATCGCTTTGGCGCGTAACGGCTGCCTTCTGATCTGGAAGCAGGAAACGCCGGTCGAGCCGCGAGCGGCCGCCGCGACGCCCATCGCCTGGCAGCGCGCGACAGCGACCCTACTGCTGGTCGCCGCGGGACCGCTGCTGGCGATCGGCGTGCGTCCGCTTGCCGACTACGCTGCACGTGCGGCCAGCCAACTGCATGCACCCGGCGCTTATGTCGCCGGTGTGCTCGGCCCGACGCCGGCAGCGATCGGGCGCACGGAGGCGCGATGAGGCACAAGGTATTCCCGCGACCCTTCCTGTCGCTTACCGTTTTCCTGCTCTGGGCGGCGATCACCAATGCCGCATCGATCGCCATGCTCTTGCTCGGCGCCCTGCTGGCTGTCGGCGTACCGCTGCTGAGCAGGCCCTTCTGGCCGGAGCCGCCGCGTCTCGTTCGGCCCTGGCGAGCGCTGCACTTCCTGGGCATCGTCGCGATTGACATCGTCACCGCCAACTGGCGCGTCGCCCGCCAGGTCATCGGCCCGTTGCACCGCCTGGCGCCGGCCTTCGTCGAGGTTCCCCTCGATCTGCGCGACCCGTTCGTGTGCACCGTGCTGGCCAGCGTCGTCTCGCTGACCCCCGGCACGGTGTCCATCGACGTCGACCAGCGGCGCTGGATTCTGCTGGTGCACGCTCTCGACGCCCCCGATCCGCCGGCTCTGGTCCGCGAGATCAAGGATCGCTACGAAACGCCGCTCAAGGAGATGTTTGCATGCTGAATACCGCCGTCGAGATCGCCTTCGTCCTGATCGGCGCCGCGCTCGCGCTCAGTCTCTATCGACTGCTGCGCGGGCCGGACACCACCGATCGCATCGTCGCACTCGACACACTGGGCATCAACGCCATCGCCTTGCTGGTACTCTTCGGCATCGACCAGGCAAGCACCGCCTACTTCGAGATAGCCTTGCTCGTGGCACTGCTCGGCTTCGTCGCCACCGTCGCGCTGTGCAAGTTCCTGTTGCGCGGAGACATCATCGAATGAGCACGGTGGCCGAATCCACCGTCGCCGCGCTGGTCGTCCTTGGAGCGCTGTTCGTCCTGCTCGGATCGATCGGTCTGGCGCGGCTGCCGGATTTCCTCACCCGGCTGCACGGTCCGACCAAGGCGACGACGCTCGGCGTCGGCGCGCTGCTGCTGGCTTCGGCAATCTTTTTCTCGACTGGCGCCAATACCGGCATCAGCCTGCACGAGTTGGCGATCCTGTTCTTCCTCTTCATCACCGCGCCGGTGACGGCGCATCTGCTCGCCAAGGCTGCATTGCACCGGCAGGTAACGAGGCGGGACGACACGCCACGGTCGACGACTACCACCGAAGGTCAGAGCGGATCTTGAACCCTTGTCGGAAACTGCGCCACCAGCCAAGGCTGCCTTGGCCACTCACGGCGCCTCGCCATGCTCGCCAATGCTAGAATTGCGCCCTTCGGCCGGCTGGCCGAGTGCCACAGCCGCCGCCCGCGCGCGCCAGCGGAACAACACAACAATCGAACAACAAGGAGCAGCGACCGATGGCTGAAGAAGGCCAGTTTTTTCGCCCGGTGAGGGATTTCTGCCAGCGCACGGTGGTGACCTGCGGACCCGACGATGCGCTGGTCGACGTCGTCAGGATCATGCGCGAGAAGAACATCTCCAGCGTCGTCGTCTGCGACAACAAGCTGCCGAGCGGCATCATGACCGATCGCGACCTGCGCAACAAGGTGGTGGCCTCCGGTGTCGACCCGTCGGCAATCGCCGTGCGCGCCATCATGAACAGCCCCCTGGCGGTGATTGGCGAGAACGATCTCCTCTACGAAGCGCTTTACCAGATGTCGCGGCAGAAGATCCATCGCCTGGCGGTGGTCGACGGCAAGGGCAAGCTCTCGGGGATCATTACCGACAGCGACATCATCCGCCTGCAGTCGCACTCGCCGCATCAACTCGTGCTCGACATCGAGAGGGCCAGGGACCTTGGCGAACTGAAAGATGTCTTCTCGAGGATCCAAAGTCTGGTCCTGCACCTGAGCGGCAGCGGCACCAGCCCCCGCAACATGGTGCGCATGATTGCTCATCTGAATGATCAGATCCTGTTGCGCCTGATCGCGCTGCTGACCGAAGACCGTTTTGCCGACCTGCCCCAGCGCTTCGCCGTTGTCGTCCTCGGCAGCGAGGGGCGCGGCGAGCAGACGCTGCTCACCGATCAGGACAACGCCATCGTCTATGGCGACGAGCTCGCCGCCGAAGAAATCGCCCGGATTGAAGAATTCTCGCAGATCCTGATCGATTCGCTGGTCGCCATCGGCATCCCCCCCTGTCCCGGCGGGATCATGGCCAACAACAAGGAATGGCGGCGTAGCCTCGGCAAGTGGCAGGAGCAGCTCGACCGCTGGCTGCAGGCACCGACGCCCAGCAACGTCCTCAGTTGTGGAACCTTCGTAGACATTCGCACGATCTTCGGTGACCCGTCTTTCGAGCACGAGCTCAAGACGCAGGTCTACAAGTACGTACAACGCGACAAGCTGTTCCTGATGCGCATGGTCGAGAATACGCTGCGCTTTGCCCCACCGATCGGCTGGTTCGGCAAGATCAAGGGCGAAAAGGGCGGTGACCATTCCGGCATGCTCGAGATCAAGAAGGCCGGCATCTTCGCGATTTCCGAAGGGGTCAAGGCGCTGGCCATTCAGGCCGGCAAGCTCAAGGGCAGCACCCACCAGCGACTCGAAGCGCTGGTCAAGGACAAGGTGTTGAGCAGGAAGGTCGCCGAGAACATTGCCGAAAGCTTCGACTTCCTGGTGCTGATGCGCCTGCGCGGGCAGGTGGAAGCCGTGTGCGAAGGGCGCAAGCCGGACAACTACATCCCGCTCGAACGCTTGAACATGATGGAACTGGGCAGGCTGCAGATCGCGCTGAAAGGTGTCGAGAAGTTCCAGGAGTTCATCAAGGGGCACTTCAATCTGCATCTGCTCAGGTAAGCGAGCCGGAGGAGCCCCCGACCTGCCCGGGCAGCTGCCTCCGGGCCGGTGCGACGATCGACCTGGCCCTGCGTCGCGTCGCAACCCGGAGCCAGCCGTCTCAGAAGACAGGGGCTTCCGCGTCGTCGTCCTTCTTGACCCCCGGCTTCCGCCCGCGCGCCGGTGTCGGCAGATCGCAGGACAAGCGGCAGCTGATCCCCTCGATCTTGCGGCCCTCGATGAAACGGGTCACCTTGCAGCAGATCACGTCTCCGGCTGCCGCAAGGCGAGCGATCTCGTCGCGTAACTCGGCAAGCGGAATGTTGAGAGCCTCGGCCATGTCGACATCGAGTTGCTCCGCATTGGCTCGCAGAAAACCAAGAATCGCTTCGCTCATCTGACTCACTCCAAAAAATCCATCGCCAATCGGAAAACCGACATAGTGTGCGCCGCCCGACCGGTTCTGGCAATTGCCGGCCGTTCCGGCGGCGACGATTCCCCGCCAACGATGGCGAAGCGGAAGGCCAGCGACGCGCCCTTCGGTTCCCGGTGGAGCCCCGGAGCGGACCCCGCCCGGCTCGGTGCCGCGAGCAAAGTCCGATCACCCTCGGACGGTCTGTCAGCGGCACGAAATTGCTGCGACGCAGCGAACGAAGTATCATAGCAATCAAGCTGCCATTGTCAACACCTATTGCTGCATCGCAACATCATGACTGAAGATACCCCTTACGCACTGATCGGGGGCGAAGCCGCCGTGCGCAAACTGTGCGAGAAGTTCTACGAGCTGATGGATACCGTTCCCCAGTTCGCGCCAATCCGCGCCCTGCACCCCGCCGATCTGGAGCCCTCGCGCGACAAGCTGTTCATGTTTCTTTCCGGCTGGCTGGGCGGACCCGATCTCTACGTCCAGCACATCGGTCACCCGATGCTGCGTCGCCGCCACCTGCCGTTTGCCATCGGCGAAGCCGAGCGCGACCAATGGGTCGCCTGCATGTTCCTGGCGATGGAATCGACAGGAGTCGACGAGCCCCTGCGCGACAAGCTACTGGCAGCCTTCTTCAGCACAGCCGATTTCATGCGCAACCAGCCGGCGTAGAGGGCAGCGGCTTTCTCGCAGCGCAGCAGGAGAACAGCCCTGCGCGTGCTAGAATACCCGCCCCTCTTGAAAGGCTTGACCCTCTATGTCCCGCGCCGTTCGCAACATCGCCATCATTGCCCACGTCGACCACGGCAAGACCACCCTGGTCGACAAGCTGCTGGTCCAGGCCGGTACCTTTTCGGCCCACCAGCACATCACCGAGCGGATGATGGATTCGAACGACCTCGAGAAGGAGCGGGGGATCACGATTCTGGCCAAGAATCTGGCTGTCGACTACCTGGGAGTTCATATCAACATCGTCGACACGCCCGGACACGCCGATTTCGGCGGCGAGGTCGAACGTGTCCTGTCGATGGTCGACGGCGTACTGCTGCTGGTCGACGCCGTCGAGGGCCCGATGCCACAGACGCGCTTCGTCACCAAGAAGGCGCTCGCTCTCGGCCTGAAACCGATCGTCGTCGTCAACAAGATCGATCGCGACGGGGCGCGCCCGGACTGGGTCGTAGACCACACCTTCGACCTTTTCGACAAACTTGGTGCCAACGACGAACAACTCGACTTCCCGGTGATCTACGCTTCCGCCATCAACGGTTACGCGACTCTCGATCTGGCGAAACCATCGCCCGACATGCGGCCGATGTTCGACACCATTCTCAAGCAGGTCTCGCCGCCGCACGCCGACGGCATCGACGGACCGCTGCAGTTGCAGATTTCGGCTCTCGATTACTCGAGTTACGTTGGCCGCATCGGCATTGGCCGCATCCAGCGCGGCCGCCTGAAGCCGGCGCAGCAGGTGATCGTCATGTATGGCCAGGCGGATGCCGAGGGTCGCTTCGAGCATGGATCGCCAAAGACCGCCAAGCTCGGGCAGGTTTTCGGCTTCCAGGGCCTGGAGCGGGTGCCGATGGACGAGGCTCTCGCCGGCGACATCGTCCTGGTGACCGGCATCGACGACCTCTCGATCGGCTGCACGATCACCGATACCGAAAAGCCCGAAGCCTTGCCGATGCTGAAAATCGACGAGCCGACGCTGAACATGACCTTCATGGTCAACAACTCGCCCTACGCCGGTACCGAAGGCAAGTTCGTCACCAGTCGACAGATCGGCGAACGCCTACGCAAGGAGTTGCTGACCAACATGGCGCTGCGCGTCGAGGAAACCGCGGATACCGACAGCTTCCTCGTCTCGGGACGCGGCGAACTGCACCTGACGATCCTGCTCGAAACCATGCGCCGCGAGGGCTACGAGCTGGCTGTCGGCCGCCCGCGGGTGATCATCAAGGAAATCGACGGCGAGCAGTGCGAGCCTTACGAGATGCTGACTCTCGATGTCGAGGAAGCGCATCAGGGCGCCGTGATGGAAGCGCTCGGCTATCGCCGCGGCGATCTGCAGGACATGTCTTCGGATGGGCGCGGACGCGTCCGTCTCGAATACCGCATCCCGGCGCGCGGACTGATCGGCTTTCAGGGCGAGGTAATGAACCTGACGCGCGGCACCGGGCTGGTCAGCCACGTCTTCGACGAGTATGGTCCTCTCAAGGGTGATATCGGCGGTCGACGCAACGGCGTCCTCATTTCCGGCGAGAAGGGTGAAGCCGTCGCCTATTCCTTGTGGAAGCTGCAGGACCGCGGGCGGATGTTCAGCGTGCCGGGCGACCGGCTCTATGAGGGGATGGTGATCGGCATCCACAGCCGCGAGAACGACCTGGTGGTCAACCCGATCAAGGGCAAGCAACTGACCAATGTGCGCGCCTCGGGAACCGACGAGGCGGTCCGCCTCGTGCCGCCGGTGGCACTGACGCTCGAGTCCGCGGTCGAATTCATCAACGACGATGAACTCGTGGAAATCACGCCGAAGAGCATCCGCATCCGCAAGCGCCTGCTCACCGACAATGAGCGCCGCAGGGCCTCGCGCGAGAGCTAGCTGCCAGGCGTTACGCGGCGCTCGGATTGGCTTTGAGCTCGCCGACTTGACGACTTGACGACTTGACGACTTGACGCTTGTGGCGTGGATGGCGGAGCGTTCCGTCCGGAGAACGTGATCGAGGATCCAAGATGACGCACAGTGAATCCGCTGCACGCCCGTCCGGCAAACTCCTGAGCGGTGCCGAGTACCGCGAGTCGCTGCGCCGCTACCGGCCGACGGTCTACGTCGACGGCGAGTTGATCGACTCGGTGGCCGACGCGCCGAGCCTGCAGCCGGGAATCAACGCACTGGCGGTCACCTACGATTTCGCCCTCGACCCGGCGAAGGCACGGCTGATGACGGCCCAGCAGAGCCTCCGGGGTCAGACGGTCAACCGGATGCTGCACCTCAACGAGTCTGCCGGCGACCTGCTGAACAAGCTCGAGGCGGTGCGCATCCTCTGCCAGGAGACCGGCTGCGCGCAACGCTATCTGGCACACGATGCCTTGAACGCCATCCATCAGGTCAGCGCCCGGATCGATGACGCGCGCGGCAGCCGCGAACATCGGGCGCGCTTCGCGGCTTACCTCGACGAGGTACAGGAGCGTGACCTGTCGCTGGGGATCGCGATGACCGACGCCAAGGGCGACCGCTCGCAGCGACCGCACCAGCAGGCGAATCCCGATACCTATGTGCACATCGTCGATCGCCACGGCACCGGCATCGTCATCAGCGGTACCAAGGCCATCGTCACCGGTGCGCCGTACATGCACGAGCTTCTGGTCATGCCCAGCCGCAACATGAGCACGGCCGATGCCGACTTCGCGGTCTGCTGCGCGATCCCCGTCGATGCTCCGGGCCTGACGATCGTCGCCCGCCCGGCAGGCCGTCCCGGCGAAAAGGTCGAGCACGGCGCGGCGCTCTTTTCGCGGCGCTATGGCCAGTCGACCGCGGTGGTCATCTTCGAGCGCGTCTTCGTTCCCTGGGAGCGCGTGTTCTTCGCCGGCGAATGGGAGCATTCGGGGTCGCTGACCTACAATTACGCGACGCACCATCGGCATAGCTGCATCGCCGCGCGTGCGGGTTTCGGCGACCTGCTGATCGGTGCCGGAGCGCTGATGTGCGAAGCCAACGGCTTCGCTCCCGGCAGGAAGGCCAGCCTGCGCGAACCGATGGTCGAACTGATCAAGATCACCGAGGGTTTTTTCGCCTGCGGCGTCGCCGCCAGCGTTTACGGCACGCCGGACGAATTCAGTGGCAGCTTCATGCCCGACCCGGTTTTCGCCAACATCGGCAAGTTGCTGCTGGCCACCCAGATCTACGACATGCATCGCCTGGCGCACGAGGTATCGGGCGGCCTGATCGTCGCCCTGCCCGGGCCCGACGAGGACCACAACCCGGCGACCGCGGCCACGCTCGCCGAGGTGCTGCGCGCCAACCCGGACGTGCCCTACGACAAGCGCATCGAGGTCGCCCGCTTCATCGAAGACCTGACGGCTTCGTATCAGGGCGGCTGGTACTCTGTGATCAGCCTGCACGGCGGTGGCTCGCCGGCAGCGATGAAGCAGGAAATCTGGCGCAACTACCCGCTCGGCAGCAAGGTCGAACTGGTCGAAAGGCTTCTCGACCGTGGTGTGCTGCATGACGAGTCGCGTGCGATCACGCGCAATCGCCAACCCGGGCGCTGCTGCGACGCCGGCTGTTCACCGCCCGGGCAGGCGATCATGACGCCGATCGTCAGCGGGTCCTAGGCCAGCGGCACAGCCGACGTGCCGCTGGCAGGGCGCAGTGCCTGCCGGCTGTCGCTCGTGGCGCCACCGCCCGTCAGTCGCCAGGCCTCGGCGAAAGCCAGCGCGGCGGGCAGAAAGGCCAGGCAGTCGCCTTCGAAATCGCGATAGCCGAGGGCCAGTTCGCTACCTGCCCCGCCCAGGCTGTTGCTGCGCCGCAGGCGGTGCTCGGCGATCCCGTCGAGCGCCCGGCCGACCGCCGCCGGCTCGCGATAGCCGGCGAGCCAGTCGTCGGCGCGCATCCCGGGGAGAATCCGCGCCAGACGCTCGGGCAAGGGTCGTTCGGCGAGCAGGGCATAGACGCCGGCAGTAAAGGCTTCGAGCGGCTCCTCCGAATAGCGAGCCCAGTGCACAGCGAGAAAATGATCGTAGAACAGGTCGACAATGATGCCGCTGTAGCGGCGACGTGCGGCGCTGATCCGCTGCCGGCTGCGCCGGAAGGCCGGGTGGGTGTCGGCAAAGCTGTCGATCCGCCGGTGCAGGACAATCCCCTGCACAACCCCCGGCGACAGTCCCGCCGGCGCCGCTGCGAGCGGCCCCTTGACGAAATCGCCAAGCAGGCCGCCCAGCCGATAATCCGGATCCGCGCCGGCCAGCAGCGCGTGCGCCAGATAGTTCACAGCGGCAGTTGCGGTGACTGGCGATCGGTATCCTCACCGACCAGCGATAACGAGCGCAGCGCGGGGGCCGGCGCACGCGGCAGATGCAACAACAACAGGTCGCTGCCGAGCAGCGTCGCGTGGCCGTTGCGACGGTTGTCGCCGGTGTCGCTGTACTCGAAGTTGTAGACGCGCCGCAGGCACAAGCGCCCCAGCTCGTCGCGCTGGGGCCGCAGCGAACCGAGCGCCACCGTGTCATCAAGCAGGAGCAGGTGCTCGGCGTCGCAGGCCGCACGCGCGGCGCGAATTGCCGCCTCACGAGCCTTGAAGCTGTCGAGCCAGAACCAGACCGCCACCAACAGGACCAGCAGGCTGATCGTTTCCATCCACGGTATCACCGGCATTAGCCCTTTTCTGGAAAAGCGAAGCCGCCCGACCCGCGGCCCCGTTCTGTAACATTTTCTAATCGAAAAGGCTCGGCGCAAGGCCTCGTCGGGTGGCATGCGGACGTCCGAGCGCATCGAGCTTGGCTATACTAGCGAAAAATGGCAAACACCACATCCCGCCCGCGTCCGCTCACCCTCCGCGCTGCTCCCCTCCTGCTCTCCGTCGCCACGCTGTCTGCCTCGTTGCCGACCCGGCTGCACGCCTTCGACGCGAGCGATCCTTTTACCACCCGCGCGCTTGCCCCGCCCCGCCCGGCTCTTTCGTTGAACGGCGCCGAGCCGTCGCCACCGGCATGCCGAACGCCCGCCGCCGATGCCGCCTATGGGGTGATCGAAGTGGTCGACCTGGCGTTGTGCAAGAACCCGACGACTCGCGAAGTGTGGTCCGCGGCGCGCGTGCAGGCCGCCGAGGTCGGTGTCGCACAGTCCCAGTTCCTACCCGGACTCGATGGGGGCATGGCCGTCAATCGCGTGCGAGCCGATTCGCAAACGACCACCCAGAAGAGCGCCTCGTTGACCCTGTCATGGTTGCTGTTCGATTTCGGCGCCCGCTCGGCCAACCTGGAAGTCGCCCGCCAGTTGCTGAATGCCGCCTCGGCCACCCTCGACTCGACCGTTCAGAGCGTTTTTCTGAGCGCCCTGCAGGCCTACTACAACGCCCAGGCTGCCCGAGCGGCGGTGACTGCCGCGCTGGAGTCCGAGAAGGCCAGTCGTGAGAGCCTGTCGGCAGCGGAAGTCCGTTACCAGGTCGGCACCGGCACGCCGGCCGACCGCCTGCAGGCACAGACGGCCTGGTCCCAGGCGACGCTGACCCGCATCCGGGCCGAAGGGGTGCTCCGCAACACCCTCGGCCGACTGGCCAACGTCATGGGACTCGACGCCAACCAGCCGCTGCGACTCGACGACATCCCCTCGGCGACACCGGCAGCCGGTTTCGAACGCGATGTCGCAGCGCTGATCGCCGAAGCACGCGAGCGTCGGCCCGATCTGAAGGCCGCCGAGGCCGAGCTGAAGGCGGCGCAATCGGCTGTCGACTACGCGCGCGCCGCCGGCCTGCCGACGCTCTCCTTCGCTGCCGAACCCAGATGGCAAGACATCGGCGGCCTGTCGGCCAACGGCAGCACTATCGGGCTGACCCTCAGCGTGCCGATCTTTTCCGGCTTCAGCACCACTTACAACGTCCGCGCCGCCGAGGCCAGAACCGATGTCCAGGCCGCTCGCGTCGACAATGTCCGGCTGCAGGTGGCACTCGACGTCTGGGAGGCCTACCAGAGCCTGACGACCGCCACCCAGACGATCAGGACCAGCGCCGACCTGCTGGCCAGCGCCGAGCATTCCGAGCGCGTCGCGCTCGGGCGCTACAAGGCCGGTATCGGCAACATCCTCGACGTGCTCAACGCGCAGAGCGCGCTGGCCAGCGCGCGTCTGCAGCGCGTCCAGGCGATGCTCGACTGGCACGTGTCGCGCGCCACGCTGGCCAGGGCCATCGGTGTTCTCGACGGGAATCTGCTGCTGTCAGTCAGTGGCGGCAAGAAGGCGCAATTGCCATGACAAACTCTCTCCGCAACTCGGCCATCGCCTGCCTGGTCGTCGCACTTGCTGCCGGCAGCTTCTACGCGTACCGGCAGAGCGTGGCCCAATCGCCCGAACAACGTTACAAGCTGCAGGCGACGGAAAGGGGCGACCTCACGCAGACGGTATCGGCCAACGGGACGCTCAACCCGGTGGTCCTGGTCAGCGTCGGTACCCAGGTATCGGGGACGGTAACCCGGCTGTACGTCGATTTCAACGACAAGGTCGAGAAAGGCCAGGCGCTGCTGGAACTCGACGACTCGCTGCTCGCCGCTCAGGCCCGACAGACGGCCGCCAACGTCAGGAATGTTGCGGCGGCCCTCGATCTCGCGCGCGCCAACGAGGTGCGCCTGCGGGCACTCTTCGAACAGGAATACGTTTCGCGCCAGGAACTCGAACAGGCGATCCAGGCCCGCCGGTCGAGCGAGGCGCAGTTCGCGCAGGCGAAGGCCGCCGCCGAAAAGGACCAGGTGAATCTCGCGTACACGACGATCCGCTCACCCGTATCGGGAGTCGTCGTCGACCGCGTGGTCGACCTCGGCCAAACGGTCGCCGCCAGCCTGCAGACGCCAACCCTGATCAAGATCGCGCAGGATCTCTCCGAAATGCGCATCGACTCGAGCTTCGCCGAGGCCGATATCGGCAAGATCAGGGAGGGACAGAAAGTACGCTTCACCGTCGACGCTTTCCCCAATCGCAGCTTCCAGGGCGAGGTACAGCAGATTCGCCTCAACCCGACCACCCAGCAGAACGTGGTGACCTACAACGTGCGCGTCTCGCTGTCCAATCCCGAACAGATCCTGCTGCCCGGGATGACCGCCTACGTGAGTATCGGCGTCGCCAGCCGCCAGAATGTCCTGCTCGTTCCCAACGCGGCCCTGCGTTTCAAGCCCACCGACGTCACCGGCAGCAACGGCGACCGAGCAGCAGCGGCACCACCCAGCGGCCCAAAACCTGCCAGCGAGGGTAGCGGCGAAAGCAAGGGCAAGAGCCGGAAGCGCGACTCGGCCAGCGGCACGGTGTACGTCGTCGAGAAGGATGAACTGAAGCCGGTCAGCGTGCAGATCGGCATTACCGACAACCGCAATACCGAAGTGCTGGGTGGCGATCTGAAGGAAGGCGAAAAGGTTGTCGTGGGCGAGAACGTGGCGACAGCCACCGGCAAGCCGAGCAGCGTGGGCATGAGATTGTTCTGATGCCGCCGGCGATCATTCGCGTCGTTGCGCTCGGCAAATCCTACAGCACGGCTGCCGGACCCTTCCCGGCACTCAGGGGCGTCGATCTGAACGTCGAGCCAGGCGAGTTCGTGGCCATCATGGGCCCCTCGGGATCCGGCAAGTCCACCTTCATGAACCTGCTCGGCTGTCTCGATACGCCGAGCAGCGGTGACTACTTCCTGGTCGAACGTAACGTCGCCCACCTCGGCAAGGACGAACTCGCGGCGTTGCGCAACCGGACCATCGGCTTCGTCTTCCAGGGCTTCAATCTTCTGCCGCGGATGACGCTCGAAGACAACGTCGCCTTGCCGCTGGTGTACTCGGGCATCGCGCGCGAGCAGCGGCGGCTGCGGGCCCGCCAGGAACTGGAGCGCGTCGGCCTCGGCGATTACGCCGGCTCGCTGCCAAGCAGGATTTCCGGTGGCCAGCAGCAACGTGTCGCGATTGCCCGCGCGCTCGTCAATACGCCGCAACTGATCCTCGCCGACGAGCCGACCGGCAACCTGGACAGCCGTACCAGCGAAGAAATCATGACGCTGTTTTTCGACCTCAACCGCGAGGGAATCACCATCGTCCTGGTGACCCACGAGCCGGATATCGCCGCGCACGCCCGACGGCAGGTGCGCTTCCTCGACGGACTGATCGTCAGCGACGTCGCCACACCGGCACGAGCGTCCAACGCATGCTGAAAGCCATGCTCGAGGAAGCCTGGCATGCCATGGGCGCCAACCGCATGCGGACCGTCCTGACCATGCTCGGGATGGTCATAGGCGTCGGCTCGGTAGTCCTCATGATGGCCATCGGCCAGGGCGCCCAGTATGCGGTCGCACAGACGATCAGTACGATGGGCAGCAACCTGTACATCGTGATCTCGGGTTCGACCAGCGCCGGCGGCCTGCGCAGCGGCGGCGGCGGCGGCCCGACGCTCACCGTCGCCGACGGCGAAGCCATCGCCGAACTCGACGGCGTCAGCAACGTCGCACCGGTGCAGCAGGGCACCCAGCAACTGGTCTACGGCCCCAACAACTGGAGTTCGACGGTGGTCGGCACGACGCCCCCCTACCTCGATGCGCGAGCCTGGACGATAGTCAACGGCTACCCATTCGGCGACTCCGACGTGCGCGCGGCAACCCGCGTCGCGTTGATCGGACAGACCGCCGCCGACAACCTCTTCGGTGCCGACGATCCGGTCGGCAAGACGATCCGCATCCGCCAAAGCCCTTTCGTGATCATCGGCGTCCTCGGCAAGAAGGGACAAAACCTCGACGGGCGCGATCAGGACGATACCCTGATCATTCCCCTGACCACCGCCCAGCGCAAGGTCTTCGGCAACCCCTTCCCGGGCTCGGTGCGCCTGATCATGGTCCAGGCCACCTCGGCCGAAGCCATGCCGACCGTCGAAAAGAGCATGACCGCGCTGCTCCGCCAGCGCCACCGCCTGCGCGAAGGACAGGACAACGACTTCTTTGTGCGCAACCTGGCCGCCGCCGCCGACTCGGCCGCCGAAACCACGCGCGTGATGTCGGTCCTGCTCGGTGCCATCGCCTCGGTGTCTTTGCTCGTCGGCGGCATCGGCATCATGAACATCATGCTCGTCTCGGTAACCGAAAGAACGCGCGAAATCGGCATCCGCATGGCTATCGGAGCCCGCCAGCGCGACATTCTCGCCCAGTTCCTGCTCGAAGCCCTGATGATCTCGGTCGCCGGTTGCCTGATCGGCCTCGTTCTCGGTATTGCCGGCGCCCTGTTGACCAACGCCATGACCGACATGGTGATCGTCATCTCCGGCGGCTCGGTGCTCGTCGCCTTCGCGGTGGCCGCCGGCATCGGCATCTTCTTCGGATTCTATCCCGCGCGCCGTGCTGCCGCCCTCGACCCGATCGAGGCGCTGCGTCATCAATAGCCCGACAGGCTACAATCTCCCCACCCGCAACCACCCTGAGAAACGACCCCATGCCCACCTTTGTCATCGGCAGCCGCCGCCCCCAGATCGACCCCGACAGCTGGATCGCCCCCACCGCCATCGTCATCGGCGACGTACGCCTCGCCAGAAACGCCTCCATCTGGTGGAACGCTACGGCGCGCGGCGACAATGACCCGATCAGCATCGGCGAGAACAGCAACATCCAGGACAACAGCGTGCTTCACACCGACGAAGGCGTGCCGCTGAGCATCGGCCGTGACGTTACCGTCGGTCACCTGGTGATGCTGCACGGGTGCACCATCGGCGACGGCTCGCTGATCGGTATCGGCTCGGTCCTGCTCAACCACAGCGTCATCGGCAAGGGCTGCATCGTCGGCGCCAATACGCTGATCCCCGAGGGCAAGACCTTCCCCGACTACTCGCTGATCGTCGGCTCGCCCGGCAAGGTGGTTCGCCAGCTCAGCGAAGAACAAGTCGCCCGCATCAGGCTTAGCGCCGACCACTACGTCGCCAACTGGCAGCGCTACCGGCGCGAACTCACCGCCATGTAGTCGCGGAGACAGCGCTACTTCCTCGACCGCCCGCGCAACAGCTTGTCGAGCAGGAGCGCCAGCAGGGCGAAGCCCACGCCCGTCACCAAGATGAAGACGACAGCGCCAGCCGGCGCCGCCAGCAACCAGGGCGCCGCGGTATCGTGATTGTCAAATCCGGCGAAGATCCGTCGAAAGGCAAAACCGGCGGCCTGATAGCCAAGCGGCACGGCCAGTGCGGCGGCAACCAGCAGTTGCAGAATTGTCCGGCCGACGCCCGGTTCCACAGCCGCTTCGTCACGATCAGCTTGCCGCCGACGCAGCGCGATCACGGCCACCAGGCCAGCCATCAGCAGAGCACCAAACACCAGGATCGCCGGCAACAACCAACGCTCGATCTGCCCGACCCGGGCCAGATCGCCAGCCGGCCCTGGCCGTGCCGGCGGCGCCTCGACCCGCTTTGCCAGCGCAGGGCTCTCTCCAGCACGCGCACCTTCGTCCGCCGCCTCTGCACAGCGCTCATGGCCTGGCGACCGGAGGGTTCGTGCCCCCGGCGGACAAGGCCCGTCGACCACGTACGGCACGCCGCGCAATTCGCAGGTCGCGGCGTTGCGCAGCCGGCACTCCTGCCCCGCGGTAGGCACATCGGCAGCGCAAACGCCGGCGACGAGCCAGCCTGACAAGACAAACAGCCGAGGGAAACAGGAAGTACCGTGACGGGCCACCTTGCGCATCTCCGCGATCGATAGGGAAACGAGTTCCCGAGGCGTAGCGACCGATTGTCGCACAGCCCTTGTCCGGCGCCATGGAATGACCGGCAACTACATCGGCTTCCCCACTGCCGCCGGCGCGGGCTTACGCTCCGGCCGCGCCGCACCCGGAGGCGGCGCTCCGACCCGCCCCCCGATCCCCGCAAAACTCGCCTTGCACTTGATTCCGGCCGGCAGCTTCAGCCCGGGGTTGGCCATCTCGAGACGAACGCCGAACGTACCGCTGGCCGCGTCGTGCACGCGGTCGATGACTTTCACCGTCGCCGTGTAACGCCCCCCGACCGGCGCTTCGGGCAGCACCTCGACGCTCTCACCGAGTGCCAGCTTGCCGAAGGCCTCGAAAAGGAGTTTGTAGCCCGTATCGTGAGCGTTTGCCATGGCTGAATAATGGTTGAAGGACAGCGACGCTGAGATGATCCGATGGACCACAGAACCCCCCCTCAAAGCTGGTACTCCTCATCCGGTCGAACGCCGGCCATCGCCATGTCGACCGCCTTTCTCGTCAGGTGCGAGGCGAACAATTCGATGAAATCGTATTCGTAGCGGCGGACGTGGGTGCCGCGCCGCAGGCCGATGCGGGTGGTGTTGGAGCCGAACAGGTGTTCGGCGGCCATCGCCTGCAAGCCAACATCGCGTAACGGGTCGAAAGCCATCCGGGCGATGATTCCGAGGCCAAGCCCAAGGCTGACGTAGGTCTTGATCACGTCGGCGTCGATGGCGGTGAGCACGACGTTGGGCGTCAATTGCGCCAGCTCGAAGGCCTTGTTGATCCGCGACCGGCCGGTGAAAGCCGAGTCGTAGGTGATCAGGGGCCAGCGCGCCAGGGCGGCCAGCGACAATGACTTCTCGGCGAGAATCGGGTGCCCATCGGGGGCGATCACGCAGTGCACCCACTGGTAGCAGGGAAGCATCACCAGCTGCGGATACTGGTCGAGCGCCTCGGTAGCGATGGCGATGTCGGCCTCGCCTTTCAGCGTCCATTCGGCAATCTGCGTCGGATGCCCCTGGTGCAGCGAGAGTCGAACCTTGGGGTGCCGGTCGACGAAGTTCTTGACGACGGCGGGCAGGGCGTAGCGGGCCTGGGTATGCGTCGTGGCGATCACCAGGCTGCCGGAATCGCCGCCCGCGTACTCCTCGCCGACGCGCCTGATGTTCTCGGCGTCGCGCAGCATGCGCTCGGCGATTTCGAGCACCACCTTGCCGGGCTCGGTGATCGCCGTCAGGCGCTTGCCGCTGCGCTCGAAGACAATCACCCCGAGTTCATCTTCGAGCAGCTTGATCTGCTTGGAGATTCCGGGCTGCGAGGTGTAGAGCGCCTCTGCCGCTTCCGACACATTGAGGCCCTGGCGCGCCACCTCGACCAGATACCGGAGTTGCTGCAGCTTCATGGTCCCTCGAAATCACTATTCGTTATAACAATCTAACTTAACATTCTTTTTCGATCAAGTCGTGCGCTGCTACCATGCGCCCTCTTTCTTGTTGCGGCGCGCCGTCATGGACTGGATGTACACCTTGTCGGGGTTTGTCGTCGGCGCCATCGTCGGGCTCACCGGCGTCGGCGGCGGCTCGCTGATGACGCCGCTGCTGGTACTGCTTTTCGGCGTCCACCCGGCGACGGCGGTAGGCACCGATCTGCTCTATGCCGCGATCACCAAGGCCGGCGGGACTGTCGTCCACGCCAAGAAGGGGCACGTGGACTGGCAAGTGACCCGCCTGCTGGCAACCGGCAGCATTCCGGCCGCGGCCCTGACCGTCTGGGCGCTGTCGTTTCTGCCCAAGCGAAGTCCGGAAGTCTCGCAGGTCATCTCGTTCTCGCTGGGAATCGCCTTGCTGCTTACCGCTGCAGCGATCATCTTTCGCCAGAAGCTGCAGCAGCAGGCACTGGCGCACGCCGACGACGCGGCGCACACGCAGTTGCGGGCACCCATCACGGTAGCTGTCGGCGCCCTGCTCGGCGTGCTGGTATCGGTTTCTTCGGTCGGCGCCGGCGCACTCGGCGTCGCGGTGCTTTTCTACCTGTACCCCCGCCTGCCGGCGATCAGGATCATCGGTAGCGACGTCGCGCACGCCGTGCCGCTGACGCTGGTCGCCGGTCTGGGCCACTGGCTGATCGGCAGCGTCGACTGGTCGCTGCTCGGCAGCCTGCTGCTCGGCTCGCTACCCGGGATCTGGCTCGGCAGCCACGCCTCGGCAAAGGTACCGGACCGCTGTCTGCGCCCGATCCTCGCCGGCATGCTGGTGCTGATCGGTGGCAAACTGATTGCCCTGTAAGTGCCAGGGTGGCACCTGACGCCAACCCAGCCCTCATTCATCAAAGGAACGAGCGATGTATCGCTACGACACTACTGACCAACGGATCATCGACGAGCGCGTCGCCCAGTACCGCGACCAGATGGCCCGCCATCTGGCCGGCGAACTCTCGGTGGACGAATTGCGCCCGCTACGCCTGCAGAACGGCCTGTACATCCAGCGGCACGGCCCGATGCTGCGCATCGCCATCCCCTACGGCATGCTGGCGGCCGCGCAACTGCGCAAGCTGGCCGAGATCTCGCGCCGCTACGACCGCGGCGTCGGGCACTTCACGACACGCCAGAACATGCAACTCAACTGGCCGCAGCTCGAAGAGACGCCGGACATCCTGGGCGAACTGGCGAGCGTCGAAATGCACGCCGTGCAGACCTCGGGCAATTGCGTGCGCAACATCACCACCGACCACTTCGCCGGCTGCGCGCCCGACGAGATCACCGATCCACGTCCTTACTGCGAACTGCTGCGCCAGTGGTCAACCTTCCACCCGGAGTTTGCCTACCTGCCACGCAAGTTCAAGATCGCCGTCAATGCCGCGGCCGACGATCGTGCGGTGATTCGGGCGCACGACATCGGCCTCGGCCTCGTGATCGACGACACCGGCGAGATCGGCTTCCGGGTCTTCGTCGGTGGCGGCCTCGGGCGCACGCCCATCCTCGGCAAGCTGATCCGCGAGTTCCTGCCGCGCCGGCACCTGCTCTCCTACCTCGATGCGATCCTGCGCGTCTATAACCGATACGGGCGCCGCGATAACATGTACAAGGCGCGCATCAAGATCCTCGTGCAGGCGCTCGGTATCGAGGAGTTTGCCCGGCAGGTCGACGCGGAGTGGGCGTACCTGCAGGATGGTCCGACGACGGTACCCGATGCCGAGTTCGCACGCATCGCCCACCATTTTGCACCCCCGCCCTGGGAAACACTGCCCGCGGAAGACTCGGCGCATGCGGCACGACTGAGCAGCGACAAGGCTTTTGCCAACTGGGTCAAGCGTTGCGTGCATGTGCACAAAACGCCCGGCTACGCCGCCGTCACCCTCTCCCTGAAAGCACCCGGGGTCGCTCCCGGCGACATCACTGACGCGCAGATGCTGGCGGTCGCCGACCTCGCCGACCGCTTCAGCTTCGGCGAACTGCGCGTCACTCACGAGCAGAACGTGGTCCTTGCCGACATCAGGCAGCGCGATCTGTACGAAGTCTGGCAGATCGCGCGCAGCCACCGGCTGGCGACGGCCAACATCGGCCTGCTGACCGACATGATCTGCTGTCCCGGTGGCGACCTCTGCGCGCTCGCCAACGCCCGCTCGATCCCGATTGCCGACGCGGTGCAGCAGAAGTTCGACGACCTCGACTACCTGTACGACATCGGCGACATCTCACTCAACATCTCGGGCTGCATGAACTCCTGCGGGCACCATCATGTTGCCAACATCGGCATCCTCGGCGTCGACAAGAACAACGAGGAGTGGTACCAGATCACCGTCGGCGGGCAGCAGGGTAACGCCGCGACGATCGGCAAGGTGATCGGGCCCTCGTTCTATGCGCAGGAAGTGCCTCTGGTCATCGAGGCGCTGATCGACGTCTATCGCGAAAACCGCGGCGACAGCGAGCGCTTCATCGACACCCTGCAGCGGATTGGCATCGAACCGTTCAAGGCGCGCGCCTACGCCGGGCGTGACCGGCGACGCGTGGCGAAAGTGGACAGCAACGAAAAGGAACTGGTCAATGCCTAGGATCATCAAGAACGAGAGCATCGTCGACGACAACTGGCAGGTGCTGACACTGGCCGAAGGCGACACGCCCGAGTCGCTCAGGCTGCCTGCCGAACCGGCGCTGGTGCCGCTCGCCGTCTGGCTCACCCGCCGCGACGAACTGATCGCCACGCCCGCGCCGCTTGGTGTCTGGCTCGACAGCCACGAAGGGCCGGAGGCACTGGCCGCCGACATCGCACGCTTCGCGGTGATCGGCGTCAATTTCCCGAAATTCACCGACGGCCGCAGCTATTCGACCGCCCGGCTGCTGCGCGAGCGCTACCACTACGCGGGCGAGATTCGCGCCCTTGGCGATGTCCTGCAGGACCAGATCTTCTACATGCGTCGTTGCGGCATCGATGCCTATGCGCTGCGCGCCAACAAGGACATCGACAAGGCTCTGGCCGGCCTGCGGGTCTTCAGCGAGACCTACCAGGCGGCTGCCGACCAGCCGCAACCGCTGTTTCGGCGGCGCTTCGCCCGGGAGGCGGCATGAACGCCAGACTCCATCTTGACGACCCGACGCTGCTCGAGGGCCTGGCGACGCGCGTCGACGCCGCACGCCGGCTGTTGCGCGAGATTGCCGACGATTTCTCGCCGGCGGCTTTCGCCTGCAGCCTCGGCGCCGAAGACATGGTCCTCACCGACCTGATCGTCCGCGACCAGCTCGCCATCGACATCTTTTCGCTCGACACCGGCCGCCTGCCGCTCGAAACCTATGACCTGATCGCCGAAGTCAAGAAGCACTACGGCCTGGCGCTGCGGCTCTACTACCCGCGCCACGATCTGGTCGAGACGTGGACGCGTGAAAACGGTATCAACGCCTTCTACGAATCGGTGGACCTGCGCAAGGGCTGCTGCTTCGTACGCAAGGTCGAGCCCTTGCAGCGCGCCCTCGCCGGCCACAAGGCGTGGATCACCGGTCTGCGCGCCAGTCAGGCGGCGACCCGCGAAGGCTTGCCGACGCGCAGTTTCGACGCCAGCAACGGCGGCCTGGAGAAGTTCAACCCGCTCGCCGACTGGAGCGAGCGCGAAGTGTGGGCCTACCTCAAGCAGCATGCGGTGCCCTACAACGCGCTGCACGACAAGTTCTACCCGAGCATCGGCTGCGCGCCGTGCACGCGGCCGATCACGCCTGGAGAAGATGTCCGCGCCGGCCGCTGGTGGTGGGAGAATCCACAATCGAAGGAATGCGGCTTGCACAGCAAGCGCGCCTGAAGCCCCAAGGATCAGACACAGGTCAACCATGAGTACTGCAACGCTCTCGCGAGTCACCCTTTCCCACCTCGACTGGCTCGAATCCGAAGCCATCCACATCATGCGCGAGGTCGCCGGCCAGTGCAGCAATCCGGTCCTCCTCTTCTCGGGCGGCAAGGATTCGATCTGCATGCTGCGCATCGCCGAAAAGGCTTTCCGCCCGGGCCGCTTTCCGTTCCCGCTGATGCACATCGACACCGGCCACAACTACCGCGAGGTCACCGACTTCCGTGACCGGCGGGCGGCCGAACTCGGCGAGCGCCTGATCGTTCGCTCGGTCGAGGATTCGATGGCGCGCGGGACGGTGGTACTGAAATCCGCCGACGAACCGCGTAACAAGCACCAGTCGGTGACCCTGCTCGAAGCGATCGAGGAGTTTGGCTTCGACGCCTGCATCGGCGGCGCGCGACGGGATGAGGAGAAGGCACGCGCCAAGGAGCGCATCTTCTCTTTCCGCGACGAATTCGGCCAGTGGGACCCGAAAAACCAGCGGCCCGAGCTATGGGACCTGTACAACGCGCGCAGTTTCAAGGGTGAGAACATGCGTGTCTTCCCGATCTCCAACTGGACCGAAATCGACGTCTGGCAGTACATCGAACGCGAGCACCTGGCCTTGCCGTCGATCTACTTCGCCCACCGCCGGCCGATCGTGCGCCGCAGCGGCGGCCTGTTGCCGGTCACCGAGGTGACGCCGGCGAGACCCGGCGACAGCATCGAGAATCTGATGGTGCGCTTTCGCACCGTCGGCGACATCACGTGCACGGCGCCGGTGGAATCGGACGCCGCCAGTGTCACCGCGATCATCGCCGAAACCGCGATCACGACGATCACCGAGCGCGGCGCCACCCGTCTCGACGACCAAACGTCGGACGCGTCGATGGAACAACGCAAGAAGGAAGGTTACTTCTGATGTCCGCGATCGAGAAACTCCCCACCGAAGCCATTCCGGACAACGGCCTGCTGCGCTTCCTGACCTGCGGCAGCGTCGATGACGGCAAGAGCACGCTGATCGGCCGCCTGCTCTTCGACAGCAAAACCATCCTCGCCGACACCCTGCACGCCATCCAGCGCACCTCGGCCAGGCGCGGGCTCGACATCGTCGACCTGTCGCTGTTGACCGACGGACTACAGGCCGAACGCGAGCAGGGAATCACCATCGACGTCGCCTACCGCTACTTCACGACCGGGACGCGCAAGTACATCATTGCGGACGCGCCGGGCCACGAGCAGTACACCCGCAACATGGTCACCGCGGCGTCCACCGCCGACCTGGCCATCATCCTCATCGACGCCCGCAAGGGTGTGCTGACGCAAACCCGCCGCCACTCCTATCTGGCCCACCTGGTCGGCATTCCACACATCGTCGTCGCGGTGAACAAGATGGACCTCGTGGACTACTCGCCGGCAACTTTCGCCCGGATCAGGAGCGACTACCTGGCTTTCGCCACCGCATTGGGAATCACCGACGTGCGCTTCATCCCCATGTCGGCGCTCAACGGCGACATGATCGTGGACCGTGGCGAGCGTCTGGACTGGTACGACGGGCCGACGCTGCTCGATATCCTCGAGAACGTCCCGGCGCTGCACGGCGAGCACGCCGAGAAGTTCCGCTTCCCGGTGCAGTACGTGTGCCGCCCGCAGGACGCCGCCAACCCGGAACTGCACGACTATCGCGGCTTCATGGGCCGCGTCGAGTCCGGCGAACTGGCGATCGGCGACGCGGTGACCGTCCTCCCTTCCGGACGCGAGACGCGCGTCAAGGACATCCAGATTCTCGGCGAGTCGCTACCCCGGACCGTTGCCGAGCAGTCCGTGACGATCCTCCTCGAGGACGAGATCGACATCTCGCGCGGCGACATGATCGTCAAGACCGGCGAGTTGCCGAAAATCGCCAGACAGATCGACGCCATGCTCTGCTGGCTTTCCGAGTCGCCGCTCGATCCGCGCCGAAAGTATCTCCTGCGACACACCACGCGCGACAGCAAGGCGATGCTCGCCGGCATCGCCTTTCGCGTCGACATCAACAGCATGGAGCAGCAGGCGGCCGAGCGCCTGGCGATGAACGACATCGCCCGGGTCAGCTTCAAACTGGCGCAGCCGATCTTTGCCGACCCCTATGCCGAGAGCCGCGGCACCGGCGCCTTCATCGTCATCGACGAATCGTCGAACAACACCGTCGCCGCGGGCATGATCGTCTGAGCCCCGACATGGATATCCACGGCAAACCGATAGAGGAACGCATCGACTGGCTGTTCGGCTTGGCCGAGCGTCACAGTACGATCTTTCGCAGCCCGGAAGCCTGGTTGGCGCGCGAGCACTATCTCGCCGAGCATCCGACAGCCATCGCCGTGCTGAAGTGCATGGACGGCCGCATCAACATCCCGGTGGCGACCAACACGCCGGTCGGCATCCTGATGCCCTTCCGCAACCTTGGCGGCATCTTCGATCTCGGCTGGCCGCACCTCGGCGAGGTGCTCGCCCACCATGTGCAGCGCGTCGTCAGCGCCGGCCGCCACGTGGTTTTCCTGGTAACCTACCACTACTCACAAGGCGACCCGCGTCGCGGCTGCGCCGGCTTCCAGTACGACACGGCAGCGGCGATCGCCCACACCTACGAGATTCGCCGCCAGGTCGAATACATTTTCGGCACCGATCACGGCACCGTCTATCCGCTGGTCTGCGGTTTCGAAACCGACGAGGATGCGCTGGTGATCCACGGCACGGCCGGCGACAAACTCGATCTGGCGACGCTGACGTCGACCGACAGGGCGACGCTCGAACTCCGCCTCGCCGCGCTGCTGCCCGACATGCCGGCCCGCATGCGCGCCGATCTGCTGCCCTTGCTCTACGGCAACCTCGAACACATCGAGAACGTGCGGGCGCAGATTCGCCGCAACGAGCGCCTGCTCGACATCGAACATCGCGAGTGGATGATCTGCCTCGGTCGCGGCTTCGACTTCCTGCATACGCCCAACATCGCGCTGATCATCGGCCCCTACAGTCCGAATCTCGACGTGCCGATTCGCCGTGCCGCCGGCATCATCGAAGCCAACATGCTGGCCGGCCGCATCCCGAACGACGGCTTCCTGCTCCTCGCCTCGGTACCGTACGACGAAATCGGCGTCGACCGCGCCCGCGCGGAACTCAAGTCACGCTTTCTGTCGACCTTCGCTGCCGACGTCATCCGCGCCGAGTTTCCGCGCCTCGGCGAGCAGATGGCCATCCGCACGGCCGTACTCGACTGGCGCTCGCGCACTCTCGAGACCATCGCCGTCGTCGGGAAGTGAAGAAAGCGCCCACCGGCGTCGTCAGCACCAGCCGGCGGTAACGACGGTTGCCACGCCAACCGTCGGACCGGGAACAAGCTGTTAGAATCGCCGCCTCTTCCCACCTCGGCCTCGTCCATGTCCACGCACTCACGCCTGATCTTCGGTTTCCATTCCACCCTCGCCAAGTTGCGGCACGATCCTGGTGCGGTGCGCGAGATCTACGTCGACGCCAGTCGCCACGATGCCCGTCTGCGCGATCTGGTGGCGCATGCGGAGTTCGCCGCAGTGCGCGTCATGCCGGTCGATCCGGCCCGACTGGAAGCACTGGCGCCGGGCGCCAGGCACCAGGGCGTCATCGCCACCGTGGGCGCGACGCAGCGCCACGTGACGCTGGACGACGTGCTCGACACGCTCGACGAGCCGCCCTTCCTGCTCGTCCTCGATGGCATCCAGGATCCGCACAACCTCGGAGCCTGCCTGCGGGTAGCCGACGCCGTCGGCGCGCACGCCGTGATTGCCCCCAAGGACCGCGCGGTCGGTCTGACGCAGACAGCAGTTAAGGTGGCCAGTGGCGCTGCCGAGACAGTGCCGTACATCACGGTGACGAATCTCGCCCGCGCCCTGCGCGAAATGAAGGAACGCGACATCTGGGTCATCGGCACGGATGCGCTGGCCAAGGACGATCTTTACGCCGCCCAGTGGTCAACCGCCACCGCCTGGGTGCTCGGTGCCGAAGGCGACGGACTGCGCCGACTGACTCGCGAAACCTGCGACCAACTGGTGAGTATTCCCATGCTCGGCTCGGTCGCCAGCCTGAACGTCTCGGTGGCGACCGGCGTGTGCCTTTACGAGGCACGAAGGCGCCGCAACCCGGCCGTAGACCTCTAGCCAGCTAGCCCCCCAGCACGCGCCGGCCCGTACGGAGCGCCGGGAGCGACACCACGCCCCCCCCCCGCGACCCCCTCGCCCTTGCGCTTTCGAAGGGTGCAGACGGCGCGCCCCGGCGTCACCCCGGGCGGTCAGCTCTTGTACGAGTAGCGGTAGACGTAGCCCTTGTAGCCGTAACGGTAGCGCTGCCGGTTGACGTTGAGATCGTTGAAGACGAAGCCCCGAACCTGCACGCCCGCCTGATTGAGGCGCTTGACCGCCTGCTCCAGTTCGCGAATCGGGTGTTTGCCGGCGCGCGCGACCATCAGCGTCGCACCGACATGCCGTCCGATGATCGCCGCATCGGAAACCGCCAGCACCGGCGGAGCATCGACGATCACCGTGTCAAAACGCGCCCCGAGTTCGCCGAGCAGCGCTTCGAAACGCTGATGCATCAACAACTCCGACGGATTCGGGGGAATCTGACCGGTCGTCACCACCCACATGTTGGGCACCGACGAGGTCTTCAGGATCTCGTCGAGACTCGCCTGCCCGGCAACATACTCCGAGACCCCGACCGCGCGAGGCAACCCGAACTCCTTGTGGATATGGCCCCTGCGCAAGTCGGCATCGACGATGACGACGCGTTTCCCGACCTGTGCCAGGACGGCACCCAGATTCTTCGAAATGAAACTCTTGCCCAGACCTGGGCTCGATCCGGTGATCAGCAGTGAGTTGCGCTGGGCGTCGAGGAGCGCGAAATGAAGCGTCGTGCGCAGGCCGCGCAGGCTCTCCACGGCGTCTTCCTCCGGGTAAGCCACAGCCAGCAGTTCGCTGGCTTCACCGACTTTCGCCCGACGATGCAGATCAATCTCTGTCTGGCAGTGCGGCACCGTCGCGTAAACCGGCAGACCGAGCTGTGACTCGATGATTTCCGGGTCTTCAACGACCACACGCAGCGAGCGCAGGAGCCAGATGGCGACCATGCTCACCAGCAAGCCGAGCAACAGGGCAATCCCGAGGATCGCGACCGGTTTGGCGCCGACCGGTTCGCGACCGACAGCGGCGATGTCGATGACGCGCACATCGCCAACCGTGCCGGCCTTGGATACCCGCAACTGTTGTGCGGTATTGAGAAGTTCGGTGTATAGCTTGGTAGAAACCTCGACATCGCGCGCGAGCCTGAGAACCGTCTGCTGCGTGTCGGGCAGACGCGAGACTTCCCCCTCAAACTGCTTGCGCCGTTCATTCAGGCGCTGCAGCTTGTTGTCCATCGCCTGAATCCTGGGGTGTTCCGGTGTGAAATGCTGACGCAGTTCGTCGCGTTCCTGCTTGAGCAGGACCGCCGCGTTCTCGACCTCGACAAGCGACTTGAGAATGCCCTGCGTCTCGAGGTTGAGATCCAGAGAACCGCGATTCTGACGATAGTTGTTGTACGCCGCCTCGGCGTTATCGCTCTCCTTCTTGAGAGCCGGCAACTGGGTTTCGAGGAACTTGAGCGTTTTCTCGGCTTCGGCGGAACGACGCTCGACATTCTGGCGGACGTAAGTATTCAGAATGTCATCGAGGACGAGGCCGATCTCCTCAGGATCGGGCCCCGTCAGGCTCAACTCGAGGACTCCCGACTTCTTGCCACGCTCCTTGACCGAGTAGCGACGCCGCACGTCGTCGATTGCCGACTCCGCGGAAAGCTTGGTCAGCCGAAAGCGGGTTCCCGGCCGCGCTTTGAGTTGCGCAACAAAGATCGAGTACCCCTGGCCACTGCCGCGCACGCCGACCTTTCCCTTGACGACCTGCTGATCGTCGTTGTCGACCAGTTCGAAGCTACCGCCCTCCCCGGCGATCAGCGTGAGTGTCTCATCGAGCGCCTGCGCCGGCACGTCGAGCGAGTCGACCTGAATCCGCTCACCGCCCCAGGCGAAACTCGAAAGCCCCAGCCACGGCGAGTTCGGCTCATCGCCCTGATAGCGCCGCGCGACGGCGGCACCAATCAACGGCAGGGTTCGCGGCTTGGCGATGATATCGAGCTTGAGCTTGCCGACCACCCGTCCGAGCACCATGCGCGAACTGAGGATCTCGAGCTCGGCCGAGACGGTCGTATCGTCGCCGAGGAGCGGCTGCAAGGCCTTGAGCGAACCGACGCCAGAACTCTTCTCCTCGATCTGCAGCAAGCCATCGGCCCGGTAGACCGGCTTGGCGACAAACAGCCACGCCAGACCCAGAACCAGTGCCGCGAGGCTGATCGCCGCGATCAGCCAACGGTAGTCGATGAGAACGGCGATGATCTCGCCGAGCGCCAGGCCTTCGTCCTCCTCGTCGGGGGAGATCTGCGGGGTAGACCGCACTGGCGTCTGGGCTCCGGTCAAACCCGATGTGCCGGGGGAGTTGAACGGAGGCGTGATCTGATCATTGTCCATGGGTCATCCGAAATTGCGTTCCCCAGGGCCCCGTCGGGGCGCCTGGGCGTGGTGAGCAGGCCGCCATGCTCGGGGAAGAGAGCCCGGCACCGGCCCGCCGCGGCCGCCACAAGCTCGAGACGGCCCGGGTCAGGGTCAGAACGGTGGCTGCCGCGCACCGAAGAGCGGAAACTGCGTCTGGCTGGTCAGATTGAGCATCGTTGCGGTCGGCAGGATGTTGGCAATCACCCGCTGCCAGCGAACGACGGCCGCGGCATCGACGTAGACGATGTCGCGCGGACGCAGGGGGAAACGGTCGGCAAGCAGCATCGCGTCAGGCAGCCGCGAGTCCAGATGGAAGACCTCCGGCGTATCGGTGTTGCCGCGCATCACATAGATCCAGCGTGGATCGGAAGTGTTCTGGTTGATGTAGCCGGCATCGCTGAGCGCTTCGGCGAGCGTCGAACGCTTCTTGTTCATCACCAGCGACCCCGGCTTGGCGATCTCGCCCAGTACGAAGATCTTGTTGTAGCTGCGGTCCGACACGTTGACGATGTCGCCTTGCTCGAGCAGAGCGTTCTGCTCAGTGGCGCCGTAGTCGTACATCGCCTGGATATCGACGAGATAAGTCGTGCCGCGACGCGTCAGCAGGACGCGGCTGTAATCGGCCTCAGGCGTGAAACCACCAGCTCGATTGACGGCCTCGAGAATCGTCATCGGGATGTCCGTCACCTGCTGGATACCCGGCTTGGCGACTTCACCAACGACATAGACCTGCTGGCTACGGAAGGCGACCATCCGGACATCGAGCTGGACTTTCTCGATGTACTTCGCCAGCCTTGCCGACAGCAAGGTGCGCACCTCGCTCGTCGTCTTTCCCTGAACCTTGAGAACCCCCGCATAGGGAAAGAAGATGGTGCCATCATCGGCAATGACAGTACCGGCCTGTTCAGCCGTACGGAAGCTACCGGCCGGGATGGTCAGCTCCGGATGGTCCCAGACGATGATCGAAATGATGTCGCCCGGACCGAGTCTGTATTCGGGTACCGGTTTGACATCCGTTCCGCCGGGCCGCGGGCTGTTCTGGGTCGCTACCTTGGCGGCGCTGGTCCCGTCGCCAACCGGCGGCCGCGCCACCTTGAACATGTCGATGATCAGTTCGGCGGTAATCGGTTTGATCTTGACGTTGGCCGGCGCGAGCACATCGCCCTGCTGCACCGGCAGCCGGACGTCCGATTCCTCACGGTTGCTGTAGCTCTGGTTGCCGGGAACGATACTGCAGCCGGCAAGCGTACTGGCAATCAGAGCAAGCAGGAAACGCCGGATCCTGTCAGGCACGGCAGACGATAACCTCATGCTGAATTCCTCATCTCTGTTCCTCAATCTCCGTTGCTGACGCGCTCTCTACGGCCGGCGCGGCGAAGTTTACACGCCCCGCGGATCCACCGCAAAGCCATCGAGCCCTTCTTGGTCGCCGCAAAGAAACGGCGCAGGCGACCGGGTAGACTCGCTACGCCCTCTGCGCTGTCGCGGGGACTGCCCTGCGATGCCGCGACTTGGGAGTCAGCAGCCTCTCGATCCAGCAGCATTGCTGCAGTGCGCGCAAACGACGGCCCCGGTCGGTTCCGCTTGCGCGTGCTTCGCGTCGCTGCCCCTTGAGACTTATGGACACCGGTGCGAGCCACTCGCGTCACCCCCCATGCAGGCAATGACGGCTACCCGCACTCGCCGAGGGTACATCGCCTGACGAGCCGACAATCCTCGCACGACACGGGGCACCCCCGCCAGTTTCCTTTCCCGCGCCTCGAGCCTCATCTGCGGGACACCCGACACGACAGATTCGGGTACCTCCTGCGCGGCGCTGCGGCTAACAGCAGAGCTTATGCACCCAGGGCTCTACCGCGGCTTCGATCAGTCGGAGAGCTTCTGCGTGCGCCGCATCGCCGCGTCGATACGGATCGGGGATTTCGGTCTGGGTCCAGTGGCCGAGGAGGAAGGTCTTGCCGCGGGCGGTCGGATCCATTGCCAGCACCGCGTCGCGGTGGTGCTTCTCCATGACCAGAATCAGTTCGGCCCAGCGCAGACGTTCTGGGGTCAACTGGCTGGCCCGGTGTACACTCAGATCGACCCCGCGGGCCTGCAGCATCGTCCGAGTGGTTTCTTCGGCCGGGTGATTGACCAGTGCTCCGATGCCGGCCGAGTGCGCCTCCACCGGCCTGCCAACCTCTTCGATTCGCCGACGCAAAAGGAACTCTGCGGCTGGGCTGCGGCAGATGTTGCCAGTGCAAACGGTTAGGACCCTCTTGAACACCTCAGTTCGCCTTCATGCTGGAGGAACACTGACTTCAAAGCCGACCTGGTCACTCGCACCCATTCCGTCGCCACGTTCAGTAGAGTAGATCAGGGTACTGCACATACCGCGACGATCGACAGTTCGGCTGCGACCGGCCATGCCTTGTGAGGAAGCGCCGCTCTCGTGCGGGTCCAGCTCGCTGCCCCGGCACAGGAACAGCCGGACCTCGACCCCACCTTGCCGGCGAAGCAGACGTCTCCTGATACGCAAGGCGTCACGGTGAATGATGCCTATCAGGTGATCACTGCCGACTACGGGGACATGCACCAGACAATAGACGTTGCGCCCGTCGGCAGCGGATCGTTCGGCCCGGTACACACTGATCTGGTAGTCATAACCTCGGCCGAGTCCAGCGGCAACCACGCCGACAACCTCCCGATAAGCCTCCTGGCGGAAATAACCGACGAAGATGCCACGCACCTCGACAGACGGCAAGCCGAGACGACGGCTCAGCCGGCGCAGCCAGGGCACCAGACGCCACGGACGGGCAATCACGAAGGCATAGGCCGCAAAAACCAGCACGAACAGCCAGAACATCACATACTCCGGCACACCCAGCCAGAGGCCGCCAACGCCGAGCAGTCCGAAAACGAACTGCATGGCCACGGCCAGCGCAACGATGTCACAGACCCGAAATCCGGCGCGGATGAACAGGTGATGCAAGTGGTGGCGGTCGGCGCGAAACGGGGACTTGCCAAGCCAGATGCGCCGCAACATGACGCCAACGGTATCCATCAGCGGCAAGGCGAACAACCACAGAGCGGTCACCGGAGTCATCACCGGCTGCCGGCCCTCCGTTGCCTGCGAAAGCGCGATCAGCGACCACGCAAAAACGAATCCAAGCAGCATGCTGCCGTTGTCCCCAAGGAAGACCCGGGCTCGACTGTTACCGGCATAGCGCAGGTTGTAGCCGAGGAAGCCGACGACGCCGCCCATCAGCGCGACAAGCAGCACGAAATAGGTAGCGTCGTGTCCGTGATGGGCGATCAGGGCGATCAGGCCCAGACTGACCAGACTGACCGAGCCCGACAACCCATCGATACCGTCAATCATGTTGAGGGCGTTGATCAGACCAATGGTCGCGAAGACCGTCAAGGGCACGCCCAGCAGCCCGAGATCAAGCGTGACCCCCGGAAAAAGCTCGCCGAAAGACCGCAATTCCACACCACCGACGAAGACCATCAACAGCGCGGCAATCGCCTGCACCAGCAGACGCGGCTTCACCGCGAGGTGCCAGACGTCATCAGCCAGCCCAGTAAGGAAGATCACCACGGCGACAAGGCCAATGGCGCCGACCGAATCCAGCGACACGCGCGAGAAACCAAGATCCGCCAGCGGGAAGATACTCAAGAGCACAACCATGATGCCGACGCCGCCGACAAACGGCGTGCGGTCACCGTGCTGCTTGTGCTCGCCAGGCTCGTCCATGACCCCAAGACGACGCGCCAGAGAACTGCTCAAGCGTATCGCAACACCGGAAATCGCGACGCAAAAAACAAATAAAACAGTCAACTCCAAGACTCGCCTCCACTGCTCGTTCAGTCCGCAGCCAGACGCCATTCTACGCCACGCGCGTGTTGTAGAGTGACTGCTGACGCCCTGTGACTTACCGGCTCGACCACCAAAGCAACGAGCACATTGCCGCCGCGAAGGTCGCTGCGCTCAGCTTCCGACGATCCGACAAGGACGCGATGCCTCCGACGCTGACCACTGACCACCGACCCGTCCAACCCGTCCAACCCGGCCGACTCGGGAGGCCGCTAGAGAAGCAAGTGCCAAAAAACACCAAGCAAGAACAATGCCCACAAACAGAAGGCACAAAATGTATTTCAATACATGCTCTTACAGAACCACCTCACCAAGTTCGGACGGGAGTGTAAAGAATTCCGACACCAGAACGGATCAACGACCGCCAGCACCCGCTTGCACTGCGTCTCCGAGCGGCAATGACGAGGCGGCGGCAATCAGACGCCTGAGCGGAAAGTCGGCGCCTGGCGGCAAGACGGCTCGCGTGGCACCAGCCGCCGCGGTGGTGCCAGACGAGGACGCGGAACTGGCCAGGGGCGCACGCGCTTCGCCTTTTCTCCACCCAGCCGCTGCCCGTTTCATTTCACCACTTTGGCAAGAGGCCGGCGTGCCTGGGCCGGCAGCCCACCGAAGCCGCCGCAGGGTCATACTCTAAGACGAGCAGCCACAACAAAAAAAACGGCGGCCAACGCCGCCGTTTCTCTTGCCATCGAAGCTTGTCACCCAGCTTTGCGCCGACGTGCAGCGAGCCCGACGAGAGCCAAACTCATGAGCGCCAGGGAACCCGGCTCAGGAATGTGCACCGCACCGTTTGCAAAGACCAGCCCGTTGATCAGCCCATCCTTGTTTCCGGGGGGGAACGGCGGTGCGATGATCGACCCATTGTCGAGTCCATAAAGGGTCGCTTCCAAATTGAGGCCATCGCTCTCCGTCAGAGTCAGACTCCAAGTATCGTCACCGAATGTGTGCTCCACCGCCACGGTACCACTGCCCAAGAAGCCGGCGATGACGCCGCCACCCGGGCCGAGGGCAGCACCCAACAGCAACAGCAGCCCGCTACCCGAAGCAGTAAAGTCGCCACCGGAGTACGAAACGCCGTCGGAAGTCCACTTATTGGTGTTCCAGTCGTAAACGAAGTGCGTACCGGTAATGTCGGTGTAGCTCCCCGTCGCTGCGCCCGCCGGCTTAAACGTGGATGAGAAGGTACAAGCGTCGTAGCCCGCGAAGCCCAGCGTCGCACACGCAGCGGCCATAGGCGGCGACGGCGATGCCACTGCGACACCGTTATAATCCCAAGCGTAGGTACCCTTGCGCTCCGCGAACCACGCGCCCGGAGGCGGAATGTTGAACTCCAGAACTCCCGAAACTTTGATGAAGTTCAGCTTCACCACGCCGTCAGCGTTTCCGAAGTCCGAGAACTCCCAATTGGCCCTGAAGTTCGTCGCGGTTTCGAGGTAGCCAGCATGGGCAACGCTGGCGCCACCCAAAGCCACGGTCGCACCGACCGCCAGCACAAGTTTCTTTATCATCATAGTCGTGTCCTCTAAAAAACGTTTTGGGGTGCGTCTGACCCTGGCGCCTGCACTGACGCTGCCGCCTCTGAAACAGCGCATTGCACTCGTACAAGCAATACCTATGCCAATAAATATAAGCCTATAATTTATAACCGTTCGCGCAACTTTTCCGAAATCTCGGCCCCGGGCAGTGTAAAATTTTTCGACACCTTGCCGGCGCATGGAGATCATCGTGCGCTGTGCCGCGCCCGCCACAGTGCGCCACCTCGATCCGGCCTGCCGCCTGCACATTCCCCCTGCGGATTGTGGCTTGCCACTTGCGCCTCCACCACGCTATAGTTGCACGGCGAATGGGAGAGAGCGGCGACGCCGCCGCCGAAGGCGCAATCCACCCGGAAACGCTCAGGCAAATGAACCGTTCGTGCACTGAACTCTGGAGAGCGGCGCGCGCCTGAGGCGAAGCGCCCACCGATGGGGCAGCGCGGCCGGGGGTTTTGGCCGACAATCTCTCAGGTACATGGACAGGGGGGTGAACTCGATCCGAGTTCACCCTTTTTTCGTTTCTGGAATCGACTTCAACAACCTCTTTCAGTGGATTGAACCAATGCAGAAAACTGTCCTTTACGAATCGCATCGCCAAAGCGGCGCACGCATGGTCGATTTTGGTGGCTGGGAAATGCCCCTGCATTATGGGTCGCAGATCGAGGAGCACCACGCGGTCCGCCGTGACGCCGGGATGTTCGATGTTTCGCATATGTGCGCCGTCGACCTCGATGGTCCGGACGCTAGGCCTTTCTTGCGCCGTCTGCTTGCCAACAACATCGACAAGCTGCAACTCCCGGGCAAGGCCCTGTACAGCGCCATGCTCAACGAAGGCGGCGGCGTGCTCGACGATCTGATCGTCTATTATCTCGACGAGACGCATTACCGGATCGTCGTCAATGCCGGTACGGCGATCAAGGATCTGGCGTGGATGTCAGCCCGACTCGCCGACTGGCGCATGGCGGCAGCCATCACGCCGCGACGCGCGGGCGCCGATGCGCTGGCGATGATTGCCGTCCAGGGACCGCAGGCGCGTCAGAGGCTGTGGCAGGTGCTGCCGGACTGTCGTTCCGCCTGCGAGCCCCTGAAACCGTTCTTCGCCTGCATCGCCGCCGACTATTTCATCGCCCGCACCGGCTATACCGGTGAAGACGGCTACGAGATCACGCTCCCCGCCAAGCGCGCCACCGACCTCTGGAACGCCCTGGCCCAGGCTGGCGTGCGGCCATCCGGACTGGGCGCTCGCGACACGCTACGCCTGGAGGCCGGCATGAATCTCTATGGCCAGGACATGGACGAGACCGTTTCGCCGCTCGATGCCGGCCTGGCATGGACGGTCGACCTCGTCTCGCCGCGCGACTTCGTCGGCAAGGCCGCCCTCCTGGCAAGGCCGCAGCAGCACCGGTTTTGCGGGCTGCTCTTGCTCGACCGCGGCGTGCTGCGGTCGCACCAGCAAGTGTTGACGCCGCATGGGACCGGCGAGGTCACCAGCGGCAGCTTTTCGCCGACGATGCAAAAGTCGATCGCCCTGGCGCGGCTGCCACTTGCCGTGGCGCTCGGCGATACGATCCAGGTGGCGATCCGCGACAAGTTGCTCGCCGCCCGGGTCGTCAAGCCCTGCTTCGTCAGGAACGGCAGCGTTCTCGTTTAACATCCCTTAGCATCCCGTAACATCCCAATCCATCCCCCCCATATCCCGCCACCTAACCCAATCTTATTGTCAGGAGCAAAGATGACTATCCCCGCCGACCTCAGGTACACCAGGAGTCACGAGTGGCTGCGCGCCGAAGCGGATGGCACGATCAGTGTCGGCATTACCGACCACGCCCAGGAACTGCTTGGCGATCTGGTTTTCATCGAACTGCCGGAGGTCGGCAGCACACTCGCGGCCGAACAGGAGGCCGCGGTGGTCGAATCGGTCAAAGCCGCTGCCGACGTCTACGCACCAATTGCGGGAACCGTCGTCGAAGTCAATGAGGCCGTCGTGGACGCGCCGGAAGCGGTCAATCAGGACGCCTACGCGGCCTGGCTGTTCAGGATCAGACCGACCGCCGCCGCCGACCTGGAGGCGCTGCTCGACGCCAACGCCTACCAACAGATCGTAGACGCCGCCTAGACAGCGGTCCCTTTTGCCGGAGCACGCGATGGATGCCAAGCCCCTCTCTGAGGCCCTCTGCGCCCTTGAACAGCGCGACGACTTCGTTGGCCGCCACATCGGCCCGAGCACCAGCGAAATCACCGCCATGCTCGCCAGCATCGGCGCCGCCAGCCTGGAGCAACTCATCGAGCAGACTATGCCGGCGGCAATTCGGCTGCCGACGCCGCTGGCACTCGACGCCCCGCGTCCGGAGCACGAAGCGCTCGCTGCGCTGCGCGCGATTGCCGGTCGCAACCGCGTCCAGCACTCGCTGATCGGTATGGGTTACGCGGACACGGTGACGCCAAAGGTCGTACTGCGCAACGTCCTCGAGAACCCCGGCTGGTACACCGCCTACACTCCGTATCAGGCAGAAATCGCACAGGGTCGGCTCGAGGCCCTGCTCAACTACCAGCAGATGGTCGTCGATCTCACCGGACTCGCCCTCGCCAATGCCTCCCTGCTCGACGAGGCGACCGCCGCCGCCGAGGCAATGACGATGGCGCGGCGGGTCAGCCGGTCGAAATCAAACCGTTTCTTCGTCGATGCCGCCTGCTTCCCGCAGACCATCGACGTCGTCACCACCCGCGCCGCCTTCTTTGACTTCGAACTGGTCTTCGGGTCGCCCGACGACGCGGCCTTGCAGGAGGTCTTCGGTGCGCTGTTCCAGTATCCGAATGATCACGGCGAGGTCAGGGACCTCAGCGGCCCGATCTCCGCCGTCAAGTCGCGCGGCGGCGTCGTCGCCGTCGCCGCCGACCTGATGGCACTCGTCCTTCTGCGCTCGCCCGGCGAAATGGGTGCCGATATCGCCCTTGGCTCGTCGCAGCGTTTCGGCATCCCGCTCGGCTTCGGTGGCCCGCATGCGGCCTTCTTCGCCACGCGCGACGAGTACAAGCGCGCGGTTGCCGGGCGCATCATCGGCGTATCGGTCGATGCGCGCGGCCACAAGGCCTTGCGCATGGCACTGCAAACCCGCGAGCAGCACATCCGGCGCGAAAAGGCCAACTCCAATATCTGCACCTCGCAGGTCCTGCTCGCCAACATGGCGGGCATGTACGCCATCTATCATGGTCCGCAGGGGCTGCGCACGATTGCCGGCCGCATTCACCGCCTGGCCGCGATCCTCGCCGAAGCCGTGCAGCGCGCCGGGCTGCGCGTGCTGACCCGGAGCTTCTTCGACACGCTGCGCGTCGACCTCGGCAGCCACGCGCTGACTGCCTACAAGGCGGCCATCGACGCCGGTTACAATCTGCGCCAGGTTTCGCCTGGCGTCCTTGCCATCGCGGTCAACGAAAAAACCACGCGCGCGGATATCGCCAGGCTGATCAAGCTGATCACCGGCGTCAACGCCGACCTCGACCGCCTCGACGAACAGATCTGCCAGACCGACCCGACCCTGCCCTTGTCGCTGCTGCGCAGCGACTCCATCCTGACGCATCCGGTCTTCAACACGCACCATACCGAGCATCAGATGCTGCGCTACCTGAAGCAGCTGCAGAGCAAGGATCTGGCGCTCGATCACTCGATGATCTCGCTCGGCTCATGCACGATGAAGCTCAACGCCACCAGCGAGATGATCCCGATCACCTGGCCGCAATTCGCCGACATCCATCCCTTCGCCCCCCTCGACCAGGCCGAAGGTTACCTGCAGATGATCGGCGAACTCGAGACCTGGCTCAAGGCGATCACCGGCTTCGACGCCATCTGCATGCAACCCAACTCCGGGGCACAGGGAGAGTACGCCGGGCTGGTCGCCATCGCACGCTACCATGCCAGCCGCGGCGAGGCTCACCGCAAGGTCTGCCTGATCCCGCGCTCGGCGCACGGCACCAACCCGGCGACCGCGCAGATGTGCGGCATGCAGGTGGTCGTGGTCGACTGCGACGACTCCGGCAACATCGAGGTCGCCGACCTCGCCGCGAAGGCCGCCGAGCACGCCGACCACCTGGCCTGCCTGATGATCACCTACCCTTCCACGCACGGGGTTTTCGAGGAGGCGGTGAAGGATATCTGCGACATCGTTCACCGCCACGGCGGCCAGGTCTACATGGACGGCGCCAACCTCAACGCCCAGGTGGGGCTGACCTCGCCTGCGCTGATCGGTGCCGACGTCAGCCACATGAACCTGCACAAGACCTTCTGCATTCCGCACGGTGGCGGCGGTCCGGGAATGGGACCGATCGGCCTCAAATCCCACCTGGCTCCGTTCATGGCCAATCATCGCGTGCAACCGGTCAGCGGTCCGCACGGCGGCCAGGGTGCGGTTGCCGCGGCACCCTGGGGATCGGCGTCGATCCTGCCGATCTCCTGGATGTACATCGCCATGATGGGCGGCAGCGGGCTCAGGCGGGCCACGGAAGTCGCCATCCTCAACGCCAACTACATTGCCAGCCGTCTGCAGCCGCACTACCCGGTCCTGTACACGGGCGCGAACGGCCGCGTCGCGCACGAGTGCATCCTCGACATCCGCCCGCTCAAGACGGCTACCGGAGTCTCTGAAACCGACATCGCCAAGCGCCTGATGGACTATGGCTTCCACGCGCCGACGGTCAGCTTCCCGGTCGCCGGAACGATGATGGTCGAGCCCACGGAGTCGGAATCGAAGGACGAACTCGACCGCTTCATTGCCGCGATGGTCGGCATCCGTGACGAGATCCGCCAGATCGAGCGCGGGCACTGGCCGGCGGACGACAACCCGATGAAACATGCACCGCATACGCAGGCAGACATCATCGACAGCCACTGGCAACGGCCGTACAGCCGCCAGGAAGCCGCCTTCCCCTTGTCGCATGTGGCCGAGAACAAGTTCTGGCCGAGCGTCAATCGCATCGACGATGTGTATGGCGACCGTCACCTTTTCTGCGCCTGTGTGCCGATCGACGATGACCATCAGTAGGACAAAGCCATCACTCCTGGAGACACCGCCATGACCGCACCGCTATACCAGTTCAGCGCCGATCGCCTCGCCGGCGGCAGCCAGTCGCTCGGCGATTACGCCGGTCAGGTCCTGCTGATCGTCAACACCGCCAGCCACTGCGGCTTTACTCCGCAGTACGAAGGCCTCGAAGCGCTCTACCAGCGCTACCGTGAGCGTGGCTTCGTCGTCCTCGGCTTCCCCTGCAACCAGTTCGGTGCGCAGGAGCCGGGCGATGCCGACGAAATCGCCAGCTTCTGTCAGATGAACTACGGCGTCAGCTTCCCAATGTTTGCCAAGGTCGAGGTCAACGGCGACGGTGCCCACCCCCTCTACCAGTATCTGAAGAAAGCGGCGCCCGGCCTGCTCGGCAGTGAGGGAATCAAGTGGAACTTCACCAAGTTTCTGGTCAACCGTGAAGGCGAAGTTACCGAGCGCTACGCGCCGGCCAGCACACCCGAGACCATCGCCCGCCACGTCGAAGAACTGCTTTGAGGGCCGGACCGCTGACCACAGTGGCGACCACGCCGGTGGCCTGCGCCGACCTCGCACGCCGGACAGCCAATGCCTGAACCCGACTTCAGTGCCATGCTACGCTGGCCGAACGTCCCCGCCTGCTACGGCTGGCTGTCGCTCGATCGACGCGGCCGCTGGCGGCTGCGCGGCGACCCGGTCACCCATTGCGGCCTGAACGATTTCCTCAATCGACAGTACTCGCACGACGAACACGGCAACTACTTTGTCCAGAACGGCCCGCAGCGAGTGTTTGTCGAACTCGACTACACGCCGTGGATCGTGCACCTCGTGGCGGCGGACGCGCTCGCGACGCACGTCGGCGAACCGGTCGGTGAGATTCGCGGCGCCGCGCTCGACGAGGAAGGGAGTCTCCTGATCGAGATTCCGAAGGGCATCGCCCTGCTCTCCGACCGCGACCTGCCTACCCTGCTCTGCCACCTCCACCTGGCGAGCGGCGAAATCGCCGACGAGCCGGCGCTGCTCGCCTTCATCACTCAGGGGGTCGGTGCGGACGCGCTCGCGCTCGACTGGCAGGGCACCCGCGTACCGGTGGTCCCGCTGCAGCGCTCGGCTGTCCCGGGACGCTATGGCTTTGTTGCCTCACCGCAGGCCGCAGTGCCCGGAAGCCCGCCGTGAACCTGCGCCAGGCTGCCCTCGATGCCCTGCTGCTCGCGGCCCCCGATGACAAGTGCGCCGCCGTCAGGAGCATTGCGCTGGCTGACGAGCCCCAGCAGTTCATTACTCCCGACATCCGTCGACTGGCCGGCGAAGCGCTACCCGGTCGCCGCGCCAGGCCGCTGCTGGTACCGCCTGCGCAGGTGGCACAGCGGCCGGTCAACGCCCTGGAGGGACGTGCCGCCCTGATTCATTCACTCGCTCACATCGAGATCAACGCCGTCAATCTCGCGCTCGACATCGTCTGGCGCTTCGACGACCTGCCTGCCGCGTTCTACCGGGACTGGCTCGGTGTCGCCAGGGAAGAGGCAAGCCACTTCGACCTGTTGCAGGCCCACTTGGCAACAACTGGCTACGCCTACGGCGACTTTCCGGCCCACAACGGCCTCTGGGAGATGGCCGAGAAGACCAGCGCCAACCTCCTGGCGCGTCTGGCGCTGGTACCGAGGACGCTCGAGGCGCGCGGTCTGGACGCGGCGCCGCTGATTCGTGACAAGCTGCGGTCGGTCGGCGACGTGCGCGGCGCCAGTATCCTCGAGACCATCCTGCGTGACGAAATCGGCCATGTCGCCATTGGCAACCGCTGGTACCGGTGGCTCTGCGACCAGCGCGACCTCGACCCGCTGACGACCTACGGCCAGCTCGCGCAGTCCTACGACGCCCCGCGCCTGCGTGGCCCTTTCAATCTGGCGGCTCGCCGGGCGGCCGGTTTCGACGAGCGGGAACTGGCCGCCCTGCAGGCGCCATGAGCGGCGACGGCGGCCCACAGCGAGGTCGCCGGGCGACCGTGATCGTCGCCGGCGGGATGGACTATTCGCTCGCCTTCGCCAATAATTGCGCCCCTTGAACCAACCATGTGTTCGGCTTTCCCGGGTCGGGCCGTTTCTTTGCCGAGGTGAGTGATGCGCTATCAGGTTTTCGTGGAGGAGGAGGAAGGCGCCGATGGAGCGGGCGACCTGGCCAGCTTCGACGATCTCAACGACGTCTGGGAATTCATACGCAGCCGCCTGCCCACCGGTATCTTCAGCGATCGGCGTCTGGTCTGGGTCAAGGACAGGGAGGCCGAAGGCGACGTTTCCTTCTCGCTGACCGCCGAACTCTGGGCCGAGCACTGCGAGACCCCGCTCGCCTTTGCCCGCTGCTTCAAGATGTTTTTCGACTTCAAGGGCAAGTAGCCCTCCGCGACGCCCGGTGAGGAGCCGCGAAAGTTCCATGTGGCCGTTCCTGCGGCGCCCCCCGGACTGACTGCGCCACCCCGCTCGCGCGGTCTGGCGGTACTGCTGACGACACTGGTCGCCCTCGGGCCGCTATCGACCGACCTCTACCTGCCGGCTCTGCCCACCCTGGCGAGAGTCTTCGCCAGCGATGCGGCTCGCGTTCAACTGACGCTGTCGGTGTTTCTCGCCGGCTTTGCCTGCGGCCAGATCGTCTACGGACCGCTGTCCGATCGCTTCGGCCGCCGGCCGGCGATGCTTTCCGGGCTGGCGATCTATTGCGCGGCCTCACTCGGCTGCGTCTTTGCCGACAGCATCGAAGTGCTGATTCTCGCCCGCTTCGTGCAGGCCCTCGGTGCCTGCGCCGGCCCGGTACTGGGCCGGGCCATCGTGCGCGATGTCTGGGGCGCCACCGATTCGGCGCGCATCATCGCCTACATGGGTGGCGCCATGGCGATTGCACCACTCCTCGGACCGACGCTGGGCGGTTTCCTGACGGTGCTCTTCGGCTGGCAGTCCAATTTTGTCGTCCTGCTACTGATTGGGGCGACCCAGTTGATCGCGGTGGCACGCCTGCTGCGCGAAAGCAACGTCCATCGTGACGCCGGTGCGACCCACCCGCGCCAGATGGCCAGCACTTTCCTGCGCCTGCTTGCCGACCGCCACTACCTCGGCAACGTGCTTACCTTCTCGTTCTCCTACAGCGCGCTGTTCGCCTTCATCTCCGGCTCGTCCTTCGTTCTTGCCGAGCGCCATGGCCTGACGCCACAGGTATACGGGATGTGCTTTGGTGTGGTCGTCGCCGGTTACCTCTTCGGCTCGCTGGCTTCCGGTCGGCTGGTCAGGCGCCTCGGGAGTGTGCGGCTGCTGGCGGGTGGGGCCTGGCTCGGCGCGATCGCCGGAGCCGGCATGTGGTGCCTGGTAGTCGCGGGGGTTCACAGCATCGCCGCGCTTCTCGGGCCGATGTTCTTGTGTACCGTGGCCACCGGACTGGTCATGCCGAACGCCATTGCCGGAGCTCTCGCGGCGTATCCAACGCTGGCCGGTTCGGCGTCGGCGCTGATGGGCTTCGTGCAAATGACGCTCGCCGCGCTCGTCGGCATCGCCGTTGGGCACGGACTGGCCGGCGGGGCCGGCGCACTGGCGAGCGCCGTGGCGATCTGCACGGCGCTCGCCCCCTTGTCATACCTGGCGCTCATCCGGGTCCGCCGCGGCCCGTGACGGCTAGCTCGGAGGCGGGCGCGGGGACCATCCGCCGCTGCCCGATTGCGCGCGTGGCGCCAGCACTGGATTCGGATAAGATGAGCACCGCCCATGCCGGGTCAGAGGAGCATTCCTCCGCGCCGACCCGGCAAACCTGCTGAAATCACTCATCGAAATCGGGGTACCGCCTTGCTAGCCAGAGAAACCACGCCCAGCGCGATCGTCAGGTATCTTGATCAGTACGTCATCGGCCAGGAAGACGCCAAGAAGGTTCTCGCCGTTGCCGTCTACTCGCATTACCGAAAGATCGCCACCTTTCACGGTGACCGGGAGAGCATTGCCAAGAGCAACATCCTGCTCGTCGGCCCTTCGGGAACCGGCAAGACCCTCCTCTGCGACACCTTGTCACGGATGCTCAAGGTCCCCTTCGTAACCGCCGATGCGACTTCGCTGGCACAGACCAAGTACGTCAACGAAGAAATCGAGGCCGTATTGCTGCGGCTGCTCGACAAGGCCGACGGCAACATCGAGGACGCTCAGCACGGAATCATCTTCATCGACGAGATCGACAAACTGAAGACAAGCAATGCGCAGGCGAGGGCGATTTCGGGCGAAAGCGTACAACATGCGCTCCTGAAGATAATGGAAGGCTCACCCGTCAAGCTGAAGGACAACTGCTACATCGATACCGGCAATATCCTCTTCATCTGTGGTGGGGCATTCGTCGGGCTCGAGAACATCATGTCCAAGACGCACGGCTTCGGGTTCATCGCCACCTCGGGCGACGACAACCAGAACATCCTCGACCGACTCAACAAGCGTGTCAAACCCACCGATCTCTTCGAATTCGGACTGATTCCCGAATTCACCGGCCGCCTGCCGATAATCGCCAATCTGCACCCCCTGACCAAAGCCATGCTGGTCAGCATCATGAGCGTGCCGAGAAACTCGATCTATCGGCAATACGTCGAGATCTTCCGCGGCGAAGGCGTGGAACTGAGGATCGGCCCGCGGGTCTTCGAGCAGATAGCGGAGATAGCCATCGAATACAAGACGGGCGCGCGCAGCCTGCGTGGCATCTTCGAAGAACTGATCACGCCGATTCTCTACATCGTGCCGGACAACCACGACATCGCCCGGGTCGAGATTACCTCACTGTTCGAAGATGCCCGCCTTGTCAGACGAGCCTGAACGCCGATCCACAGCGGCCCTCGCCGCGTCCGGAATCGCTGGCGCCACCGCAGCCGGCGGCACGGGTCTTGCACGCGCCCGAGCGGCGCTGCGGGTCGTCGCCGTCAGTTGTCTGCTCATCCTCGCCGGAGTCGCCATGTTCCAGGATCACCTTCTCTACTACCCCGAGCCCGCCAGCGTTGCCGAAATGGAATCGGGTGGACTCTCGGCCTGGCCGTCAGCTCAGGACTTCCGCGCCCTGCTCGCCGAACCGGAAGGACAGGCACGCGCCACGGCCGTAGTGTTCCACGGCAACGCCGGGCACGCGGGGCACCGTCAGTTCTATGCGCACGTACTCAACCGACTCGGTTTGCGCGTGATCCTCGCCGAATACCCCGCTTACGGGCCGCGCCCCGGCGAACTCGGCGAGAAGAGCCTCGTCGCCGATGCCGAGCGGACGATCGCCCTCGTTCGCGATCGCTACGCCGGGCCACTGCTGGTCATTGGCGAATCGCTCGGCGCCGGCGTCGCGGCGGCCGCCAGCAAGCGGCGCCACGAAGCCGTCAGCGGACTGCTGCTGATCACCCCATGGGACCGCCTCGAACACGTCGCCGGCCACCACTACCCGCTGCTGCCCGTCAGCTGGCTATTGCGCGATCGCTACGACAGCATCGTTCACCTGGTATCGTTCGGCCGACCGATACTCGTGGTCATTGCCGCTGCCGACCGGATCATCCCGCCGCACTTCGGCCGGGCCTTGTATGATGGGCTGGCAGAACCGAGGCGCCTGTCGGTGATCGAAGGTGCCGGACACAACGACTGGTTCGACCGCCTCGACGACGCCTGGTGGGAGGCGGCGATAGCGTTCCTGCTGGCGCCCGCCTCCTGATTCGGGCCAGACAAACGACCGACCGGGCGACGGCTTGACGCGAGCCAGATGCGGAGATTCAGCAGACGGACTCAACCTTTTCCGACAAGCAGCCGTTAACCAGTACAGGAGCCTCGCTCTGTGGAGAAACATCATGATGCATACCTGCACTGACCGCACCGACCTCGATGAACTGATCGGCAAGCAACGCTGGGACGGGCAACACCTGCTTTTTTATTACGGCCCGCTTGCGCGGGCCATGAAGGGCGGCGAGGAGTTGATTCTCGAACACAGCGAGGAGCTCTCTCCCTTCATGCTCGCCAAGGTCGGGTTCATCCTGCACGACCTCTTCATCGACGACACTTCCGAGCTGATCCAGCCGAACGACGGCTTCCGGCTGACGCTCAGGTAGTCAAACGCTCAAACGCTCAAACGCTCGAACGCTCGAACGCTCAAGCGCCGCAGCCGCCGTCCGCTTGCCTTCTTCCCCCGCACGCCTCGACTGCCCGACACGCCCCGGCGCCCGTTGGCACGGCGACCGTGCCGCTGCCGTGGCAGCGGCCAACAGTTCCGCGCTCCGTGATCCGTCGCGTCCAGCGCAGCCGGGCGCAGAAGCAAGGCGTGTGTGGCAGGCTTCGCTTCACGACACCAGCGCCGCCAGCTTCGCGTCCAGTTCGCCGAGACGCTTGCGGCCGTCGCGACTGAGCGACATCGCCTCGCGCCAGTCGATGAACAGGTGACGCAGCTCCTCGATGCTCGAGCAGTCCTCGACGTGCGCGATCAGGCTCGATGCCGCGATGCCGACGAACGCGCTCAGAGTGTTGACCATGAAATTCCGCGCCATCTCCAGGCGCTCGTCATCGTTCATCGGCGCAGGCAGCGGTGCCCCGGTTGGTACAGGCCTGGGCGAAGCCAGCGCGCTGACGAAGTTCTGGTCGATCACCGCCAGCCTGTTCTCGAAGCCCGCCAGTTGCTTGAGGCCTTCCGGCGAGCGGGCCATGGCTTCTCGCCAAGGCACGGCGAGCACATGCAGATCGGGCAACCGCGCCGCTGCTTCGATGCGGCTGACGAGCGGCGAGGCGCCAGTGCCGACGAAGCTGGCAAGCGTGCTGGCCATGAAATCCCGTGCCATGCTGAGGCGCTGCAGATCAATGGCTGAAAGCAGCGCTCCACTGCCGGCGCCGGGCAGGGAGCTACCCGCTGTCCGTAGCGGCGGCGATTCCGGCTTGTGCAACGGTACGATAAAGCCGTCGTCGATCAGCTGTCGGCAGGCCCCCGGCAGGGTGTCGCCGGGGAACATCGCCACAAGGGCCGCATAGTCGCGCTTGCCGTCGATCATGATGAGCACCTGACGCGTGCGCACCGGCAAGCGGTACGTACGTTTCTCGATCTCCTCGATGCCCTTCGGCGTCTTGACGCAAATCGGTATCACGGCCATGAGCCTCCACTCGCCCGGAACCCAAGACGCGTCCTCTATTGCGTCAAGCTCACCGGTAGCCATCGCGCCCGTGGTCTCGCCGAGCGCGCATCCCCCCAAGACATCTCGTCGCCCCCCGCCGGAAAATCGGCGAACCCGGCAAGGGCTCGAATCGTACGCACCGCTTCACGGCGCCAACGTCGTGTCGACGTCGAGGTCAGACACGAGGGCTGCATGAGAACCACCCCGAGTATATGTGGCGCTGACAACCCCGGTCAATCGAGGAATTGGCAACCGAAGGTGCAGGAACAGGCCTCGAATGACACCCCGACAGCCCTCTTTGACAGGTCACCGACGGTCGTTACGCCCCCTCCGCACGGGGAACCTCGACCCTCCGGGAGTGGCGGTCGGCCCGGCGAACACGGCGTGACGCGCCGCCACCACCGGCAGCGTTACCACCGCGCGTCCGACTTGGTCTATGCCCTTGCCGGTGGCCGACGCCAGGTCGCGGCCAACGCCCCAAGTCCGGCAAGCAGCACCACCAGGGCGCCTGGCTGAGGGACCGCATTGACCACTATCAGGTTGTCGAAACCGACCGTTGCGTCGGCCGGATCGAGACGCAGGACGGCGAAATTGAAGCGGGGATAGCGGTTAGAAACGCTGGGCGACGGATCGCCCTTGCCGCTGCCGAAAACGTAGAAGAAGCCCCCGTCGATGAGATCCTCCGGCGGAAAGGTGAACTCCCGCCTGTGACCGTATTCCGGCAGGGCCACGGCGCTTGCCAGGTCGTCGCCAACCAGGAGGTCGAAACGGCGGGTGCCGCCGACGCCACTGGTGTAGTCGCTGACCGACAGCGCGACAAAGTCGATCGGCTGCTCGAACTGCATCACGAAATAGGGCTTCGCTTCACCCGGAACGGCATCGGCGGTCAGGAAGTAGTGGTCGGAAACATAGTTGCGCGGGTCGCCGGCTACGCCCGCCGCATTTCCGTAGGTGCCGCGCGGATGGAAGAGACCGAACTCCGAGGCGCCGGGATCGATCTGGCCGATGCGGCCGCGCCAGTCGATTCGCGCCAAGCTGTCGCCAAAACCGAAGCGCACCCGGTTGTCGCCCAGCCTCACCCAGTCCGCGAGCACCTGAGCGTTCGCGAAGCCACTCTCGAAGTCCTGGCGAGCCGACCCGTGACCGGATAGGAAGGCAACGGCATGGGTCAACAAGCCGAACGCATCGAACTGGGCAGCCTGATCCTCATCGATTCTGGCGGGCGTCGGGTCGTAGCTGACGTCCCCCCACGCGGCGTGCGCCGAGGGAAAAAACGCCGCCACCGCGGCGAGAAACAAGACGCGGAATACACGCAACGACTGATGCATCATGGAGACATCCAGGACAGAAGAACAAGCCGAGCGATCGGGATGATCCACGCTCCACTGGCGGCGAGCAAATCCCATACCGGCGTCCAGTCTATGGCCCGCGCCGAATGTCGTCAACCTCGCCGCAGGCCAACGGCATGCGGCGTACCGGCGGTACTGCCTGATCCGCTTACGGCGCCGACCGCTGTTTCCGGCGGTCCGCACTGGCGGCGGCGACGGCGACGCGTTCTTCTCCGTGCGCCGTGGTAACGACGATCTCGCCACGTCGCGAATCGCACGCGATACCGCTGATCACTTCGCTGCGGAATACCGGCTGGGCGGCCACCCGACCATCGGGTTTCTGCACGAACACTGCCTGGCGTTCGCCGTTGGTGAACACCGCGGCCCTGCCCGGAGCGCAGCTCGCCACCAGCGAGCGGTCCGCGTCGAAGCCCACCGTGCGCTTCTGGTCGGTCAGGGCGATCGCCAGCAGCAGACCGCCGACCCCCAGCCCCAGGAGGATCAGCCCGCTGCGGGGGATTTCGTTTCGCTGCTCCATGCCAGTCTCCTTCGGGTTCGGTCAGGAGGTCATCCTGAACCCGGCATGAGCGGCGTGGGGCGAGGTCTTTTCATCGCGTTCATGTGGAGATTTCATGAACTCCGCTCAGGCCCGCGTTCTGTCATCGACTGGCCGGCGGCTCCAGTGCACGAATGGTCGTGACCGGCGCTCGCCGCTACGCCGTCGGCCAGCCGCGATGACGGGCCAATGCCGATGAACACGGAAGGGCGCACAGCGCCTGCGACGTCGAGTCGGTCGGTGATAAAGTGACCGGCCCGCCAATCGAGAATCCGACATGCCATGGCCGAGACCAGGAAACCGCGAGAGAACGTTCGACTACCCGCGCTGAGCGGCCTGCTGGCCTTCGAGGCGGTTGCCCGTCACGCCAGCTTCTCGAAGGCAGCGGACGAATTGTCCGTTACCCAGAGTGCCGTCAGCCACCGCATCGCGCAACTCGAGTCCCGGCTCGGCGTTTCCCTGCTGCTGCGCGTTGGCCATCTGGTCAGCCTCACCTCGCACGGCGGCGATCTGCTCCCGCATGTGCGCGAAGGACTGGATTGCCTGCGCCACGGCGTCGGCAAGGTCGCTGGGCGTCGCCGGACGACGGTGCGGCTCAGTCTGGCGCCAGCGATCGCCTCCAACTGGCTGATCCAGCGCCTCGGATCGTTCCAGCGAAGGCATCCCGACATCAGTCTCGACATCGTCGTCACCTCCCGAAACCTGAACATCCGGGCCGGCGAGGCCGACGTGGCGATCCGCTTCGGCCACGGCCACTGGGAGGGAGTGGATGCGGAAGAGCTGATTCCCGTACGCATCTTTCCGGTGTGCAGCCCGGCCTACCGCAAGGCGCACCCGTGGCTGAATCAGCCGAGCGACCTCGTCCGGGCCACCCTGTTGCGGCAGTCGATGATCCCGTGGCGTCCGTGGTTCGCGGCTGCCGGCATCGATCTGCCCGAACCGCAGGATGGCCCGTCATTCAGCGAAGTTTCCCTGCTGATCGACGCTGCCGAGCACTCCCAGGGGGTCGGCCTGGTGCTGAGCGCCCTCGTCGAGCAACAGGTCCTGGAGGGCACGCTCGTCCGCCTGTTTGATGTCGAGCAACGCTCCGACCGCGCCTACTACCTGGTCACAGCCACCGGCCCGGCACGGCTGGCGGAAGTCGAGACCCTGGTGGCCTGGCTGAGAAGCACCCGGGAGCGAGGCTGACTTGCGCCCGGCAGCGACAGCGCCGCGGTAAGGGCGTCGGCTCCGTCACCAGCGACCAGCGCTCAATAGGGCGTGCCATCCTTGTGCGAAAAGCGCCACCTTCCATCGACAAGCACGGCCTGAATGTCGTCGTCAGGATAGTGGGCCTGGTCGCCTGGTGTCCGGTCGCCGACTTCCAGATAGACCACGTCCTCGCCGGTTTCGTTGATCAGCCGGTGGGCATTGCCGGTACCCGCCTTGAAGCCCGTACACATCCCCGGCGCAAGCTGAACCTTACCCTCATCGGTGTGCAGCGTCGGATGTCCCTGCAGAACGTAGACGAACTCGTCCTGCCGGGTGTGCGCGTGGCGCAGCGCCGAGACCGCCTGCGGCGCCAGCCGGGTGAGATTGACACCGAAGCCGGCGAGGCCGAAGAGGTCGCCAAGCGGCCTCTTCTCGCGGCCGTCCATGCGCGCGGCGAAGGGCTCCGGATAGATAGACGCCACGGTGCGGGGCGCTGCCTCGGCCGCGAGAATGGCAAGCGGACGCGTCGTTTGGGTCATGCAGACCTCCTTGTGTTGATGCGCATCACTACCTCACCACCGGCGTCTGGCGGACATCAGCTCATGCAGCGTCCGCCTCGCCGGCTTCAGGGGCGTGCGGCTGAGCGTCCAGCCCGACTGCAGCGGCGGCGTCAGCGCCCGGAAGCGCGTCGCCAACCAGCCGAAGGCGCGATAAAGTGCCGGGCGGGTGTAGAGCGCGGCCCAGCCCGACCACACCGCATCGACCAGGCGGTTCCTGGCCGCACCCTGACCGAGCAGCGGTGGATGTCCCGGGCGGGCCTCGTGCTGCGCTTCACCGCGCAGACGGATCAGCACGTCGGGAATCGGAATCCGCACCGGGCAGACCTCGCCACAGGCACCGCAGAGACTCGAGGCAGTGGGCAGGACATGCGTTGCCGCCAGGCCGAGCATGTGCGGCGAGATGATGTCGCCGATCGGGCCGGGGTAAGTGGTGCCGTAAGCATGACCGCCGATGCGGGTATAGACCGGGCAATGGTTCATGCAGGCGCCGCAGCGGATGCACTGTAGCGTCGAACGCAGTTGCTCGTCGCCGTAAGCCTGCGTGCGCCCGTTGTCGACCAGCACCAGGTGCATCTCGCGCGGACCGTCCTTCTCGCCGGGCTTGCGCGGGCTGCTGATCATGTTGAAATAGGTGGTGATCGCCTGACCGGTCGCCGAACGCGTCAGCAGACCGAACAGCGGCGGCACATGTTCGAGTTTCTCGACGACCTTCTCGATGCCGGTAATGGCGATGTGCACGTCCGGCACCGTCGTGCACATGCGACCGTTGCCCTCGTTTTCGACCAGGCACAGGGTGCCGGTCTCGGCGACCGCAAAATTGACGCCGGACAGCCCGATCTCGGCGGTCATGAACTTCTCGCGCAGGACGGCGCGGCCGATGCCGATCAGTTCATCGACCGATTCGGTGTACGCGGCACCCGGCACTTTCGCCGCGAACAGGCGGGCGATCTCGAGCTTGGTCTTGTGGATCGCCGGCATGATGATGTGCGAGGGTTTTTCGCCGTCGAGCTGGACGATGTATTCGCCCATGTCGCTCTCTAGCGCCTCCATGCCGGCGTCGGCCATCGCATGGTTGAGTTCGATTTCTTCACTGACCATCGACTTGCCCTTGACCATCAGCTTGGTCGAATGGCGGCGGGCGATGTCGATGATGACGCGGTTGGCCTGCTCGGCGTTCTCCGCCCAATGGACGTGCACGCCATTCTCGGTCAGCTTGCGTTCGAGCAGTTCGAGTAGGTCCGGCAGGCGCGCCAGACTGTATTTGCGGATATGCTCGGCGAGCCCGCGCTGACGTTCGAGCGCTGCCGGGTCCGGAAACTGGGCCGCGCGCTTGGCGATCAGGAAGTCCATTGCCCCGCGAAAACTCCGGCGCAGGTGCTCGTCGGCAACGGCAACCGCCGCGCGCTGCTTGAATTCGCTGGCCGGAATGAAGTTGAGCGGTTGGCTGTTCATGGCGTTTCCTCCTCATCGACCAGCAGCAGGACAATCAATTCCTTGGGACCATGCGCTCCGTAGGCCAGCGTCACCTGAATGTCGGCGGTCTTCGACGGACCGGAGACGAGCAGCGCATTGGTCGGCAGAGCGTCGCTCCAGCCTTGCTCGACCATCGCCTCGAACAAAGTGTCATAGAGCTTCCCGGCATCGAGCAGAGCAAAGTGAATTGGCGGCACCAGCGACATCAGTCGCGGCTCCCTGGCGTCGGGCCAGATGATCAGCGTACCGGTCTCGGCGATGCCGCCACGCGTCGAGGTAAAGCTGGCATCGGTGTTCTCGAACAGTTCCTGCTTCCAGTCATCCACCGGCCGATCGTAGGGCTTGAGTCCGCTGATGCCGGCACCCACCAGGGCTGCCGCCTGTTCGGTGTGCTCGCCGTAGAGCAGCGAACGCACGTTCTTCGCCACGCACAGCTGGCGCAGCTTCTCCGGCCAGTCACTGGCCGTCACGCGGACGACTTCGGCGTGCCAGAAGGCCATCTTTTCGCAGAAGAGTTCGCAGCGCGCAGCGCGCGTGCTCGCTGGCAGGGCGGCGCGCGCCGCCGCATAAAAGGCTCGCACGTCGGGCGGCAAAGGTGGCATACCCTGCGGCGCGGCGCGCAGGCGTTGCAGGATGTTGTCGCGCGCGCTCATTGCTGCCCTCCTTCGCCACCCGTGCGCTGCCAAAGGAAAGTCGCCAGATGCTGGCCCTGGAAACCGTCGCCGCGCTTCTGCAGCGTGTGGTTGAGGCTGAGCATGCAGCCGCAGTCGGCAGACAGGAAGCTCACCGCACCCGTCTCCTTCAGCGCGTCGGCCTTGTCAGCCGCCATGGCCGACGAAATCGCCGGGTGCTTGAGCGAGAAGGTGCCGCCAAAGCCGCAACACTCGGATTCGTGCTCGTGCAGGCCGACGTCGACGCCGGGCAGTTGCGCCAACAAGGCTCGCGCATGCACGTGCGTCCCCATCTCGCGCCGCGCGGCGCACGAGGTGTGCAGCGCGACGCGCGTGGGTGCGCCCTGGTCACGCAGGCTCACCTTGGCCACATGCACCAGGAACTCGGACAGCTCGAAAACCCGCGCGGCGAGCGCCGTCGCCTCGGCCAGCAGGCGCGGTTCATCGGCGAAGACCTTGGGGTAGTGGTGACGCATCATGCCGGCACAGGAGCCGGACGGAACAATTACCGGCCACGGCTCGGGAAACAGGCGCAGCTGCGCCAGCGCCACGGCGCGCGTCTGCTCGGGAAAGCCGCTGCTGTGCGCCGGCTGCCCGCAGCAGGTCTGGTCGGGCGGGAAATGCACCTCGATCCCTTCGCGCTCGAGCAGGCGCACGGCGTCCATTCCCGCCTCGGGACAGAACATGTCGATCAGGCAAGTTCCGAATAGGTAAACCCGCGGTGGCTTGTCCGGGTAATCGCGATCGCCTGTCTCAGTCATGTTCGTCTCCTCCTTTTTTGGTCACAGGGAAAGTGGTAAGACCACTTTCCCATAGATTAGAGACCAGCTGCCTCTTTGTCAATCGCCTGCCCTCACTGGCGCACTCCGGAGGCCTCGGCACCGTCCCGGCCTGTCCGCCTTCAGGGCAACAGTATTTTCCAATTCAGGTATGAGCCTGAAGGAGCGACGGAGTGGGTGACGCGGTGATGTGGGCTGAGGGGTTGAAAAGGGCAGTCTAACGGATTCCGCCGGGGGGCGTTGAGATGATCCTGGCGGGTTGGTTTTGATCTTGAGTGTTAAGGGAATATTTATTCCGGTTGTACGTTTTGCTGCCCGCAGGGCTTCCGGCGGGCAGATGGCGCAGCCATTCGTCCGTCTGGGAAGCGCAGCGCGGCAGGCTTTCGGCTGGCGTCGTCGCCGGTACGTGTCAGGCTCGGCGCTTGGGTTTGACGAAGCCGGCAAAGAGTTCGCGCTTGGCGGATTGCATGGCCTGGGCGGCCGCCAGATCGGTTTGTGACCTGGCCTGAATCTGCAAGGCCTCCAAGGTGATGCCCGGCTTGAAGGTGACCCGACCCAGTGGCGCCAGCTGGGTCAAACACTCGAGTGGCGTCTTCACCTCCTGAGGCTTGTAGCGCTTGACGGTCTTGCCCTTGTCATTGGTGATCAAGGTCGCGAACAGGCACGGGCGGTGCAGATTGAGCCAGGGATTGAAGGTATCCTGGTAGAACGCGTTGATCGGCTTGGCGTACGCCTGCGGGATATGGTCGTAGCCCATGTGCTTGCGGACCACGCTGGCATTCTTGCTCTCGGCCAGGGCGTTGTCGTTACTGTGCCGGGAGCGTGACTTGGTTTGCTCGATGCGCAGCTTCTCGAGTAGGCTCGCAACGTGATGATTGATGTACTCGGAGCCGTTGTCGGAGTGAAAACCGACAATGACGAACGGGAACTGATCGATGATCAAAGCCAGCACCGGCAACAGAAAGGCCTCGCTGATGCCTTCTACGCATGCCTCGACCTGCCACTGGCTGACGGCATCGACGCAGGTGATGTGATAGACGCCCTTGACGCCGTCCTGATCGCCCTGATGAA
>JAFLDO010000100.1 GCA_017302455.1 Accumulibacter sp.
TTGAGAGCACAAGGTCTGGTGAGTATCCGGAATCTTTGGATGAAGGCTCACGGTTACGCTTAACAACGTCGTGTGCGCCCTGTTGATGAACCGCCCGGTGCGGACCCGCATGCCGGGTGGTGTGGGGAGGGCCGGTTAGACGCCGGCCCTTACCCGATTAGGGCCTGATGTAGGAAACATAAAACGGAAACCCCGACATTACACACACAGAAAACGTTGCCGGCCATGAAGAGCCAAGCGATGGCGCGCTAACTCTGACAAATGCCACAAAAGCAAGAAACGGGGAAAAAACGTAAAGCCATGTAGGCGAAGAGAAAGCACGAACCTCTGCTACATCCGGCGCTGCAAAGCGCAATGCTGCCACTGACCAGCACACTGGGATGCTCAATAACAAAGCAATGCCCTGCGGGGTATTCAGCCAATGCCCGAAACGAAACCAAGTTTGAAAGCGCTCAAGCGACACTTGCGCGAGCCCTAACGTCGTAGTTCAGGGGCGCCCGGAAGCAAGCGAAGCTTGCTGGAGGGCGTCCCTTGGAACGTAGTGTTAGGAGTCATCCCCCAAGTTCCGCGGTAAGAGAACCCAAACCAGCAAACCAAGAATTAATGTGCCGACAATTCCACCTATCAGAAACCACTCTGGTTTAGGCACTATCTGTACCGTCCAAATCCATGCGCCCGCAACAAGCAATGGAAAAAACATACCGGATAGCATGCCGAAGACATTATTCCAGCGCCTACCGATTAATGATGGCAATACGGGCACGTACTTCCCAGCTTTGAGCGTCTGTTTAACAAACTCTGCAAATACGTACTCGTCATCACGGATGGCCTTGAATGCGGCAATGACACCAAGCAAGCCAAAAATAGCTGATAGTGTTCCCACTCCAGCCAAAGCAAGACGTAATGCCTCGATAGTGGTTTGCAATGAATTGAATGATTCAAGCAGTCGTTGATTAGTTGGATCTGAAGCGAGTCCGGAAATGGATGAGCCGCTCGCGCCCAACGAAAATCCGTAGGCTGTAAAGAGAAGGCCATTGAAGGTAATCATCCACATCTGCCGTTGATTCACGAGATCATCTTCGTGCTCAATTTTCTCGCGAATTCGTGCGTATAGTTGTTCAACTTCTGACATATCTTCCTTCCTGATAGTGGTCAAACCAAAGGCTCCTAACGTTTGAATTGAGCCGCGCCGTAGCAGCGACGCTGCGAAGGGAACCCGCAAGCGAAGCATGCGGGCGTCGGCTCGAATAAATTGTTAGGCACCCGGCTTATCCGACGGATGCCCACCAGTACCGAAAGATAGCTTGTCTTTGGCGAATTCGGCGCTCACTGTGTACCTGAAGATGAATCCAAAGTACGCAACAAGTGCTAAGCAAAGTAGCGCTCCAAGGCCAATGAGGTGCCATGCGGAAAAGATGTCCTTTCCACCCGTAGCATATGCATAAGCGGCATTGACGGAGAACACGAAGGCGAAGAGGAAGAAGCCCCCCTTTACTCCTTTAGACCCGTTTTCAATTCCCAGCCGACGGAGCTCAGCATTTGCGACGAGGTAACGCTCATGAATCTGCTTTACCTCGGACTCCAACCGTACGACGCGTTCCTCAAGATCCATGGACACGGTTCTCCGAATAATGGAGTGTGAGGGAGCCTAACGTGATGTAGCAAACCTACTTGACGCAGAGTTTTGCGTCAGTATACTGTATGCATGTACATATAGCGATGAACTTCCAACGGAAACAAGGAGGTAGGGCATGGGCACGTTCACTAAAAATTCCGACAATTGCGTCAATGCCAACGGCGTTGTCCGGCCTCCCAAGAGGCTCCTTGACCAACTCTCCGAAAGCATACGCCTCAAGCACTATAGCATACGGACGGAGCAGGCTTACAGGGGCTGGGTACGACGTTTCATCCTTTTCCATGGCAAGCGCCACCCTCAGGAAATGGGGGCACGGGAGGTCGAGACGTTTCTCACCCATCTCGCCGTCGAAGGGCGGGTTTCCGCATCCACGCAGAATCAGGCAAAAAGCGCTCTGCTCTTTCTCTACAAGGAGGTGCTGAGGACTGATCTCCCTTGGCTGGATGATGTCGAGTCGGCGAAGTCCGGCAAGCGTCTGCCCGTGGTGCTGACGCCCGAAGAAGTGCAGCGCCTGCTCGGGCCGATCGAGGGAACCACGGGCCTGATCCTCCGGCTGCTTTACGGTACGGGGATGCGCATCATGGAGTGCCTGCGCCTGCGCGTTAAGGATGTGGACTTTGCTCGCCGCGAAATCCTGGTGCGCGAGGGAAAGGGGTTCAAAGACCGGGTGACGATGCTGCCCGAGAAGCTGATGGCGCCGCTGGGGGAGCATCTGGCACGCGTGAAGGCGCTGCATGCGGCTGATCTGTCTGCGGGCTTTGGGGACGTCTACCTGCCATGGGCTCTGGAGAGGAAATATCCGAACGCGGCGCGTGAATGGGCATGGCAGTACGTCTTCGTTGCCGCCAGGCGACCGGTCGATCCGCGTTCCGGGGCGGTGCGGCGACACCACGTGGAGGCGCAGAGTATTCAGCGTGCAATGCACCAGGCGCTGCGCGTTGCGGGAGTCAGCAAGCCGGCTACCCCGCACACTCTGCGCCATTCGTTCGCCACATCCCTCCTGGAAACCGGCTACGACATCCGCACCGTGCAGGAGCTGCTGGTGGGTCATTCCGATGTGAGCACGACGATGATCTACACGCACGTGCTCAAGCGCGGTGGGCACGGCGTTCGCAGTCCGCTCGACATGCTGGGGTAGAAGCATCGATCGGCCTGGTACGGCTGCTGGGGACATCTGCATGCGGTGGCGCGGCGGGTCGGGCGCGGCGGCTCGCTGGCCGATTCGGATGTGGTGGTTGCGTGCGGTGGAGTAGGGAAAGGGGTGGCAAGGCGAGACAGGGCGGGGTCGGCGGGCGGGGTGTGGCCCCGGATTTCGCGTGCGCTTCATCCGGGCTACGGGGTGCCGGGCTTTCGGGGCGGTTGGGCGCGGTGGGTGGTGCGGTGGCGGTGCGGGGTTGCGGGGTCTTTTGGCGAGGCGGGGTGGCTTGTGGTGTGGCCCCGGATTTCGCGTGCGCTGCATCCGGGCTACGGGGCTACGGGGTGCCGGGCTTTCGGGGCGGTTGGGCGCGGTGGGTGGTGCGGTGGCGGTGCGGGGTTGCGGGGCTTTCGGCGGGGCGAGCGGGCTGGGGTGGCCCCGGATTTCGCGTTCGCTCCATCCGGGCTACGCGGCTCGGGGTGCGGTGCGGCGGCTGGTGCCAGCGTCGATCTTGTCGATAGTGGGTGCAAAAGGTTTATCCTATGCGGCCGGCGGTTGCCGCTGCGGGCTATTCGGACGGCGTGGCGAGTCGTCTCGGCACGCTGACGGAACCTTCAAGCCCAGGACTTGCCGCTGGCCATGCCGGCACCTGACAGACCCATGCACAAACCTCTTGCCATTGCGGCGTTGCTGCTCGCCCTGCCTGCTTTCGCCGCCGTGCCACAACTGGTGGCGCCGGACGAGGTGGACGAACTGCTGGAGCGCTACCTCGAACTTGGCGAGGTTGCCGATGCGACGGCACAGGCGGCGTTCGAGCGGCGGATGCAGCGTGAGGTGGCGAGTCTGCTGGCGACCGAGGGCTACTTTTCGCCGCTCGTCGTCCTCCGACAGCGTGGCGAGGAACTGCTGCTCGAGGTCGATCCCGGCCCGCGTTCGCTGATCGGCAGTGTCGAGATCGAGATTGTCGGCGACATCGACGCGGTTCGCCGGCAGTCGCTGGTACAGGGCTGGAAGCTGAAGACCGGCCAGCCTTTCCGGCAGGCGGCGTGGGACGATGCGAAGCAGGGGCTGCTCGCCGACCTGCTGGCCGTCGACTTCGCCGCGGCGCGCCTGCAGGAAACCCGCGCCGACGTCGATCCCGAGGCCCGCCGGGTCGATCTGCACGTCGAGGCGACGACCGGTCCGCGCTACCGCTTCGGCGAGCTGGCCATCAGCGGTCTCGCGCGCTATTCGCCGGATCTGGTCGAGCGCTTGAACCGGACCGTCAAGCTTGGCGACAACTATCGCGAAGAGCACTTGCTGGCCTTTCAGGCGGCCCTCCAGAGCACGCCCTATTTCTCGTCGGCGAGCGTCACGATCGAGCGCGGCGATACCGACGGTAGCGCCCCCTTGGTCGGTGAGGACGGGTGGGTAACGGCGCCGGTGCGCGTCCAGCTGCGCGAGCGCGCGCCGTACCAGGTGTCTCTCGGTGCTGGCTACAGTACCAACACCGGCGCGCGCGTCGAAGCGAGCTATCGCAACAGCGACTTTCTGAGCCGTGCCTGGGAACTGCAGACCGGGGTGCGTCTCGAGGAACTGCGCCAGACGGCGTACGCCGATGTTTTCTTCCCGCCGGACGACCGGCAGCGCCGCGATGGCGTCGGTGCGGCGGTCGAGAACTCGGACATCGAGAAGCTCGGCATCAAGCGTGTCGGCGTCGGGGCGACGCGTGTGCAGCGGCGCGGCAGCATCGAGCAGCGTCTGGGCCTCAACTGGCAGCGGGAAGAACAATCACCGCAGGGGGCGCCGTCGACGACCAACCGCGCGCTGACGGCCATGGTCGGCTGGACCTGGCGCCATGCGAAAGACCCGCTCGATCTCGCCGAGGGCGTCTCGCTGCAGTTGCAGTTGGGCGGTGCCAGCAAGCAGTTGCTTTCCGATCAGAACTTCGTCCGCACCTATCTGCGTTACAGCCAGGGGATTCCGCTCAGCACCACCGATGCCCTGCTTTTTCGCGGCGAGCTGGGAGCGACGCTGGCCTCGTCGTCGAACGGCATTCCCCAGGACTTCCTCTTTCGTACCGGCGGCAGCAACTCGGTGCGCGGCTACCCGTATTTGAGCCTGGGCGTCAAGGAAGGCGCGGCGATCGTCGGCGGCCGTTACCTGGTGACGATGAGCGGCGAATACACGCACTGGCTCAATCCGACCTGGGGTGCCGCGGTCTTCGTCGATGCCGGAAACGCCGTCGATGACCCGCAGCAGATGAATCTGGCGGTCGGCTATGGGGTCGGCGCGCGCTGGCGCAGCCCGGCCGGACCGCTCGGCATCGACCTTGCTTATGGTCAGCGTGACGGCACGCTGCGGCTCGACTTCTCGCTGGCGATACCATTTTGAACGGCGATCGGGACGAACGCGACGTGCAGGAATCGACGACGACGGGCGACGAGGCGGCTGTCGTGGCGCCGCCGGCGCGCCGGCGCTGGCGCTGGCTGGGCTTTGCCGCTCTCGGCGCCGTGCTGGTGGCCCTGGCGGGGGTCGGCTGGCTGTTCGGCAGCGAGAGCGGCTTACGCGCGAGCTGCCGGTCGATCGAAGCGCTGCTGGAAGGTCGGCTCAGTCTCGACGAACCGGCCGGCGCGCTCAGCGGATCGTTTTCGCTGCAGTCGGCGCACTGGCGTAGCGATACGCTGGACATCCAGGTACAGGATCTGCAGGTGGACTGGCGGCCGGTCGATCTGCTGCGCGGGCGCCTGACCGTCAGCCGCCTCGCCGCCGCCAATCTGCGCATCGCCAACGTCGCCAGCAGCGAGCCGGTGGCGGTGCCGGAAAGCTTGCGGCTGCCCCTGGCGGTCGAGATCGAACAGATGTTTCTCGGGCGCATCGAAATTGCCGACTACGCGCATCCGCAGGGCAAGGCGGTAAGCGTCGCCGAGTCGCTCAGCGGCCGGGCGGCGAGTGACGGCGCGTGGCATCGCCTGGTCGAGTTGCGGGCCCGCGTCGCCGGTCTGGCGATCCGTGCGGAGGCGACGCTGGCCGCCGATCCGCCCTTTGCGCTGACGGCCGGGGCCGGCATCGAGGGTGAAGTCGCCGAGCGGCCGCTCGCCTTCGATCTCACGGCCGACGGTCGCCTCGACGAGTTCGCACTGGTCGGCAAGCTCCGTGCCCTCACTGCCGGCGCCGGCGAGGCCGTTGCCGGCCAGCTTGAGGCGCGGATCCGCCCCTTGGCGGTCCAGCCGATCGCCGAGGTGCTGGCAAAACTCTCGGGGATCGACCCGGCCGCCTGGGTCGAGGGCGCGCCGCGGGCGCAGCTCGACCTGCGCGGCGAGTTGCGCCCGCAGGGCAAGGCGGGCGAACTGGCGGGGCGCCTGACGGTGGTCAACCGTCGCCCGGGCGCCGTCGACCGGCAGCTTCTGCCGATCGAATCGCTGGCCGCCGGGCTGACGCTCGGCGAGAGTGAACTGCGCTTGGCCGATCTCGACGTCCGCCTCTCCGGTGGCGGCCGTCTGCAGGGCAGCGGCAGTCTGCGCGATGACCAACTGGCGCTGCGCGTCGCGGTGGCCGCGCTCGATGCGAGCGCCCTGTATAGCGGCCTGCGCCGCACGCAACTGGCCGGCCCGCTGCGCGCCACGCTCGGCCTGCATCGCCAGAGCCTGGAGGCCGACCTGCGCGGTCCGCAGTTCGCGATCCAGGGCAAGCTGCTGATCGATCCGGCCGCGGTTGTCGTCGACACCCTGCGGCTGGTCGCCGGCGACGCGCAGCTCGCCGCCAGCGGCAAGGTCGCGCTGCTCGACACGGGCGCTTTCTCGCTGCGCGGGACGCTCAGGGATTTCGACCCGAGCCGCTTTGCCAGGCTGCCGGCCGCGCGTCTCAACGCGGAGTTCGAGGCGCAGGGCAGCAGTCGGCCGCGGCTCGCGCTGGGGCTGCGCTTCCAGCTTCGCGACAGCCGTCTCGGCAAGGAGTCGTTGACCGGCAGCGGCGAGATCGACCTGGCCGGCGAGCGGCTGCGCAAGGCGGACGTCGAACTGACTGCCGCCGGTAACCGGCTGTCGGCGAAAGGCGCCTTCGGCGCGCCGGGCGACCTGCTGAAGGTGTTGATTGCCGCTCCCCGGCTCGATCCCCTGGGGATCACCGGCGACCTCAACGGACAGCTCGTTCTCGCCGGCAGCGTCAAGCTGCCCGAGCTTGCTGCGGAACTGCGCTCGGCGCACCTGGCCGTCCCCGGACTCGGGCAGATGCGCGGGCTCGATCTCGAAGCGCGCGTCGGTGACGGCAGTCAAGGTCCCCTCTCGGGCAAGCTCCGCCTGGCCGGCGTGGACCTGCCCGAGCGGCCAGGGGTGTTGCGCGACATCGCGCTCGATGCGGACGGCGTGCGCAGCCAGCATCGCTTGCGTGGGCAACTGAGCCTGCCCGGCAAACGCGATCTGCGCCTGCTGCTCGAGGGCGGCTTTTCGGCGGCGAGCGGCGGGCTGGCCTGGGCGGGAACACTGAGCGAGCTGACGCTGGCGTCGCTGCGCGAGCGGAATGCCAGCTTCCTGCGCCTGGTCGCGGCGATGCCCCTGCAGGTGGCTGGCGACCGCTTCAGCGCGGGCCCGGCGCAGTTCGCCGGCGCCGGCTGGTCGGCGCGGCTCGACCGGCTGAGTTACGCCCAGCAGCGCTGGCAGACCGCCGGCAGTCTGCAGGGCTTGCCGTTGGCCGCGACGCTGGCCGAGTTTCCCGAATCCTTCGGCACTTTGGCGACCGCCGCGCAGGGCAACGGCAATCCGCTTCGCCTCAGCGGCGACTGGGAGATCGGCGGCGGCGCCGGC
>JAFLDO010000101.1 GCA_017302455.1 Accumulibacter sp.
TCACCCGATACCGCTGCTTGAGGCCCACCTCGCCAGTCTCCGGCTTCACTCGCATTGCCATGCCAACCTCCTCGGACACCCACGCCCCGCCACACCCGGGATCATGCCAATATACTACACCAACGCCGTGCCGCAAAGTAAATCAGCTTGGTTTTAGCGCTCATCCTGCGGCCAGCGCCTTCAATCTCGAAGCTATATCTAGTTCTTCGTACTCCCCGAGATGTATTATCTTGCATACTGCGCGAACCACCGATGCTAATGGCCTGGAAGATGTGGACAGCTCAGTTATAGCTTTTGGATCGGGTCCAAAAAGTTGGATAAAACGTTCCTGCTGCTGTCGCAAGTAATCCAACGTAGCGCCCTTGTGACGCTCTTTCGCGCGAGCCATGAGTTCCTCTGCACTCGCAGTCAAGAGAACAATGTGTCCAGGAACCAGACGTTCGCCGGTAGCATTGGGCTGAAGAACTCCAAGATGCTCTTTCGCACGTCGAGGAACGTCGGCTACCTCAGCAAATACCAGAGGGTCGAGTGGTGTCCGGTCGCAAGCGAGGAGTAGGTCTTTGTTTGTGAGCAATCGGAAGTTCTTCCGTCGAAATTGGGTGGAGACCCAATGATCCACCTCGCGACGATCCTCATCGGAGAGAGCAGTATGCGGCCTTTCCAACAATACTGGCCTTTGGTCGACCCATTCTGCGAGAGTCGACAAGCTCTTGAGATGCTGAATGACGGAGCTCTTGCCGGAGCCAACCGCTCCCGAAAGGTAGTAGACGTAGCGCTTCTTCAGGCCGAGTCCGTCCAATCCTTCCCGGAGGTCCGCATCTGAGCAGGAAAGCAGCCGCCCGAGGCTCGCCATCCCGGCCTTGGTCAAATGTAGCGTAACGACACCATAGACATCGAAGTTCGCGAGCGTCTCTGCGTCGTTCTTATCGGGTGGCAGATCTTCATCGGCTTCGCAATACCGGACGTAGTAGTGTGCATGCCCAGGGTTACAGTGAACGTTGTGGCGAAGTAGGTGCTTTAGGGTGGAGTCTGACAAAGAAAGACCCAGAAACAGACAAGTATAGCTCGTCAGATGCGAGATCAGGGTGGCGTAGTGCCCGCTCATCACATCAATGAGCTGGTCTGCGTACTCACCTTCTGAAAAGACAATGCTTTCACTGAATCCCTCAACAAGTCGGGTTGGTAGAAAGCCGTTCGGATGATAGATCACTCCCTTGGACCGGCGGAACTGGGTCGATGGGTCCCACACTGTCTCATAGACTCGCTCGTTGCAAGCTTCCTGCTCTGCACTGTAGGTGTGCCCAAGCATTCTTTCGACGGAATCATCGAAATTGTAGTTAATGGTGAGGGGGGCGGTCTTTATCGCCTCCAAGAAGTATCCAAGATAGGGATGTGCACGGGAAAGTTGACCGGCGTCTTCGGGGATTCCGCTATACAGGGCCTCATGCAGGAGCTGGATCCAGCGGTAGCGGATCTCACGTTCTGCTTCAGCAGATGCCGCGAACCGATGCTCGACGGTCCTGCCCAGATGCTGAATAAGCGCTTGAGTCTTGATAGTTAGCGGAGCATCGGCTGGCGTGCGCGCGTCCTTAAACTCGTCGCGTCTCGCCAAGCGGTCTACAAGTTCTCTCCAGTTGGGGAAGCCCAAGTCTAAGGAAACACCGGCGCCGAGGCCGATGGCGAGGCGCCCCGCTCGCTGACGATCGCGGAGATGCATTATTGCGCGTGAATAGCGCCGTAGCACGTCAAAGTCTGGTTGTTGCAGCGCAGGCATGGGGATGAAATCCGACTATGAAATGTTAGGGCCTGACGAGCCCTAGTCTAAGGGAACGAGGTTCATTTGGAGGAGTCTCGTCACATTACGACGAAATTGGCTGCCCAACGTGGAGCTCAGGGGCGCGGAGCCGACTAGCCGGCGGAGCGTCCCTCTGGAGCGCCTTGGTCGATGATTGTGTTCGCAATGCCGAATGGAATATGAACCATCGGTATATCTCCGGCCTCGGACTCAAGATGGCTTTTTTGGTCATCGAAGAACATATGGGGCTTTAGCCGCGTAAGAATTCGATCTTTCTTCATGCCGCCCAAGAAGAATGTTTCGTTTGCGCTTACTCCCCAATGCTCCAGCGTTGTTATTACTCTCTCATGCGCTGGAGCATTTCGCGCTGTAACGATGGCTGTTCGAATAATCCGTTTGTAATCTCTATCCTTCTCTTGTTCCTTATCTTCAAGCTTTTGCATGAACGAGAGCTTCTGAAATAGATCGGCGAGTGGACCGGGCTTGTGAGGAATGTGAGCTCTTGCCACTTCATAACTGTGAAACGCGGGAAGGTTGCTTCCTCTATAGACTGACTCAGACTCGTCGTCCGCGATAACGCCATCAAAGTCGAATGCTATTCGAAGTTCTTCCTCAGATTCGTCATCGCTAACGGTGCTGGGTAAAACCGTGCCAGCCGGATATTTATTGCGGATGGCTTTCTTTACATCTTCCTCGTCGGCTGACAAGAACAGTGATGCGTTAAAGGCCGGGATGTATTCATATGGGGATTCCCCCTCCATAAATGCGGCGCGCGAGATATCTAAACCATAATGCGAAATCGAGCGAAAGACTCTCTTTCCGGTGGCCGCCGAGTTTCTAGATAAGAGAACTACTTCCACGGGCGACTGCTTCGGGAAGCGTTTATTGATATTCAAGAAGCGTCGAACAAATGGAAATGCGACCCCTTTGCCAAGGACTTTATTCAAGTTGGCTTCCTGAAATTCCTTGTACGCCTTCGGCCCATTCTCGATAAATACTGCGTGTGACTCTGAAAGATCAAAAAGTGCGCTAGAAGACACGGCGACAACCAGTTTTCTTTCAATGGGGTATGCCATTTCGTACCTTCGTCATCGAACGTGATCTAGTAGTCCCATTTGACGCAAAGCCTTGCGTCACGATGCTGGATGGCTACGCGGATTGCGGAAAAATCGCCATTGAAAACAGTGTACTGCTTCTCGGACCGGGCCACTAATGGAAACTCCGCCAGGGCCAATGTCACCCGGAAGTCCCTCGGCACGCCTTGAATGGCCCGGGGGCACCCGCTGACGGAACTGTACCACAGCTTGCAGGGACGTCCGGTGAGTGGCCTGCGGCCTTGGTCCTGCCTCGCAGGCCGGAGGCGGACAAAGGATCGATCGTCGGTGAACCTAGATTCCGCTGTTGGCCCTCGAGCAGATTTGGCGAACGCGTGGAGTAGCAAGGGTTTGCGGCCGACTCTTGGCAACTGCGCTACAGTTACCCTTAGGTGGCTCCGAGGGGCTCGAAAAATCCAATGTGCATCGCGGGTTAGCTTCCGTCCTTGCCTTCAACGGAGGAGTCTAGGGTGAAGGTTCCGCCATGGCCCAGACCCCACCGGGCGTATGGCGCGCTCGTCCAGTCAGCTCGGCCGCCGGGTGCGACGGGGAGGTCCGCCACCAGTGGAGAAAAGAAGTGCCGACGCGTTGCCGGGCACGGCCGACGGGCACGCTGGTGGCACGAATCAATCGCTGCTCAGGCTGGCGAGAACCGACAGATCGCCGCGCCGCAATTCCGCCCAGACCGGGCTGAGGTCGGTGCCGGCCTGGACGACGCGGGTGAAGTCCTTGGCCGAACGCGGCGGCCCGACGTAGAGGGCACCGACCAGCACTCCCTGGCGCAGGATCAGGCGCCACCATGCCGCATCGTTCGGTGCCGCGGTGTATTCCTCATCGCCGGGCCGGGCGGAGATTTCGCCGAAGCTGCGCAGGTCGATACCGTCGCACTTGAGCTGGAGGACGATGCGCGGCGCCTGATAGGGCTGCCCCTGGCCGAGCACGGCGCCGGCGGCCGTGGCGGCCTGGGCGGCGCCGACTGTCCAGAGCCCACCGACGGCACCGGGCAGTTCGGCGACATCGCCGACGGCGAAGATGTCGGGGTCGCTGGTGCGCATGCTGGAGTCGACCTTGACGCCGCGTCCCACTTCCAGGCCGGCCGCCCGCGCCAGTTGGGTATTGGTGCCGATGCCGAGGCAGGCGACGAACACGTCCGCGCGGGCGCAGGGTCCATGCGCCAGCCAGGCGGCGCGCAGCGTCTCGCCCTGGCCTTCCCAGCGGCTGATGCTGACGTCGGTCAGCACCTCGATGCCGATGCCTTCCAGGTAGCTGGCCAGTCGGGCAGCCCCCTGGTGGTCGAGCTGGGCGTTCATCAGCCGGTCCGAGCGCTGCAGGAGGGTGACGTGCAGCCCCAGGTGGTGCAGGGCGTCGGCCGCCTCGACACCGAGTACGCCGCCGCCGACGACCAGCGCCCGGCGTGCGCGGCGGAGCTGAACGTAGTTGCGCAGCGCCTGGGCATCCTCTGCCGAGCGCAGGACGAAGGCATTGTCGAACGCCAGGAAATCCGGGTCCGGCGTCGTGCAGTGGGCGCCGGTAGCGAGGATCAGCTTGTCGTAGGGCAGACTTTCGCCGGTGGCGAGCAGCACGCTCTTGCTCTGCCGGTCCACGGAGCGGGCGATCGAGTTGCGCCAGACCTCGACGCGATTCTTGGTGTACCAGTTGTCCGGGATGAGTTGCAGTCCGTCCATGCCGGTGCGCCCGTAGATCAGCCGGCCGATGGCCATGCGGTTGTAGAAGTGGAGCGGTTCGCTGGTGATCATGTCGATCTGCAGCGAGGCGCTGAGACGGCGCAGTTGTTCGGCGGCGCTGGTGCCGGCGATGCCGTTGCCGATGATCACGACGCGGGAAACGCCGCAGGCGACGGCATGGTCGACTTCCGGCGCGGCTGGCGCCGCCTGGCTTTGTTCCGGCCCCGCAGAGGTCGGGTCGCGGTCGATGACTACCGGGCCGCTGACTCGGCACATGCACGCCAGACGTGCCTTGCCTTCGAGTCCGAGTCGCCGCAGCGTCGCCAGCTCGTCGTCGCCGGCAGGCGACAGATGCTTGCCACCTTCGCACACCACCACGGCGTCGGCGCCGCAGAGCCCGGCGCGGCAGCCGTAGTTGATCTTGAGACCGGCGCTTTCGATGGCATCGAGTAGCGTCGCGCCTTTCGGGACCGGGAAGGCGACCTTCGTCTCCCGGTCGGTGACCTCCGCTCCCTGCTTGCCACCGAAGCGGGTAAGCATCTGGGTCTTGCGGCTCGGTTCCGCTGCGCGCTCGGCGGGCTGCGCCGAGGCTTTTCGGAACAGGCCTTCGGCGTGCAGGCTGGCGCCGAGGAGCACCAGTCCACCGACCACGCCGACGCCACGGCTGGCCGTCGTCAGCCACTCGGGCGCCGCGAAGGACAGGAAACCGGACAGGGTGCCGAGCACGATCGGGCCGGCAAACCAGTAGAAGACGGCGAGCGCAACGGCCGCGAAAACGGCCGCGACGCGATGCGGCGACAACGGGAAGCAACTGGTCGCGATGGCATAGAGGCCGGCGGAGGCGCAGCAGGCGGCGAGGAGGATCGCGAGATACAGTTCGTAGCCATAGGACTGCGTCGGCCCCTGCAGGAAATAGGCGCCGATCAGCCCCGGCAGCAGGCCGATGAACAGCCGCCGTTGGCTCGCGTAGCGCGCGTCGGAATCGACGAGGTCGGCGAAGATGGCGCCGCGCGGATTGAAGTCGTAGCAGTTCTTCTGGCAGCCGACGCAGGTCGGGCAGTAGCCGTTCGGCACGACGACCAGCGGTGCCTGCCCATAAGTGCGCTGGATCGGTCCGAGCGGGCAGAAGGTGCCGCACCAGCCGCTGCGCCCGGCGAAGACCAGACCGCCGACGAAAGCCAGAATGAGGACGCCGACGATGCCGGCGGCTACCAGACCGCCTGAGTGGTTCAGAAGTGGCGAGCGGGCGGCGACGCAGGCGAGGAAGATGCCGACGGCGACGAGAAAGGCATGGTTCTTCCACTTGGCGGGTAGCGGCTGGTTGCGGCTGCTGCCGGTCATGCGTGGAACCTGGTTGACGAAGGCCATCGGGCAGACCTGACGCCAGAGGCCCGGCGCGATCACCAGCAGCGCCGGCAGCACCGGGATCGCCAGGCCCCACCAGAGCTTGAGTCCGACGGCGGGGTCAACCGTCAGCAGCGCGGCGAAGCCGAGGGTGACGAGCAGGGTGAGGACGCGGAGTACCTGCCATGCCGGCTTGGGCAGGGCGGAGGTGCGCTTGGTGTAGTTGGCGAAGAACAGCTCTGGGCTCATGGCATGGCTCTGTCGGTGGAGTCTCAACAGGCCGCCTCGAGCTGGCGCAGGCGCCGGCTCGTGTAGGCGGCGAGATCCTGGAGCAGGGAGATCGCCAGTGAGGGCTTCCAGGCAGCCAACTGCGCGAAGGCGGCGCGCCGCAAGGCGAGGACCTGGGTGCTTTCCAGGGCTGTCGCGGCAATCGCGCTGGCTTCGCCATCGAGGAAGGACGAGATGCCGAAGGCCTCGCCTTCGCGCAGGCGATCCACTTCCCGCTCGCCCTTGCCGGCTTCGCCGGCGGTGATCCGGACGCTGCCGGAGACGATGATCAGCAGGGCATCGCTGCGCTCGCCGACGGCGACGATCCGGCTGCCGGTGGCAAAGCGCAACTCGGCGACGAAACTGTCGAGGCTGTCGAGTTCCTCGTCCGAGAACTCCCGCAGGACCGGCCGCAAGCCGGCCGGGGCGACGCGTTCGGTGACCTGTTCGTTCGGGTCGGTGTAGCTGAAGAACTTCATCGGAGCCTCCCTGCGCCGGCATGCCGGCGCTGATCGTTGAATGGCGAAAAGCGAGTCCTGAACGCAGCGCATCACGATCAGGGGCGAATGGTCCGGCGGCGTCCCGGCTCCCTGTCGTCAAGCACTTGCGCCCGGGCGTGGCAGCGCAAGGGGGAGCGGTTGGCGAGTCGCCGACGTACCGTCCGCATCACTTGCCCTGCGGCTTGTCGGCGCCGGCGGTTTCGCTGGTGAAGGTCTCGACAAAGGAAGCGAGGGCTCGGTGTGGCTGCACCGGCGGGCGGCTGTTCCAGCGCTCGACATAGAGGTCCCAGAGCCGCGCCTTGCGCGAACTCAGCAACTGGCCGATGCGGTTCTCTGCCGCTGCCGCCTTGTCGATGGCCTCGGGGGCCAACTCGCTGGCCAGTACCTGGCTGGCCGCACGGATCGCCGCATCGGTCTGCCGCAGGTGCTGACCGAGTTCCGCCAGGCTGCTCTGGAACGACTGGTGGCTGTCCAGGTACGCTCGCCGGGGCGGCCCGAAGAGGACGCGCAGGGCCTCTTCGCTGGTCGGCATGATGGCCAGCGGATTGCTGGCACCCGGCTGGGCACGTCCGCCGGGTGGCTGGTCGAGGGCGGCCTGGCGCAAGGCGAGCAATTGCCGCACTTCGTCGGTGACCAGGAGGATCAGTTGTCCCAAGCGTTCGCCGAGCGCGGCGGCATCGGCTTCGTCGAGGTCTTCAGCCGATAGCCCCAATCCTCTGGCGATACCGACCAGAACGGGGTCGCTGGCCGGCGCGCGGGCGAGCCCTTGCGTGCCGTCAGCGGCAGTGGGCGGGGGGAGGGCGGCGGCAGCGGCGGGTTCGCTGGCCGCCAGGGTGGCGGCCGGATCGGTGGC
>JAFLDO010000102.1 GCA_017302455.1 Accumulibacter sp.
CCCCGGCGGCCGCCGGCGGGCAAGCGGCCGCGCCGGAGAAGGCGATCGACCTGACGGCGCTCAGGAGTCTGAACGCGACCGGCAGCGTGCGAATTGGCGCACTCGCGGTGCGGCACATCAAGGCCGAGAACGTGCTCCTCGGTTTGCGGGCCGCTGCCGGCCGGATCGACATTGCGCCGCTCAACGCCAACCTCTATCAAGGCACGCTGGCCGGCAGCGCGAGCGTCAACGCGCACAGCAACCAGTTCTCGATGCGCGAAAAGCTGACAGGTGTTGCACTTGGCCCGCTGCTTCGCGACGCCGTGGGCGTCGACCGGCTTGCCGGACGCGGCAGCGTCGCGCTCGACCTCACGACTACCGGCACGACGCTCACCGCCTTGAAGCGGGCTCTCACCGGCAGCGTGCGCATCGACGTTCGCGATGGCGCGGTGAAGGGCGTCGATCTTGGCGCCATCATGCGCGCCGCAGGCTCGCTGCTGGGCTCGAAGGCAAGCGTCGAGGGGCGGGCCAAGGCCACCGACCAGACCGAGTTCTCCGAACTCTCGGCGAGCTTCGCGATTCGCCAGGGTGTCGCGCGCAGCGACGACCTCTCGGGCCAGTCGCCGCTGCTCAAGGTGACGGGCGCCGGAAGCATCGACATCGCCACGGAGCGCATCGACTATCTCGTCAAGGCTGCCCCGGTCGGGGCGATTCCCATTGGTCACGGCCGCACGCTGACCGTTCTCCGGGGAGTGGCGGTGCCGGTGCGAATAAGCGGTTCGCTTGCCGCGCCGGAGTACTCGGTCGACCTGGCTCAGTTGGCGGTCGAGTCAGCGAAGACCGGCGTCAAGCTCACCATCGGCGCGGCGGTGGGCGCTCCTGAAGGCGCTGTGCCGCTGGTCAAGGACCTGTGGCACGGCCTGCGCGGAAAAAAGTAGGCGCTGTGCCGGCCGCGCTGGCGAGTTGCCTGTTGCCTTGAGCCTTGCTGGTCGTCCGCGGCACCGCAGCCACTGAAGCGCTGGCTGGCGGTGTGCGACAAAGACGACCATTCGCACGCCGGATCAGGTATCGTTGCTTCCTGGCCCACAAGACATTACGCGAGTTGCCCCATGACGTCCTCCGATGCCGTCTGGCTGATCACCGGTTGCTCGACCGGTTTCGGCCGCGAACTCTGCAGAGCGCTGCTGCGCCGCGGCTACCGCGTCGTCGTGACGGCACGCAACCCGGCGACTCTGGACGAATTTGCCTTGGCCGGGAACGCCCTGGTCGCCGCCCTGGACGTGACCGTACCGCGGCAGATCGCCGACGTCGTCCGGCAAGCCGATGAACGGTTCGGGCAGATCGATGTGCTGGTGAATAACGCCGGCTACGGCTATCTCTCCGCGGTCGAGGAAGGCGAGGACGAGGAAGTCCGTGCGATGTTCGAGACCAACGTCTTCGGCCTGGCCAACATGACGAAGGCCGTCCTTCCCGGGATGCGCGCCCGTCGTCGCGGCCACATCGTCAACATCTCGTCGGTGGGTGGGCTGATCGGTTTCCCGGGCATCGGCTACTACAACGCCAGCAAGTTTGCGGTCGAGGGCCTTTCCGAGGCCTTGGCGAAGGAAACCGCGGGGCTCGCGATCAAGGTGACGATCGTCGAGCCGGGGCCGTTCCGCACGGATTGGGCGGGCCGCTCACTGAAGACGCCGAAGAACGCCATCGCCGACTATGCACAATCGGCGGGCGCCCGCCGGGCCGCCATCCAGGGCTATAGCGGCAGCCAGCAGGGCGACCCGGTACGCGGCGCGGAGGCGATCATCCAAGCCGTCGAAGCGCCGCAGGCGCCGCTTCATCTGCTCCTCGGCCGGCCCGCGTTCGACCTGACCGCCGCCAAGCTGAAGGAGTTCTCGGCGGAGATGGAGACGTGGCGCGAAGTCTCTCTGGGTGCCGACTTTCCGGACGCGGGTTGACCGGCGATGCTCGGCAGCATCGGCCTCCGCGCGCGGCATTAGCAAAGCATTGAACTTCTCGCCGAAGGGCCTGATTCCCAACCGCGCGCAGACGCTCGAGATACTGCGGCTGATGGGCAGGCATCGCCCCCTGCTGATGCTCCTTGGCGACGACGATGGCTATGGCACGCGTTGGCTGCTGGACGGCCAGGAGGTCCCGCCAGGAATCGCCAAGTACCTCATGCAGGCGGGTCTGGTTGCCGACGCGGGTGCCACCGGGTTCGGTGTGCGCAGGCTGGCGCTGACCGACTCCGGCAACCGCGTTCGCGAGAACGGCGAGACGTGGTGGACGAGCCTCGGCTTCATCGAACGTTTGAAAATCCGGATCCTCGGTTGATGAGGCGGGGCAATAGAAGATCCAGCGGCGCGCGCCGCCGCCGCCCGCGTTGCCCTGACGGTCCTGGCGGCGCCTGCGGGTGCCAGGGTGCTGCCGCGTCTGGTTGAGCCCGGCCCGAAGGCCCTGTCGCCCACCGGTGCGCCGAGGCGCGCAGGCAGCGATGCGAGCAGTGGCGTCGGTGACCGATCGGCGCCGCTGCCCATCCACCGCGTCAGAGGATGAAGTCGGAGATTCCCAGATCGGCGGTCTTCACACCGACCAGCAGAATCTCGTTACCCTCCCAACTGATCGATGCGTCATTTCCGATGGCTGCGATGTGCAGGTCCTTGAGTTTCGTAACACCGGCGTCGCGCAGATCGAGGCGGTCCACCCCATCCTGGAAGTCGGTGACGACGTCGCGACCCCACGCTTTGCCGAAGAGGAAGGTGTCCCCGCCGCTGCCGCCGCTGATCCGGTCGTTGCCAGCGCGACCGTCGAGAATATCCGCCCCGTAACCGCCGAGCATGACATCGGCACCGGAGCTGCCGATGATCCTGTCCTGGCCGCCACCACCGTCGATGCTCACCTTGCCGATAAAGGTGGTGGCACTGAAATCGAGCAGATTATCGGCCCAGTCGCCGAGCAGCCGCACCGGCCCGCCGGCGCCGGAGGCATCGACGGTCTCGACGCCGTTCTTCGGCGCGAACGCCGTCAGGCCGATATCGACCTTGCCACCGTAGGCGACAATCCGGTCCCTGCCGGCACCGCCGTCGTACTTGTCGTAGCCCTCGAAGCCGCAATCCGTGTTGCCGGTGACGCGGAAGATGTCGTTGCCGTCACCACCGGCCAGGCTGTCATTGCCAGTACCCCCGTAGATCAGGTCCTCCCCATCACCACCCGAGAGGCTGTCGCTACCCCACCCACCGTAGATCAGATCGTTACCGCCGCCACCCGCTACGGTGTCGTTGCCGCCGCCGGCGTTGATCTGCTCGCCGCGTTCGTCGCCGTTGATCGTGTTGGCCGCCTCGTCGCCAAGCACGATCGGCGCCTTGCCGTAGAAAAAATTGAGCCAGGTGGCGACGTCCGACAGCGTGGCATTGGGATTCCCGTCCTCGTTGAGAAAACGGCCGTCGCGGATCTCGAAGCCCAGATGATAGATGCCGTCACCAACGGTATCGACCAGGTTGCGGCCGAAGAAGTTGGTCGTCGCGCCGTTGCCCTGGACAAAGTGATAGCCACTCGTCTCATCGCCCTCGTCGTCACCGTGCAGATCCGTCCACTGCTTGAGCAGGGCAGCGTCATCACGGACAAGGCGGTTCATCTGGACAAGCTCTTCGACGGTGATCCAGCCGTCGGCATGGGCTCCGGTTTTTCCGATCAGATCGACGATGATCTGGTTCAGCGCGTTGGCCGCCTTGGCGCCCTGATTGATGTCGAAGGCCTCGGTATTGCGCGCCAGGCCGCGATCGCTCTTGATCATATCGACGATGCGGTCGAGCCCAGTCCCCGTGGTTGATGCATCGACGAGAAAATAGTTGAGCCAGTCGGCGACGTCCGACAATGACGCGTTGCGGTCGCCATCCTCGTTGAGGAGATGACCATCCTTGATCATGAAGCCAAGGTGGTAGATGCCGTCGGCGACGGTATTGACCAGATTCTCGCCGAAGAAGGTCGTCGTGGCGCCGTCGTTCTGGACCTTGTGAAAGCCTGTCTCAAGGCGCTTCTCGTCGTCGCCATGCAGACGGGTCCACGCGGCCTGGCGCCCGGCGTCAGCACGCAGGTAGCCATTCAAGGCGACCACGTCGGCGACGGAAATCCAGTTGTCGCCGGCGACGCCAGTCGCCGACAGGGCACCCCGCAGCATCTGGTTCAGCCCATTCGCAGAATCCGCACCGGCGGCGATCTGCGCGTCGGCGATCCGGCGATCGAGCCCGGGATCGGCCATGATCAGGTCGGTGATCCTGTCCAGCCCGGTGCCGCTCGTCGAATGGTCTGTGTAGAACTGGGTCAGCCACTCGGCCACTTTCTCGACAGAGGCGTTCGGATCACCGTCCTCGTTGAGGAAGCGGCCATCACGGATTTCGAATCCCATGTGGTAGATGCCATCAACGACAGTGTCGAGCAATTGCTCGCCCCGGTACCGGGTGGTACCGCCATCGTTCTGCACCAGATGAAAACCGGTCTCGAAGCCCGTTTCGTCGTCGCCGTGCGCCAGCGCCCATTCCGTTCTGAAATTGGTACGCAGATAAGCGTTCATCGCGGTGACTTCGGCAGCGGTGAACACCTTGTCGTCCGCCGCGTGGGTGGCCTGGGCGGCCTGCACGATCATCTCGTTCAAGCGGTTGGCCGCTTGCGCGCCGGCCCTGATGTCCTTCCCGTCCGTTGCACCGGCCAGGCCGAGGTCGCGGTAAATGTACTCGACGATCTGGTCGAGACCGGTGCCAGTCGCGCCATAGGTGGCCGCGGTAACCAGGCTGTAAGACTTGACACCGGAAGCAGTGGGCATTGTGGACTCCTCGGACGGGTAGGTGGTAAGGCGGGGCGTGAACTCGTGACGACGCAGGGGTGCCGGCAGCATCCCTCACCAACGTTGCGGATGCCATTATAGTCGACGTGGTCGCGACAGCTGGTGTTGCGGGTAGCGTTGTCACCTCCAGGCAGCGTCCTTTCGCGCTCCCATGCGAACCGGGTTTGCATGACCTGGCGACTGTGTGCGCAACGCATGCGCTTTGGCGAGACCACCAGCGAATGACCATCATCGAACAAGCCGCCGATCTGCTCAGACCGTTCATGGGCGAAGACCGTCGTGACACCTGGCTTACACTCGCCTTTCACGCCGAGCATCCGGACGTGTACCACGCGATTCCTCAGCGCGGTGCCACGAGGGATTTCGTGGTCGCTTGCGTGCGCCGCCTGCTCGAGCATGGCCGAGTTGGTTCGCGGCATGCCCTCTCGCTCTTGCTGGAGGCAGTCTGCAGCGCCGCGGGAGACGAAAGGCAGCCCGCCTTCCGGGCGCTGATCGAAGAACTGGACGCGCGCTGTCTCGGCGGCGCCGACCTCGCTGCCGCCCCTGTCTTCGCAGCCGCATTCTCTCCCAGTGTCCCGCCCCTGGGCGTCCGCCAGGCCAGCGCGCGTGATCCGCGTGTCTTCATCAGCTACTCGCGTAGCGACCGGCAGATCGCCGATCGTCTGTTCGCCGACCTGCAGCAAGCCGGCCACGCCTGCTGGCTCGACACCAGCGACATCCCCGGCGGCGAGGTATGGCTGGCGGCGATTGCCGACGGCATCGAGCGCGCCTACGCCGTCGTCAGCCTGGTATCCACGGCCGCCAACACCAACGACTGGGTGCGGCTGGAGTACCTGCAGGCAAGAAAGCGTGGCAAGCCAGTCTTTCCGCTGCTGACCGGCGATGGCGAGCCGCCGTGGTACCTGGCCGACCGCCAAGCGATCGCGATCGGCGGCGCCGATTACACCACGGGCGTACAGCGCCTGTTGCGTTCGCTGCCCGCGCCGCCGGCAGCAACGGCAGCGCGCGCTTCGGCCGTAACGCAGCGCGCGGCAGAGCTGGCCTACCTGCACCGGCTGGAAATTGACGAACTGGTGCACACCGAGCTGTACACGCCGATGGCGGCCGTGGCCAAGGTGCTGGCGCGCCGCGAACCGGCCGCCACCCTGCCGGCCATCGTCATGCGTCCAGAATTCCGTCATCTGCGCCACCTGTCCTGCGCCAGGACGGAAGCGCACAGCGAATCGCACTCGTACGCGGACATCGCGCAGGCTTTCGCCCAGGTGCGCCGGGCGGCGCTGCTCGGCGAGCCCGGCGCCGGCAAGACGACGACGCTGTGGAAGCTCGCGCACGACGCGCTGGAGGTGGCGCTGGCCGACACGGCAGCGCCGGTTCCGCTGCTCGTCAGCCTCGGCAAGTGGACCGAGGCCGACGAAAAACTGCTCGCGTTTCTGCAACGCCAGTTGGGTGAACTCGGCGCCCATCTCGGCAGCCTGCTTGAGTCCAGGCGCGCCGTGTTGTTGTTGGACGGCCTGAACGAAATGCCGGCCGGCGAGCGCGCCGCCAAGGCAGCGCAGGTCAAGGCCTTTCTCCAGCAGCACCGCGCACTGGCGGCCATGGTCACCTGCCGCGAACTCGACTACACAGGCGCCCTGTCGCTCGACCTCGATACCGTCAGCATCCGCCCGCTCGATCCGTTGCGCATCCTCGACTTCGTCACCGGCTACCTGAGCGCCGCGCTCCAGTCCAGTGAAGCCGACCCGGCCGTGCGCGAGGCGGCCGGCATGGCGCGCGGCGAGGATCTGTTCTGGCGCCTCGCCGGCGGCGAAGACGTGCGGCAGGCGTGGACAGCCTGGGAAGCCGCCGGCGCAAGCCTCTCGCTGTTCTGGTCGGCGACCGAGGTTCCATGCGCGAATCCGGGCGTCTACAGTCACACGACCGAGCGCATGAACCGGGCCTGGAAGCAAGCCGTACAGGATTCGCGCAGCCTGATGCGGCTGGCCGGCAACCCGTATCTGCTCTACATGCTCACCCGCGTCTATCACTACTCGGGCGAC
>JAFLDO010000103.1 GCA_017302455.1 Accumulibacter sp.
AAGCGTGGCCTCATCCAGCCTGCCGCACAGCGCTTGATACTTGGCTTCTATGGCTAGCTCTTGCTCCATGCTGAAACCATAGGCCAATCACCACAAATGTTCAAGTTATTTTTGCTTAACGCCTTACGTTGTCTTAGCTTTGGGGCTGCTCACTCGGTCTCCAGTTCGTGTTTGACACAGGCACGGGGTAAGCCGCGCATAACCGAAGCAGGCAACGGCGTGACTTTCTCCCGTCAGATCGCTCCGATGCTCGGTGCAAAAAAGCAAACCCCGCCGAAGCGGGGTTCCGTCCGTGCAACAACTTCTCAGACTGCTATGCGATCTGCTGCTTCCTTCGTCTTGTAAGTCCCAATCCAGCCAAGCCGAACCCAACAAGCGCAAGAGAAGCCGGCTCCGGAACCGGAACCGCAGCTACCGAGCCAATGATCACTCGCCCGGTCATCTGCTGTGTCTGTGCGAAGAAGCCCGCACTGTTAGGACCGATATTCTCCGCAGGGGGAGTCTCACCGTTACAAGTGGTATTCCCGGCACCTAAGCACCAATAATTCATGCCTGAGTTATCATCATTCTGTGAGGTCAAGTTGAGAAGACCAGATGAGCACGGTCCACGTCCGTGATGGACTTCCCTGCCTGCCTGATCAAGCCGGGTGATGTTGCGGGGGCGACCCCCCTCGGGGAGCTTGAACAAACGCGCCCTTTGGGGGAATCTCTGGTTTGCGCTCCAAGAGACCATGCCAGTGTGCCATGCCCTATTGCAGGATCCTCATTTTTTTAGCTGGTTGCTGCGCGTTGACGCGGAGTTGGCGGGCGAAACGCGAGCGGGAGGCTGCGCCTGCGGCGGTGTTCTGCACCGTGCCGACTACCCACGCAAGCCGCGGGGGTGCCCGCCGGAACGGTACGCCGACTTTGCTCGGCGGTTCAGCTTCTGCTGCAGCGATTGTCGTCGTCGGACGACCTCGATGTCGGTACGTTTCCTGGGCCGGCGCGTCTATCTGGCGCTGCTGGTGGTGCTCGGTTCTGCCCGGCATGCCGGGCAGAACCCCGGGGCGGCGAGGCTGTCGGCGACACTGGCGATTCCCTTGCGTACCCTGGAACGTTGGCGGCAATGGTGGAAAGACCAGTTCCCGCTGAGCACGCTCTGGCAAGCCTCGGGCGCGCGCTTTATGCCGCCGGTGACGGAGCGCTTTCCGACCCGTCTGCTGGAATGTTTTGTCGGCGACGCCGCAGAAGCCATGGGGCATCTCCTCGTCTTTCTGACGCCGATCACGGTCCGACCGAGCGCGTTGCGTGGGGGTCGCTGATTTCCCGCAGAGGATGGGGATAGGCGACATCTGCCAGGGCTTGTAGGCTTCCCTTCCCGTCCTGGTGCCGCCGGTGCCGACGTTCTGGAAGCCCCTCTTGACCTCTTCTCACGATCCCCTCAAACGTGATCGCTGGGCGCGCCTGCGCTTTGCGATCGTCGGCCCCTTGCTGGCGGCGCCGCCCGCCGCCGGCGAGTTATCCCCGGCACTCCTCGCCCTGTCGACCAAGTCCTGGCGGCATCCGGTCTCCGGACTGGACGTCTGCTTTGGCGCCTCGACCATCGAGCGCTGGTACTACGCGGCCCGGAAGGCCACCGATCCGGTGGCCAGTCTGCGCAATCGCCTGCGCAGCAACCTCGGTCGCTTCAAGAGCCTCTCCCCCGTGGTCATCCAGATCCTGACGGCGCAGTATCACGAGCATCCGGGCTGGACCGTGCAACTGCACTTCGACAATCTGCGGGTCGCCCTGGCCGGGACCGACGCGTCGCTGGCGTCGTATCCGACGATCCGTCGTTACCTCCAGACGCAGGGGATGTTTCGCCAGGCGTCGCCCAAACGGACGACCGCCGGCGCGCTGCTGGCCCGCGACCGGCTCGACCGGCTGGAAGTCAGGAGCTACGAAGTCGACTACGTCAGCGCCCTTTGGCATCTCGACTTCCATCATTGCTCCCGCAAGGTCCTCACCCGCGCCGGCCTGTGGGTCAAGCCGCTGCTGTTTGGCGTCATCGACGATCGCTCGCGGCTGGTCTGCCATCTGCAGTGGTATCTCGACGAGACCGCCGAGAGTCTCGTGCATGGCCTGTCGCAGGCCTTCATGAAGCGCGGCTTGCCACGCGCCCTGATGACTGACAACGGCGCCGCCATGCTCGCCGAAGAGACCGTCAGCGGTCTCGCCCGTCTGGGGGTCGTGCATCAGACGACCCTGCCGTATTCGCCGTATCAGAATGCCAAGCAGGAATCGTTCTGGGGACGCATCGAAGGGCGTCTGATGGCGATGCTCGAAGGCGAGGACGTGCTGACGCTCGACCTGCTCAATCAGGCCAGCCAGGCCTGGGTCGAACAGGAGTACCACCGCACGGTGCATTCCGAGATCGACACCACCCCCTTGGCGCGCTATCTCGCCGGACCCAGTGTCCACCGGGACTGCCCGGATACGACGACACTGCGGGCCGCTTTCCGGATTGAGGTCGCGCGCCGCCAGCGGCGTGCCGATGGCACGATCAGTCTGGCCGGGACCCGCTTCGAGATCCCCGCCGCGTATCGCCACCTGCCGGTGGTGCCTCTGCGCTATGCCCGCTGGGATCTGACGCACGTCGACCTCGTCGATGTGCGCACCGGCGCCGTGCTTTGCCCGCTCAAGGCGCTCGACAAGTCGGCCAACGCCGATGGGCAGCGTCGGCGCCTCGCACCGGTCACGACGACGGCGCTGGTGCCACCGTCCACCGGCATCGCGCCGCTGCTGCGCCAGCTGCTCGCCGACTACGCCGCCACGGGCCTGCCGCCGGCGTATCTGCCGTCCGACGACCAGGAGCCGGCATGAACCCGCGGCTCCTCGCCCTCTACGGGCTGAAGTGGAATCCCTTCGCCGCCGAATTGCCGATCGAAGCACTCTTTGTTCCGCCCCGGATCGAGAACTTCTGCTGGCGAATCGAGCACGCCCAGATCCGCGAAGGCGGCTTCGCGATGATTCACGGCGATCCGGGTACCGGCAAGAGCGTGGCCTTGCGCCTCCTGGCCGACCGTCTGGGGCGCCTGGCGGATGTCAGCGTCGGTGCGATCAACCATCCGCAGAGCAATCTGGCCGATTTCTATCGGGAAATGGGCGACATCTTCGCCGTGCCCTTGCGCCCGCACAACCGCTGGGGGGGCTTCAAGGCCCTGCGTGAGGTCTGGTTCGCGCATCTGGAAACGACCCGTCGCCGGGCGGTGTTACTGGTCGATGAGGCGCAGGAGATGAGTCCGGCGGTCCTCGGCGAGTTGCGCCTGCTCGCCAGTGCCCGTTTCGACTCGCAGCCGCCCCTGTGTGTCGTACTGGCCGGCGATGCACGTCTGATCGAGACGCTGCGCCGCGAGGACTTGATCCCGCTCGGTTCTCGTATCCGTACCCGCCTCGCCACCGAGTATGCCTCGCGAGACGAGTTGCTGGCCTGCCTGACCCATCTGCTGAGCCACGCCGGCAACAGCAGCCTGATGACCCCGGCGCTCGCGCACACGCTGTGTGATCACGCCGCCGGCAACTACCGCATCCTGACCACGCTCGCCGCCGAACTGCTCGCCGCCGCGGCGCAGCGGGAGTTGCCGCAGCTCGACGAGAAGCTCTACCTCGAGGTCTTCGCGTCCCCCGAGGCGCCCTCGCGGCGTCGCGTGGGGGCCGGCCGGTGAGGACTCGCCGGGCAGGCGACTCGATGGTGCGGTTCGTGAATCGCCCCCAACGACCCGGGGCAGTAGCTCCGAGCGAAACGACGCCTGCGAACCTTGGGAGGCACGACCGCCGAGCGGCTGTGTTCTGTCGTGACCATCACCCGAACCGGAGGAGAAGATGACCGACCCCTTGGTGACCGTCCCGAAAGGAGGTCGCCCACCTCAGGGCGAGCGCGCGATGACGGACAAAGAGCGCAAGCGTGCCCAGCGCCTGCGCGACCGACGAGCGGTCATTGACGCCATCGGCAACGAGACGGACGCGCCACTCAAAGCGCTGCTGGACCTCCTGGGGCGCGTGGAGGGGTCCGAAGCGGCTCGCCATTCCGCCCGACGGGCCTGGCTGGCTTTCGGTCAGCGGTACGGATTCCGGACGGTCACGGAATGACGAGAGGCAACCGGAACCCCAGAAGGACGCTCCGGTCGGCAGGCGTTGACGTGGCACCTTCAACGAAAACGCTGACGGCAGGGGTCGCTCTTTGACCCGAAAAGGGGTCAAGAGGACCGTGGAATAAATGGGCGGGCTTCATCGCCCGTTTATGCCGCGAAAGCCTCTTGACGCCTTGCAGGGTCCCGATGCTGGCGAGCAGTTGCCGGGAACAACTTGTTCATCCCGGCGGCTGCCTCGCGGCGAGCGCGGGGTCTGGGGCGGAGCCCCAGGGTTCGATTGCGAACGATCATCCCTACAAGACATCGCCGTACCTGAACATCAGAACATCAAATCGGGTGATCACACTCAACCAGAAAGCAAAGAGCGCGGGGAGGGTCAGTTCTCACATTCATACACTTGCCATCACTGCTCGGGCGAAATGTTGGAATGTGAGAACTGACCCAGCCTCCGGGTCGCAAGGCGTTGGCCGCGGCGCTTGCGTCGGTCTGCGCGGGCGCCCAGCGCCGAGGCGGCGGCGGAGTTCGACGCCTTCGAGGCGGGCGCCCTGGCGGACGGCTGGCTTGGCACGCCGATTGAACCGCAACCGATGTCGAAATTTCTTACATACATGACCCGACAGCACCGACCCGTCCTCAAGTCGGACAACAAGCTGCAGCCGTATCACCGGAAATTTCTAAGTAAATTCAATGGGTAGAAGAATCAGGCGCCTTGGCTGGCACGCGGATTGCTTCTTAATGTGTGCGTTTTGCGTTGCGGTTCTTCGACCCAATCGCTGGCGGAAAGTCATCGGTCCTCATCGTCCCTCTATTGGAGAAAACAACTATGTTCAGTCCATTCACTTCGGTCCTGAGATTGGGCCAATTCCTGGCAGTATCCACAGTGGCGCTGGCGTCGACGGCGGTGTTCGCCGACACCATCTCGCCGGCCAGCTTCGGCGCCACGCTCGGCGTGGGCGATAGCGTCACCGTCCGCAAGACGGTGGTCGTTGAGTCCACCGGTCCGACGGACGCCTTGGTCGACGTCCACTTCCTAATCGACACGTCGGGAAGCATGGGCTCGCAAGTCTCTGCGGCCAAGCTCGCGGCCGAGGGCCTGTTCACCGGCTTGAAAGTCAAGTTTGGTGACGTTTCGGCGGGCGTCGGAGTGTTCTCCGAGGGTGCCTATCTCGCCCCCGGTCTTCCGGCCAACGGCCGCGCCGTCATCGGTACCGGATTGACTACTGACGTCCCGACCTTCGTGACGAACGTGGGCACGGTGACCCTCAACGTTCCGGACGGCGGCGGGGACTTCCCCGAGTCTGGCTATACCGCCATTTCGCTGGCAGGCGGCGATCTCGCCTGGCGGACCGGGTCCAACCGCTTCATGTTCGTGTTCACGGACGCGACGGCCAAGGGTAGCCTTGCCGCTGCTCAGGCCGCGCTCGCTGCCGACGACATCTCGCTGGTGGCGCTGGCCTACAACAGCGGGTTCACTTCCGTGAACTCGTCCTACGGCGCGCCGCTCGGAGGCACCGTGTACGCAAGCAGCACGAGCGTGGCAGACATCATCAAAGATGTGACCGATGGCATCACTGCCGGCTTCGCGAAATACACGAAGGTCACCGTCGACGACCTTGGCTTCGGCATGCCGGAGATTGACGTCGACACCGTTTGCGTGTCCGCCGATATCGGCACCTGCTCGGGTGCGTTGGCCACAGGTGACTACGATCGCTCGAAGGACCGCACCTTCGAGTTCGACGTCACGTTCAAGCGGACGGCCGCGGGCGACAAGGCCTTCTTCACCTCCGCGCTGGTGAATGACGGCATCGTCGCGCGCGAGCGCGATGTCTTCGGTGGCACTGTTCCCGAGCCTGCGTCTCTGTCCCTGGCGGCGCTTGGCCTGCTCGGCCTGGGGCTGGCCCGCCGGCGTCGCGGCGTGTAGAGTTCGGTTGCGGCGACGGGTTCAGTCGAACCGCCGGTCGCCATCGAGAAAAAACCGGCACCGCAAGGAGCCGGTTTTTTTTGGCCGCTCGATGCCGAACGCGCTACTTGGCTTCGATCTGTTGCAGCGTAACCGGTAACTACACGGCATCAGCCGCTATTTTGCCCAAGCTGGCCAGTGGCGAGCGGAGCGGGGTGGCAGCGAAGAGCTTCTTCCACATCCGGGGCGTGAGTTCCGGGACACGATTGGCCGGATGTTGGCCGACACGCTGGAGCACATCGACCAGGTAGTCGTAGGGATTGATGTCGTGCAGTCGACAGGTGACGATCAGGCTCTGGAGGATGCCGACGTGCCTGGCCCCCAACTCGGTCCAGCAGAACAGCCAATTGCGACGCCCCATCGGAATCGCCCGCAGAGCGCGTTCGAGGTGGTTGGTGTCGATCGGCACCTCCGGATCGGAGAGATAGACTTCCAGCCCGCCTCGTCGCTCGCGGGCATACGCGAGTGCTTTGGTCAGCGGGTTGCTCGGTAGCAACCCCTGGGCTTCGAAGCGCTCATCGACCCAGGCGAAGAAGCGCTCGACGATCGGTTTGGCCTGCGTCTGACGCTCATCACGCTTTTGGACGCCTGCGAGCTTCTTCTGCGGCATTATGGAGCAGCCACCCCACTCGTCCGCCGGGCTTGGCGACGCCGCCGCCCCTGTTCTTTCTGGCGAGCTCATTCTGTGAGCCTATAGCGCCCTACACTGCGGCTCATGCCCCAACCCCATG
>JAFLDO010000104.1 GCA_017302455.1 Accumulibacter sp.
TGTCTCGGGCGCCCGCGAGGACAGCGCGCGCAGCGAGGCGCTGGCCAAGCGCGCGGGCTGCCAGGCGGCGATGGCCGACGTCGCGCAGACCGAGGCCAAGGTCAGCCTGACGCGCGTCGAGCAGGGGCGGACGGTGCTCTATGCGCCCTTCGCCGGCACCATCGCCAAGATCGTCGGCGAGGTCGGCGAGTACTCGACGCCGTCGCCACCGGGCGTGCCGACGCCGCCGGCAATCGACCTGATCGACGACTCGTGCCTGTACGTCAAGGCGCCGATGGACGAAGTCGATGCGCCGAAGATCGTCGCCGGGCAGCCGGTGCGCATCAGCCTCGACGCCTTGCCCAAGCAGTCGTTTCCCGGCCGCGTCAAGCGCGTGGCACCGTACGTGTCGGCGGTCGAGAAGCAGGCGCGCACGGTCGACATCGAAGCCACCTTCGACGACCCGGCGGCGCCCGGCAAGCTGCTCGTCGGCTACAGCGCCGACATCGAGGTCATCCTCGCCACGCGCGACAAGGTGGTGCGCGTTCCCACATCGGCGCTCCTCGAAGGCGGGCGGGTGCTGATCGCCGGTGCCGACGGCCGGCTCGTGGAACGCCGGGTGAAGACCGGCCTCGCCAACTGGGAATTCACCGAAGTGCTGGAAGGCCTGGCGGCCGGCGAGCGCGTCGTCACCTCGCTCGAGCGGGCCGGCGTGAAGGCCGGCGCGCCGTATGTGATCGACGACAAGCCGGCCGGCAAATAGGCGATGGGCGCCGCGCTGATCGAGCTTTCCGGCATCGAACGCGTTTTCCAGCTCGGCGACAGCGAGGTACACGCGCTGCGCCGGCTCGACGTCTCGATCAGCGCCGGCGAGTATGTCGCCGTGATGGGCCCGTCGGGGTCGGGCAAGTCGACGCTGCTCAACCTCCTCGGCCTGCTCGATCGCCCCAACGCCGGCGTCTATCGCCTCGAGGGACGCGACGTCACCACGCTCTCGGCCGAAGAGCAGGCGCGCGTGCGCAGCGAGCGCATTGGCTTCGTCTTCCAGAGCTTCCACCTGGTGCCGCGGCTGACTGCCGCCGAAAACATCGCGCTGCCGATGATCCTGGCCGGCATCGCACCGGCGCAGCGCAGCGCACGCGTCGCGCGGGCGCTTGCCGACTACGGGCTCGAAAACCGCGCCGACCATCGTCCGGACCAGCTCTCCGGCGGCCAGCGCCAGCGCGTCGCCATCGCCCGGGCGACGATCATGCAACCGGCATTGATCCTCGCTGACGAGCCGACTGGCAACCTCGACCGTGCCACCGGCGAGGAAGTGATGCGCCTGCTCGAAGAACTCAACGCGCGCGGTGTGACGCTGATCGTCGTCACGCACGACGGCGGCCTCGGCGCACGCGCACGCCGCCAGTTGCTGATGGAGGACGGCGCGCTGCACCACGACCATTGGCGCCCTGCTGATACGACGCCGGATCGATGCGCACTCCCGACCTGATTCGTTTCGCCCGCGACGCGGCGACCGGCAACCCTCTGCGCACTTTTCTGCTGGTGCTGGCGATGGCCATCGGCGTCGCCGCCGTCGTCGTCCTCACGGCGCTCGGCGATGGCGCGCGTCGCTACGTCCTCAACGAGTTCTCGTCGATCGGCAGCAATCTGGTGATCGTCCTGCCCGGCCGCTCGCAGACAGGTGGCTTCAGCCCGGGCAACGCGATCACCAGCACACCGCGCGACCTGACCGTGGACGACGCGCAGGCGCTGCTGCGCGCGAGCGCCGTACACCGCGTCGCGCCGCTCGCCGTCGGCACCTCGGAAATCAGCGTCGGCGGCAAGCTGCGCGAAGTGATGGTCGCCGGCACGACGGCCGAATTCATCGACGTGCGCCGTCTGGCGCTCGCCCAGGGACGTTTCCTGCCGCCGGGCGACTGGCGGCGCGGCGCTTCCGAAGCGGTGATCGGCGCGAAGATTCGCGACGAGATGTTCGGCCGCGAACCCGCGCTCGGCCAGTTGGTCCGCGTTGGCGACCGGCGCTTTCGCATCGTCGGCGTCCTCGCCTCGACCGGCCAGGGGCTGGGCATGAATACCGACGAACTGGTGATCGTGCCGGTGGCGCTGGCGCAGGCGATGTTCAACAGCAACACGCTGTTCCGCATCCTCGTCGAAGCCTCGAGCCGCGAGGCGATCGAGCCGGCCAAGGCGCAGGTCACCGAGATCATCCGGCTGCGCCACGAGGGCGAACTGGACGTGACGATCATCACCCAGGACGCCGTGCTCGCCACCTTCGATCGCCTGCTCGGGACGATGACGCTGGCCGTCGCGGGAATCGCCGCGATCAGCCTCGCGGTCGCCGGCATCCTGGTGATGAACGTGATGCTCGTCTCGGTCGCCCAGCGGACGGCGGAAATCGGCCTGCTCAAGGCGCTCGGCGCCACTGGCGCGACGATCCGCAACGCCTTTCTCACCGAGGCGGCAATGCTCTCGATTGCCGGCGCCGTTCTCGGCTTCGCGCTCGGCCACGCCGGCGCGGCGATCATCCGCCAGCTCTATCCGGCGTATCCGGCCTTTCCGCCCGACTGGGCGGTGCTCGCCGGGCTGGGAACGGCGTTGCTCACCGGCATCGTTTTCGGCGTCCTGCCGGCGCGCCAGGCGGCGCGCCTCGATCCCGTGCAGTCGCTGGCCAAGCGCTAGGTGCCGTGCTGACAGATGCCGACGCGACCATGAAGCACGCCCCGGGCCTCGAAGGAGACGGACTTCCGCGACTCGCCGCCGCTCCCGGCGAGCGGGCCCGAGTCCGCGTCCGCGTCCGAGTCTAGGGAGCCATGATGGAACTTTCCCAGATCAGCCAGGCCGTTCAGCAGGATGCCGTCACGGTCGTGTTCGTGAATGTCCTGCTGCAACAGGTGGGGTTGCCGGTCCCGGCCCTGCCGACTCTGCTGCTGGCCGGTAGCCTGGCGGCAACCCCGGGGCATCTGGGCCAGGTGCTGGCGGCCGCCATCGTCGCCTCCCTCATCGCCGACTTGCTCTGGTACCGGGCCGGGAAATTCTTCGGTTATCGCGCGCTGGCCGGGCTGTGCAAGCTCTCGATCAACCCCGCCTCCTGCGTCAGCCAGACCGAGGCTCGTTTCATCCGCTGGGGGGTCTCGTCGCTCGTCGTCGCGAAGTTCATCCCCGGCTTTTCGACGGTTGCGCCTCCCATCGCCGGCGCGCTGCGCATGCACCTGCCGGGCTTTCTGCTCGCCGCCGGCGCGGGCGCCTGCCTGTGGGCAGGGCTGGCGCTCGGCGCCGGCTGGCTGCTCAAGGACGCCGTCCAGGCCGCCATCGGTGCGCTCGACCGGCACACCGGCACGGCGCTTGCCGTCGTGTTGCCACTGATTGGCGCCTGGCTGGGGTGGAAACTGTGGCAGAAGTATCGTTTCAGAAAATCCTGCACTGTCCCGCACATCACCCCGGACGAACTGATCGAGGCCTTGCGCACAGAACAGCGGCCGCTGATCCTCGACCTGCGAGGGGCCACGATGATCGCCGAAACGGACGCTGTGCCTGGCGCCACGGTCGCCGAGCACGACCGTCTCGACGACGCGGTGGGCGACTGGCCCAGGAGCCAACCCATCGTCACCCTGTGCGCCTGTCCGGAAGACGCGGGAGCCATCGCGGCGGCACGCCGTCTGCTCAACGACGGCTACCTCTCGGTAAGGGTGCTGCACGGAGGCTACGACGCCTGGCTGGCAGCCACCGGCAACGACCCGCTGCCGCGTCAGTAACCCGGCCACGGCAGTGCCGGATGCGGCCATACGGAATCCGGGGCTTTGCCAAGACGGGTAGCAACTGCCCCACTGACGAAGTAAGATGAATCGTCTTGCCAATCAGGAGCGCCCATGGCAACGGTCAGACTCTCCAGCAAAGGCCAGATCGTCATTCCCAAGGCCGTTCGCGACCAACTGCATCTGCAGGCCGGCGCGGAGTTTTTCGTGTCCGCTTCCGCGCTGGGCGTGAGTCTGGTGCCCGTGCAAGCCTTTCCGGTCACCACGCCTGCCGCACTGCGCGGTGCACTCGCCAAGCCAGGCGGCAAGCTGCCTGACGAAGACGCGATCAAGGCCAGCATCAAGTCACGGCTCAAGGCACGCAACTCGCCATGATCGCGCTCGACACCAATATCCTCGCACGCCACCTGCGCAACGACTAACCCGCGCAGGCCCGGCTCGCCGAGGATTTGCTAAGCGGGCCGCAGAGCTGCACCGTACCCCTCCCGGTGTTCCTTGAACTCGTCTGGGTGCTGGAGTCCTGCGACTGTGCGCGCGAAGACATCGTGCAGGCACTGAGCCAGCTATGCGGCCTCGAACACTTCGCGCCGCCTCAAACCTGAAGCGCTGCTGGGCGCACTCCAGTGGTACGCCGCCGGCTTCGACTTCGCGGATGCGGTGCACCTTGCGCAGAGCGCCGATGCCGGTGTCTTTCAAACATTCGATAAGGCTTTCGCAAAGGCTGCGGCAAAAGCGGATACACAACCTGCCGTAGCATTGTCATGCTGAATGTTGGAACTAACTCTTGATTGATCCCGTCGCGGCTTCAGGCGGTCGCGGGAGCGACCTCCCAACTGCGCGACAGCTTGCCGTTGCTATCGACGCTTTCGAGATGCACCGGGAAGCCCCACAGGCGCGCGACATGCTTGAGCACCTCTTCGGCGCTGTCATGCAGCGGGCGGTCGTGGTGCTGCGTATGACGCAGGATGAGCGAGCGGTCGCCGCGCAGGTTCACGCTCCACACCTGGATATTGGGCTCGCGCGTCCCCAGGTCATACTGGCGTGACACGGCCTCGCGCAGGGCGCGATAGCCGGCTTCGTCGTGAATGGCAGAAACCTCCAGCGTTGGCGCCTTCTCGTCGTCGACGATGGCGAACAGGCGAAAGGCGCGCATCAGGCGCGGCGACAGGAACTGGCCGATGAAGCTTTCGTCCTTGAAGTTGCGCATCGCGTGATCCAGCGTGGCCAGCCAGTCGCTGCCGGCGAGATCCGGAAACCAGCTGCGGTCTTCGTCGGTCGGCGCTTCGCAGATGCGCTTGATGTCCGTGTACATGGCAAAGCCCAGCGCATAGGGGTTGATCCCCTTGTAGGCCGGGTGGCCAACCAGCGGCTGAAACACCACGTTGGTATGCGAGGTGAGCCATTCGATCATCAGGCCGTCGGCGAGATGGCCATCGTCATACATGGTGTTCAGCAGGTGATGGTGCCAGAAGGTCGCCCAGCCTTCGTTCATGACCTGGGTTTGCCGCTGCGGGTAGAAGTACTGCGCCACCTTGCGGACGATGCGTACGACTTCGCGCTGCCACGGTTCGAGGAGCGGCGCGTTCTTCTCGATGAAGTACAACAGGTTTTCCTGGGGTTCGGCGGGAAAGCGCATCGGCTCCCTCTCGGCGGCCTCCGTTTTCGGTCGCAGCGGCAGCGTGCGCCAGATTTCATTCACCTGCTGTTGAGCGTAGATCTCGCGGTCCTCGACGCGTGCCCGTTCCTCGGCCAGGCTCAACTTGCTCGGCCGGCGATAGCGATCAACGCCGTAGTTCATCAGCGCATGGCAACTGTCAAGCAACAACTCGACCGCGTCCAGGCCGTGGCGTTCTTCGCAGGTCGCCACGTAGTCCTTCGCGTAGACGAGATAGTCGATGATCGATGAGGCGTCGGTCCACATCCGGAACAGGTAGTTGCCCTTGAAGAAGCTGTTGTGGCCGTAGGCCGCATGCGCGATCACCAGCGCCTGCATGGCCATCGTGTTTTCTTCCATCAGGTAACTGATACACGGGTTGGCATTGATGACGATCTCGTAAGCCAGGCCCATCTGGCCGCGCCGGTAGTTCTTGTCGGTGGCAATGAACTCCTTGCCATAGCTCCAGTGGCGGTAGTTGACCGGCATGCCGACCGACGCGTAGGCATCCATCATCTGTTCGGCCGTGATGATCTCGAGCTGGTTCGGATAGGTGTCGAGACCGAAGCGCCTGGCGGTGGCGCGGATGACCTTGTGGTACTGGTCGAGCAGATCGAAGGTCCAGTCACTTGGCGCCGGCAGTGGCGCATGCGGGCGGCGGCCGGCATGCGCGTTCGGTGTGCTCGCCTGCCCAGCCTGCCGCTTGAACGTGTCGCTCATGTGCTTCGTCCTTCCTTGCTGAACAGGTCGCGAAAGACAGGATAGATCTGGTCGGCCGTGCTCGCCTTGCGCATCGCGAATGCATCGGCAGCCTCGGCCAGCGCCGCATACTCGTGCCACAGGTTCTGCTCCTGCTCGACCACCTGGATATAGGCAAAGTAGCGACACAGCGGCAGGATGTCCTTTTCCAGCAGTTCGCGGCAGCGTGCGCTGTCGTCATGCCAGTTGTCGCCGTCGCTGGCGTGCGCGCCGTAGATGTTCCATTCGCTGCTCGGGTAGCGGGCACGAATGATCTGTTCCATCAGGACCAGCGCGCTCGACACGACGGTGCCGCCGGTTTCCGTCGCGTGGAAGAAGTCGTGTTCGTCGACTTCCTGAGCCTGCGTGTGATGGCGGATGAAGACCAGGTCGATCTTCTGATAATGCCGGGTCAGGAACAGGTAGAGCAGGATGAAGAAGCGCTTGGCGAGATCCTTGCTGTTACGTCCGCCCCTAAACGGGATTGAAGGGCTTTGAATATCGCGCGTACTTTGAGCAGGAAGATCGAAGGATCTCCTGAGCGAAGGCGGAATGAAGAAGGACGGAGAAGGGCTGGAACACCTCTG
>JAFLDO010000105.1 GCA_017302455.1 Accumulibacter sp.
GGCGAACCGCCACGCAGACCGCCCCGCTCGATCCACAGCGGCCGCCCGGCCTGCTCGATGCGCGTCGCCAGATCGAGCCCACCGTGAGTGTAACGCTCGCCGCAGGCGGTCCGCCCCAGGCAGAGAATGTCCCAGCCACAGTACAACGCCCCGGCGGCCAGTTCGACCCGCGTCTCCAGCTCGGCCTCGGCGCCGTCGAAAACGATCGTTTCCTGCGGCAGCCACTCGACGATGGCCTGCTCGTCGACGCGCACATGCAAGGACTGCCGCGCGCGCCGGCCGCCGGAACGATACCACTTGCCGGCACCCGGTGTCGTCAACTGCGCATGCGCCCCCGCCGCCGCGGTCAGCACGACTTCCAGACTGTCGCCGCCGGCGATGCCGCCCGGCGGATGCAGGACGATCGCCTGGCAGACCGCCGGCCCCTCCGGGTACAGCGCCTTCTGCACGCGCAGCGGCCCGAAGTGTTCGCAGCGGGCCAGCAGCGTCCGCTCGCCGCGCCGCTCGAAACCGAGCGTCAGGCGTCCCGGCCAGCCCGGCCGTGCCGCTTCCTCGATCGCCCGCACGGCGCCGGACGCCAGCCGCAAGCTCTCGCTCAATCCGCCCACCGCCGCGCGCGCGCCGAGCCGAGCGACGACAGTGCGCGCGCCAGCCGTGGGGCCGGCCGCGCCGGGGAGAGCAGACGGCCGCTCATGATCTCGCCGAAGAGATGTTCGGGCAGAGCGAAAGGATCTTCGTGGAGCGCGGGTTTCTCCTGCCATGGTGCCGTTCGAACGAACGGCGGCGGGCCGGCGTCGCCGGCTTCGAGCACCGGGGCAGATCGGCAGGCACATCGCGTAAGGCGAGCTTCGGCATGGCTTGGGCAGTGACATCGCAAGGACGGCACTTTAGCATCGGCCAGCCGTGTGCAGGCGAAATGCGGCTGCGGAGCCCGCCAGGCGAGCGCGTCTTCGAAGCGCAGGCTTCGGGAGCGGCGATGTTTCGCGCCAGCCGCGCCGCTCGCCGGCGTCGATAGCCGGCGACAGCTTTCTCTGCCCAAGAACCCGCTTGCCGCAGCGGCTGTCACACGGCGGCCACGCCGGCCGCCGCGATGGACACCGGCCCGACGTGCCGCTAAGATCAAACAGGAAGATATGAAGCGGGCGCGCCGGACGCGCGCGTCGGTTCTTCGCGAACGCTCGAGTGCCAGCGCTCGGGTGCCAGATCGACGGCCCGGATGAGCGACGAATCCTGCAGGGGATCCGGCATTCCTGGCGCAGAAGAGCTTCCCGTAATCCCTTCGAGTAACCTTGTCGCTGCTCGTCAATACGCCGATCATGTGTAACTCACCGCAAGGACAGCTCAATGACCATGCGCAGCCGTCGGCACCCTGGCTCATCGACCAACGACGGGACGCTGCCTGTCTCGCCAGCCCGGATGGCGGGCCCATGAGCACAAACATTCACCATCGCTGGCAGCGCTACTGGCTGCCTATGGGCGCCAACTTGAACCTCGACGTGGATGGTTTCCTGCCCGATCCGGAGTGCGAGTTCGGCCGCCACTACAATCCGGAGTTGCGCCGGCTGGAAGCCTTGCGTGCCATTCCGCTCTTGATGCTGCTTGGCGAGCCCGGCGCGGGAAAATCCACGCTGATGCAGGACGAGGCGGACGCACTCGCGGCAGCCGGTCAGGCCGTCCACTCTCTGCGGCTCAATGAGTACAGCTCGGCCGATCTGGTGCCCGCCGCATTCGACTCGCCAAGCGTGCTGCACTGGCGACAGGGAGCGCACAGGCTCTACCTGTTCCTCGATGGTCTCGACGAGTGCCTCCTGATCATTCCCAACGCCGCCCGCCTGCTGCTGCGAGCGCTCAGGGAATTGCCGCGGGACAGGTTGCTCCTGCGTTTGAGTTGTCGCACGGCCGAATGGCCATACGGTCTTGCCGATGAACTCGGTGCGCTATGGCCCCGCGAGAACGCCGATGTCGAACGGCAAGCAGACGAGCAGTGCCAGACTGCAGCGAACGAGGCCGGCGCGGCCCCCCGTGTCTACGAACTCGTGCCGCTGTGCCGGCGCGACGTCGAAAACGCGGCGCGCGATTACCAGATCGATCCGGCAGGTTTCCTGCAGCAGGTTCATGACCTGGAGATCGCGACCTTCGCCGCCTTGCCCAACACGCTGCGCATGCTGTTGAAAATCCAGAAGCAGAACGATTGCCTGCCGGCCACGAAACAGGAGATCTTTCGCCAGGGCTGCCGCCTGCTGGCGGACGAACTATCTCAGAGTCGACTTCAGGCCGCTTTCCGAGGTCGCTTGAGCACCGACCAGCGCCTGGCAATAGCCGGGCGTATCGCCGCCATGCTGCTGTTGGGAAACAGGCAGTCGGTATGGCTGGGACAAGCACTGGAAGTGGCGCCGGATGACCTGTCGCCCGCAGAGATCCTCGGCGAGAACGAACGCGCCGGCAGGCTGCGTGTCCGGGTCGATGACCAGGCGCTGAAGGAGGTGCTGAACACCGCCCTATTTACCACCCGCGGCCATCAGCGATTGGGCTTCGGGCACCAGAGCTGGGCCGAGTACCTGACCGCCGACTATCTTGCCGAGCGCGTGGCAGACCCCGAACGACTGCTCGCATTGTTGCGCGGCGGCGGCGACCCGCGCCTACCGCCGCGACTGTCGGAACTGACGGCCTGGTTGGCGAGCCTCTCGCCCGCGCTGTTCGACATCCTCGTGGCGACCGAGCCGGCGCTGCTGCTGCGCGGCGATCTCGGGGCGCTCGATGCGCCGCGCAAGGCGAGGCTGCTCGATGAACTGCTGCAAGCCTTCCGGCGCAATGAGGTGAATTTGTGGGATCGGGAAACGCGTCCTCATTTCCGCAAGCTGGCGCATGCCGGCCTCAGCGAACGGTTGCGGCGCTGGCTGCCAGACCGCAGTTTGCCCGAAGACGTGCGTGCCGCCGCTCTGCAGATCGCCTCCGCCTGTCGGGCAGACGAACTGGCGGAGCTGGCGGCCAAGCTCGCGCTCGATGACGACGAAGCGCCGCGCATTCGCTACGCGGCTGCGAAGCTGGCGGCCGAACTGGGCGATTGCGCGGTCCTGGCTCGCCTGCGTTCGCTGGCGATCGGAACCTCCGCGACGAACCAGGAATTGCGGTCGCTCCTCCTGACCCGTTTGTGGCCGCATCATGTCGATACGCGGGAACTGTTCGACGGTTTCGGCAGAGACGGCGATTGGCAATGCCTGGGCCCCTACCGCTATTCTCCGGGGAAACTCGTCGATCGTTTCGGCCCGTCCGACCTCCTTGTCGCGCTGGATTGGCTGGAGGCGAGCGAGCGCTCACCTTTCGATTTCGGTCATGACGACCTGGCAAACGCCATCGTCGCCAGAGCCTGGCAGTGTTTGGACGACCCCGCCATTTGCCGGGCCTTCGCACCGGTCGCATGGCGGTGTCTGCAGCGTTACGAGAAGCTGTTCACCCGCCGTAGCGAAACGGCTGACGGTGCGCACCCCTTTGCGTTCGACGCCGGGAAGCGCAGGAGGCTGGTGCTCGCCATCCTTCCTCTGGTCAACGACCCGGCAGAGCAACTCGTGCCGCTCGTCTACGCGGAGAATCCCCTGCTGCTCCCCGAAGACCTGCCCTGGCTGCTGGATCAATACGAAGCGACCGCCGATGAGCAGCAGAAGACGCGTCTGGCCTCCTGCCTGCGGAGGGTGTTTTCACCGAATGCCGACAACGACTGGACGAACCGGCTGTTTGAAGCGGCCTGCCGGGATGCTCCCCATTCTTTCTCTCCGCTTGCTGATGCCGTCGCTCCCTTAGTCGAGCCGATCTGGCTCGGCACGGACGCCGAAAGGGACGCCCGGGAAGCGCACGCGCGTCAACTTGAGTTCGAGCAGAGGAGATCGCAGGGCGAGCGTCGGCTGGACCCTCCACCGGCAGAGCGGGTGCAGAACGCCCTCGACGACCATGCGTGCGGCGATACCGGGGTCTGGATGCGGTTATGGCAGGAACTGAGCCTGAAAGACGGCGCTGCGGGATACCCCGTTTTGCCGTTTACGCCCATTCTTAAGACGCCTGGCTGGGAGCGCGCCAACCCGGCGCAGCGAATGAGAATCCTCGATTGCGCCCAGTCGTGGGCGACGGCCATTTCGCTTTCCGAGCTGGGGATCGGCTTGCCCGACGGAGAGATTTCCTATTCAGACATCGCCACCCACCTTGCCCTCGCGCTGCTGGGACATGAACGGGCCGGCTGGCTTGGTGCAGCCACGGAAGAGCGATGGTCGGCGTGGCTTCCCTCCATCTTGTCGTATCCCTTTGAACCCAGCGCCCCTGTCCGGGGTAGGCTGCTCAGGATAGCCAGCGAGAGGTTTCCGGATCGCGTGCTTGCCGAAATCGGCCAGCAACTCGACAAGGAAGTTGCCGTGGAAAGTCGCCACTTCACCGGCCTCGGTGACCTGCAGGCAGTCTGGTCACCGCAGGCAGCGGCAATGGTCCATGCCTACCTGCAGCGGCTGACCGACCCGGACCAGCGCAAGGCTTTCCTGAAAGTGCTGCTCAACCGGCAAGATGCGACCGCGGTCAGTCTGGCCTTGACCGAGTTCGCGGCAGCGGTCGACTCGGGAGCCGCGGAGACAGGTCGTTCTCTCGAACTCGCCGAAATGCTGATGGAGCATGCACCGAGTGCGGCCTGGCCGCCGCTGTGGGCGAGGAGCCAGCAGGATCCCGCGTACGGAGAAGCTCTCTGGAGCAAGCTGGCAGGTCGATACCACTGGCTTGCCGCGCTGCACGAGTCGCAGTTGGGTGATCTGTATCTCTGGCTCGAGGAGCGCTTCCCGGCGGCCACCGATCCCGTACGCCCAAGCATGCAGGTCTATTCCCCCACCAGCCGCGATCACGTCGCCCGCCTGCGCGACGGCTGTGTCGGACAGCTCTCGGCAGCGGCGACGGTTCAGTCGGTCGCCGTCCTGCAGAGCTTGTGCGATCGATTTCCCGGACAGCACGGGTTGGTAGAAAGCCTGCTCTCTGCCCGCTCGGCCCTGCGCGAAAGGAATTGGTGTCCAATCCGCCCATCAATGCTGCTGCAGTTCCTCGAACGAACCGACGCACATCTCGTACGCAACTGCGCGGAACTGACCAACGCGGTCCTGGCCTCGCTCGCGCGGCTACAGAGACTGCTGCAGGGAGACACGCCACTGGCGCCTTTCCTATGGAACGTGGAACGGGACCAACGCTCCGGAAGGCCGAAGGGCGAGGACCGGCTGTCGGATTTCGTGCTGCATCATCTGCGACGTGATCTCCCCGGTTCGGTCATCGATCGCGAGGTACAGGTGAGGAATCTACGGGAAAGCGGGATCGGCGAGCGCACCGACCTCAAGGTCGAGACTCGGGCGGCCGACGGCTCTCCTCTCGTACTGATCATCGAGACCAAGGGCTGCTGGAACGAAGACCTGATGAGCGCGATGGAAAACCAGTTGAAGGAACGCTATCTTGAAGCGCTCGACACCGCGCATGGCATCTATCTGGTCGGCTGGTTCGGCTGCGACTTCTGGCTGGAGGGGCCGAAAAAGCGAGCGTGCCTGCGCCATGCTGAAAGCTCGGCCGCGCTCCTGTCAGAGCTTGAACGGCAGGCAACCCGGTTGTCGAGCGATAGCTGTCGAATCGTCGCGATGGTTCTGGACATCGCCCACCCGGCGCCGTAGCGCGAGGGACCGGCGGTCTTGTCCTGCGGCGAGTTCACCAACTCAACAACTTTGCAACCGCTCCGCCTGCCTCGCCACCCAAGGGCGAGCGGCCGGCTGGCCTTGTCTTCCGCCGGCGCCGGCAAGCTTCGGCACCCCCACCGCAAGGTGAGGGGCTGGCCCGCAAGGGTTCAGGACATGCGTTGCCGCTTCAGCGGATTGCGCGCCGGCCGGGCGAGCCGAAGCGCCGCGGAGGCGCCTCATTCTCCAGTGGCAACGGCGCGATAGCTGGCCAGTTCGGCGAGATGGTCGCTTTCGATCATCGCCGCGAGTTCGGAGTGGGCCTTGAACACCTGCATCGCCGGCACCTTGAACTTCGTCTTCCGCCAGCGTTTCTTGTGCTCGAAGTCCATGCGGATCCACCCGCCGGTGGTGTCGTCATCGACGATGAAGATCGGCCGCCGCTCCCACTTGATTCCGGGGTAGAGCGCATGCTCCTGCAGCGGGTGATCGGGTGGCAGAGCATTCCTGATCTCGGCAATGCAAAGGTCGATGTATTCCATCGGGACCATCGTCCAGGGGGATTTGATTTCGAGTGTTTCTTTCATTGATCGCTCCGCGGGAAAACGGGGTCTGGGGTCTGGGGTCTGGGGTCTGGCTGCGGGCTGCTGGCAGGGCGTGTGCCATCGTCGGAGAGGTCGCCGGGGACCGGCGCGGCGCCGTCACGAGTCGCCGCCGGGCTTGGCGCCGGGGTCGCGCGCCAGACAGTCGGCGATCTCGTCGTCGCTCCGGCCCATCTTCTGCAGCAGGGCGACGGTGTTGGCTCTCACTATCTGTGAGTTGGGGTGCTCGCTGCCGAAGCTGGCGACGAATATTCGCCGCGCGCGGCGCATCAGCGGCTCGGCTTCGGCCAGGCGGTCGGTGGCCTGCAGCAGTTGGGCCAGGTTGTTGAGGTGGATCGCGACCCTGGGGTGCGCGTCGCCGAAGCTCGCCTCGTCGATCGCCAGCGCGCGGCGCATCAGCGGCTCGGCTT
>JAFLDO010000106.1 GCA_017302455.1 Accumulibacter sp.
TTGCGGACGGAATCGGGCGCGCCCACGCCTTCGTCAGCCTGGTATCCACGGCCGCCAACGCCAGCGAATGGGTGCGGCTGGAATGCCTGCATGCCAGAAGGCGCGGCAAACCCATCGTTCCGCTGCTGACTGGCGACTGCGAGCCGCCGTGGTACCTGGCCGACCGCCAGGCGATCGCGATCGGCGGCGCCGACTACGAAGCGGGCTTGCAGCGCCTGCTGCGCTCGCTGCCCGCGCTGCCGGCAGCGAGCGCGTTCAGCGATCCGGCCGCGACGCAGCGCACGGCGGAGCTGGCTTACCTGCGCCGTCTGCAACTTGGCGAGCTGGTGCACACCGAACTCTATACGCCGATGGCGGGCGTCGCCAGGGTGCTCACGCCGGCGGCACCGGCCGCGACCCTGCCGGCCATCGTCATGCGCCCGGAATTCCGTCACCTGCGCCACCGGTCCGGCGCCACGGCCGAAGCGCGCAGCGAGTCGCACGCGTACGAGGACATCGCGCAGGCTTTCGTCCAGGTGCGCCGGGCGGCGCTGCTCGGCGAGCCGGGCGCCGGCAAGACGACGACGCTGTGGAGGCTCGCGCACGACGCGCTGGAGGCAGCGCTCGCCGACGCGACCGCGCCGATACCGCTGCTCGTCAGCCTGGGCAAGTGGACCGAGACCGAGGAAGGACTGTCGGCCTTTCTCGAACGTCAGTTGGGCGAACTCGGCGCTCATCTCGCCAGCCTGCTCGCGTCCAGGCGCGCCGTGATCTTGTTGGACGGCCTGAACGAAATGCCGGTTGCCCAGCGCGCTGCCAAAGCTGCCGAGATCAAGGCCTTCCTCCAGCAGCACCGCGCACTGGCGGCCATGGTCACCTGCCGCGAACTGGACTACACCGGCGACCTGTCGCTCGAGCTCGATACCGTCAGCATCCGCCCGCTCGATCCGCCGCGCATCTTCGAGTTCGTCACCGGCTACCTGACACACGCGCTCGAATCGATCGAAACCGACTCAACGGCGCGCGAGGCGGCCGGGCGGGCGCGCGGCGACGATCTGTTCTGGCGCCTCGCCGGTGGCGAAGGCGTCCGCGAGGCGTGGCGGACTTGGCAAGCCGCCGGCGCGAGCCTTTCCCTTTTCTGGTCGGCGACCGAGGTTCCACGCGCGAATCCGGACATCTACAGTCGCACGACTGCGGCCATGGACCGCGCCTGGCAGCAGGCCGTGCACGATCCGCGCAGCCTGCTGCGGCTTGCCGGCAATCCCTATCTGCTCTACATGCTCACCTGCGTCTATGTCGATTCGGGCGGCGTGCCGCAGAATCGTGCCGTGCTCTTCGACCGCTTTGTCGAAGTCTTGCTGCTGCGCGAGCGTCTGGCCGAAGAGGCGGAAGCGGCAGTCGAGCCCCTGCGGCTCACCACGGATGGCGAGCGTCTGCTCGCCGCGCTCGAGGGTCTGGCGTGGAGCATGCAGTCGCGGCGCGGCAACGCGGCAGCGGATGGCGACGATGCGCGCGGCGACACCGCGACGGCGGTCGACCGGTCGGAGGCCGCCGAATGGCTCGACAGCGGCCTGCTGCACCGGGCCGCTGCTGCCAGCCTGCTGGCGGTGGGCGAGCGCGAGGTGAGATTCGCCCACCAGTTGCTGCAGGAATACTTCACCGCTCGCGGCATGCGGACGCGGCTGGCCTCGGGCACCTTGCACGCCGGCGAACTGTGGTCCGCCGCGCGCTGGTGGGAGCGCACCGGCTGGGAGGAAGCCGCCGTGCTGCTCGCCGGCCTGCACGGCGACGACTGCACGCCGGTCGTCGAATGGCTGCTGCAGGCACAGCCCGAGGTGGCGGCGCAGTGCATCGTCGGCAGCGGCGCGCGGCTGCCGGACGCGGCTCTGCGGCGCTTGCGGCAGGCGTGGTCACCGCGGCTCACCGATCTCGAACACGATCCCGAGTCCGAGGCGCGTGCCGCCGTCGGTCGCGCCCTGGGCCGACTCACCCTGGGCGGCCTGCCGCTCGACGACCGGCCCGGCGTCGGCGTGCGGCTCGACGCCGGGCGCAAACGCCTGGTGCCGGACATCGACTGGGTCGAAGTCCCTGCGGGGGAGTTCCGCTACGGAGAAAAGGACAGGAGGATCAGGCTGCCGGCTTTCCACATCGCCCGCTATCCGATCACCACCTGCCAGTTCCGCTGCTTCGTCGACGACCCGCAAGGCTATGCCGACCCCCGCTGGTGGGAAGGACTCGCGGAGCGGTCAGAGCGCCCTGCCGAAGCGGCCTGGGACTATGCCAACCATCCGCGCGAGACCGTTTCGTGGTTCGAGGCGATGGCCTTCTGCCGATGGCTGAGTCAGACGCTTGGCCACGAGGTCCGGCTACCGAGCGAGCAGGAATGGGAAAAGGCCGCGCGCGGCGTCGATGGTCGGGAATTCCCCTGGGGCGAATTCTCGCCGGGGCACGCCAACCTCGACGAGACATGGGATGGCGCCGGACCGCACTGTCTTGGGCTCACCTCGGCGGCAGGCGTCTATCCGCAGGGGGCCTCGCCGTGCGGCGCCCTCGACATGGCGGGGAACGTCTGGGAGTGGTGCCTGAACAGGTACGACAAACCGGGCGAGACCGATCCGGGTGGCGATGTCCGGCGCGTGGTGCGCGGCGGCTCGTGGGTCAGCGGCCGTGGGTTCGCGCGTTGTGCCTGCCGCGGCGTCACCCATCCCGGCTACCGCGGCAGCTATCTCGGCTTTCGGGTGTTGTGTGTCTCCCCCATCTCTTGAAGCGCTGGCCACTGGAGCACTGGTCTCTGTTCTTCTGGTTTGCTGGTTCTCTGAAGCGCCGCGGCGCGGCGCTCACGGGCGCGCAGCGCCCGTCGATTTTTCCGGCACCATCGTGAACCGCAGCCCGGCAAAGACATGTCGGCGCAGGCCCCAGGTGTCCGCCTGGCGCACGTGATTCACCCAGGCCTTGACGCTGGCATCCAACTCGGCAAAGCTGATGTGCCCGGCGAGGTAGTCGTCGAGTCGGCCGCTGAGGCGGCTGGTGGCGCCGCGCACCTTGCGTGCCTTGACCCGGCGGTAGCCTGGAAAAACGACGAAACCGAGCCAGGGAATGCCGTTCTCCACCGGCACCACCTGCGCGGGCCCCTCATGGATCGTCAGCCGCAAGCGTGCCAGGCGTTCGACGATCGCGCGCTTCCACGCCCACAACTCGCGCTTGCTGTCGCTGAACAGGGCAAAGTCGTCCACGTAGCGCAGGTAGGCGGCCCAGCGCAGTTCGCGCGTGACGAACTGGTCGAACGGATGCAGATAGCAGTTCGACCAGAACTGCGAGGTGAGATTGCCGATCGGCAGGCCGCGCGGCCGACAGGCGGCGAGCAGGTCGTCGCCCGGGAAGTAGACCGTGGCGTACTCCTCGTCGAGCACGCCGGCGCCACTGGCGATGATGCGGTCGATCAGCGCCATGAGGTCCGCTTCGGGGACGACGCGCGCCAGTATCGCGTGCAGAACCTGGTGGTCGATCGAGGGGAAGTGTTTGACGATGTCGGCCCGCAACACATAGCGATGACGCTGTGCGAAATGCTGCAGCCGGTCGATGGCCCGGTGCGTCCCCTTTCCCCTGCGGTTGGCGTAACTGTCGGCAATGAACAGGCGCTCGAAGCGTGGCTCGATCACGTTGCACAGGGGGTGGTGCACCACGCGGTCGCGAAACGGTGCCGCACTGATCTTGCGCCGCTTCGGCTCGTGGATGAAGAAGTTGAGGTAGCCGCCGGGGCGGTACTGACCGGTTTCCAGCTCGCGCTTGAGTTCCAGCAGGCGGTCGGCGAGCGCGAACTCGAAGCACGCATGGCCGCTCTGCGCAAGGCGGACTTTGCCTTGTCGCGGCTCAGGCTCTACCTGCGGCTTGCCCACCAATGGCGCTGGCTGAATACCGGCCAGTACGAGCACGTGAGCGGTCTCGTTGCCGAGATTGGCCGGCTGCTGGGCGGCTGGCTGAAGCAGACGGCGAAATAGGGGCGGGGCGCCTCGGGGTCGAGACCCGGGAGGCGCCCCTCTTCAGTATGCGCCCGACGGCCGGATGGCCGTGCGGACGGGACTCGCCCGAGCCATCCACAGTTCCTTCGCCTCGGCCGCGCAACCGTGGTCGCACGACATTTCCGGAGCGCCCTGGGGCGCCTCTCGCGCCCCGATGTACCAGGCAGCGGACGCAAAGGACTACTCGATGTGGGAGACACACAACACCCGAAAGCCGAGATTGTTGTTGCGGTTGCCGGGATGGGTGCTGTTGCGGTAGGCACAGCGCGCGTTCTCACGGTTGTTGTTCCACGAGCCGCCGCGCACCACGCGCCGGACCTTCCCAGGAAGCCCCGCCGGCTTGCGCCGGCAAGTGGAGTATTAGCCGTCTGCCGACGCGAGACAAGCCCGACGGGCGAAAAAATTTCGCGCGAAGCGCCGCTGCGCGGCGCGTCAGAGAAGCAGCAAACCAGAAGAACAGAGACCAGTGCGCCGGTGGTCAGCGCTTCAAGGGATGGGGGAGACACACAACACCCGAAAGCCGAGATTGCGGCCGCGGTCGCCGGGAAGGGGGTAGTCGCGGTAGGCACAACGCGCGAGCCCACGGTTGAAGTCCCACGAGCCGCCGCGCACCACGCGCCGGCCATCGCCATCCTTGGAATTCTCGCGGCCGTCGTCGGCCCGATAGGGATAGGACCGGTAGAGGCTGCTGGTCCATTCCCACACATTGCCGCTCATGTCCGCGATACCTTGCGGCGTGTCGCCAGCGGGAAACACGCCTGCCGGCGTCGTGCCGCGCACATGGCTTTCGAAGCTGTTGCAGCGACTGGGGTCAAAGTCGCCTTCCCAGGGATAGCGCCGCTCCGCCCGGCCACGCGCGGCCGCCTCCCACTCGACCTCGCTCGGCAGCCGATAGTCCTGCCCGGTCTGCGCCGAGAGCCAGGCACAGTAGGCGCGCGCCTCGTGCCAGCAGACGCCCACCACGGGCTGGGCAGGGTGGTTGTACGCCGGGTCGTGCCACAACAGCGGTTGCGTCTGCACATCTGACGAGAACCAGCTGGCGAGCAGCGCCTCGAAGTCGCCGTCGGCCATCTCGACGTACCACTGCGTAAAGTCCTGCGCTTCCTTCGAGGTGATCTGCCCGGCCGCGAGCCAATCGTCAATCTGTGCCGGGTTGTCGCGCACGGCCTGTCGGAAGTTGCGTGCCGCCTCCCTGGGACCGTCGGCGATTCCCTCGCCGCGCTGCCAGCGTCTTGCGGCCTCGGTGCGCCACCAGCGCTCGTTCTGGTAGCCGCCGGCGTCGATGAACAGCCGCCACTCGGCATTGGTGACCGGGAAGCGGCCGATTGCGAAGGCCTCGACAGGCACGTCGTGGGCCGACGCTTCGTCGGCGTACAGCCCCTCGTCGCTGCCGATGCGGTACGTTGCGGCTTCGATGGCCACCAGCGGCGGCCGCAGGTAGTCGCCGTGGGGCCCGCTGCAGCGCTCAAAGCGCGGGTCGCCCAGTTCGCCAAGGGCGTGGGCGGCGACGATGCGCGCGCGCAGATCGGCTTCCGGATCGCGGCTGCGCTCCATCAGACGGGTTTGAAGCAGCTCGACCGTATCGGGCTTTGTGGGATGTATTGATAGCCTCATGCCTTGAAGGAGCGCAGGCCATAGCGCCATTGGCCCGACAGAATAAGTTGCCTTTATTCATCTCAGGACGGTCCTCGCACGAGTTTCAAAGTAAAAATCCAAATGCATTGTCCTGGCTTTCTCTTTTAGACTACGAAGGGGTAGCAATAGCTCAACTCATTAAGGATAAAGGTTGGAAGAAGGGCACTGCGATGGTGTGGTCGGGGTATTTCGGAGTGCAGTTCGCGGCCGGCATTCAGGCTGCACTGAAAGATTCGCGACTTGAATTTTCGTACGATGTGATCGAAGTCGATCAAGGGTCGAACCCGGTTGGAGCGGAAATCCAGAAGGTTTTGCGTGGTAATCCTGATGTTGTCTTTCTAATGATGTCCGAGCCCGCGGCAGCCTTTGTAGTCAAGCAATAAAAGGCTCAGCGATATGGCGGCACCATTGTACTGCAGTCCAGCATGTTGCAGACATACGATCCTGGTGTGAGATCTGTTTTTCAAGGCGCACTTCAGCAGAAATTTCCGGCCAATGAAGCGAAGTTTACGGAGCTTCAGTCCAAAATTAAGGTCAAGCAGGGAGAGTCAGTTGCTGATGACTTCGTGTTTTCGTATGACGGTTTTAAGGCGCTACTCGATGAAGCTGCCGCCTGTAGGTCTCAGCAGTCTTCGTCCCTTGATGATTGCCTAAGCGGTCGCATGCGTAACGAGACTTGGAGAGAGGGAGCCTCAGGACGTTTTCGATTTATGAAAGACGGCGCTACAGAGAGGCCGATGGTGTTCAGAACTATAACAGAGCCGGGTTTTGAGTAGAGCAGGGAGAGCAATTGAATCCACCAGGTATCGCGTCTAGGTAGAGGTGTAGTTAATTGAGAATTCGTTTGGCGCGAAACTGGTGATTCGGGCTGTTAGCAAGCGAAAGAATTTTTCAGAATCCGATTCGCCCTTTTTTGCGACCTGGTGCTGGCAACATGAGCTGTTTGATAGCCTCGAACAATGAGGCAATCTCATCGTCGTGCTTACCAAGGCGATACTCAAGTTGTTCGAGTTTTCTTGAGAGCTCCGCATGTGTGGAAAGTGCC
>JAFLDO010000107.1 GCA_017302455.1 Accumulibacter sp.
CCCTTCTAGCCCTCTCGTCCCACGCTGACGCCGGAACCTCTTCTTCCGGCGTCAGCGTGGGACTTTGCCATCATCTCAACCTCGAATGGCTCGGGTTGAAGAGTTCCAGATATCGCGGGACGTAACAGCCGGTCTTTCTCGAGAAGTTGGGCCTGCGCGACGCCCGCAAGAAGCTCGAGAAGGTGTTGTTCTTCTTCATCGCGCTTGGCGTCGTCCTGCCGATGATGCATCAGGCTTCACTGGGAACGATGCTCGTGGTCATGGGTGGCCAGGTCAATCCCCTCTGGCAGACCCCGATACAGCCCCTGCTGTACCTGCTTTCGGCAATCACGCTGGGCTATGGGGTCATACTGTTCGAGTCCTGCGTTGCCGCCTCGGCTTACCGTCGGCAAGTCGAGGTACCTTTGCTCAATCCGATGGCAACGGTGATGCTCGGTATCATTGGCATCTTTCTGGTGGCGCGATTTGCCGACCTCGTCGTTCGCGGCGTGATCGGCGAGGCCTTCCAGCCGACCTATATTGCGCTGACCTTCTGGATCGAGAACGCCTGTCTGTTCGCTGCTTTCCTGCTGATCCGCACGACCGAGGCGCGCCGCAATCCAGCGAGGCTGTTCCTCGCCGGCATCGCCGTCATGCTCAGCGGCATCCTGCTGCGCCTGAACGGCTTCCTGATCGCCTTCGACACCGGGCCGGGTTGGAGCTATTTCCCGTCTGTGCCGGAACTGTTGGTCACCATCGGCATCTTCGCCGCCGAGGTGTTCGGCTATATCTACATCACCCGCCGATTCCCGGTCCTGCCGCGTGAGGACGCGTACGCTCAGCCGGCGCGCAGCTAACGCTCTTACCAGGAGACAAGAAAATGTCGCAAAGAGTCACGATTGATCCAGTAACCCGAATCGAAGGCCACCTGCGTGTCGATGTCGAAGTGGACGGCGGCAAGGTCAAGAAAGCGTGGGCCTCTGGCCAGATGTGGCGAGGCGTCGAGAACATCCTGATCGGGCGCGATCCACGTGATGCCTGGGCGATCACCCAGCGCATCTGCGGCGTATGTACTACAGTCCATGCGCTCGCTTCGGTACGCGCCGTCGAGAACGCGCTGCAACTCGAAGTGCCGGTCAACGCCCAGTACATCCGGAACATGATCATTCTGGCGCATGCCGTTCACGACCATATCGTGCACTTCTACCACCTCTCGGCGCTCGACTGGGTTGATGTCACCAGCGCCCTGAAAGCCGACCCTGGCAAGGCAGCGAGCCTCGCCGAGAGCCTGTCGACCTGGTCGGGCAACAGCAAGACCGAGTTTGCCAAGGTCAAGGATCGGCTGACAGGATTCGTTGGTACCGGTCAACTCGGTATCTTCACCAACGGCTACTGGGGACACCCGGCGATGAAGCTCGCGCCCGAGGTCAATCTGATCGCTGTCGTCCACTATCTGCAGGCACTCGAGGTGCAGCGGCATGCCAACAAGGTGGTCAGCATTCTCGGTGGCAAGACGCCGCATATCCAGAATGTCGTGGTCGGCGGAGTCGCCAACGCCCTGGCGATCGACTCGCAGGCGGTACTGACTGTCGAGCGCCTGCTGGCGGTCAAGACATGGATCGATCAACTCGCCGACTTCGTCAAGAACGTCTACCTGATCGACGTCGCGGTCGTCGGCGGGTTCTATCCCGAGTGGACGGCGATCGGCCGCGGCATCGTCGACTACATCTCGGTTCCCGACATTCCGCTCGACGGCAAGAACACCCAGTTCGCGCTACCGGGAGGCCACATCGCCGGCGGAGACTTGGCCAGCTTCAAGGAAATCAAGACCCACAACGACGCTTACTTCAAGGACGGTGTAAGCGAATCGGTGAAGCACTCGTGGTACCAGGGAGGGAAAGGGCCGCTGCATCCATACAAGGGGGAAACCCGCCCGCAGTACACCGACTTCCAGGAGGATGGCAAGTACTCATGGCTGAAGGCGCCCACGTTTTATGACAAACCTATGCAGGTCGGTCCCTTGCCACGCGTACTGGCGATGGTTGCAGCCGGGCACAAGCCGACGGTGGACTACGCAACGCACGCACTCGAACTAGTGTCCACGATCGCCAAGACCAAGGTCGGTCTGGAGGCACTGCACTCCACCATTGGTCGGCACGCTGCGCGCGCCGTGGCCTGCGCGGTCGAGGTCGACGAACTGGCGCGACAATGGGATCTGCTCCTGGCGAGCATGGCCAAGGGCGACTTGAAGACCTTCAACAGACCGGCGTTCCCCAAGGGCGAGATTGCCGGCGTCGGCATACATGAAGCACCGCGCGGCGTTCTCTCGCACTGGATCGTGATCGACGATGGCAAGATCAAGAACTACCAATGCGTCGTACCAACCACCTGGAATGCAGCGCCACGAAACGAGAAGGACGAGCCCGGTGCCTATGAGGCCTGCCTCGCCGGAACGCCGGTCGCCATTCCCGATCAGCCGCTGGAAGTGCTGCGGACAGTGCACTCTTTCGACCCGTGCCTCGCCTGCGCAGTCCATGTCGTCGACCAGGAGACACGGGCCATGGTCAGCGTGAAGGTGGCTTGATGTCGCCCTCGATTTTGCTTTCTTCGCCGGGCTTCACCCCCGACATGGGCACCCCCTGAATTGGAAGCCGACATGCGAATCGTTGTGCTGGGTGCCGGCAACATTCTTTTGACCGATGAAGGACTCGGCGTCCGAGCGATCGAGCGCTTGCCGCTCAGCTATTGCTTGCCCCCAGCAATCCGGATCATCGACGCTGGCACCAGCGGCATGGAAATGCTCGAGGACCTTGAAGGGCTCGATGCGCTGATCATGGTGGACGCGATTCGCGCCGGCAAGCCACCAGGCACGCCGATCCGCCTGGCAGGCGATGCGGTCCCGGTGTTCTTTCGCAGCAAGCTGTCCCCTCACCAGATCGGCCTCGCCGACGTACTGGCCACCCTCGAACTCCTGGGCAGGGCGCCGAAGTACACCGCGATTCTGGGCATGCAACCCGAGTCCCTGGCGCTGGGCATGGAACTCAGCGAGACCGTCGAGGCGGGCATCCCGGAGTTGCTGCGCATGGTGGCCGACGAACTGGCAACGCTTGGCATGCACATACTGCCCGTGACCGCCGAGGCCGCCTGATGTGCCTGTCGCTGCCGATGCAACTCGTCGCGCTGGAAGATGCCGGTGGTGAAGGAGGCGAGTTCGCACTCGTCGAGCGGCGACAAGGGAGTGCCGTGCGGCGTGAGCGCATAAACATGATGCTGATCGGGCCCCAACCGCTTGGGACGTGGGTCTTGGCCTCACTCGGAATGGCCAGGGAGGTCGTCGATGATGACGCGCTGGTTCTGATCGAAGACGCGCTCGCCGCGCTCTCGGCCTCACTCGCCGGTGAATACGACCCAGAGCAGCATTTTGCCGACCTCCGAGCCGACTAGCGGCGCGCCGCCCATAATGGGCCGCAACGTCCGCAAGGCCGCTTTTCAGGCGCCACAGCCGTCGCCGGCACAACCCATCGCTGTGGACCCGACGCCGCTTCTCGAAACGATGTACCAACGCATCTGGGCAACGAGCATGCGCGATCTGCCGTTCATCAACCCTGCCCTTTCAGTGGAAGCGGTTGGCTTTCGTCGCTGGCAGTCCTTGACCGCATCTCCCCTGGCTGAGGACAACTCACCGCAACCGAGTGGCGACCCGGCCGGCCGGTCGCGTCCATCTGCGCAAGGCGACTGGGTGGGCGCGCTGGTGACGCCCTGGTTCATCAATCTCTTTGTCCTTCCTGGAGGCGGCAACCTGTGGTCCGACCGTCCTGCCGGAGCGCGCTGCCACATCGAGTTCCCGATTGGTCCTCTCGAGTTCATCGCCGACCACGACGGCAGCGCCGAGATCCCGGCCTACCAGTACTGCCCGCTCTTCGCCCCTCCCGGGCAGTTTGCCTCGCAGACAGCCGCCCGCGCCGCCGCACTTGCCGCACTTGCTGCGCTTTTCAGCAACCCCAGCCCCCCGGATACCGAGGCGCCGAAGTCTGCGGTCGCCAAGACGGGAGCTTCTCGGCGGGCCTTCTTTCGGCGCATCGCCAAGGGCTGAATCAACTCTGCGTATCGAGCCAAACCACGAGACCTTGCGCGTTCAAGTCCAGATCCGTCGCAAACAGCTCCAACACCCGAGTCGGCGACAATCTGCAGCCGAAGCGTCGCACTTCGTCAAGGAGGAGATCCACCAGCCCGGCGCGGATGCGCGGGTACCTCTCGTCGCCCGCATTCCTCTCGGATCTCGCAATGCTGACATGCTTCTCGATCAAGCCATGCAGTCGCGCGGCCTTCGCCGCTACCTCCCGAACTTCGCTGTAATGGGTCAGGTAGAGCGCTGACGGCCGAAGACCCATCAACAGATCGAGCGAGGCATGCATCGCCGCGGGGTCGAACTGCACCGGAGTGGTCGTCGGGAAAATGAACTGACGACCATCGGTGTCGAGTTCACGATAGGAAAGACCGAAGATGTCGCCCGTGAAGATGTTGCCGCTCCGCCCATCACGGACGCAAACATGGTGCCGGGCGTGCCCCGGAGTATCCAGACAAAGAAGCTCCCTGCCAGCAAGATCGACCCGAGAGCCATGCGTCGCGAGAATGATTCGCTGTTCCTCGATCGGCAGAATCTTCCCATAAAGTCGAACAACTTCCGCCGCCCCATACACAGCAGTCACACCTGCCAGCAGCCTTGACGGATCGATCATGTGCGGCGCACCACGTGGATGCACCACGAGTCGTGCCTGCGGAAATGCCTGCATCATCTGCCCGGCCCCACCCGCATGATCGAGGTGGACATGCGTCAACATGACATAATCCACGCTGGCCGCCGTCAAGCGGAGAATCTTCAGTGCATCGAGTGTGCGCTCGAGCGCACCCTTGCTACCGGTGTCGACGATGGCGACGCGGCCATTCTCGACAACCAAGTGAATTGCGGCGAGTAGAGGCCGAACGTAACCAGCGTCGACCGCGTAGATATCATGCCCGAGACATTCGAAGGCGTTCATGTGCAGCGTTCCCTTTTCGCTGGACAGCGATTATAGTTGTGGTTGTCCGCATCTGCCCATCCGTACCATTTCCCTCCCTGCTGGCCCAATACATGACGCACTTCTTTGCCGACGATGGAGAAAAGATCCACGTTCAAGTCGCCGGTGATGGGTCGCCGGTCCTCATGCTTCACGGCTGGACCGCCAGCCATCGCGAGTGGACGCCATTTCTTGGCCAACTGATGGCGCACCACCGCGTCTATCGTTGGGATGCACGCGGCCACGGCGGGCATCGCCTGTCACGCGCGACCCTGCCGACGGTACAGCGTATGGCGCGAGACCTCCGTAACCTGATCGAACACTACGCGCTGCAGGACGTAGTGGCGGTTGGCCACTCGATGGGTGCCCTGACGCTGTGGCAATACATCACCGACAACGGGTGTAGAGACCTACGCAAGGTGTGCTTCATTGATCAGTCGCCAAAACTGCTCACTGACGATGACTGGTTGAACGGCATCTATGGCGACTTCGACCACGAACGTTCGGCAGCTTTTCTCCGCCAACTTGAACACGACTTCGCCGAATCGGTCCTCCAACTTGGCGGCATGGGTCTCAACGAGCAAGCCAGACGCAAGTATGCAGAAAATTCGCGTGGCCTGGAGAAGGCCAGACAATGGCTGCAGGAACAGGATCCAGCGCCGCTGATCGCCTGCTGGGAAAGCCTTACCGAAGCTGACTACCGCGCCACTCTCGGCAGGATCGACATTCCCGCTCTTCTCGTTTACGGGGGTGCCAGCAATTACTATCGCGCTGACACCGCGCACTACGTCAAGAGCCGGATCGCCGGTGCGGTGCTCCACATCTACGAAGGCACGGATCACTCGCCACACCAGTGGGAACGCGACCGTTTCGTCAGCGACCTGCGCGACTTTATTGATTCGCCTTGAGACGAGCGGAAAAGCGTTTGCGAAACTTCGCGAGCTTGGGGCTGACGACAACCTGGCAGTAGCCTTGGTCAGGATTGCGGCGAAAATACTGCTGATGATATGGTTCGGCGGCAAAAAAGCGCGCTGCCGGCAGTACTTCGGTGACGATCGGCGCAGACCAGAGCCGCTCGCTGTCTAGTTCGGCAATCACCGCCCTTGCCTCCCGCTCCTGTTCGTCCGTGTGGCAAAAGATAACCGACCGATACTGCGTTCCGACGTCATTCCCCTGCCGGTTAGGCGTGGTCGGATCGTGAATCGCAAAGAACACTTCAAGAATCTGCTGGAAGCTGCACTGCAGGGGATGAAACACGATCCGGACGACCTCCGCGTGACCGCTCCCTCCGTTGCAGACCGCCGCATAGCTCGGGCTGTCCAGATGGCCACCGCTATAACCCGACACCACGGACTCAACGCCAACCACCTGCTCGAAGACCGCCTCGAGGCACCAGAAGCATCCACCGCCGAGCGTGGCAATCTCGCTATCCGATTTCATCACCTGTTCTGCCTCCTTGCGGTACAAAGCACAAAGCCCTCGCCGCGGTTGCGGTGAGGGCTTTGTAGAAGGGGAGCCTGGCGGTGACCTACTTTCACACATGAAGTATGCACTATCATCGGCGCGCCTTCGTTTCACGGTCCTG
>JAFLDO010000108.1 GCA_017302455.1 Accumulibacter sp.
CTGGATATGAAGGTACTCCTAGAATGGAGCATCGCATGAAAGAACGCCTCCTTGTGATGAACGGCCAGAAGATCCTTCAACACGAGCAGGAAGGCCGCTGGCAGAACGACAAGGTGGAGAAAGCCGGTCTCGTGAAGCCAGGCATCTACAACCTGTACCTAGCCAGCCAGGCCGACAAGACCAAGACCCATGATGGCGTGATCCTGCACGCCGACCGAGACAGTGTTTTTCAGCAGGTGGGCAAGAGTGTCGTCAAACATGACCGGGTGGATTTCCTTAAAGCACCGGCAACCGGCAGCCATTCCAGCATCACTTATGACCAGGGTAAGGCCGTAGCTTCGGCCGCCTCGCATGCGTTGAGCCGTGGTGTGTCCCGATGACCAGAATTTAGCGGCTAAACGTCGGATGCCAGATAATGAATTGCGCAAGATTAGACGCCCTGTAACGGCAGTTGGTGACCATCGCGGCACGGACAGGGTTCAGCTGGATGTAGCGATGACAGACGAGCAACCAGGTTCCGCTTTGAACGAGGCTTGACTTGAAGCGCTTCTCACAGCGTCTCGCTGCGCTGACACTCGTGGTTGACATAGGGCACGTAGTCTCGCCCAACTCGCCGATGGCGGCGCTGCGCCGCTGATGGTCGAGTTTTACGCCTGCGCGGCGAACAGCAGGCGATGAGCAAGGCCGAAGCCCTGTGCCAGGCACAGCTGGCGATCCCCGGTGGCCGGCTCAAAGCCGACAACGCGCGCATGGACCTGCGCCATCAGTACTTCTTGGCGCCCTACGCGTAGATGGGCAACTGGTTGTGACGGCGACGCACCTACGGCGGCGGTGAGGAAGTCTCCTTCCTTCATCTCGCCACACCAAGCCTGGTGGTTGACAAAGGTGGCGATCGGTGACGCACGGGAAGCGGTGCCGATCGCCCGCGCCGATGAAAACGGGATGCGGGTGGCGGGCAAGCACCCACTGTACCGACGGCCCTGTCGGCGAATTCAGATCACAACGAGATGACGGCTTCTTGCCTCAGGCACGGCCTGCAGCGGAACCGCGCGATCCAGCGTCACCAGGCGGCCGCCTTGCTGCACCGCCAGTGCCAGCAGATAGATGTCGGTCACCTGACGGGAGCCGAGTACGGCATTCCAGGCAATTCGCCCGCTATCGAGGATGCTCACAGCGTCTGGCCAGAAAACGTGATGGCTGGTCGCCGTCGCCGCGGCGAGGCGTTCGGCTATGGCCCCGGCAGGCAGTGGGTTGGGGTAGCCGGGTTGTGACATGATCCGGATACAACCGTTCTCTGTCAGCGGGCAGGACGCCCAACCCGATTGAATATTCTCCTGCAGCCAGGCCATGGCTCTGATGTGATGCAGGTGATCGCTGTCCAGCAGGGCGATCAGCACATTCACATCGAGCAAGGCGCGCATCAAACACCTTCCTCGTCTCTAAGCTGGTCGACCTGCTCGTTGGTCACCACTTTCCCCCGTGACGGGAACGGGCGGAAACCGTGGACGGTCACCGGCACGCTGGTGCTGCTGGTCGTCGATGGCGTCGATTGGGTCAGGGCTTGTCGCAAGAGGTGCGAGATCACCCGGCCGGCCGTCGTCCCGCCACGCCGGGCAAGCTCCTTGGCAGCCAGCAGAACATCGTCTTCGATATCGAGTGTGGTACGCATGAGCATCCTCCTTCCGCATGATGCATTGATGCTAACGCATCAGAGCACTGCGAGCAAGCAACGACACTAAACCCTATGGGATCATGGATCACAGGCGTGATTTGATAATTCCAACCGACGAACCCCAGCTTTCAGGCCGAGTGCAATTCCTCCCGGATCACTCGCCGCAGCGTCTCTTCGATTGTCTTTTGCTGCATCGCTTCGCGCAAGGTCGCGTTGATCAGGGTCTGGTAGCCACGCCCGCCGGCCTGCTGCTTGAACCACGCCACCACATCCGGATCGAGCGTGATGTTGATCTTCTGCTTCTTCATCGGCGTGGACTGCAAGCCCACGCGGTGCACCGCCTGCGCGAAATCTTCGGGCGACCAGACGGGCGCTTCATCGAGATCGTCAGAGGCTTGCAAAGTAGTATTCCCGTTCATGGCGCTCCGCCTTTCGCATCAAAATGACCTGGATCGTATCTTCGGTCTCGGTGTGAGCAATCACCACCACTCCGACTCCCAACAACCCCACCGTGGAAAATCGCGCCTCACCGTAGGAGAAGCGCGTATCCCGTCGCGTCAGGGTATGGCCTGCGAACACCCGCGACGCGTCAGCGAAATCAAGCCTATGCTTCTTCAGGTTGGCCTGCCGCTTACCATCGTTCCAAGTGAAGTTCATGCACCAGTATAGACGATTATCTCTATCGTAAGGATTCGCCACACCCTTGCCGGGTTGCGGCGGGCCGGCCCCTCTTCAATGCACCGTCGCCCACAGCGCAACCGCCGCCGCAAGGCACGTAATGCACGATGCCACCACATTCAAGATACCGATCCGTCGAGCATCACCCATCGCGCCAGCGACCCGTCCCAGCGCCGCGTCAACTTCGCCGCGCACCGAAGCCGTCGCTTCCCTCGCTCCCTCCCGCATGACCTTCGCCATCGCCCCCTTGCTCGCCGCCAGCGACGCATTCAGGATTCTCTCCGCCTTGTCCCTGGCATCATTACCCCAGCGCAGCGCGAGGGCTTCCAGTTCTTCCTTGTACTGATCCAGCATGACTTGCTGGGTCTTGGCGCTGTCCTGTAGCAAGCGGGTGTTGATCGTTTGCAGGATCAGGATCGGGTCGTCGCGGCTGACGGCGATGCCGTGCTTGGCGGCGATTTCCCTGATCAGTTCTTCGACCGGGTCGGTCATCACAGCACCGCCGCGCTGTCCAGTTGGCTGAACAGTTGCCCTTTCACGATCTTGAGGCGCTGCCGCGTCATGATTGTCAGGGAGTCCATCGCCAGGGCCTCGTCGAAGGTCAGGCGCTCCTGCAGCATGTCGCTCAGATCGCGGCCGTAGGTGTCTTCCTTGAGAGCCGGGATGTTGACGATCGCCGACACCCGCGCTTTGTTGGCTGTGTAGGCCTTCATCTGCTCGAAGCCCTTGCCCTCGTGCTCGATCGACCCCCAGAACGGATTGAGCCAGACGACGAACAGGGCTTCGGCCGGAAACTGGCTGGCAAGCTGGGCGAAGCCGCTGACCGTGTCGAGGAGGGCCTGGCTGCCGGTGATCACGGTATGCACGACCATCTCGTGCCCCATCTCCAGTAGCAGCGCTGGCACCTGGTTGCTGATCAGGTAGTGCGTCAGCGGTACGAAGGAACTGGCGCCGTTGTCGATGATCACGTCGTCCTTCGACGGGGCGATGAGTTCGACCAGGGTGTCGAAGTTGCGGGTCTGGATCTCGTCGCCCTGCATGATTTCCAGGAGCCGAACGTTGAGCGCCTTGAAGCCGTGGAAGGTAGCGTTCACCGGGTCGGTGTCGATGCACAGGGGCTGTTGTCCCTTGCTGATCTTGTACTGCGCAATCACCGTCGCGATGAACGACTTGCCGACGCCGCCCTTGCCTTGCAGAACCATGTGAATCTTCGCCATCAGAGTAGATCCTCCTTCTTCGGTGTTCGGTTGAATGTGAAGCCGGTCGCGGCTGGCTTCTCTGGTTTCCATTCGGACGGCTGTTTGGCTGACGGCGGGGCCGACTGCGGGGCCAACCTCGGGGCCACCTGCGTGGGCTGATCGACCCCCACCGGCGTCGGCGCTGCTTCTCCGCTTACTGGCGGCAACAGGATCAGGCGATTCACGTAGCCGCGAAACGCCTGGTAGCTGAAGGCGACCTTCTCTTCGTCGTGCAGCGTTTCCCAGATCGTCTTGACCGGCCAGCCATCGTCGATGGCCTGCTTCACCTCGACACGCAGAGCCAGGAAGGCCGCCCGGTTGCGCCCATTGCCGGCCTGCTTCTTCTGCGCGATCCGTTCAGCGATGCGCGCCGACAAGCTTTTGGCCATCGATCACCTGGCGTTGCTGTTGCCGTTGTTCCGTCATTGTTTCGTCCTCACTGCAGCAGGCTTACCTGTTCTCCACCGTTGTTTGATCGTTGCCAGCCCGTTCCTGCCTTGACACCACAAAGGATATAACGAATAAAATGTTACAAGCAAGGGCAGAGACATGCTACCCTTGGCGTATGAAAGGCATATATCGGGGCAGGATAGGTGAAGTAGGCCCACCCGCAAGCGGCTTGTCCTTCTTCACAGCGCCTTATTCGCACTGCGTGCTCAACGGGCGTCCTGCTCTGCGAGGCCGGACGGCTGCCGCCGTCGTAAGCAAGGAGAAGCAATGGAGAACACCGACAAGACCACCCGCAAGGCCAGCCCACCGATCAAGGTGTATTGCCTTCCCGAAGAACGGCAGCAGGTCGCGGCGAACGCCAGGGCCGTCGGCCTGAGTCTGTCGACCTACCTGCTGAACGTCGGCGTCGGCTACCAGGTGCGCGGCATCGTGGACCACAAGCAGGTCGAGGAACTGGCGCGGATCAATGGTGACCTGGGCCGCCTGGGCGGCCTCCTGAAACTCTGGCTGACCAACGACGCGCGCACGGCGCAGTTCGGCGAGTCCACCATTCGCGCGGTGCTTTCCCGGATCGAGGCAACGCAGGACCAGATGATCGGCGTCATGCAGGACGTGGTCAGACCCAGATCCGAGCGATGAGAACTTTAGCCGCTGAAATTCCCGGGAGTCCGCGATGATCGCCAAGCACGTCCCCATGAAGTCGGTCAGGAAGAGCGACTTCGCCGGCTTGGTGAAGTACCTCATCGATGAGCAGCAGAAGCGCGAGCGGGTGACGGGCGTCTCGGTCACCAACTGCCACGCCGAGCGGCCCGATGCAGCGATCCTCGAAGTGCTCAATACCCAGGCGCAGAACAGGCGCGCCGAGTCCGACAAGACCTATCACCTGATCGTCAGCTTTCGTGCCGGCGAGCAGCCCGACACGGTGGCCCTGCAGGCGATCGAGCGGCGAATCTGCGAAGGACTGGGCTACGGCGAGCATCAGCGCGTCAGTACCGTGCACCAGGACACCGATAACCTGCACCTGCACATCGCCATCAACAAGATTCACCCGACCCGCTACACGATCCACGACCCGTACCGGGACCACAAGACGCTGGGCGATCTCTGCGAGAAGCTGGAAAGCGAATACGGGCTGCAGCGCGACAACCACCAGGCACAGAAGCGCGGGGCCGAGAACCGGACCGACGACATGGAGCGGCACGCGGGCATCGAGAGCCTGCTCGGCTGGATCCGACGCGAATGCCTGGAACAGATCCAGGGCGCGCAAAGCTGGGCCGAGTTGCACCAGGTCCTGCGTGACAACGGTCTGGAAATCCGCGAGCGGGGCAATGGTCTGGTCATCGCCGACGCGGCCGGCACCATGGTCAAGGCGAGTTCCGTCGCCCGCGAACTGTCCAGAGTCAAGCTGGAAGTCCGCCTCGGCACCTTCGAGCCTTCACCCGAGCGGCTGGCGAACCAGGCCGACCAGCCATCCCGACAATACGAGCCGCGCCCTTTCCGGACGCGCGCCGACACGGCCGAGCTTTACGCCAGCTACCGCGCCGAGCAGCAAGGCCACGGTGCTGCGCGCACGGTCGAGTGGACACAGGCCCGTGACCGCAAGAGCCGCCTGATCGAAGCCGCCAAGCGCAGCGGGCGCCTGAAGCGGGCGGCGATCAAACTGATGGGTGGCCCGGGCTTGAGCAGGAAGGCGCTCTACGCCCTCACCAGCCGAACGCTCAAGGACGAGATCGACCAGATCAACCAGCAGTACCGCAAAGAGCGGCAAGCTATCCACGAGAAGTACCGGCGCCAGGCGTGGGCCGACTGGCTGCGCCGCCAGGCCAGCGAAGGCGACAGCGAGGCGCTCGCGGCCCTGCGTGCCCGCGAGGCCGCGTTGGGTGGCCTGCAGGGGAACACCGTCACCGGCAACGGCGGCCAACCGAGCGGGCAGGGCGTCGAAGCGCAGCAGGACGGCGTGACCAAGAAGGGCACCGTCATCTACCGCGTCGGCGCATCCGCCATCCGGGACGATGGCGACAAGCTGCAGGTTTCCCGAGGCGCCACGCAAGACGGTCTGGCAGCCGCCTTGCGCATGGCCATGGCGCGCTACGGCGACCGCATCACGGTCAAGGGCAGCGCCGAATTCAAGGAGAGCATCGCCCGCGCCGCGGCGACCGCAAACCTGTCCATCATCTTTGACGACGCTGCCCTGGAGCAACGCCGTCAGACCCTTTTGAACGCCACCACCGCGAAGGAGAACCGCCATGACGCCAGCGCACGCATTGACCGAGGACGAGGAGATCGAGGCCGCACTCGCCATCCTGGAGCAAGCGCAGCTCACCCCACCGGCGCCGGCCGCCGCGTCGGCAGCGCCGCAGCCACCCGAGCTACCCGCAAGCCCGACGTTGGCCGGGTTGGACGCCAACCGCCGCCCGAAGCTCAGAACCGTCTGCGAAGTCTGTCCCAACTCGGTCTGGTTCGCATCGCCAGCGGAAGTGAAGTGCTATTGCCGGGTCATGTTCCTGATCACCTGGAGCACCCAGGAGCCCAACCAGATGACGGCTTGCGACGG
>JAFLDO010000109.1 GCA_017302455.1 Accumulibacter sp.
CAATGGCCGCGAACTTGCCGTCCGGGTACTGTTTGAGGTAGTCCTCGAAATCCGCTGGATCCTGGCTGGTCCGTACAGATTCCCAGAGCGAAAGCTGCACCGCCATCGGATCGACGCCCGCCGCTTTCGGCTGGGCGGCCGGCGCCGCCTGCGGCTGGACGACCACCGTGGTGGGTCCGAGGAAATAGTAATCCTGAGTCAGCGACGAATGGTCCCAGGGTATCTGCTTGCCGTTGGTCTGCTCCTTCACCTGCTGGCGCACCCGAGTGAGCATCTGCCGCACTTCCAGTCCCGGCGCCGCCAGGTTCTTCAGCAGCGCTTCGGTGAATGGGCTGTGGTCGGCCTTGCCGTCCTCGGCGACATTGCCCGGTTGGGTGGCGAAGACGATCAGCGAGCCCTCCCCGGCGGCGATCTGGGCCAGGCCACGACCGACGGCAGCGGAACGTGTTCCCATACTGCGTGCCAGGGAACGCGAAAAGGGGTTGTCGCGGCAGGCGTCGAGGAAAACGAGACTGATCGGGGTTGACGTTTCCATCTGCGTCAAGACCAGGTCGGCATCGACGGCGGCGAAAGGCAGCGAGCGCTCGTTGTCGATCTTGGCATCCGCCGGCACCAGGTAATTGCGTCCGCTGACCTGGAGGCCATGACCGGCGTAGAAGAACAAGCCTACCTTGGCCCCCTGCAACTGGTCGCCAAAGCGCTTGACTGCCTGTTCCAGACGCGTCTTGTCCGGATCGATGGCCAGTTCCACCTGGAAGCCGAGTTTCTTCAGCGAGTCGGCGAGCGCGCGCGCGTCCTTCGGCGGGTTGGGTAGCGGCGGCGCATTCTGATAGGCGCCGATGCCGACGACCAGCGCCACCTGGCCCTTGCCCGGCGTAGCCGCCGGCGCGGCTGCCAGCGCACCACAGCCGAGCCACAAGAGAATCGTCGCCAACAGGCGCAGGCACCGCCGCACAGCAGGCATCCCCATCTCCCCAGGATCAATGACAAGGGGAAATCATACACCTCGTCGGGCTGGCTGCGCTGATCGCGCGCATCGGCGGCATCGACAGCATCGACTGCCGGCGAACGCCACTGCCGACGCCGCCGCTGCTCACTGCGACAACAGGTCGTAGAGGGCAGCGAACTCGCCGGTCAGCTTGTGCCGCGGATCGAGGTGGATCATCGGCAGCGCCTGATGGTGCGACTCGCGAATCTTGATCGACGCCGACAGAAAAGCGTCGAGGATCGGCAGTCCCTCGCCGCGCAGTTCATCGACCAGACGCAGCGGCAGGTTGGCCCGCGCCTGATAGTGGTTGACGACGATGCCTTCGACACGCAGGGCACGGTTGTGGTCTGCCTGAATCTCGCGCACGTTGTCCATCAGCGTGTACAGCGCACGGCGCGAGAAATCGTCGCAATCGAACGGGATCAGGCAGGTGTCGGCGGCGATCAGTGCCGAGCGGGTGAAGAAATTGAGCGCCGGTGGTGTATCGATGAAGATCTCGTCGTAGCCGGCAAGCTTGTCCAGCGATTCGCGCAGTTTGTACATCTTGTAGCGGGATTCGAGCTTGACCTGCAGTTCCTCGAGGCGGGAGTCCGACGGCAGCACGTCAAGATTCGCGAAAGGCGTGTGAATCACGTAGGCATCGAGCGCCTCGGGAAACAGGCGATAGCCGAGGATATCGTCGAAGTAGTGGGCAAGCGTCTTCTTCTGTTCGTCCAGCGCCTTGCCGAGCACATAGCGGGAAGCATTGGCTTGCGAATCGAGATCAATCAGCAAGGTCCTTCGTCCGCGTGCCGCCGCAATGGCGGCAAGGTTGCAGGCGATGGTCGACTTGCCCACCCCTCCCTTCTGATTGAAGACGACCCGGCGCATGACAGTTCCCCCATCGCAAATAAGGATTTGATGGAAGTGTAGTCACTTCGGGGGCAGCCGTCGAGGACCTGGATCAGGAGGATGGCCGCCGGCTCAGCAGGCGGCGGCGAGGATCTGCTGCAACCAGCCCTCGATGTCCCGCAACTCCTCCATGCATACGGTATGTTCAGCGGCGTAGCCGTGCCACTGCAGGGCGTAGCCCTGCACCTTGAGCAGCTTGGCCGAGCGCTTGCCGAAATCGTAAGGTATGACCGGGTCGTTACGTCCGTGCGCCATGAAGATCGGCACGTCGCGATTGGCGGGATGCGCTTCCGCAGGCAGCGTATCGACCAGCGGCAGATAGCACGATAGCGCGAGGACGCCTGCCAGTCGCTGAGGGTGGCGCAAACCCGTATGCAGGGCGATCACTCCGCCTTGCGAAAACCCGGCCAAAACGATGCGTCCGTCGGGGATGCCGCGGGCGTTCTCGCGGGCGATCAGCGCTTCGATCTGCTCGGCCGACTGGCGTACACCCTCGGCCTCCTCACGCCCCGGCGCGAAATCCGGCGACACGATGTCGTACCAGGCGCGCATCACGTAGCCGCCGTTGATCGTCACCGCCCGCATGGGTGCATGCGGAAAGACGAAGCGGATTGCCGGCAACTGGTCGAAATCGAACTCGTCGACAATCGGCTCGAAGTCATGTCCGTCGGCACCCAGCCCGTGCAGCCAGATGATCGCGCACTGCGGCGAGTCCCCGGTGCGGCATTCGACGGCAGGAAGCAACAGTGCATCGGCGGTACTGGGTGTTGGCTTGGCATTCATGTCATCGGTCCTGGTTCTTTTCGGCAGGCGCCATTCTAACGGTCCGTGCTGCGCAACACACTGCCGATGACGAACGACGGCCGCCGCCGCGTGGCCATCGGCCGTGCGTTGTCTGGCTCGCGATCAGGATTTCCGGATCTGGGCGATGATCGCCTTGGTGATCGCCGCCGTGCCATCCTTGCCACCGAATTCGACCGGGCAAACGACGGTCAGCGCCTTTTCGACGGCGTGCTCGAGGATGCGCGCGCCATGCGCGAGGCGCGGTTCGCCGTGCTGGTCGGCCAGCCAGTCGAGCATCAATGCCACCGAGAGAATCTGCGCCACCGGGTTGGCCAGACCCTGACCGGCAATATGTGGTGCGCTGCCGTGCGCAGGCTGGAAGACAGCGTGTTTTTCGCCGATGTCCGCCGATGGCGCGAGACCCAGGCTGCCGACGACACCCGCGGCAAGGTCGGAGAGGATGCCGCCGAAGGCATTCTCGGTGACCAGCACGTCGAACTCCCAGGGCGACTTGACCAGCTTCATTGCGGTCGTGTCAACGTAGGCATAGTCCGCCGAGACGGACGGATGACGTTCAGCCACCTCGCCGAAAATCCGCCGGAAGAAGGCCATCGAGGTTAGCGCGTTGGATCTGTCGACACACAGTACCTTGCCCGGTCGTCGCCGGCTCTTGGCGCGCCGCTCGGCGACGCGGAAGGCAAACTCGGAAACCCGGCTGGTGCCGTTGCGCGAAATCATCATCGTCTCCCAGGCGACGCGGTCGTCCTCGATCGTGCCGCGACAACGCGAGTAGAGGATCCCTTCGGTCTGTTCACGAACGAGGACGAGGTCGATCTGGGAGGCGCGCTTGTCGACCAGCACCCGCGGCAGGCTCGGGTAGCTGCGGATCGGACGCAGCCCGGCGTACAGGTCCATCTCGACGCGCAGATCCAGCTGGGTGGTGACCTCCGTGCCATCGGAGTAGCGGACATGCGGCAGGCCAATCGCACCGAGCAGCACGGCATCGGCCTTCTTGCACGCAGCCATGTTCTCATCGGAGAAAGCCGTACCGGTCTTCTGGTAATGCGCCGCGCCCCCTTCGAGATGCCAGAAATCGAAGCCGATACCGCCCATGCGCTCGTTGAGGACCTCGAGAACGTGCAGGCTGGACGCGACGATCTCGGGGCCGATTCCATCCCCGGGGAGGACGGCGATATGGAAACGCAGATCTCTTTTCATTGTTGTGATTTCCTGGTTCTGGCGGGGACGGCTGCCGGTGCCTGCCGCCCCTGGGCGAGGCGGCGTCGGCCCGCCACGGGGCCAGCACACATACATAAATAAAACCGGCAGCGGGGTCAAGCATTTTCTGCCGTGCGCTTTCCCTTTCGGGGTTACGAGCAGACCCCAGGCGGGCAGGTGAGCCGACGCGCGCACGCTGCAGCCGGCCGCGAGCGCCGCCGGGATGGCTTTGCCATCGCGGGTTCGTACGTGCTACGTTCGATGTTCCCAGCACCCGTCGGAGGACAACCGCATGGCTTTCAATCCCGCATCACGCGTTCAGGATTATCTGGTGTTCGGCGAGTTCGGCGACGTCAACCCATCGATCACCGACTCGTCGACCTACACCTTCCTGAGTCCGGAGCGAATGGCGGAGCTGTTCGAACACGAGATCGAGGGCTGCTTCCTCTACTCACGCCATTTCAACCCGACCAACAAGTATCTGGCCAGCGCGCTGGAGCGGATGGAAGACGGTGAATCCGCGCAGGTCATGGCGTCGGGGATGGGCGCGATCAGCACCACGCTGATGACGCTGTGCGGCGCCGGCGACGAGATCGTCTGCGGTCGCAGCATCTACGGAGGCACCTATGCCTTGCTCAAGAATCTGCTGCCGCGCTTCGGCGTGAACACCCGCTTCGTTGACCTCTGCGACCACGATGCCGTGCGCGCGGCGATGACCCCGCGTACGCGCGTCGTGTACTGTGAATCGCTGAGCAATCCGCTGCTGGAAGTCAGCGACCTGCCAGCTCTTGCAGCCATCGCGCATGCCGGCGGCGCGCGACTGGTGGTCGACAACACCTTCACGCCGATGATTCTGTCGCCACTCCGTCACGGTGCGGACGTCGTCGTGCATAGCCTGACCAAGTTCGTCAACGGCACCAGCGACTGCGTCGCCGGTTGCGTCGTTTCGTCGCGCGAATTCATCGCCCGACTGAACGACATCAATGCCGGCCCGAGCATGCTCCTCGGTCCGGTACTCGACAGCACGCGCGCCGCGAGCATCCTGAAGAACCTGCATAGCCTGCACGTGCGTCTGCGCCAGCACGGTGCCAATGCGCTCTATCTGGCGAGCCGGCTCGAAACGTTGGGCTACCCGGTGCACTACCCGGGGCTGGCCAGTCATCCCCACCACGCACTCCTGGCGCGGCTGATGAACCACGGCTATGGCTGGGGCGGAATGCTGACGCTCGACGCCGGCAACCATGCTGCCGCCAATCGCCTGATGACGCTGCTGCAGCGCGACAAGGTCGGCTACCTGGCGGTGAGCCTCGGCTACTTCAAGACGCTGTTCACGACGCCCGGCCACAGCACGTCGTCCGAGATCCCGCTCGACGAGCGCGCGGCCGCGGGCCTGAGCGACGGACTGATCCGTTTTTCGATCGGCCTCGACGAAGATATCGCTCAGACGATGGTCCGCATCGAACACTGTCTCGCCGAGGCCAACGTGATGCCCGCAGCCGGCGCTGGTGTCTGACGCGTCCGACGAGTCGGTGCTCTGCGGCGGCGACTCCCAAGGTCGGGAAGGCGAGGGCGGAGCCCCGAATGCTGCTTTGCACCTGCGGCCTTGAATGCTGCCGATCGGGCGGTAAGCCTGTAGAATACATTCCCGGGCCTGTAGCTCAGTTGGTCAGAGCAGAGGACTTAGCGAGGTCATCCCGCACATCGTCGGATGTCGGGTTGGCCTCAAGGGTTGCCCGTGATCAGATTCGGTCTGGTGGCGGGTAGAACTGGTCAAATTCGGTGAACGCTAACTCCATCAGGACAAGCCAATACCGAGCCAAGTCCCCTGCAGGAAGGGGAAAGGTGTAGAGACTAGACGGCCAGCCTGTAACGGGAAGGTATAGTCCAGACCACAAACTCACCCGAGGCGACGAAAGCCGTAGTGGTAAGCATAATCCTTTGGTCCAGGGTTCAAGTCCCTGCGGGCCCACCAAACAAGAAGACCAACCCCTCATCGGGTTGGTCTTTTTTTGCCTACTCCCGCGTGCTGGCGCGGGTTCGTGCGGGTTCCTGTGGACTTCGTCGTTTCCCACGGGCGCGGAAATTCGGCCGTTTTCACTCTCTCCTGGCCATTCTTCTCTCCGGCCTCGCTCACCGCTGGACGCCGAAGTCCACGAGTTCATGAAATTGCACCGTTACGAATCAACAGCTTATACGTGGACCATTCAAGCGGTTGTAAGTATTCGGTGAACCCGTAGTCGGAGGTGGCGGCCGATAGTCGGCGACTGAGCAGATGGCGGAGGGCTGGACACAGAAGCCGAGTTTGGGTAGACTGCGTCGTATGGGCTCTGGATCGGACATCTCGTACGCAGGACCATCGACAAGCAACGGCAAGCCGACGCCGTTTGCCCAGGTGATGGTGACGCTGAGCAAGGAAGCGGAGATCAAGCTCCGTTCCGAGGCCA
>JAFLDO010000011.1 GCA_017302455.1 Accumulibacter sp.
GCAGCCGGCGCGTTCGCCGCCGCCGGGGTGGCTGGTGTCACGGGCTTGGCCGCGGCCGGGGCAGCCGGCGCGCTTGCCGCCGCCGGAGTGGCCGGCGCCATGGGTTTGGCCGCGGGCGGGGCAGCTGGCGCGCTCGCCGCCGTTGGGGTGGCCGGTGCCGCGGGCTTGGCCGGCTCGGTCTTGGCAGCGGGAGCAGGCACCGGTGTTGCTACGGTGCTTCCACCGGCAGCGGTGGGCTTGGCGGCCGCAGCAGCTGGTGCTGCCGCGCTGGTGGCTGCCGGTCTGGCCGCATCACCGGCCGCGGGCTTGGCTGCCGTCGGACCCGTCAGTGTCACGTCGCTCTTCATCTTGCCGAGAACAGCCGGACCAATTCCGGGGACCTTGATCAGATCATCGACAGTCTTGAACTCGCCGTTCTTGGTCCGGTAGTCGATGATCGCCTTGGCCTTCGCCGGGCCAATCCCGGTCAGCATCTGCAACTCCTTCTCGTTGGCGGTGTTGACATTGACCGCGGCAAAGGCGTTTACCGCGATCATCAGCAGACCGACCAACAGGGCAATGAGCTTGTGCATGGATTTCCTCCAGAGTAGATAGGAACGGCAAACCGGCAGGAAACCCTGCGCATGGTGTCCGGCAACTCCAGTCAACGCGCGCGCACCGCTTTTCGTTGACCCGGGCGGGCGAGTCCGTGCGCCAGCGTTGTCGACAGGTCACGGTCGCCTGCGCCAAAGCGACCAGCGTGGCCTATTTGCGCAGTGGTCGGCGATAGCCAAGGGCCTGTGAGATCTGGTTGGCGGTTGCCTTGATCGGCGTCACCCAGTCGGGGTTATGACGGTCGGTGGGCGCTGATATGGACAGTCCGGCGACCAGTTGACCTTCGTCGTTGCGAATCGGCGCGGCGACGCAGCGCAGGCCGACCTCGGCCTCCTCGTTGTCGTAGGCGACTTCGTGGCGACGGATCTTGTCGAGTTCCTTTTCGAGCGCATCGATACGGGTCAGCGAGTGCGGTGTCTCGCCCGGCAGACCGGTCCGCCGCGCGTAGGCGCGCACGTCGGCCACCCCGTCGGCCGCCAGAAAAAGCTTGCCAACCGACGTGAGGTGCAGCGGCGCGCGGCCGCCGACCAAGTAGACCACGCGCACCAGCGAGCGGCCGCTGGACGTGCGCTCGACGTAAATGATCTCGTCCTCGTGACGAATGCCGAGGTTGACGGCCTCGCCAACGACCTCGTGCAACTGCTGCATGTACGGCAGGGCGAGCTGGCGAATGCCGATCCGCGACTTGACGATGTTGCCCAGTTCGAGCAAACGGATGCCGAGGGAGTAGGTTCCCGCTTCGTGGCGCTCAACCAGTGCGGTGCTGGTCATCGCTGCCAGAATGCGATGGGCGGTCGATGGGTGGAGTCCGCTGGTCTTCGCGAGGACCTTGAGACTTGCCGGTTCCGGCAGGTCGGCCAGCACGTCGAGCAGCGACATCATCCGTTCGATGACCTGAATCGACGCCTTTTCTGCCTGTTGTTCGGCCATGGCCTTTCCGTCCAACCTTCCGTTTTGCTCGCTGGCGGAATACTATTGGGCGCTCCGCCGATCGCCCGCTGCACCTTGTGCGCCGCAATATCTTACCATCATGCGCGTATCGCTGTTCGTCACCTGCCTGGCACGCGGCCGATCAACGAGAGCCCTTGCCGAGGAGTGCCATGACCGAGAGTGACGAAATGCTGGCCATTCCGCTGTGGATCAACGGCCACGCCTATTTGACGATGGCGCCGGCCTTTTTCGATGTGCGCGATCCCCGTAGTGGCCGGGTGAGGCGGCGAACGCCGTTGTGCGGTGCCGCCGAAGCGCAGGCGGCGGTCGCCTCGGCAGGCAGCGCCTTGCCATCCTGGGCGGCACGAACGACGGTCGAGCGCGCGCAGTTGCTGACGCTGGTCGGCGATGCCCTGGCCGGATACGCGTCGCACTTTGCCCATTTGATCGCCGAGGAAACCGGCAAGCCTGGCGAGGCCGCGGCGGCCGAGGTGAGCGATGCCGTGGCCCTGCTGCGCACGACAAGTGCTGACGGTGGGGCAGCCGGTGGCATCGTCGCAGTCGTCAGCGACGATGCCGCGCCCTTGCTCGGTCTGCTGCAAGCTGCCTGCCCGGCGCTGCTGGCCGGCGCAGCGGTGGTCCTCAAGCCCAGCCCGAAGGCGCCGTCGGCTGCCTTCGCGCTCGCCGAACTGACCGCACGCAGCGGCTTCCCGGCCGGCGTCGTCAACGTCCTGCACGGCGATCTGGCGGCCATCGAGGGTCTCTGTGCGGCGACCGCGGTGAGCGTCCTGCTGTTTACCGGCGACCCGGCGCTCGGCGCCGCCGTCCGTGCTATCGCAGCCGGCCACGGCAAGCCTTTCAGGGGTTGAGTCATGCACCGCATCGTCTACCTCGAGCGTGAGTCGATTATCGCCGATGTCCGCCGGCCGGATTTTCCCCATCACTGGGTCGAACACGCGCAGAGCTTGCAGGTCCAGGTCGCGGAGCGGCTTGCTGGGGCGACGATCGCGATCGTCAACAAGCTCACGCTCGGCGGCGAATTGATCGCCGCGCTGCCGGCGTTGCAGATGGTCGCCGTGGCGGCGACCGGTACCAACAACGTCGACCTCGAAGCCTGCCGAGCCCGGCGCATCGTCGTCTCGAACATCCGCGGCTACGCCGAACATACGGTTCCCGAGCATGTCTTCGCGCTGCTGCTGGCGCTTTCGCGCAATGTGCTCGCCTACCGACAGGCGGTGGCCGCCGGCAAGTGGCAAGCGTCCGAGCAGTTCTGCTTCTTCGATTTCCCGATCCGCGATCTGCACGGCGCAACGCTGGCGCTGGTCGGTAGCGGCAGCCTCGGTAGGGGCGTTGCTCGCCTGGCCGAGGCCTTCGGCATGCGCGTCCTGCGCTGCGAGCGCAAGGGCGCGTCCGCGGTACGTGCCGGCTATACGCCGTTCGCCGAGGCCTTGCGCGTGGCCGACGCGATCTCGCTGCATTGCCCGCTGAACGCGGAAACGACGCATCTGATCGGCGAGCCTGAACTGCGCGCGATGAAACGTTCGGCCTTGCTGATCAACAGCGCGCGTGGCGGTCTCGTCGACGAGACCGCTCTGGCGAGGGCGCTGCAGGAGGGCTGGATCGCCGGTGCCGGCTTCGACGTGCTGAGCGTCGAACCGCCAGGCGCCGGCAACGTCCTGTTGGCACCGGACCTGCTGGCGCTGCCCAACTTTCTGCTGACCCCGCATGTTGCCTGGGCGAGTCGGCCGGCGATGCAGTCTCTCGCCGATCAACTGACCGCCAACCTCGAAGCCTTCGCGCGCGGCGAACCGCAGAACCGGGTCGCCTGAGGCGATGCGCCGCTGGTGGCTGTCGCTCTTGCTGCTCGCCTGCGTCGCGAGTGCGCGCGGCGCCGACACGACGACGGTCGCCGCCGCGGCCGACCTGACCTTCGCCCTCGGCGAAATCGCCGCCACCTACGAAAGAGACACCGGCAACAGGATTCGCATCTCGTTCGGTTCTTCCGGCAACCTCGCGCGTCAGATTCCCCAGGGAGCGCCTGTCGACCTGTTCCTGGCGGCCGACGAGGAGGACATCTTCCGGCTGGCGGCGCAGGGTTTTCTGCGCGACCGGGGTCGGCTGTACGCTATCGGTCGTATCGCGCTGCTGGCACCGCACGGCTCGCCGTTGCCTGTCGATGGCGAACTGCAAGGCCTGGCCGCCGCGCTTGCCGACGGCCGTCTGCAACGCCTGGCGATCGCCAACCCCGAGCACGCTCCCTACGGACGTGCCGCGCGCGCTGCGCTCGAGCGCGCCGGCCTGTGGCAGCCGCTGCAGGGGCGGCTGGTCCTCGGCGACAACGTGGCGCAGGCGGCCCGTTTCGCGCTCAGCGGCTCGGCGCAAGGTGGCATCGTCGCCTGGTCGCTGGTCCGCTCGCCGGAACTGGCCAAGCGCGGCCTGGCGGCGCTGATTCCCGAGAGTTGGCACCCGCCGCTGCGCCAGCGGATGGCCTTGACGCGCCACGCCAGCGAAGGCGCCGAGCGCTTCTACGACTACCTGCAACAACCGGCGGCGCGCGCCGTCTTCGAACGCTACGGCTTCTCGCTGCCGGCCAGGTGATCGGTCGCTGATGGACTGGCAAGCCCTTTCGCTGTCGCTGCAACTCGCTGCCGCCACCGTGCTGTTGCTGCTGCCGCTGGGCATCTGTCTGGCACGTCTGCTGGCGTGGTCGCGATTTCGCGGCCAGGGGGCGCTGGAGGCGGCGATCCTGCTGCCACTGGTCCTGCCGCCGACGGTTCTCGGCTATTACCTGCTGCTCGGTTTCGGCAATGCTTCGTCGCTGGGCCAGATCTATCATGCGCTGACCGGACGGGCGCTGGTGTTTACCTTCGACGGTCTGCTCGCTGCGTCTCTGATCTTCAATCTGCCCTTCGCCGTGCAACCGATGCAGCGGGCCTTCGCTGCGATTCCGCGCGAAGTGCGCGAAGCGGCGTGGGTTTCCGGGCTATCGCGCTGGCAGACCTTTCTGCGCGTCGAACTGCCGCTCGCCTGGCCGGGGATCGCGGCCGCATTGGCGCTTACCTTCGCCCACACGCTCGGCGAGTTCGGCGTCGTGCTGATGGTCGGCGGCAGTCTGCCGGGCGAGACGAGGACCATCGCCATCGCCATCTACGACCAGGCGCAGGCATTCAACGATTCGGCCGCCGCCGCCATGTCGGCGCTGCTCCTGGCACTCTCGTTCATCGCCGTTGCTCTGGTCAGCCGGCTGGGACGTTCGCTGGGCCGCCGATGAGCCTGCTCGCCCGCCTCGAGCAGTCGGCTCCGATCCCGCTGGCCGCCGACATCGCCTGCGAGCGGGGCGAACTGCTGGCGCTGGTGGGGCCGTCGGGCAGTGGCAAGTCGACCATCCTGCGTTGCCTCGCCGGGCTGCACCGACCCGCGGGTGGCTACGTGCGCTGCGGCGACGCCACCTGGTTCGACGCCGCGCGCGGCATCGATGTGACGCCGCAAGGGCGCCGCGTCGGCTTCGTCTTTCAACACTACGCGCTGTTTCCGCATCTGACGGCACTCGCCAACGTGACGCTGGCGCTGCAGCATCTGGCGCCGGGCGAGCGATCGGCAAAGGCACGCGAGTGGCTGGCGCGCGCCAATCTCGAAGGTCTCGAGGCACGCCGCCCGGCCGAATTGTCGGGCGGCCAGCAGCAGCGCGTGGCGATCGCCCGCGCCTTGGCGCGCGATCCGCAGGTGCTGCTGCTGGACGAGCCGTTTTCGGCCGTCGATCAGGTCACCCGCCGCAAGTTGCTGCGCCAGCTCATCCACTTGCGGCGCTCGTTGCCGATCCCGATCGTTCTCGTGACCCACGACCTCGAAGAGGCGAGTCTGCTGGCCGACCGGATGACTGTCCTGCACCACGGCCGCACGCTCCAGACGGCGGCACCGGACGAGATGCTGGCGCGACCGGCAAGCGCACTGGTGGCACGCCTGACCGACCAGCCGAACCTGTTTGCCGGCAAGGTGCTCGAGCAATCGCCGGAGACCGCGACGACCGTCATCGACTGGCTGGGCCAGCCGCTGCTGGCGCCGTATCACGCGGGTTTTGCGGTCGGTGACACGGTCTCCTGGATGGTCCCCGAGGCGGCTGTCGTCCTCGTCCGCGAGCACCAGAGCGATCGTGAGAATACGGTCGCTGCATGCGTCAGCGAAAGACTCGCCTGGCGCGGCCACGCGACGGTGAGCGCGCGCGTCGCCGGTCGCCGCGACGCGACGCTGTCCTTCGCCATTGGCGCTTCGGTGGCGCAGCGGCGAGGGATCATCCCCGGCGCCAGTATCCTGCTGCAGTTGCAGAAATCCGCCGTGCGCCTGCTTCCTGCGGAGGAGGCGAGCCGCGCGCCAGCCAGCGGTCGAGGCGATGTTTCGCCATGACGCCTTCCGGTCACCCCGACCCTGCTGCGCCGTGACCGCAGCGCGCTCCCGCGTCGGACGCCGAACGCATCCCGCTGAATCGCGGCACACCTGACGCAAGCCGATGGAACAGCGAACGCCTCCCGGTCTCTCCGCCTTTGCCTTGATGATCCTGCTCTGCGCGACCTGGGGCTACCAGCAGGTCAGCATCAAGATCGCCAGCGAAGGCATCAGCCCGGTGCTCCAGTCGGGGTTGCGCTCGGCTATCGCCCTGCTGCTCCTGACGCTCTGGGCGCGCTGGCGTGGCCTGGCATTCTGGCAGCGCGACGGCACCTTGCGCATGGGTCTCCTCGCGGGGCTGCTGTTCGCGATCGAGTTCCTCTTCATCTACCTTGGGCTCGCCTACACGACGGCTTCGCGCATGATCGTCTTTCTCTATACCGCTCCGTGCCTGACCGTGCTCGGGCTGCACTGGTGCGTGCCGGGCGAACAACTGCGCTGGCGACATCTCGGCGGCATCTCGCTCGCCTTCGCCGGCATCGTCCTGGCATTTGCCGGCAAGGGCGGTGCTCGTCCGAACGCCTGGATCGGCGATGTGCTGGGAGTGCTGGCCGCAGTCGGTTGGGCGGCGACGACGGTTCTGATCCGGGCGAGCAAGCTGGCGAGCATCAGCGCCACCCGTGTCCTCTTCTATCAGCTCGCCACGTCGACCGCTCTCCTGCTGCCGATCGCCCCCTTGGTCGGCGAGGCAACGATCGGCGCACTCACCTTGCCGGTGGTGCTGGCGCTGGCCTATCAGGGCGTCATCGTCGCCTTTGCCAGTTACCTCACCTGGTTCTGGCTGCTCACCCGTCACCTCACCGGCCGACTGATGGTGTTCTCGTTCCTGACGCCGCTTTTCGGCGTCGCCTTCGGCGTGTTGTTCCTCGGCGAGCGGCTGACGACAAGCTTCATCGTCGCCGCCATCTGCGTGGCGACCGGCATCGTGCTGGTCAACCTGCCGGCAGCAGGCAGTTGCGACCATCGCCAGTGAGTGCGGGAGCAGTAGCGCCTGGCGGACGTTCCGACCTGCGCTGATGGCCCCAGGGGGCGGCCACCACTACCTTCGGCTGTCGTGAACCGGCGCCAATCGGCAAGACGGCGCCCGTATTTCCTGTAGACTCGTGAACGCAGCATCCACGGAGCGAGTTCATGGTCGAGGCTCACCATCAGGTGTCTTCGGTAGCACAGGTGATACAACTTGCGGTCGCGCCGGTCTTCCTGCTGGCCGGCGTCGGTGCGCTCCTGGCCGTTCTGACCAATCGCCTGGGACGCGTGATCGACCGATTCCACGTTCTCGACAAGGCCTTGCCTGCGGGATCGACCGAGGTGGAAAGTGCCGGCGATCTGGCAACCAAGATCTCCCTGTCGCGGCGGGCGAAACTCATTCACTGGGCGATCATCCTGTGCACGGTCTGCGACCTGCTCGTCTGCCTGGTCGTCGTCGCCCTGTTCGTTGGCGCCGAACTGCGGATAGATCTCTCGAGTACCATTGCCGTCCTCTTCGTGGCGGCAATGGCCAGCCTGATTGCCGGACTGGCCTGTTTCCTGAGGGAAATCGCTCTGGCCACCAGCTTCATCGAAAACCTACACGCTTCGCGCACTACCAACCGGGAGAAGAGCTAGTGTGTCAGATGCCTTGCCGACGGTGCGCCGCCAGACATTCGCAATGACCTGATTGGCGTTGGGCGCCGCTGTCATCCGACGACGGCCTGCGGCGTTACTTGGCTCATGAAAACGCCAATCACCTCTCTCTGCCTCGCGCTCTGCCTCGCGCTGGGCGCTTCCGCCCCCGCTTTCGCCGACCACCGGTATGACGGTGGTTACCGCGACGGGTATTACGAACCACCGCGGCATAGGCATCATCATGAGGGGCGCTACCGGAACGACTACCGCGCTGAGCGCTGGGTTGCTCCGGCGGCCATCGTGGCGCTTACCGGCATAGCCGCCGGCGTCGCGGCTTCGGCATACTACGCGCCGCGCCCGGTCTATGTGGCGCCACCACAGCCGGTCTACGTGGAGCCACCGCGGCCCGTTTACGTGGTGCCCGCGCGTCCGGTCTATACCGTGCCGGCGCAACCGGTGTACGCCGCGCCGGCAGTCGGCTATTGGGGCTACTGAGAAGATTGCGGGCCAGCCTGCGCCGTACGCTCGCCGACCGTCGAGGCGATGCTGGGGGATCAGGTACGGGCTGATGCCGCGTTGCCCCTGTTCCTGAGCGCGCCGGTGCAGCTTCCCGGCAGGGCCTCATGACGTCGGCGGCCTGCCGCCTGCTGTGCGGCCTCAGTGTCCAGGGCTCGCTGTCCGCGTGCGTCGCGGCCGCATCGGCCTACCCTTTCCTGGTGACGTTCGAGCACAGCGGCGGCGCCTACACTCTGTCGTCCAGAAACGGCTGGGCAGCGGCGAAGGCTTCACCAGGGTTTCGCTGCCGGTTCGCTTCTACACCGGCAATCCCGCTCGATCCTTCGTACCCCGCTACCGGTAAACGGTGACCGCCGACTACCAGTAACGCACCTTGCCGGTGTCGAGATGGACGAACTTGCTGCGCGGGTAGAAACCGACTCCTCCGGCCTGTAGCGACATTGCCGCATCGCGGACATCGGCCAGCGGCACGCCATCGATGCGGATGTCGATCGCCCGTCCTTCCATGTGCAGGCTCTGCCGGGCAACCCCGCCGCCGCCGGAGTTGCGCAGGCGGGTGTTGGTGGCGGCGCAGCGATAGCCGGAGATGACCTCGAAAGGCTGCGTGCAACCAAGTTCGCGCCGGGTCTCGAAAAGGAGATCGAAAAGTTGTGGGTCGATCGAGCCGACTTCCCCGGAATAATGGTCGCGCAGGAAATGGTTGAGCTTTCTCAACCCGTCGTCCACGTACCGGTCGCCGACGGCGAACACGACGGAAAGGCGTTCGCCGGTATGTGTGTGATCGAATTCGAGGCGGCGTGCCTGCGGCAGGGCGGCCAGCGCTGGTCTGGTCAAGGGTGTGATCGCCCCGGCAATGACCAGCCGGGTCGCGTGACCGAGGAAGATCCGCCGAGGGTGCTTGTTGGACTTCAACATGACTGTCTGGTACGGCTTCTAATGAACTGATTTTAGATCATTTGAAAGTGTATTGAAAGGTTTCCCGCGGAGCGTCGCCGAGCGCTGCTGGAGGGCGTCGCGGAGAGCCCGGTCAAGCCCATAGATGTCCGGGAAGAAATGGACACGACCGTCCCTGACGGTGGCGGTGCGGTAAGCGATGACCACCGGAATCTCCTCTTTCAGGCGGAGGGTTGCCGACTTGCCGCGTTTCATTGCCTGGATGATGCGTTGCCGCGTCCACTCCGGTTCTCCCGCGAGAACGAATTCCGCCAGATCTGCCGGTGCCTCGACACGGATACAGCCATGACTGAAGTCGCGCCGGTCGCGCTTGAACAACTGCGCGGTCGGGGTGTGATGGAGGTAGATGTTGTCGGTATTGGGAAAGACGAACTTGATGTCGCCAAGGGCGTTTCTGGCACCCGGTTTCTGGCGGATCCGCATCCGGCCCTGTGCGAGAGCATCGAGACCACCCTCGGGCAAGCTGCCGAGAACCCGGCCGTCACTGGTGACCAGTTCAAAGCCCTGCCGCTCGAAATAGCCGGGATCGCTGCGTAGCCTGGGCAGGGTTTCGCCGCGGCTGATCGAAGGGGGAACGTTCCAGTACGGACTGAATTCGACGAAGCGCATTTCGGCATCGAAGAGCGGGGTGCGGGTCTTGCGCGCGTTGCCGACGATCACCCGCATCACTGGTCCCGGGTCGCTTCCCTTGTCGTTCATCTGATAGGTGTGCAGCATGAACTCGGGAACGTTGACCACGATGATGCGGCCCTGACGCTGCAGCGGCGTCCAGCGCAGCCGTTCGAGCGCCAGTTCCAGTTGGCCGACGCGCGCTCCCGGGGACACTTTGAGTTGCTCGAAGGTTTCCTTGCCGATCACCCCATCCGGCGTCAGGCCGTGGCGCTCCTGAAACGACTTGATGCCGTCGACGAGGCTTCCCTCGTAGCGTGGCGGAGGCAGCGTTCCGACTGGGAGGTCGGCAAGCACGATCAGTCGCGCGGTCAGTCGCGAAACCCCGCTGTAGGCCTGGCCCGGAGCCAGCTTGCCGGACGGCAGCGGCGGCAGTTCCTGCTGCCAGGCCGGGTGGCCAGCCACTGCACGGTAAGCGGCAAGCGCCTGACGCAAACGCTCATAATCGGCTGAGCGCGGTGCGGCACGGCGCGCCAGGTCCGGCATCTGGTCGTCGGCCATGGCCGAGTGCAGCAGGGCATCCGGCGCAGGCGCGCTGCCAATGGGGCTGTATCTGGCGCCCAACTGCTGCGGGTCGACGCGTCCGTAGCGCAGGTCAGAGACATAGCGTCGCAATGCCGTATGCAGCATGGCATGCAAGCTGGCTGCGCCCTCTGCCGTCATTTCCGGACCGTCGCCGGGACCGGCAAGGCTGGCCCGCAGGGCCTCCACGCCGTAGTCGCTGGGCTCCAGTCCGTCGGCCGCCGCCGACGCCAGCAACTCGAAAGCCTGATGCGCGGCAGGCGTCGGCCCCTGCCGGTCGAACCACGACGAAGCGTCGGCGGCCGACGTGAACCCGGCACCAGTAATCAGCACCACGGCGAGGTAGAGGCTGGGGGCATTCCAGCGCCGGCAGCGCATGGCGGAAACAAAGACGACGAGCGGCGATCGGGCAGGCATGTGGACTCACGGGACGTTTTCTCGCATTATCGGGGAAACCCGGCCTCCCCGCACTTCGATCCGCCCGTCTATCGATGAACAGCCTTGCCGATGCACAGACCCTTGTGCGTGAAACCGAAGCCCTGCTCAGTCAACGCAGGCTCTGCCATCGCCCGCCGCCGCCTGTACCGACCGTTTGTTGCGGCCGCGGCTGCAATGGCTGTGTCTGGGAAGGGTATTACGCCGCGCTGGCTCGCTGGCGTGACGATGCCCGGGAACTCCTGCGATGATCGCGTGCGCGCGGGCACTTGAAGACTGGGGGCTAGCCTCTGCCGGCATTGCCGCACGCGCCCAGGCCGCCACTTTCCGAAGCCGCCGGTCGAGCCGCCACGAATGAGTCAGGAAGGTGGCGTCGCGCCGGGACGCCGGCGTCTGCATCTCCTGGCCGCGTTCTGCGCGCTCGGGACAGGGGTTGGCGTGACGAAGTATCTGGCGGATCGGTCGCGGCCGCCAGCCGGCAATGCGACGCCAGTCGATCTTGGCGATCTGCCGGCGGGCCGGCTGCGCACGGTCGACTGGAATGGTCGCACCGTCTGGATCCTGCGGCGAAGTGCCGCGGAACTTGCCGCGCTGGCAGACCGCGAAGGCGATTTGATCGACCCCGATTCGGCACAGTCGATCCAGCCGGTGGGTTGCCGCAACCGACATCGCTCACTGCGTCCGGAGGTCTTTGTCGCCATCGGACAATGCACGCATCAGGGCTGTCTGCCGCAACTCAGCCAGGGCCGTGGCGCCCACGGCGAGTTTCTCTGCCCGTGCCACACGTCGAGGTTCGACCTGGCGGGGCGGGTCTTCCGCGCGGGTCCGGCGCTCGCCAATCTGGTCATCCCCGAATACCGCCTGGAGAGCGATGCCCCTCTCCGTCTGGTGATCGGTGAGGCGTAGGCGCCGCTACCAAGAGCCAGCGCTCCGGCTGCGGCGCGCCTCAGGACGGCCGACTTGGCAGACCCGACCAGATCTCGTTGAGATCGGGAAAGTTCCACTTGGCCGGGTCCTCGCGGCTGACGATCTTGAATTGACCGCGCGCAAGGTCGACGATTTCCGGCCGCACGCGCGCGTTGCCTCGCGTCGAGAAGAAGATCTTGACCCGTGGCTGCAGAAGCGACTTCTCGCCCTGCTCGATGACCACCCCCAGTCGACCACAGCTGAGCAGCACCAGCGAGCCGATCGGATAGATGCCGACGCTCTTGACGAAGGCCTGGAACACTGCCGGGTCGAAATGCCCCGTGCTCCACTCGGCCATCTTGCGCAGGGACTCGGCCGGATCCCAGCCCGCCTTGTACGGGCGGTTCGAGGTGATCGCGTCGTAAACGTCACAGACGGCGCCCATCTTGGCGAAGATGCTGATCTCCTGATCCTTGAGCCGCTTCGGGTAGCCGGAACCATCGGTCTTCTCGTGGTGGTGCAGGACCACATCTAGGGCGACGGCGTCCGCGCCGCTCCCGGCAAGCAGCATCCGATGTCCTTCTTCCGGATGCGACTTGATGATCGTGAACTCGGCGTCGGTCAGCTTGCCGGGCTTGTTGAGCACTTCGATCGGCATGGCTGCCTTGCCGAGGTCGTGCAACAGGCCGGCAATTCCGGCGGAACGTGTCTCAGCTTCGTCGAGGCCAAGCTGCCTGGCAAGCGCGACCATCAGCGCGCATACGGCGACCGAATGCATGTAGGTGTAGTCGTCGGCAGTCTTCAGGCGGGCGAGGCTGATCAGGGCGCCGGGGTTGCGGCTGACCGAGTCGGAGATCTCTTCCACCAGGCGTTGCGCCCCGGCAGTATCGACCGCGTTGCCCATGCGCGCTTCCTCGAACATCGAGGTGACCGCCTGCCGGGATTTGGCGACGATCTTTGCTGCACGGGCGAGTTCGACTGAACTGGGGACACGCTCGATTTGCCGAACCCGACTGGCGGCGACGGCGAGCTCGGCCTCGACCTGGGCGTCCGATTCGGCGACCGATACCACCGTCTCGCCCGCTGGCACGTCGAGTCCCTTGCTGCAGTCGATCCAGACGTCCCGGATGCTGCTTGCGCGAACGGCTTCGATGTCCTTGGGGTCGGTGATGACGAAGGATGAGCGCCAGAACGGGTGCTCCATCCAGGAACCACAGAACTCCTTGAGGTACATGCCGACGGTGAGTTGTTGAACGCTGATTCGCTTGAGCATGGCAGTATCGTGGCTGACGCACCAGGGTGGCGATAGATGCAGTCTACACCCGCGACACCGGCGGGCAAACGAAAAGGGGGCCTGGCGGCCCCCGTCTGAATGTTGGGGGCAGCTACAGCCCCGCGTCTGCGCGCAATGCCGCTGCCTTGTCGATCGCCTCCCAGGTGAATTCCGGTTCGTCGCGGCCGAAGTGACCGTAGGCGGCCGTCTTGCGGTAGATCGGGCGCAACAGATTGAGCGACTGGATGATGCCTTTGGGACGCAGGTCAAAGTGCTTGTCGATCAGCTGGACGATGACCTCGTCGCTGACCTTGCCGGTGCCAAAGGTGTTGACCATCAACGATACCGGCCGGGCGACGCCGATGGCGTAGGCGACCTGGACCTCGCAGCGGTCGGCGAGGCCGGCGGCGACGATATTCTTGGCGACGTGGCGCGCCGCGTAGGCGGCCGAGCGGTCGACCTTCGACGGGTCCTTGCCCGAGAAGGCGCCACCACCGTGCCGGGCGGCGCCGCCGTAGGTGTCGACGATGATCTTGCGGCCGGTCAGACCACAGTCGCCGTGTGGGCCACCGACGACGAAGCGTCCGGTGGGATTCACCAGATAGCGCGTACTGGTGGTCATCAGTTCCTTCGGCAGAACCGGCTTGATGATCTCCTCGATCACCGCTTCGGCGATCTGTGCGTGTGATACGTCCGGATCGTGCTGCGTGGAAACGACGATGGTGTCGATCGAAACCGGCTTGTTGTCCACGTATCTGACGGTCAGCTGGCTCTTGGCGTCCGGGCGCAGCCACGGCAGTCGGCCGTCACGGCGGACCTCGGCCTGTCGCTGCATGACGCGGTGCGCGTAATGGATCGGCAGGGGCATCAACGATGCCGTCTCGTTGCAGGCGTAGCCGAACATCAGCCCCTGGTCGCCGGCACCCTGGTCGAGGTCGAGGCCCTGGCCCTCGTTGACGCCCTGCGCAATATCCGGTGACTGGCGGTTGATTGCTGTCAGAATGGCGCAGCTTTTGTAGTCAAAGCCGATTTCGGAGTTGTTGTAGCCGATGCGGCGAACGGCGTCCTGGGCGATTTCGCGATAGTTGATGTGCGCTTTGGTCGTTATCTCGCCCGAGATGACGACCAGACCGGTGGACACGAGAGTCTCGCAGGCCACCCGGGCCGGGGGGTCGTCGGCGAGGATCGCGTCGAGAATGGCGTCGGAAATCTGGTCGGCGACTTTGTCCGGATGGCCTTCGGAAACGGATTCCGAAGTGAAAAGGTACTCTTTGCTCACGCTGGGTCTGCTCCAAAAAAAACCCCGATAAGGCGGCGTTGCCGGCTCCGGGGTTCGAGCAGACGACGCTTTAGCAGTATTTTTCCGCCGCATTTGCGGCTACCCCGCCCTGCAAGTTGTCCTGATTAACTCGGCGGAGGGATAATTATAGTTTTTCTCGTGGCGGCTGGTCAAACCTTCCTGCCGTCACCCTAACGCGTACCAGCCTTGTGATCACTCTGTCTCGTCTTCTCAGCTTCCTGCCGTTGTCCTGGCTGCACGCGCTCGGCGTGCTGCTCGGCTGGCTGACATGGCTCTTCTCGCCCACCTATCGGCGGCATATGCGCGAGAACATGGTGCTCGCCCTCGGCGAGGCCGAGGCTGCGCGGATTCGCACGGCAGCCATCGGCGAAACCGGCAAGGGCATGCTCGAACTGCCGCGCATCTGGCTGCGGCCGCTTGCCGAGACCGCGTCTCGCGTCGTCAAGGTGTCCGGCTGGGAACTCGTCGAAGCGGCCTCGCGTCGGGGTAAGGGGATCCTCTATCTGACACCCCACCTCGGCTGTTTCGAGGTCACCGCACAGTACCTTTCTACGCAGGCGCCGATTACGGTGCTTTATCGGCCGCCGAAGCGTGCCTGGCTGCAGGCGATGATCGAGGCCGGGCGGGCACGCGAGCAGCTGCATCTGGCGGCCGCCGACCTGTCGGGTGTGCGCACCCTGCTCAAGGCGCTCAGGCGTGGCGAGGCCGTGGGGATGTTGCCCGACCAGGCGCCGAGGGCCGGCGAGGGTCGGTGGCTGGACTTCTTCGGCCGGCCGGCCTACACCATGACTCTCGCCGCTCGACTGGTCGAGAGTGGTGCGAGCGTGATCATGGTCTGGGCGGAACGTTTGCCCGCCGGTGCCGGTTACCATTTTCGCCTGCAGCCGCCGACGCAACCGATCAGCGGCACGATCGAGCAGCGGGCGCAACAAATCAACCACGAGATCGAGCATCTCATTCGCCAGTGCCCGACTCAGTACTTGTGGGGCTACAACCGCTACAAGCGACGCCGCGGCAGCGAACCGCCGCCGCCGGTCGAGGTCGGGCGGGCATGAGGGTGCCAGGAAAGCGCTGCGCGTCAACGGCCCTTGCCGCGGGACCGGCCTGATGCAGGTAGCCTTCTGTCTGTACAAGTATTTTCCGTTTGGTGGCCTGCAGCGCGATTTTCTGCGCATCGCGCTGGCCTGCCAGGCACGTGGTCACGCCATTCGCGTCTACACGCTGGAATGGCGCGGCGAGGTCCCGGCAGGCTTCGATGTTCAGTTGGTGCCGGTCAGGGCGCTGACCAATCAACGCCGCTATGCGCGGTTCAGCGGCTGGATCCGGGATGACCTGGCCAGGCGCCCTGTCGACCGAGTCGTCGGTTTCAACAAGATGCCCGAGCTTGACGTTTACTTTGCCGCCGATCCCTGCTTCGAAGACAAGGCGCGCACCCTGCGCCATCCGCTCTACCGATTGTCCGCGCGCTACCGTCATTTCGCGGCCTACGAGCGCGCGGTCTTCACGCGCGACAGCGGCACCGAGATCCTGATGCTCTCGCCACTGCAAAAACCGTTGTTTCAGAAGTACTATGGCACTCCCGACGAGCGCCTGCACTTGCTGCCGCCGGGAATTGCGCGCGACCGGCGGGCACCTGCCGATGCCGCCGAGATCCGGGCGACCTTTCGTAGCGAGTTTGCGCTGACGCGTGACGACCTGCTCCTGCTGCAGATCGGTTCGGGCTTCAAGACCAAGGGGCTCGACCGCAGCCTGAAGGCGCTGTCGGCGTTGCCCAAGTCTCTCGGCAGTCGTTGCCGGCTGATTACCATCGGTGACGACGATCCCAAGGCGTTCCTTGCTCAGGCAAGATCTCTCGGGCTTGCTGACCGCGTCCAGATTCTCCGCGGGCGCAGCGACATCCTGCGTTTTCTGCTCGGCGCGGATCTGTTGGTGCATCCGGCCTACAACGAGAACACCGGGACGGTGCTGCTCGAAGCCGTGGTCGCTGGCTTGCCGGTGCTTGCCACGGCCGTCTGCGGGTATGCGCACTACGTCGCCGAGGCAGATGCCGGTATCGTCCTTCCCGAACCTTTTGAGCAGCCACGTCTCGACCAGTCGCTCGTGCAGATGCTCAGTGACGAGCCGGCACGCGACCGCTGGCGGACCAACGGTCTCGCTTACGCTGAGCACGCGGACATCTACGACAACGCCGAACATGCGGCTGACGTGATTCTGAGGCATCGGCGGTGAGCGGGGACACTGTATTTCTCGACGAGCCGTTTCGCTCGTTGTGGTCGGGGAAGGATCCCTTCGCCGCTGTCGAAGCGCTCGCTGGCGAGGTGTTCCGTGAGCTGGAGGGGCGCCGGACGCTGCGTACCGAAGTGGCGGGGCGCGCTTACTTCGTGAAGATCCATCGCGGCATTGGCTGGGCCGAGATCGTCAAGAATCTCGTCTCGCTGCGCCTGCCGGTACTCGGTGCGCAGGACGAGTGGCGGGCGATCCGGCGCTTGACCGACGTCGGCGTCGACACCATGCGCACGGTTGCCTTCGGCCAGCAAGGCGCCAACCCAGCGCGCCAGCGTTCATTCATCGTGACCGAAGAGCTGGCGCCGACCGTCAGTCTGGAGGATTACTGCAGCGACTGGGCGACCCATCCTCCTCCGATCCTGCTGAAACGTGCGCTGATCGCCCGCGTCGCTTGGACGGCAAGAACCATGCACACGGCGGGGGTCAACCATCGGGACTTCTACATCTGTCATTTTCTTGTCCATCTTGATCCGCCACCAACGACGGATCGGCTCAAACTGTCGCTGATCGACCTCCATCGTGCCCAGGTCAGGCCGACGACACCCCGGCGCTGGCGCGACAAGGATCTGGCCGCCCTCCATTTTTCGGCGCTTGACATCGGCCTGACCCGGCGTGACCTGCTGCGCTTCCTGGTTGCCTATTTTGGCTATCCGCTGCGGCGGGTCGTAAGTGAGGAGGCAGCCTTGCTGGCTCATCTGGCGAACGAGGCGCGGCAGTTGCAGGCGCGCTTCGTTCGCAAGGTTGCGCAAGGCGAGATGACGTGAGGTGTCGGTGGTGCACTGCGCACGCCTTGGATGACGGCCCCCTGGGCGGCGGACGATGACGTCCCCCAAGCCGACCTCTGCCGCGGAATTGCGTACGGCCGGCCGCCATCCAGCGCTGCCGTTTCGCGTCTTCCTGGTCGATGGTCGCGAGCTCAGCATGCTGAGTCTGTTGCGCGTCTTGCCAGGAAAGCGAATTGTCGGCGAGGCGCAGCTGGACGGTTGCCGGGTGTTGGCCAAGCTCTTCATCGGGACGCGCGGCGAAAGGCACTGGCGGCAGGAATGTGCCGGTCTCGCGGCTCTCGCCGAGGCTGGCGTCGCGACTCCGCCGCTGGTTGCTGCCGTGGCCATGGCCGGCGGTGGCTACGCGCTGATGACCGCCTTTCTCGATCGTGCAGAAGATCTCGCTGAATGCTGGGCACGCGTGACTCGGCGAGCGCCTGGTGATGGCGAGGCACTTGCGGTCCTGGCTCCCGCCCTGAGCTTGCTCGGTAGACTGCACGCCGCCGGGCTGGTCCAGGAGGATCTGCACCTGGGCAATTTCCTCCGTCATGACGGCAGCGTGTTCCTTGTCGACGGCGACGGGGTGCGCGTCCTCACGCATGGGCAAGCTGTGCCGCGTGCGCGCGCCTGCGCCAACCTGGCAGTTCTGCTTGCGCAGTTGCCGCCGGTCTGGGATCGGCAGATGGCGGCGCTGCTGCCTGCGTACATCGCTGGCTCGGGGACGTCCCCACCCGACTTGCCGGCATTGGCCGAGCAGGTCGCGCGTGTCAGGGCATGGCGTCTGGGTGACTTTCTGGCGAAGAGCATTCGTGACTGCACGCTCTTCGCCGTCGAGCGAAGTGCTACCCGTTTCAGCGCCGTGGTGCGCGCGCAGGCAGAGCCGCTGGCCTCCCTGCTGGCAGCGCCGGATTGCGCCATCGATGCGGGCTCGCGCCTGAAGGACGGTGGTACCACGACGGTCGCCCGCGTGGTCGCCGCGGGTCGCGTTCTGCTCATCAAGCGCTACAATCTCAAGGACTTGCGTCACGCCTTCGGTCGCCTGTGGCGCCCCAGTCGTGCCTGGCATTCGTGGCGTGAAGCGCACCGGCTGCGCTTTCTCGGCATCGCCACTCCCGAGCCGCTGGCCCTGATCGAGGAGCGCGTCGGCCCGCTGCGCCGACGCGCCTGGTTGATCAGCGAGTTCTGCGCCGGGCCGAGTCTGCTGAGCCATCTGGCCGCCGATCGCGAACCGTCCGAGGACGAGGCGACGGCGATTCTGGCCCTGTTCGAGTCGATGTGTCGGCAGCGCATCAGCCACGGTGATCTCAAGGCGACGAATCTGCTCTGGGATGCCGGCCAGGTAATGGTGATCGATCTGGATGCCGTCGTGCAGCATCGATCGGCCGCGGCGCACGCGCGCGCCTGGCGGCGCGATCGCGCCCGACTGCTGCGCAACTGGCCAGCCGGTTCGCTGCTGCATCGCTGGCTGGACCAGCACTTGCCAGCCGCTTGAGGAGCACCGTCGCTGCCGCCACTTCTGGCGGCGCGCGCTTCGCTCAGTCCGTGGTGCTGGCTGTCTGCTCGCTGAACTGCATCGCGTGCAGTCGGGCGTAATGGCCGTTGCCGGCCAGAAGTTCGGCGTGGCTGCCGCGTTCGACGATGCATCCCTGATCCATGACGAGGATCTGGTCGGCCCTTTCGATCGTCGACAGACGGTGGGCGATGACCAGCGTCGTCCGCCCGGCCACGACATGATCGAGCGCGCCCTGGATGTGGCGTTCGGATTCGCTGTCGAGCGCCGACGTCGCCTCGTCGAGAATCAGGATCGGCGCGTCCTTGAGCAGCGCCCGGGCAATGGCCAGTCGCTGACGCTGCCCCCCCGAGAGCATCACGCCGTTTTCGCCGACCAGCGTCTCGAAACCGTTCGCCAGCTGGTCGATGAACTCGCGCGCGCATGCTGCCTCGGCCGCCTGTTCGATTGCCGCCCGCGGTGCCGTGGCCAGGTCGCCGTAGGCAATGTTGCTCGCCACCGTGTCGTTGAACAGAACGACCTGTTGGGTGACCAGGGCGATGTGGCGGCGTAGGTTGCGCAAGGTGTAGTCCCTGACGTCAACCCCGTCGATCAGGATTTGGCCTGAGTCGTGCTGATAGAAACGGGCGATCAGGCTGGTCAGCGTCGACTTGCCGCTCCCCGAGCGCCCGACAAGCGCGACCATTTGCCCGGGCTCTACCGAGAAGCTGACGTGGTCGAGGACGCGCTGGGTGTGCTCCGGATAGGTGAAGGAAAGGTCTCTCACCTCCAGGTGGCCGGTGACACGATCTCTTTCGACGCTGCCGTGATCCGGCTCCGGAGCTTCATCGAGCTGGGCAAAGATGCTCTCGGCCCCCGCCAGCCCTTTCTGTATGGTCGCGCTGACTTCGGAGAGCTGACGAATCGGCTTGGGCAGCATGCCGGCGGCGGTGATGTAGGCTACCAGATCGCCGGCCGACGCGTCACCACGCAGCATGAGTACCAGCAGGAGCACAGCCGCCATGGCGGTGAAGGTGACGAACTGCAGCGCCGGTGTGTACGTGGCGGCGGTCTTGACCATGCGTAACTGCTTGGCCTTGTTCTCCTCGCTCGCCGCTCGGAAGCGGGCCGATTCATAGTCCTCGCCGCCGAAACTGCGTACCACCCGGTAGCCCTGGATGGTCTCCGACGCGACATGTGTCAGGTCGCCCATCGTTGCCTGTATCTTCCGACTTTGTCGGCGAAACTTGCGGCTGGCGTGGCTCACCATCAGACCGATGACCGGCAGGATGGCGACCATGACCAGGGTGAGTCGCCAGTTCATCCAGAGCAGATAGCCGAACAGGAAGACGACCGACAATCCTTCCCGGATGACCACCTTGATCGCGTCGGTTGCCGCACCCGTCACCATGGTCACGTCGTACGTGATGCGTGAGATGAGGTGCCCCGAATTGTGCTTGTCGAAATAGACATTCGGTAGCCGCAGCAGGCTGTCGAAGAGCGCGCGCCTGAGATCGTCGATGAGACCGAGAGAGACCTTTGCCAGATAGAAGTTGCCGAGGAACGACCCGATCCCCTGCCAGGTGACAACCAGGACGAGCAGCAGCGGCACGACGTAGATCAGTTCCAGCGCGCCGACCAGAGGAAGTGCGTGCGGCGTCGTGTCGCTGGTCGCGTTGAGTCCGTCGACGAAATACTTGAGAATGCCCGCCATCATCGGCTGCGACGAGGCGAAGATGACGTAGCCCGCGAGGCTGATCGCGAAGAGGCCGGCCAGCGGCCGCAGATAGCCGAGCAGCCGCAAGTAGATGCGCCACGAGGAAACGCGAGATTGGCTGGCGGGTGGCATTCTTGGGCGGGCTCTCGCCGAGTTTTCTGACCCCCGAGTTTAACACGCGGTGCTCAACCGCCCGGCCTGCGCCGCTGGATGCCTGGATGCTCGACATCATCGACGAGGGGCCGGGCAGCTATCGGCCGTAGATCGAGTCATGGTCTCGCCATTACATCCACCACCAGAAGGTTGCCGCGCGTCCCCTGGCGGTGGGGGGACGCTGCCGACACTCGCCCGCGCGGCGGCACATCCTCCTCATTCGCGATGGCCCGGCAAGGCGAGCCGGTGTCCATCGCGAGTCTTCAATCAAGCTCCGCCGGCGTTCCCTCGTAGCACTCGATCAGGTCCTTCACGCCGCCGCTCTCCGCCGGCACTGGCCCGAGTCTTGTCTCGAAAACTCCCTTTACCCCGAAGCGAGCCAGCAGAGCCCTGCCTTCTTCATTCTCGGGTTCGATGCGCAGCGCGCAATCGTCGCCCTCGACCACCATCAGCACTTTCATTTCAGCCTCCATGTACGCCCAACTATCGTGTCAGGCAGACGGACCAGATGCCCCAGCGCCTTGTCAGCCGGCCCGGCGCCCGCTGTTGGCGCCCAGGTCGAGGGTCGCCAGCCGTAGACGGACTGGTGACCTCTGAAACGAAGTGTCGATCGAATACCCGGCCGACGGAAGGAACAAATGCACACCGCATGCGTCACCGTCGGCATGCTTTTGTCGTCGGCGTGCGGAAGTCGGCTGGGCAGGTGTGAAACGCGGGGAGCCTGCCTCGGCGTGGACCGGAGTTCAGTCCTCGGGTTTGACGGTTTCGTCCAGCGGTGGCGACGGCGCCAGTTCGGCAGGAGCGTTTTCCCGGTAGAACACCTCCTCGCTCGGACCCTTCCCGGGGCCTGGCGAGGCAACCGTTACAAGGCCCTCGGGAGCCGGGAGAAACGACTCCGGAACATCCTTGAGGACCTTGGCCATATAGGCAATCCATGTGGGCAGGGCCGCCGTGCCTCCGGTCTCGCCAGCGCCCAGGTTCTTCGGCTGATCGAAGCCGATCCACGAGCAGCCGACGACCGTTTGCTGGTAACCGCAAAACCAGGCGTCTACGTGCTCGTTCGTGGTTCCCGTCTTGCCCGCAAGATCCTTACGCTTGAGTGTTGCCGAAGCACGCGCCGCCGTGCCGTAGATGGTGACGTCGCGCAGCATGCTGTCCATCAGGTAGGCGTTGCGCGGGTCGATGGCGCGCAGGGTTTCGTCGCCGGCAGTGATGGGCTCTGCGCGAGCCAGTACCTGTCTCTTGTCGTCCTGGATCTCGCTGACGATGTAAGGTCGAACACGGTAGCCGCCGTTGGCAAAAACCGCATAGGCGGTAACCATCTGCCAGGGGGTGACCGAGCCGGCGCCAAGGGCCATGGTGAGATACGGCGGGTGTTTGCTGGCATCAAAGCCGAAACGGGTGACATAGTCCTGCACAAAGCGCACGCCGCTCGCCTGCAGGAGGCGAATCGAAACCATGTTCTTGGACTTGGCCAGCGCGGTGCGCATGCGCATCGGGCCCTCGTACTTCCCATCGTAGTTCTTCGGCTCCCACGCCTGACTACCGGTTACCGCCGCCGGAAAGCTGATCGGCTCGTCGTTGATGACCGAGGCTGGAGTGAAACCCTTCTCGAGCGCGCCGGAGTAGATGAAGGGCTTGAAGCTCGAACCGGGTTGCCGCCAGGCCTGAGTCGCGTGGTTGAACTGGCTGTGGTTGAAATCGAAACCGCCAACCAGGGCGCGGATCGCCCCGTCATGGGGATCCGCGGCAATGAAAGCCGCTTCCGCCTCCGGCATCTGCACTATCCGCCAGGTGCTCTTGTCGTCGCTCTGGATGCGAATGACCGCGCCGCGGCGGAGCCGCTTGTTCGCTGGTGCCTTCTCGTCGATCATGCGTGCGGCAAACTTCAGACCGTCGCCGCTGATGGTGACGACTTCGCCACCGCGTCGGTAGGCACGAATCTTCTTGCTGTCGGCTTGCAGGACTATCGCCGGATGCAGGTCCTCGGCATCGTGGAAATCCTGCAGCAGTTCGTCGAGGGCGTCGTCCTGCTCGGACTTGATGTCGCCTACATCGACGTAGGCCTCGGCACCGCGGTATCCGTGCCGCCGGTCATAGTCCATGACGCCCCGGCGCAGGGCGGCGTAGGCCGTTTCCTGATCGTCCTTGACGATCGTCGTGTATACCCGCAGGCCGCGGGTATACACGTCATCAGGGAAACGCTCGGCGGCAATCTGGCGCGCCATCTCGGTAACGAACTCGGCGTGAACGGGCGCTTCATTGACGTCGCGTTTGATCACCAGTGCTTGCTGAAGTGCTGCTTCATACTGCGCGTCGCTGATGAAACCGAGTTCGCTCATTCTGCGCAGCACGTACTGCTGGCGCACCCGTGCACGTTTCGGGTTGACCACCGGGTTGTACGCAGACGGTGCCTTCGGCAGTCCGGCGAGCATTGCCGCTTCGGCGAGCGTCAGCTCGGCCAACGGTTTGCTGAAGTAGGTCTGGGCTGCGGCCGCGAAGCCGTAGGCACGCTGCCCAAGGAATATCTGGTTGATGTAAAGCTCCAAGATTTGGTCCTTGCTGAGATTGCTCTCGATCTTGAAGGACAGGAGCGCTTCGTAGAGTTTGCGCGTATAGGTTTTCTCCGAAGAGAGGAAGAAGTTCTTGGCCACTTGTTGGGTAATGGTCGACGCGCCCTGACGCTTGCCGCCGCCCAGCAGGTTGGCGTGCAGTGCCCGCAGAACGCCCAGCGTGTCGACGCCGCCGTGCTGATAGAAGCGCTCGTCCTCGGCGGCCAGGATGGCCTGCTTCATGATGGGCGGCACGTCCTGGATGTTGACGATGGCCCGGCGCTCTTCGCCGAACTCGCCAATCAGATAACCGTCGGCGGTGTAGACCCGCAGCGGAACCTTTGGTCGATAGTCGGTAAGAATCTCCAGCGACGGCAGGTTCGGGTAGGTCAGGCTGAGGACCACAGCCGCCAGGGCAATGGCCATAGCGGTGAGGCCGACAAGAAAGACAATCGGATAGAGGAACCAACGAAGGGCAGTAGGCAACAGCTTGTCCGGGAAGAGTAGCAAATACCTACTATTATATTGGTGCGGCCACGAAAAGACGCGAACAGCAAGCGACCGACGGCCGTGTTGTTCCTCGGTGGCCGTGGCCAAGGCCACCACGGATTTTCCGACGGATCGGCAGCGGCTTGGCGCCACCATGTCAGCGGGGTGCGCGAGCCTTGGCCGAGTTGAATCCACGACGTCTGTCACCCTGTCTGATTCTGATGACGCTACGCCGGGAGTTCGCAGTGAACCCGGAGAAATTGCTTTACACGCCGGAAGCTTGTTGCTAGCATCTAAAGTAGAATATCTATAAGTACGCTAACTACAAATTATTGAAGGGTTTTTTGGCGAGGGGTGGCGATTTGACGTTGGATCTTTCGATCTTTAATCCCAAGGCGCGCTCGCTGATTGGTCTCGACATCAGTTCATCGTCGGTCAAGATGGTCGAGCTGGGGAGCGACGGTAGAGGGGCGTACCGCGTCGAACGCTACGCGATCGAGACGTTGCCGAGGGATGTGGTTTCAGACGGAAACATCGTCAACCTCGAGGCGGCTGCGGAGTCCGTGAGGCGTGCGTGGAAGAAGCTGGCGACGTCGACAAGGCAGGTCGCCATCGCGCTGCCGGCATCGCATGTCATTACCAAGAAGATCATCGTTGCTGCGGGGCAGCGCGAGGAGGACCTGGAGGTGCTGGTTGAGTCCGAAGCCAACCAGTACATTCCGTTTCCTCTCGAGGAGGTCAACCTGGATTTTCAGGTGGTCGGTCCGGCGCCCTCTTCTCCCGACGAAATCGAGGTGCTGATCGCTGCGTCTCGAAAGGAGAAGGTCGAAGACCGTGTGGCGGTGGCTGAGTCGGCTGGACTCAAGCCAGTCGTGCTCGATGTGGAGTCGTACGCGGTCCTGTCGGCTTTCGACCTGGTGCAGAAGCACCTTCCCGATGGCGGAAAGGGGCAAATCGTGGCCCTCGTCGACGTCGGCGCCAACGTGATGAACCTGACGGTGCTGCGTAACGGCCAACAGGTTTACGCTGGTGAGCAGGCCTTCGGCGGCAACCAGTTGACGCAGGATATCGCGCGCCTGTTCTCGATGAGTTTCGAGGAAGCTGAAGGAGAGAAGCGCCGCAACACGCTGCCGGAGAGATACGAAAGCGAACTCCAGCGGCCCTTCATCGAGGCGCTCGCTCTGGAACTGTCCCGCGCGCTGCAGTTCTTCTTTACCTCGACCCAGTTCAACCAGATCAACCACATCGTTCTGGCGGGTGGCTGCGCAGTCATTCCCGGCGTCGACGAAGCCGTCGCCGGCCGCACCCAGATCAACACGATCATTGCCAATCCCTTTATCGGCATGCTGCTTTCCGAACGCGTGCGCGAGAAAAGCCTCCAGGCAGATGCTTCGTCGCTCATGGTTGCCTGCGGTCTGGCGCTGCGGAGGTTCGACGAATGATACGTATCAATCTTCTGCCGCATCGGGAAGAGAAACGCAGGGCGCGACGGCAACAGTTCTACGCCTTGTTCGGGCTGGTTTCGGTGCTCGCCGGACTGCTTGTTTTTCTGGTTTATTCGATAATCGGCGGCTATATCTCGGCGCAGGATGCCAAGAACGAGTTTCTTCAAAAGGAAATTGCCGTACTTGACAAACAGATCGACCAGATCAAGAGGTTGAAGGAGCAGAGCCAGGCACTGATGGAGCGCAAACGCGTGATCGAGTCCTTGCAGCGTGATCGCGCGGAGGCGGTGCGCCTGCTGAGCGAGCTGGCCAAGCAGATGCCCGAAGGCGTCTTCATCCGCTCGCTCAAACAGGAGGGCCAGCGACTCAGCCTCGGCGGTTACGCGCAGTCGGGTGCCCGGGTATCGACGCTAATGCGCAACATTGAGGCATCGCCATGGCTGGAAAAGCCGCAGTTGGTCGAGATCAAGGCGGTAATGCTTGACAAACGTCGCCTGAATGAATTCAGCATGAATGCGTCGCTCAAGCGGGCCGCTCCTGTCGCACAGGGAGGGAAGAAATGAAAGCACCCGCGTTCCCGGTGATCGATTTCAGAGCCATCCTTCTCGATTTCCAGAATCTCAATCCTAAGGATGTAGGGGCATGGCCCGCTGCACCGCGGGTGACCATCCTGCTTGCCCTGTTCGTGGCGATAATGCTGGCGGGCTGGTGGTTTGTCTGGGTTGACCAACTGGATATGCTCGAAAAAAAGCAGCAGACGGAGCTGAAGTTGAGAGATGAGTTCGTTGCCAAGAAGAAGGAGGCAGTGAATCTCGACCTTTACGTCCAGCAGTTGAACGAGATTGACCGCTCGTTCGGGGCGCTGCTCAAGCAGTTGCCAAACAAGGCCGAAGTCGAATCACTGCTGGTCGAGATCAATCAGGCGGGCATGGGCAGGGGGCTCCAGTTCGACCTCTTCAAGCCCGGTGTCGAGCAGGTCAAGGATTTCTATGCGGAACTGCCGATCAACGTGCGCTTGACCGGGAGCTACCATGACTTTGGTGCGTTTGCCGGCGACATCGGCAAACTGTCGAGGATTGTCACCTTGAACAATGTTTCCATCGTCGCCAATCCGCAGGCCAAGGATGGGAGTCTGGTGATGGATGCCGTCACCAAGACCTTCCGGTATCTCGACGAAGAAGAGTTGGCAGCGAAGAAGAAGGCCGCCCAAGCCGCCAAGGGTGCGAAGAAATGAGCAAACTCGCTGTTCTCCTGTGCAGTTTCGTTCTGGTCGGCTGTGCCACGGGCGACCAGGAGGAATTGCGCCAATGGATGGCTACTGTCGCACAGGACGCCAAAGGCAAGATTCCGCCGTTGCCCGTAGTGGAACCCTACGAGCCCGTTCCCTATGATGTCGGCAACCTGCTGGATCCCTTCAAGCCGGGCAAGATGGCTCCGGAGGAAAAGAAGGGTGGCACTGGCTTCCGGCCTGACCTGGATCGGCCCAAGGAGCCGCTCGAAGCCTATCCTCTCGAGTCGTTGAAATACGTGGGCGTAATGACCAGGAAGCAGGCATCGTACGCCATCATTCAGGTTGACGGTACCTTGTACCAAGCCAAGATTGGGAACTACATGGGGCAGAACTTCGGTGTGGTGGTGAGCGTTTCCGAGCCGGAGGTAACTCTGCGGGAACTCATTCAGGATTCCGCAGGTGACTGGGTGGAAAGAACGAGCACCTTGCTGCTGCAGGAGAAGGGAGCGAAGTAAATGAGGCAGATCAGAAACTACCTGCTCGGTCTTGTCGGCGGCGCGTTACTGGCGCTCGGGACAGCCAGCGCACAGGACGCCGGAGCAAACTCGATCGAGGCGATGAACGTCGTGCAGCAAGGCCAGGTGCTCAACGTCAAGCTCACCTTCAAGGAGCCCTTGAAAGCCCTTCCCGCGGCGTTCAGCGTTGCCAAGCCGGCGCGGATCGCGCTCGATTTCGCGAACACGACGAACGGTCTCGGCAGATCCAGCCAGGCATTCAACGAGGGCGATCTGAAGAGCGCGAATATCGTTCAGGCCGACGATCGCACGCGCGTCGTCCTGAACCTGCACAAGGTCATGACCTACGAAGCGACAATCGACGGCAACAGTCTGGTGCTTGCGCTGTCGCCGAGCCGGGTCGCCGAAGGCGCGGTACCCGTGGACCACTTCGCGAAGGCAGTAGCTTCGTCTCACTTGAACAGCGTGCGTGACATTGCCTTCCGGCGCGGCAAGGACGGCGAGGCGCGCATCACTGTGGACCTAAGTGACTCGAATGCCGGCATCGACATCCGTCAGCAGGGATCGAGTCTGGTCGTGGACTTCGCCAAGGTGTCTGTCCCGGAAAGCTTGCGCAAGCGGCTCGACGTGGCCGATTTCGCAACCCCGGTGCAGACCGTGACCACCGTCCAGAAAGGCGAGAACGCCCGCATGACGATCGTCCCGCGTGGCCTGTGGGAGCACAACGCTTATCAGAGCGATACCCAATTCGTCATCGAAGTGAAACCGGTTATCGAGAACCCGAATAAGCTGGTTCAAGGGACGCGCGGCGGCTATCAGGGAGAGAAGTTGTCGCTGAATTTCCAGAACGTCGATGTCCGTCGTTTGCTGCAGGTCATCGGCGAGTTCACCGGCATGAACATGGTCATCAGCGATTCCGTGAGCGGCGCCATCACACTGATTCTCAAGGATGTCCCCTGGGATCAGGCGCTCGACATCATCATGCAGCAAAAGGGCCTGGACATGCGCAAGAATGGAAACGTCATTCTGATAGCGCCGCGCGATGAGATCGCGACCAAGGAAAAGCTCGAGTTCGAGTCGAAGGCGCAGATCAGCGACCTCGAACCACTGCAGACCGAGAGTTTCCAGTTGAACTATATCCGGGCCGAGGACATGCACAAGCTGTTCGACAACCCGGCCCAGCGAATGCTTTCCAAGCGTGGCAGCGCTGTCCTGGAGCCACGTTCGAACATGGTCATTGTCAAGGATACGCCGAGCCGTCTGGACGAACTCCGCGCCATCATCACCAAGGTTGATGTGGCGGCGCGGCAAGTCATGATCGAGGCCAGGATCGTTGAAGCTGGGGACAGTTTCGCCAAGAACCTCGGCGTTCGCCTCGGTTGGAATCAGAGACAGGGCTACCAGTTTGGCGGGCAGGGAGCCTCCGGCACCGCCATGGCTGGCGCGAGAGCGAACACTCCTGGCTTTTACACGACGCAGGTCAGGGACATTCCGAACTTCAACACCGACGCCTTCAACGTCAATCTTCCCGCCACACCGCGCACGGGTAATGCCGGTCTGTTCTCACTGGTTCTCTACAACAGCGCACTGACGCAGTTTCTGAACACCGAGATTTCCGCGCTGGAAGCCGATGGCCGTGGGAAGGTGATTTCCAGTCCGCGCGTGATGACTGCCAACAACATCGAGGCACTCATCGAGCAGGGCGTCGAGATTCCCTACCAGCAGGCGACGAGTTCCGGCGCGACCAGTGTGTCCTTCAAGAAGGCCGTCTTGTCGTTGAAAGTGACGCCACAGATCACGCCGGACGGTAACGTGACGATGAAGGTCGAGGTCAATAAGGACACGCCGAATACGCGTCTGAACACCGGTGCTGGTGTGGCCATCGATAACAAGCACGTGAAGACCGAGGTGCTGGTTGAGAACGGTGGAACGGTGGTGATCGGCGGGATTTACACGCAGGAAGTGCGCAACAACACCCAGCGCATTCCCTTTTTCGGCGACCTTCCCTATATCGGCTGGCTCTTCAAGAGCCGCGAGTGGATTGATGACAAGCAGGAACTGCTGATCTTCATCACGCCGAGGATCGTCGCCCAAGGCCTCGCCATACGCTGACTGTACCCCCTTGGGATCAGAATAGCGAAGCGCGACGCTCGCCCCGGTCTTCTGGTACGGGCCGGCAGCGCGGCCGCTGCGCTAGAATAGGGCCGTGAAGATCGAGTACGACGAACGCAACGTCTATCTGGTTGGCCTGATGGGGGCCGGGAAAACGACAATTGGCAAAGCCTTGGCCAGACGACTAGCCTACGGCTTTGTCGACTCCGATCACGAGATCGAGGCTCGCACAGGCGTCAGCCTGCCGACGATCTTCGAAATCGAAGGCGAAGAAGGTTTTCGCAGGCGCGAGGCCCTAGTGATAGCGGACCTGGCGAGACTTGGTGGTCAGGTCGTCGCCACCGGCGGCGGCGTCGTGCTGCGGCCCGACAACCGCGAAAACCTCAAAGACAGTGGCTTCGTCATCTACCTGGACGTACCGCTGCAAACCCTCTGCGAACGCACGCGGCACGACAAGGGCCGCCCGCTCCTGCAGGTCGGCAACCCTCTGCAAAAATTCCGGGAACTGCACGCGCAGCGAGACCCGCTCTATCGCAGCATTGCGAACTTGGTGATCAGTGGCAGCCGAATCACCGCGCAGTCTGTGGTAAACCAAATGATCAAGGAAAAGAAAGTGCCATGGAAACGCTGACCGTTGCCCTGGGAGATCGCGCCTATCCTATCTACATTGGGCGTGCACTTCTCGAGCGCGTCGACCTCTTGCTGCCTTTCTTGCGACAGCCGCGAGTTGCAATCGTCACCAACGGCACGGTTGCTCCCCTGTACCTGCCGCGACTGGCGGGCGCGTTGCGCCACGCGGGCACGGCAGTCATCGAGATCATCCTCCCCGATGGCGAGAAGTTCAAGGACTGGCGAACACTGAACTCGGTTTTCGACACCCTGCTCGAGCGCCGTTGCGAGCGAACCACCACACTCATTGCTCTCGGCGGTGGCGTGGTCGGTGACATGAGCGGCTTTGCCGCCGCTTGCTTTCAGCGTGGCATGCCGTTCATCCAGATCCCAACGACGCTGCTCGCGCAGGTGGATTCTTCAGTTGGTGGCAAGACGGCGATCAATCACCCGCTTGGCAAGAACATGATCGGCGCCTTCTACCAACCGCAGCTCGTGCTGGCTGACACCGATACCTTGACGACGCTGCCCGATCGCGAGTTGCGAGCGGGGTTGGCGGAAGTCATCAAGTACGGGCTGATCAGGGACTTGCCTTTCTTCGAATGGCTCGAGGTCGAGCTCGATCGCCTGCTGTCGCGCGAGCCGGCGGTGCTGGCCGAGGCCATTTACCGTTCCTGTCGGAACAAGGCAGAAGTGGTTGTCGCGGATGAGCGTGAGAGCGGCGAACGAGCCTTGCTCAACTTGGGCCACACCTTCGGTCATGCGATTGAAACCGGGATGGGTTATGGCCAGTGGCTGCACGGAGAAGCCATCGCAGCGGGGACGCTGATGGCTGCACAACTCTCGGCGCAGCTCGGCTGGATAGGCCAGCAAGACGTCGCTCGTGTCGAACGACTGTTGCAGCGCGCTGGACTGCCGGTGCGCGGGCCTGTGCTGGAGGTCGAACGCTACCTCGATCTCATGCAGCAGGACAAGAAGGTGCAGGATGGGAGGCTTCGCCTCGTTCTCCTGAAGCGGATCGGCGAGGCTGTGCTGACTGACGAAGCGCCTGCATCTGAGGTCCGACGCGCCATCGCCGCACGTTTCGCGCGTGCCTGAGCGGGCGCCCTATGCCGCCTCCGGCGCCAGTTCCCGGGGCCGCCGGTACCCGGACAGCGAGCCGGCGCATCGCAGCGAATTCCAGCGCGACCGAGACCGCATCGTGCACTCGACGGCCTTCCGGCGTTTGGAGTACAAGACGCAGGTCTTTGTCAATCATGAAGGTGACCTGTTCCGCACTCGCCTGACGCACAGCCTCGAGGTGGCCCAGATAGCGCGCGCAATTGCGCGTGCCTTGCAACTCGACGAGGACCTCGCCGAGGCCATCTCGCTCGCGCATGACCTTGGGCACACGCCTTTTGGGCACGCTGGCCAGGATGCGCTCAACGAATGCATGCGTGAGCACGGCGGCTTCGAGCACAATCTGCAGAGCCTGCGCACAGTCGACCTGCTCGAGGAGCGTTACGCCGCGTTCGATGGTCTCAATCTGTGTTTCGAGACGCGCGAGGGAATCGTCAAGCACTGTTCGCTCGCCAACGCTCGCCAGCTTGGCGACGTCGGCGAGCGTTTCCTCAAGCGGATGCAACCGTCACTCGAGGCGCAGATCTGCAATTTGGCCGATGAAATTGCCTACAACAACCACGACGTCGACGATGGGTTGCGAGCTGGTCTGATCAGTCTGGAAGATCTGGAAGATGTCAGCCTGTTTGCCAGGCATATCGCCGAAGTCCGTGGTCTATACCCGAATCTCCGCGGGCGTCGCTTGATTCACGAGACGGTGCGCCGCATGATCAATACGCTGGTTTGCGACCTGATCGAAGCAACTGCCGGCCACCTCGCCTGCCACAGACCACGCAGTCTCGACGATGTACGCAGTGCACCGCCGCTGGTCGCGTTTTCGGATGAGGTCTTTGCCGCCCAACGCGACATGAAGCGCTTCCTGCGAGGCCACCTTTACCAGCACTACCAGGTCTTGCGAATGGCCAGCAAGGCGCAGCGAATCGTCAGTGACCTGTTTGCCGCCTTTACCGCTGATCCGCGCTTGCTACCTCCGCAGTACCAGGTGGCTGCCGGTGGCGAGCAGGTACGCAGGGTTGCCGATTACATTGCCGGAATGACGGACCGATATGCGATCAGGGAGCACCGGCGCCTGTTCTCGGTTGGCGGCAGTTGACGCGCTCCAACGGCCGAGGATCATCGCTGCGGCCGGCGGCAAGTCTAGCGCCCTGCGTCAGGGCGCAGGCCAGTCCTTGATATAGGCCTTGAGCAGCTTGTTTTCCATGTTGCGCTCTTCGAGCACCGCTTTGGCAACGTCATGGAACGAAACGATGCCGACGATGGTATCGCCTTCCATTACCGGCACGTAGCGCGTATGCGTATCGACCATGATTCGGCGCAACTCATCGACGTCCATGTCCGGGTCCGTGGTCGGTGGATCGCGGTCCATGGCTTCGAGGACGAGGATCTCGGCAATGGGCGGGGTCGGCCCGACGCGGCGTTCGGTCTGGCGTTTCGCGAGTATGCTCAGAACCTCGCGGAAGGTCAGCATCCCTGCCAGCTTGCCACCCTCCATGACGATGACGGAGCCGATATCGTTTTCGGACATCATGATCACCGCTTCGGAGAGAGGCGAGTCGGGATGTACGGCGAACAGCGCGGAATCTTTGACCTGCAGAACTTCTTTGACCTCCATGTGACCCCCTAGAGATAGGATAGCTGGCTGATGCGCCAATTGACTTATCTGACCGATTCTATCAGATGTCGATCAACTTCCGAGGACTCGCCGCTTTCTTTTGATCGTCCAGGCTGCGCCCGGGAGTGATGGGGACTCTGGCTGGAGAGCGGTTTTCGGTCCGTCAGAAGGCACAACGCCCGCGAGAGCGGGCGTTGTGCGAGGTGGTTCAGAAGCAGCCGCTCAAGTCTTCAAGGCAACCAGTACCTCATCAAGCATCTTCTTCGCATCGCCGAAGAGCATGCGGTTGTTGTCCTTGTAAAACAGCGGGTTGTCCACCCCGGCGTAGCCGGAGGCCATGCTGCGCTTCATGACGATCGACGTTTTCGCCTTCCAGACTTCGAGTACCGGCATGCCGGCGATAGGGCTGGTCGGGTCATCCTGTGCCGCCGGATTGACGATGTCGTTGGCGCCGATGATCATGGCGACGTCGGTTTGCGGAAAGTCGTCGTTGAGTTCGTCCATTTCAAACACGATATCGTAGGGCACCTTGGCCTCGGCGAGCAGGACGTTCATGTGCCCGGGCATGCGGCCCGCCACGGGATGGATGCCGAAGCGAACGTTGACACCCTTTTCGCGCAGCAGGCGCGTGATCTCGTAGACCGTGTGTTGCGCCTGCGCCACCGCCATGCCATAACCCGGGACGATGATCACATTCTTGGCCTCGCGCAGCAACTCGCAAGTCTCAGGGGCGCTGATCGGAACGACCTCACCGGCCGGTTGCGCTCCACCGGCCGCCGGCGCGGGAGTTCCTCCGGTAGTCCCGAAGCCGCCGGCGATGACGCTGATGAAGTGGCGATTCATCGCCGCACACATGATGTACGAAAGGATCGCGCCGCTCGATCCGACCAGCGCGCCAGTGACGATCAGCAGGTCGTTGGAGAGCATGAAGCCGGTCGCCGCCGCTGCCCAGCCCGAGTAGCTGTTCAGCATCGAGACCACCACCGGCATGTCGGCGCCGCCGATCGCCATGACCATGTGGATGCCGAAGAGCAGGGCGACGACGGTCATCACGACCAGCGGGGTCATGCCGTCGCTGATTGAGCCGGCGTGCAGGAATTCGCGTCCGAAGTAGATGACGATCAGCAATCCGGCAAGGTTGATCCAGTGGCGTGCGGGGAGCAGCATCGGGTTGCCCGAGATCTTGCCGGACAGCTTGCCGAAGGCGATGACCGAGCCGGAAAAAGTGACTGCACCGATCAGGATGCCCACATAAACCTCGACCTCGTGGATTGCCTTTTCGGCGCCGGTCATGCCGGCGGACGTGACCGGGTCGATGTAGTTCGCAAAACCGACCAGCATCGCCGCAAGGCCGACCATGCTGTGCATCAGCGCGACCAGTTCGGGCATTTGAGTCATCTGAACGGTGCGGGCGGCGTAGATGCCGATCGTCGCACCAACAGCCATCGCGCCGATCAGCCACGCATAACCGGCGCTGCCGACACGCGGACCGAAGACCGTCGCCAGAACGGCGATGGTCATGCCGATGATCCCGTAGAGGTTGCCGCGGCGCGAGGTCTCCTGATTGCTGAGTCCGCCGAGGCAGAGAATGAAAAGAATCGTTGCTCCGAGATAGGAGACGGTTGCCAAGCTTTCAGACATGTTCATCAACTCCTATTTGCGGAACATTGCCAGCATGCGCTGGGTTACGGCGAAACCACCGAACATGTTGATCGTCGCCAGCACGATGGCACCGATTGCCAGCCAGCGAATCCAGTCTTCCGGACGATTCAGCCCAGCCTCGATCGGCGGTGCGATCTGTACCAACGCGCCGATGGCAATGATGCTGCTGATGGCATTGGTGACGCTCATCAGCGGCGTATGCAGCGCCGGCTTGACGTTCCAGACGACCATGTAGCCGACAAAGCAGGCCAGGACGAAGACGGTGAAGTGGCCCAGGAACGCGGGCGGCGCACTCGCACCGATAAACCAGAAGAGAACTGCCGCCGCCGCAAACATGACGGCCACACCGGCTCCCGAAGCGGGTTCGCTGGCCTTGCCGTGACCGTGCGATTTCTTCGCGGCAACCACCGGCTGGGCCGCCGCCGGTGGCGCAACTGGCGCTGCCGACTGCTTTGGCGCCGGGGGCGGCCAAGTGATACTGCCCTCCTGGATCACTGTCAGGCCGCGGATGGCTTCGTCTTCCATGTTGACATCGATGATGCCGTCCTTGGTCTTGCAGAGTTCCTCGGCGAGGCGGAACAGGTTGGTGCTGTACAGCGTCGACGACTGCCGCGCCAAGCGGCTGACCAAGTCGGTGTAGCCGATGATGGTGACGTCGTGCTTCACCACCGCTTGGCCAGGCTCGGTCAGTTCGCAGTTGCCGCCTTGTTCGGCGGCCATGTCGACGATCACGCTGCCCGCTTTCATCGAGCGCACCATCTCGGCGGTGATCAGCTTGGGCGCCGGCTTGCCAGGAATCAGCGCGGTGGTGATGATGACGTCCACCTCCCGGGCCTGCTTGGCGTACATGTCGCGCTGAGCTTTCTGGAAGCCCTCGCTCATCACCTTCGCGTAACCGCCGCCGCCGGAACCTTCTTCGTCGTAATCGACCTTGACGAACTCCCCGCCCAGCGACGCGACCTGATCGGCCACTTCGGCACGCGTGTCGTTGGCGCGAACGATGGCGCCGAGGTTGGCGGCAGTGCCAATCGCCGCCAGGCCGGCGACGCCAGCACCGGCAACGAAGACCTTGGCCGGCGGAACCTTGCCGGCCGCCGTGATCTGGCCGTTGAAAAAGCGACCAAAGGCGTTGGCGGCCTCAATGACGGCGCGGTAGCCCGCGACGCCGGCCTGGGAGGTCAGCGCGTCCATCTTCTGGGCGCGCGAGAGCGTGCGGGGCAGCGAGTCGATGGCCAGCACGGTCACCTTGCGCGCCGCGAGCTGCTGCAGGAGTTCCGGGTTCTGGGCCGGCCAGATGAAGCTGACCAGCGTGCTCCCCTCGCGCATCAGGCCGACTTCTGCCACTGACGGCGCACGTACCTTGAAGATGATGTCCGACGACGACCAGAGGCTGGTCGCTCCTTCGGCGATTGCGGCGCCCGCGGCCTGGTACGCGTCGTCCGAGATATTCGCGGCATCGCCGGCGCCGGATTCCACCAGCACGGCGAAGCCCAGCTTGATCAGTTTCTCCACGACCTCGGGTACGGTCGCCACCCGTTTTTCCTCTGCGGCGGTCTCTCTTGGAACTCCGATTGTTAGCGGCATTCAGTCCTCCATCATTCGTTTTCTAAGTCCTGGTGTTCAAAAAAGACCGGTTCCCGAAGCGCGGAACCGGCCTCCCCAAAAAGTGTCAAATTCCGGTCGTCAGCCCTGAAGATTTTCCCGGGATGCGCCTCTGGGTCCAACGAAAGAAGCGGCCTCCCTTCGTTTCGGCCCGCCCCTACGCTCAGCGACCTCTCCATCAGCTTACCACAAGCCTAAAGCAGACTTTACCATGGCGTTCAGGACAAGAAAAACGCGCTCGCCGTAACTCCAGGCGGTGGCGGTCACTCGGTGACCAGGCCCTCTCACACTCCCAGGCAAGTCCTGTTTGTAAGAACCAGCTCGAGGCCGGGACCCGCGGCGGATCCACAGCGACTCTTGTGACGCTATAGGCACGGAGCTTGCTTGTGATGTCAAGATTCTTGGGGGATCGGCTGTGTCGAGGCGTGGCGAAGCTTTCGCTGCCTCCTTTCGGTGCTGGAGAGCGTGTCCGGCGCACCCGCTTGGTGCGGCGCAGCATCTTGAACGGCCGGGGCATTCGGCGTATAGTCGCGAGTCCCGCGGAGTGACCTGCCGGCTGCTGTTGTGCCGGGTTTTTGTGGCGTTGCCGACCAGCGGTCGCCGGGCAAACGTCGTGGTTTTATGAGGATTCGAGCGTGATCGATTCGGCTATACCTGAACGGCAGGGGCTTTACGACCCGGCCAACGAGCACGACGCATGCGGCGTCGGTTTTGTAGCGCACATCCGGGGTACGAAGAGTTTCTCGATCATCGAGCAGGGCCTGCTGATCCTGAAGAACCTGGATCACCGGGGTGCCGTCGGTGCGGACCCTCTGATGGGCGACGGTGCCGGCATCCTGATCCAGATTCCCGACGCTTTCTTCCGTGAGGAAATGGCCAAACAGGGCATTCTGCTGCCGCAACCGGGTGACTACGGTGTCGGAATGGTCTTCCTGCCGAAAGAATCCGCTTCGCGTCTTGCCTGTCAGGAAGAGATCGAGCGTGCTGTGCGCTCCGAAGGGCAGGTCGTGCTGGGCTGGCGCGACGTGCCGGTCGACCATGCCCTGCCGATGTCGCCGACGGTACGGGCGCGTGAACCGGTGATCCGGCAGGTCTTCATTGGGCGTGGTGCGGACATCATGGTTACCGACGCCCTGGAGCGCAAGCTGTACGTCATCCGCCGTCGCGCTGCCAATGCCATTCAGGCGCTGGGACTGAAGCACAGCAAGGAGTTCTACCAGCCGTCGATGTCGGCACGCACGATCGTCTACAAGGGACTGCTGCTGGCCAATCAGGTGGGCGAGTACTACCGGGACCTCAAAGATCCCCGCTGCATTTCGGCGATGGCTCTCGTACACCAGCGTTTCTCGACCAACACGTTCCCGACCTGGCAGCTTGCCCACCCGTTCCGGATGATCGCGCACAACGGCGAGATCAACACGCTGCGCGGCAACTACAACTGGATGCGCGCGCGCGAGAAAGGCACCTCGTCACCGCTGCTCGGCGCCGACCTGGAAAGGATCTGGCCGCTGATCTATCCCGGTCAGTCCGATTCCGCGTCATTCGACAACGCCCTCGAACTGCTCGTGATGGGCGGCTATTCGCTTGCGCACGCGATGATGATGCTGATTCCCGAAGCCTGGGAGTCGCACACGCTGATGGACGAGAAGCGGGTTGCCTTCTACAAGTACCATGCGGCGATGATCGAACCCTGGGACGGTCCGGCGGCCGTGGCATTCACCGATGGACGGCAGATTGGCGCCACGCTCGATCGCAATGGCTTGCGTCCGGCCCGCTACCTCGTCACCGACAACGATCTCGTGGTGATGGCTTCCGAGGCTGGTGTCCTGCCGATTCCCGAGGAGCGAATCGTCAAGAAGTGGCGCCTGCAGCCGGGCAAGATGTTTCTCATCGACCTTGACCAGGGACGGATCATCGACGACACGGAACTCAAGGAGACGCTGTCGCGAACCAAGCCCTACCAGGACTGGCTCAGCCGGATCAACATCAAGCTCGACGAACTGCCGGTGCCGAAGAACATCTCGGCGCTTGCCTACTCGGCATCGCTGCTCGACCGGCAACAGGCCTTCGGCTACAGCCAGGAAGATGTCAAGTTCATTCTCGAACCGATGGCCACCTCCGGTGAGGAGGCGACCGGTTCGATGGGCAACGATTCCCCCCTGGCCGTTCTCTCGAACAGGAGCAAGCCGCTGTTCAACTATTTCCGGCAGCTCTTCGCGCAGGTGACGAATCCGCCCATCGACCCCATCCGCGAGCAGTTGGTGATGTCGCTGGTATCCTTCATCGGCCCCAAGCCGAATCTGCTCGGCATCAACGAAATCAACCCGCCTTACCGGCTGGAAGTCGCCCAGCCGGTGCTCGATTGCGACAACATGGCAAAGCTGCGGCGTATCGCGGCCTACACGGGCAACAAGTTCCATTCCGCGGAACTCGATATCTGCTACCCACTGGCCTGGGGCAATGAAGGCGTCGAGGCACGTCTGGCATCGCTGTGTGCCGAGGCCGAGGACCACGTACACAAAGGCTCGAGCATCCTGATCGTCTCCGACCGCAAGATCGATGCCGAGCATGTGGCGATCCCCGCCTTGCTGGCGACCTCTGCCGTGCATCACCACCTGGTCACCAAAGGGCTGCGCACGCGCGTCGGTCTGGTTGTCGAAACCGGTGCGGCGCGTGAGACCCATCATTTCGCCGCCCTGGCAGGTTACGGAGCGGAAGCGGTGCACCCTTATCTGGCACTCGAAACGCTGCGACAGTTGGTCGGTGGCGACGCAGAGAAGGCCGACAAGGCGATCAAGCATTTCATCAAGGGTGTCGGCAAGGGCCTGCTCAAGGTGATGTCCAAGATGGGCATTTCAACCTATATGTCCTACACCGGGGCGCAGATTTTCGAAGCGGTCGGTCTGCAGAAGAAGATGGTCGACAAGTACTTTACCGGCACGTCGACACAGGTCGAAGGCATCGGCGTCTTCGAGGTCATGGAAGAGGCGATCCGCTTGCACAAGCAGGCCTTCGGCAATGACCCGGTGCTCGCCACCATGCTCGACGCAGGCGGTGAATACGCCTATCGGGTGCGCGGCGAAGAGCACATGTGGACGCCGGACGTCATCGCCAAACTGCAGCACTCGACACGCTCCGGCAAGTACGAGACGTACAAGGAGTACGCGAAGCTGATCAACGACCAGTCGACGCGGCACATGACCTTGCGCGGACTCTTCGAGATCAAGGCGTCGGGGCCGGCGGTGCCCCTCGCCGAAGTCGAGCCGGCCAAGGAGATCGTCAAGCGCTTTGCCACCGGTGCCATGTCGCTCGGGTCGATTTCCACCGAGGCGCACAGCACCCTGGCGATCGCGATGAATCGTCTGGGCGGCAAGTCGAATACCGGCGAGGGTGGCGAGGATCCGGCACGCTTCAAGGTGCTGCAGGGTGGCGAGATGGTTTCCGACGTCGTCGGCAAGTCGCGCATCGAGCGCGACTACCAGTTGCAGGCAGGCGACAGCCTGCGCTCGGCGATCAAGCAGGTTGCTTCCGGACGTTTCGGTGTAACCGCCGAGTACCTGGTCAACGCCGACCAGTTGCAGATCAAGATGGCACAGGGCGCCAAGCCCGGCGAAGGCGGCCAACTGCCGGGCCACAAGGTTTCCGAATACATCGGCTTCCTGCGCCACTCGGTGCCGGGCGTTGGCCTGATCTCTCCCCCGCCACACCACGACATCTACTCGATCGAGGACCTGGCGCAGTTGATCCACGACCTGAAGAATGCCAACCCGCAAGCGTCGATCAGCGTCAAGCTGGTGTCGGAGGTCGGTGTCGGTACCGTCGCGGCCGGGGTGACCAAGGCCAAGGCTGACCATCTGGTGATCGCCGGCCACGATGGCGGCACCGGTGCCAGTCCGCAGTCGTCGATCAAGCACGCGGGATCGCCCTGGGAACTGGGTCTTGCCGAGACGCAGCAGACGCTGGTCCTCAACGGTCTGCGCGGACGCGTACGGGTGCAGGTCGATGGGCAGAACAAGACCGGGCGCGACGTCCTGATCGGTGCCTTGCTCGGCGCCGACGAGTTCGGCTTCGCGACGGCGCCGCTGGTCGTCGAGGGCTGCATCATGATGCGCAAGTGCCATCTCAACACCTGCCCGGTGGGTGTGGCCACTCAGGATCCCGTGTTGCGCCGCCGGTTTTCCGGCCAGCCCGAGCACGTCGTCAACTACTTCTTCTTCGTCGCCGAAGAGGTTCGCGAATTGATGGCGCAAATGGGGATTCGCAGCTTCAACGACCTGATCGGCCGCTGCGATCTGCTCGACATGCAGAAGGGCATCACCCATTGGAAAGCCCAGGGACTCGACTACAGCCGTATCTTCCAGCGCCCGGAGAACAGGGCGGGGACACCGGAATATCAATGCGAACACCAGGACCATGGTCTTGGCAAGGCGCTCGACATCAAGCTGATCGAACTGGCCGAACCGGCCCTCGCGAGGGGTGAACAGGTCAGTCTCGAACTGCCGGTGCGCAACATCAACCGCACGGTCGGGGCCATGCTGTCGGGCAAGGTCGCCGAGCGCTACGGGCACGCCGGCTTGCCGGACGGCACCATCGACATTCGTCTCAAAGGTACCGCCGGGCAGAGCTTCGGCGCCTTTCTCGCGCGTGGCGTGACCCTGGACCTGACTGGCGAGGCCAACGACTACGTCGGCAAGGGGCTGTCAGGTGGGCGGATCATTGTCCGCCCGAGTCCGGGCTTTCGTGGCGACACGCCGAGCAACATCATCGTCGGCAATACCGTGCTCTATGGTGCGACCGAAGGAGAAAGCTTCTTCGCCGGTGTCGCGGGCGAACGCTTTGCCGTTCGCAACTCCGGCGCCACGGCGGTCGTCGAAGGCGTCGGCGATCATGGTTGCGAGTACATGACGGGCGGGACGGTCGTCGTCCTCGGCATGACTGGCCGTAACTTTGCGGCCGGAATGTCCGGTGGCGTCGCCTATGTGCTCGATGAAGAGCGCAGCTTCGCCTCGCGCTGCAACATGGCGCAGGTCTCGCTGGAGCCGGTTGAGGAAGAGTTCGCCGCGCGCCAGGGCAGCGATGCCGGTGATGACCTGGAGGGCCATGGCAAGGTGGATGTGCGTCATCTCGGAGTAATCGACGAGGTTCTGCTCAAGGGGCTGATCGACAAGCACTACCGCTTTACTGGCAGCCGACAGGCCCAGCGCTTGCTGAACGACTGGGAGAGGTATCGCGGGCGCTTCGTGAAGATAATGCCGCATGAGTACCGGCGGGTGCTTACGGAACTGGCGGCGCAAAAGCAACTGGAGGCAGCGTAAGCATGGGCAAGCCAACCGGATTCATCGAGTATCGACGTCTGGCGGAGGCCTCCGAGCCCGCCGGATCGCGTCTGAAGCACTACCGCGAGTTCGTCAAGGTTCTCACTGACGAGCAGGCCAGCGTCCAGGGCGCACGCTGCATGGACTGTGGTATCCCGTTCTGTAATACGGGCTGCCCGGTCAACAACATCATTCCCGACTGGAACGACCTGGTCTACCGGGGAAATTGGGAGCAGGCTCTGGCGGTTCTGCACTCGACCAACAATTTCCCGGATTTTACCGGCCGGATCTGTCCGGCGCCGTGCGAAGCCGCCTGCACGCTCAACATCAACACCGAGCCGGTCGGCATCAAGTCGATCGAGCATGCGATCGTCGATAAAGGCTGGGAGCAAGGCTGGATCGTGCCGCAGCCGCCGCAGGTCAAGACCGGCAAGCGCGTCGCCGTCGTCGGCTCCGGCCCGGCCGGTCTGGCCGCGGCGCAGCAACTCGCGCGCGTCGGACATGATGTCGTGGTCTTCGAAAAGAGCGATCGTGTGGGTGGCCTGTTGCGCTATGGCATTCCGGATTTCAAGCTGGAGAAGTCGCACATCGATCGCCGCATCCAGCAGATGGAAGCCGAAGGCGTCGAGTTCCGGGTCAATCAGGAAGTTGGAGGCAACGGCAGCCACGGCGTTTCCGCCGAGCGCCTGCTGGGCGAATTCGATGCGCTCATTCTGGCTGGTGGCGCCGAGGCGCCGCGCGACTTGACCATCCCGGGCCGGGACCTGGACGGCGTCCTCTTCGCGATGGACTTTCTACCGCAGCAAAACAAGGTCAATGCCGGTGATAGCCTGCCCGGGCAGACTGTGGCGACGGGCAAGCGGGTGGTGGTCATTGGCGGTGGCGATACCGGTTCCGACTGTGTCGGCACCAGCAACCGGCATGGCGCCATCTCCGTAACCCAGTTCGAGTTGATGCCGCAGCCGCCGGAGCAGGAGAACAAGAGTCTCACCTGGCCTTACTGGCCACTTAAGTTGCGCACCTCGTCGTCGCACGAAGAGGGTTGCGCTCGCGATTTTGCCGTCTCGACCAAGGAGTTCATTGGCGAGAACGGCAAGCTGAAAGCGCTGAAGGTCGCTCGTCTCGACTGGGCGAACGGTCAGATGAACGAAGTTCCGGGTGGCGACTTCGAGATCGCGGCCGACCTCGTGCTGCTCGCCATGGGCTTCGTTTCACCGGTCAAGCAAGGGCTCCTGGAACAGTTGGCGGTTGCCCTCGACGCGCGCGGCAACGTCAGCGCGACGACTGACGGCGCCGGTTGCTACGCCACCAGTGTGCCCAAAGTTTTTACCGCCGGCGACATGCGGCGTGGCCAGTCGCTCGTCGTCTGGGCGATTCGCGAAGGCCGTCAATGCGCCCGCGAGGTGGACGTGTTCCTGATGGGGAGTTCCGATCTGCCGCGCTGAACGTTCATGAAACGCGCCTCGGCGCGTTTCATGACGCTACCCTGGCCGACCGGGGCTGGGGTCCGGCCTGCCCCGATGGGCTTTTGCCACGATGTTGGTGCGGGTGCTTGCGGGTCGCCCCGGCCCTGGGCTTGCTTGCGGCGTAGAGGCGACAGCCTCGCCAAGTGTCACGTCGGCCGGCATTTCCCAGGAGGGCAGCCAGTGTCGGCAGGACGCTCTGTCAAGCGTGACATTCTTGTGAGTTTCCGCGGCCGAACCTGCAATAATACGGCTTAGTGAAGGTGGCCGGTGGCGCGGCAAGGCGGAGTCAAACCAGCCTCGGATAGCGCCGGTGCCGGCGTATGTCGCGGGCGCCTCCTTCCGCCAGCAGGGACCAAGCTTACCGTCTGACTGAGTCTTAGCCATGAATATCGTGATTCTCGCTGCCGGGCAAGGCAAGCGAATGCATTCGAACCTGCCGAAGGTGCTGCATCCGCTGGCCGGCAAGGCGCTCGTCGCGCACGTCATTGATACCGCACGTAGCCTCGCTCCGCAGACGATCTGTCTCGTCTATGGACACGGTGGGGACGTCATGCGCGCCACCATCGATGCGCCGGACCTGGTCTGGGCGCTGCAGGAACCGCAACTGGGGACCGGCCATGCCGCCCGGCAGGCGCTGCCACATCTCGCGACCGAGGGGCTGACCTTGGTGCTCTACGGCGACGTACCGCTGATTCAGGCGGATACACTCAAGCGCCTGCTGCATGCGGCGCGAGATGCCCTGGCCATTCTCACCGTCGACCTCGCCCAACCAGGTGGCTACGGCCGTATCGTGCGCAGCGCGGCCGGCGAGGTGCTGCGCATTGTCGAAGAGAAGGATGCGACCCCCGCCGAGAAGGCGATCCACGAGGTCAATACGGGCATCATCGCGTTGCCGACCGTTCGTCTGGCGGAGTGGCTGGCTAGCCTGTCGAACGACAACGCCCAGCAGGAGTACTACCTCACCGACATCGTCGGCATGGCGGTCGCGGCCGGCGTGCCGATCCGGACCGCGCAGGCACACTCTGAATGGGAAGTCCTTGGCGTCAATAGCAAGGTGCATCTGGCGCAACTCGAACGCGTTGCGCAGCGGCGGATCGCCGATCATCTGCTGGAACAGGGGGTACGCCTGGCCGACCCGGCGCGCATCGACGTGCGGGGCGAACTCGTCTGCGGTCGCGACGTGTTCATCGACGTGAACTGTGTCTTCGAGGGCAAGGTCGTTCTCGAAGAGGCCGTCGAAATCGGTCCGGCCTGCGTTCTCAAGAACGCCCGCATCGGTGCCGGATCGCGTCTTGCTGCCTTCTCCCACATTGAAGATGCGGTCGTCGGGCCGGACGGCGTGATCGGACCCTTCGCCCGGCTGCGGCCCGGGACGGAACTGGCCGCCGGCGTGCACGTCGGCAATTTCGTCGAACTCAAGAACAGCAAGTTTGCCGCGCAGTCGAAAGCCAATCACCTTGCCTATATCGGCGATGCGATCGTCGGCAGCCGTGTGAACATCGGTGCCGGAACCATCACCTGCAACTACGACGGGGCCAACAAGTCTAAGACCGTCATCGAAGACGACGCCTTCATCGGTTCCGACACGCAACTGGTTGCGCCCGTCACCGTAGGGCGCGGTGCCACTCTCGGCGCCGGTACGACGCTGACCAGGGACGCGCCACCCGACACGCTGACCCTCTCGCGGGCCAGGCAAGTGTCGATCGCCGGCTGGAAGCGGCCGCAAAAAGTCAAGAAATAACATAAACCCCATCCCCGGCCGGAAACGGCCACAGAAGAAGTGATCTGACCATGTGTGGCATCGTTGCCGCGGTCGCCGACCGCAATATCGTTCCCGTTCTCCTCGAAGGCCTGCGCAAGCTCGAATACCGCGGCTATGATTCCGCCGGTCTCGCGCTCATCAATGGCGCGGGCCTGCAGCGCCTACGTTCCGTTGGCCGCGTTGCCGAGCTGACGGCGCAGGTCGACGAATCACCGCAGGCGGCGGGCAACAGCGGCATCGCGCATACACGCTGGGCGACGCATGGCGTGCCCTGCGAGCGCAATGCCCACCCGCACATCTCCCAGGGACTGGCGGTGGTGCACAACGGCATCATCGAGAATCACGAGTCGCTGCGCGGGCGCCTCCAGGCGCTGGGTTACCACTTCACTTCGGATACCGACACCGAGGTCGTCGCCCACCTGATCGCCCATGAACTCAAGTCCACGCCCGACTTCCTGACCGCCGTGCGTCAGGCGGTCGCCCAACTGCAGGGCGCCTATGCCATTGCCGTGCTTCGCGAAGCCGATCCGACGCGCGTGGTCGTGGCGCGTGAAGGCGCGCCCCTGCTGCTCGGGGTGACCGAAGACGGGTGCTACGCCGCCTCCGACGCGTCCGCCTTGCTGCAGGTGACGCGGCGAATGGTCTATCTCGAGAACGGCGATTGTGCCGAGCTGAAGCGCGACGGCTATCGCATTACCCGGGTTGACGGAATGCCGGTCGAGCGTGCCGAGACCGAGTCGCAGTTGACGGCCGACGCTGTCGAATTGGGCCACTACCGCCACTACATGCAGAAAGAGATCTTCGAGCAGCCGGTGGCCCTGGCCAACACGCTCGAGATGCTTGGCGCTGCCCGCAGCATCCAGCCCGGCGTGTTCGGCGCAGAAAGCGAGGCGACGCTCAGGGAGGTTCGGCAAGTCCTGATCATCGCCTGCGGAACCAGTTACCACGCGGGCCTGGTCGCCCGCTACTGGCTCGAATCGCTTGCCGGAATCCCGTGCTCGGTCGAGGTGGCCAGCGAATATCGCTATCGTGATTCGGTGCCCGACCCGCAGACACTGGTAGTGACGATTTCCCAGTCTGGCGAAACAGCCGACACGCTCGCCGCACTGCAGCATGCCAAGTCTCTCGGCATGACGCGGACGCTGTGTATCTGCAACGTTCCCGAGTCGTCGCTGGTGCGCGAGAACGCCCTGCGCTTCATTACCCGCGCCGGGCCGGAAATCGGCGTCGCGTCGACCAAGGCCTTCACCACGCAACTCGCCGCGCTGTATCTGCTGACCCTGGTTCTCGCCAAGGTGCGTGGTCGTCTCGACGAGGAGGCCGAGGCGGCCGAACTGCATGCCGTGCGTCACCTGCCGCTGGCCGTGGCCAAGATCCTCGAACTCGAACCCGAGATCCGCGAATGGGCCGGACAGTTCTCGATGAAGCAGCACGCGCTCTTCCTCGGGCGTGGCCGTCATTACCCGATCGCCATGGAAGGCGCGCTGAAGCTCAAGGAGATCTCCTACATCCACGCCGAGGCCTATCCGGCCGGCGAGCTGAAGCACGGACCCCTGGCCCTCGTCGACCGGGAGATGCCGGTGATCGCCGTGGCTCCCAACGACGCACTGATCGAGAAGCTCAAGTCCAATCTGCAGGAAGTGCGCGCGCGCGGCGGCGAACTGTACGTCTTTGCCGACGCCGACAGCGAGATGAAGGAATCGGACGGCATTCACGTGCTGCATCTGCCGGAGCACTACGGCGCGCTGTCCGCCTTGCTGCATGTCGTGCCCCTGCAACTGCTGGCCTATCATGTCGCCCTGGTGCGCGGGACCGACGTTGACAAGCCTCGCAACCTCGCCAAGTCGGTAACCGTCGAGTAGGGCCACGTCGTCAGGTAGCCCGACGGCCTGACGGCGGCGTCGGCCACGACCCGCTAGGATTCACAACCATCGCCCCGCGCGGACCCCGTCGCCGGGACGCCGTAGAGCGCCGGCCTTTCCTGACCGGGTCGTGACGGGGGATCCGGAGCGCGCATGGACTTTTCCATTTCGGCCGTAACGGCCACCGATATCGAGCCTGTCATCGCGCTCGCACGCCAGGTCTGGCAGCAGACCTACCCGGGAATCATCAGCCAGGCGCAGATCGATTTCATGCTCGAGCAGCGTTACAACCCGCCGCGCCTGCTGCAGGAACTGACGCTAACGCAACTCTGGTGGGACCAGATCAGGGTCGACGGGAAGCTGGCTGGCTTCGCCTCCTGTCTGCTTACCGAAGCTGGCGAAATGAAGCTCGACAAGCTCTATGTCGACCCGCAGAGGCAGCGAATGGGGCTGGGTTCCCGCTTGCTCGAGCATGTCAGCGGCCGCGCGCGCGCTGCCGGCTGCACGACGCTTATTCTGGCCGTGAACAAGCGTAACGAAGGCGCCATCGCCACCTATCGCCGGAACGGCTTCGCCGTCCGCGAGGCCGTCTGCGTCGACATCGGCGGGGGATTCGTCATGGACGACTTTATAATGGCAAAGTCACTGCTTGCACCGTCGCCAGGCGGCAACAAAAAATGAAGATGCCATTCGTCAAGATGCATGGATTGGGCAACGACTTCGTCGTCCTCGATGGCGTTCGCCAGTCCGTCGTGCTGACGGCGCCGCAGTTGCGCCACCTGGCCGACCGCCATTTCGGCATTGGCTGCGACCAGATCCTGCTCGTCGAACCCGCCAGCCAGCCCGGCATCGATTTCCGCTATCGGATTTTCAATGCCGATGGCGGCGAGGTCGAACAGTGTGGCAACGGCGCGCGCTGCTTCGTTCGCTTTGTTCACGAGCAGGGCCTGACCGCCAAACGCGAGATCCGCGTCGAGACAATGGGCGGCGTCATCGGGCCGCGTCTCGAGGATGACGGTACGGTGACTGTCGACATGGGCGTGCCGGTGTTCGCCAGCGCGCAGATCCCCTTCGTGGCGGCGACCGAAGACCTGGTGCAAACCCTGCGCGTCGCCGACGAGGACATAGCGATCACCGCCGTCGGTATGGGCAACCCGCACGCCGTTCAGGTGGTGGCCGACGTCGATCTCGCACCGGTCGAGCGCCAGGGCCCGTTGATTGAGGCGCACCCGCGTTTCCCGCAGCGCGTCAACGCGGGTTTCATGCAGGTCCTCGACCGGCACACCATTCGCCTGCGCGTTTTCGAACGTGGCGCCGGCGAAACGCTGGCCTGCGGCACCGGCGCCTGCGCTGCCGCCGTCGCCGGCATCGCCCGCGGCCTGCTCGATTCACCAGTGCGGGTTGCCACGCGCGGCGGGGAGCTGACCATTGCCTGGAATGGCCATGCCACCCCCGTCCTGATGACCGGCCCCGCCGTCACCGTCTTCAAGGGAGAAATCGAATTATGAAAGCGGAAGAAGTAGCGCATTACCTGCAGAACAACCCGCAGTTTTTCGAACTGCACGCGGACCTGGTCGCCAACATGGTCGTTCCGCATCCGCACAGCGGCCGCACCATCTCGATCACCGAACGGCAGATGCTGGCCTTGCGCGACAAGAACCGGCAGCTTGAAGGCAAGATGGGCGAGTTGCTGCAGTTCGGCGAGGAAAACGACGAAATCAGCCAGAAGATGCACCGACTGGCCGTCGGCATGATTGCCGCGCGGAGCTTCCAGGCCGTGCTGCACACCCTGAACCTGCATCTACGCGACGATTTCGACGTTCCCCACGTCGCCGTTCGCCTGTGGCGTCACCCCGAAGGCAACGACGACCTGCCCGAGTTTGCCGAAGTCAGCCAGGAACTGCAGGCCTTCGCGGAAACCTTGACACTGCCTTACTGCGGGTCGACCAGTGGCTTCGAGACCTCGTCGTGGTTCGGTGAGGCATCGCTGCATGTCCGCTCGCAGGCGCTGATCGCCATGCGCGACGGCGGTGGCACGATCGGCATGATCGCTCTCGGCAGCGAGGATCTCGAGCGCTTCTACACCCAGATGGGAACGATCTACCTCGAACGTCTCGGCGAAATGGCCTCCGCCGCGTTGGCGCGCGTCCTGCGCTGAAAGCGGAGCAATGAGCGCCAGCGCGCGCGCCGCCAGCGTCAATGCCTACCTCGACGAACTGGCTGGGCAACGCCGGCTGTCGCCGCACACCGTCAGCAACTATCGGCACGATCTCGAGACACTCTGCGCGCTGATCGGCGAATTGCCATCCGATTCCGGCTTCGCTGCCATCGAGACGCACCACATCCGCCGCTTCGTCGCCATCCTGCACACGCGTGGGCTCGGCGGCCGCTCGCTTGGCCGCACGCTGTCCGCGTGGCGCGGCTTCTATCGCTGGCTCGTCCAGCGCGGCATGACGACGCTGAATCCGGTCGACAGCGTGCGGCCGCCGAAGAGCCCGAAGGGGCTGCCGAAAGCCCTGTCGCCCGACGAAGCGAACCGCCTGTTGGCAGCGCAGAGCGAAAACCTGCTGGAAATCCGCGATCAGGCCATCTTCGAGCTCTTCTACTCGTCCGGCCTGCGCCTCGCCGAACTCGCCGCCCTCGACATCGGCTGCCTCGAAGACCTGCTCGCCGGCGAAGTGCGCGTCCTCGGCAAGCGCAACAAGCTGCGCATCGTCCCAGTCGGCAGCCAGGCCAGGGAGGCGGTGGCGCTCTGGGCCGGGCAGCGCGCCTGTCTCGCGGCAGCCGACGAAACCGCCCTCTTCGTCGGTCAGCGCGGCCGACGCCTGGGTGTGCGCATGATCCAGTTGCGCCTGCTGCGCCGGGGCCGCGCGCAGGGCTTGCCGGCGCGCGTGCATCCGCACATGCTGCGCCATTCGTTTGCCTCGCACGTCCTGCAATCCTCGGGCGACCTGCGCGCCGTCCAGGAGATGCTCGGCCACGCCAGCATCGCTTCGACGCAGGTCTACACCCATCTCGACTTCCAGCACCTGGCGGCGGTCTACGATCAGGCCCACCCGCGCGCCAAGCGCAAGCCGGAGTAGGTCCGTAGCCCGTAACCCGTAGGTTGGGTTAGCCCGCCAGGGCGTAACCCAACATCCGGCTGCTCGACAACCACGGCCTTCAAGTGGACCTCGATCCACCGGCAATGTTCATGCCCCAGCACCTGCTGCGCGCCAACAAGCAGTGGCTCGAACGCCGGCTGCGCGACCTCGGGCTGCTGGCCGGGGTAAACGACGCGGAATCGATGAGGCAATTGCGCGCACAAGTTGATGTAGCATGATTGGCTTCAATCGTATCGAAAACGGCTACCGGGGTGGAAACACCAGTCCTCGTTCCGGCGCATGCCAAGTTGGACAAGGCTGCTTCTTTACAAACACGCGCAGGCAATGCATCATCGGACTGACCAACCGGCGCTAGCCCGGACCTGATGGTTCATCCTGCGTTGCAGGGTCCTTTCGCGAAAAAATGGCTGCCAATCCGCAACAATCGCCGCTCAGCGGCCTCGCTCGTGCGCTGGTACAGGCTGGTCGGCTCAAAGAAGCCGAGGCGGAGTCCTTGCTTGTCCAGTCGATCGCCAGCAAGACGTCGCTGATCGAGCAAATGGTCGCCGCCAACAAGACGACCTTCCTCGACGTGGCGCGCTTCGCGGCAGACAAGTTCGGTTACCCGTTGCTCGATCTCGCCGCCATCGACGACGGGAATATCCAGAAGAATGCGGTGGACCGCAAGCTGATCGCGACTCATCGCGTCGTGCCTCTGCACAAACGTGGCAACCGCCTGGCCATCGCGATTGCCGATCCAACCAATCTGCGGGCGCTCGACGAAATCCGCTTTCAGACCGGCCTGGCGGTCGACCCGGTGATCGTCGAGGAAAACAAGCTTGGGCCGCTGGTTGCCAAACTGTCCGAGACGGTCGAAGAGAGCCTGAAAACTCTCGCCAGCGACGACATCAACCTCGAGTTTACCGATGAGCAGGCGCAGGACAAGGCCGATGAGGCCTCGAGTCTCGAGGTCGACGACGCGCCGGTGGTCAGGTTCATTCAGAAGATGTTGCTCGATGCCATCAATGAAGGGGCTTCCGACATCCATTTCGAGCCCTACGAAAAGAGCTATCGCATTCGCTTTCGAACCGATGGAATCCTGCGGGAAATCGCCTCGCCGCCGCTGGTCATCAAAGACAAGATCGCTTCGCGCATCAAGGTCATTTCTCGCCTCAACATCGCCGAGAAGCGTGTGCCACAGGATGGCAGGATGCGCCTGGTGCTGTCGAAAAGCCGGTCGATAGATTTCCGCGTCAGCACCTTGCCGACGATGTACGGTGAAAAGATCGTCTTGCGCATTCTCGATCCGAGCAGCGCCACCCTGGGTATCGACGCATTGGGTTATGAGCCCGAGCAGAAGAAGATTTTGCTCGACGCCATCCACCGGCCTTACGGAATGATTCTGGTGACCGGACCCACCGGTTCGGGGAAGACCGTTTCACTGTATACCTGTCTCAACATACTCAACCGGCCCGGGGTCAACATCGCCACGGCCGAAGACCCAGCCGAAATTCCCTTGCCGGGTATCAATCAGGTCAATGTCGACGACAAGGCGGGACTGACCTTTCCGATTGCCCTCAAGGCCTTTCTTCGCCAGGATCCGGACATCATCATGGTGGGTGAGATTCGCGACATCGAAACCGCGGAGATTGCGATCAAGGCGGCACAGACTGGCCACATGGTCCTGTCGACGCTGCACACCAACGATGCGCCGGCGACCCTGACCCGCCTGATGAATATGGGCATACCGACTTTCAATCTCGCTTCGAGCATCCTGTTGATCACGGCGCAACGGCTGGTTCGTCGGCTCTGCACCTGCAAGAGACCGCTCGAAACGCCGGTCGAGACACTCCTCAACGCCGGCTTCGAGGAGAGCGACCTCGATGGTACCTGGACCCTGTTCGGTCCGGGCGAATGCGAACGCTGCAAGGGGAGCGGCTACAAGGGACGGGTCGGCCTCTACGAGGTGATGCCGGTCACTGAAGCCATTCAGCGCATCATCATGGCCAACGGAACGGAACTCGACATTGCCATCCAGGCCAGGACGGAAGGCGTCAATGATCTGCGCCGCTCGGGCCTGCTGAAGGTCAAGCAGGGGCTCACCTCTCTCGACGAGGTTCTCGGCAGCACCAACGCGTGAAGATGAGGGAAGTGAGGGAAGAATGGCGACTGCACTGAAGCTGACGAAAAAGGCCGCACCGGAAGTCAAGGAGTATGTTTTCCTCTGGGAAGGCAAGAACAAGGCGGGCAAGGTCATCCGCGGCGAGCAGCGGGCCTCCAGCGTGACCGTCGTCCAGGCCACCCTGCGCCGCCAGGGGGTTGTGGTCAGCAAGATCACCAAACAGCGCTTCCGCGGTGGCAGGAAGATCAGCGAGAAGGACATCGCACTGTTTACGCGGCAGTTGGCGACGATGATGAAGGCCGGGGTGCCACTGCTGCAGACTTTCGAGATCGTCGGTCGCGGGCACGACAATCCAGCGGTTGGCAAACTGTTGCTCGACATCAAGGCCGACGTGGAAACCGGCAGTTCGCTGTCGCAGGCCTTTCGCAAGTACCCGCTGCACTTTGATCTTCTTTACTGCAATCTGGTTGCTGCCGGCGAACAGGCCGGCATTCTCGAAAGCCTCCTTGATCGCCTGGCGACCTACAAGGAGAAGATGATCGCCATCAAGTCCAAGATCAAGTCGGCTCTGTTCTATCCCGTGGCGATCATTGTCGTCGCCTTCATCATTACGGCCGTGATCATGATCTTCGTGATTCCGGCCTTCAAGGAGGTCTTCAAGAGTTTCGGTGCCGATCTGCCGGCGCCCACACAGATCGTCATTGCCATGTCCGACTTTGTCGTCGACTACTGGTGGGCGTTGTTCGGAGGCATTGCCGGTTCGGTCTTCGCTTTCTTCTACACGTGGAAACGCTCGGAAGCCATGCAGATCGCTTTCGATCGCATGTTCCTGCGAGTGCCTGTCTTTGGCGACATCATCCGCAAGTCGGTAATTGCCCGCTGGACACGCACGCTGGCGACCATGTTTGCTGCCGGCGTCCCTCTGGTCGAGTCCCTCGAATCCGTTGGCGGCGCCGCCGGCAACTATGTCTACAAGGTGGCGACCAGGCAGATCCAGAGCGAGGTCAGCACCGGTACGAGCCTTACCTCGGCGATGCAGAACGTCGAACTCTTCCCGAACATGGTGACGCAGATGGTGGCCATTGGCGAGGAATCCGGCGCCCTCGATTCGATGCTTGGCAAGGTTGCGGACTTCTTCGAGGCGGAGGTCGACGATGCGGTCGAGGCGCTCTCGAGCCTGATGGAGCCGATCATCATGGTCGTCCTCGGGGTGCTGATCGGCGGCATGGTGATCGCCATGTATCTGCCGATCTTCAAACTCGGCGCCGTTGTCGGCTGATGCCGGGCGCGCCGGCCGTCTTTGCGGACCCGCTGCTGTTCGCTCTCCTCAGCGGCGTCGTCGGACTGCTGGTCGGCAGTTTCCTCAATGTCGTCATCTATCGCCTGCCAAAGATGATGGATCGCGATTGGCGTGTCCATTGCGCCGAGCTGCGGGGCGAGGTGTTGCCGGAGCAGGAGCGGTTTTCGCTGGCCTGGCCCGGCTCGCGTTGCCCTGCTTGCGGGCACGCCATCACGGCCATGGAGAATGTTCCTGTCCTGAGCTGGCTCTTCTTGCGCGGCCGCTGTTCGGCGTGTCGGCAGCCGATATCGTCGCGCTATCCGCTGGTCGAGGCGATCAGCGGCCTGCTGTGCGCTTTCGCCGCGTTTCATTTCGGCTATGGCTGGGCGGCGGCGGGCGCCATGTTGTTGATCTGGTGCCTGATCGCCCTGACCTGCATCGATCTCGACACGTTGTTGCTGCCTGACTCGATTACCTTGCCCCTGCTGTGGGCCGGCCTCCTGTTCAACCTCTTCGGGACTTTCGCCGACCTGCACTCGGCGGTGATCGGCGCCGCCAGCGGCTATCTCTCGCTCTGGCTGGTCTACTGGGGCTTCAAGTTGACCACCGGCAAGGAAGGCATGGGCTATGGCGACTTCAAGCTGCTCGCTGCCCTCGGTGCCTGGTTCGGTTGGCAGATGCTGCCTCTGACGATCCTGCTGTCGTCCCTGTTGGGCGCCGTTGTCGGCATCGCAATGATCGTCGTCGCCAAACGCGGCCGCAGCGTGCCGATCCCGTTTGGTCCCTATCTGGCGGCAGCAGGCGGGCTTGCCTTGTTCTGGGGCAAACCGCTCACCCGCGCCTACGTCGGCCTGCTGTAGTCGTCCACGGGGTCGCCACCGGCTCCCTTCGCCCGCCTCCGGCGCGCGCGAAACGTCGTCGGGTCGCGTATAATCGGCGTCTTTTCAGCGTTTTCCGAAGGTTGTCCATGCCGATTTATGCGTATCGTTGCGCCGCTTGTGGTTTCGAGAACGATCACCTGCAGAAACTGAGCGACCCGGTGTTGCTCGTCTGTCCGCAGTGTGGGGAGGCGACCTACAGCAAGCAAGTGACGGCCGCCGGCTTCCAGCTTAAGGGCAGCGGCTGGTACGCCACCGATTTCAGGGATAGCGGCAAGAAGCCACCAAGCACGACGGAGCCGGCTTCGCCCGACAAACCGGCGAGTACTGAAAAGACGGCGAGCACCGAAAAGGCGGCGAGCACCGACAAGGCGGCGGTGCCGGCCTCCACGACGGGAGCTGGCGCGTGCGCCGACAATTGATCAAGCGCTATTTCATCACCGGCCTGCTGATCTGGGTGCCCTTGGCAATCACCGCCTGGGTACTGGCGCTGATCGTCGGCACGATGGACCAGTCGCTGCATCTCTTGCCGGCGGCCATTCACCCGCGCAATGTCTTCGGTTTCGACATTCCGGGCGTTGGTGCCGTCCTGACGCTTCTGGTCATCGTCGTCACCGGCTTGCTGGCGGCCAACTTCATCGGTCAGCGGCTGGTCGTCTGGTGGGAGCGCTTGCTGGCGCGCATTCCTGTCGTCAATTCAATCTACAACAGCGTCAAGCAGGTTTCCGACACTCTTTTCTCATCGTCGGGAAACGCGTTCCGCCAGGCGCTGCTGATCGAGTATCCACGTCGGGGCACGTGGACGATTGCCTTCCTGACCGGCACGCCGGGTGGCGAAGTGCTTCGCCATCTCGACGGTGAGCACGTCAGCGTCTATGTGCCGACGACGCCGAACCCGACCTCAGGTTTCTTTCTGATGCTGCCGAAGGCAGACGTCATTCCACTTGATATGAGCGTCGATACGGCGCTCAAATACGTAATCTCGATGGGCGTCGTGGCACCACCGGTTCGGCGGCAGTCCGCGACTGTCGCCACCACTGCCCCCACTATCTGATGCAAGGAAGCCTGGGAAACAGCATGCGTACTCATTACTGCGGACAAGTCAGCGCACGGATCATCGGCCAGGAGGTGACGCTCTGCGGTTGGGCACATCGTCGCCGCGACCACGGGGGAGTGATCTTCGTCGACCTGCGCGACCGCGAGGGTTTGGCGCAGGTGGTCTGCGATCCGGACCGACCGCTGATGTTCAAGACCGCCGAATCGGTACGCAGCGAGTTCTGTCTGCGCATCCGTGGCAAGGTGCGTGCTCGCCCGGAAGGTACCGTCAATGCCAACATCGCCAGTGGCGAGGTCGAGATACTCTGTCACGAGATGGAGATCCTGAATCCATCGCTGACGCCACCGTTTCAGCTCGACGACGAAAACCTTTCGGAGAATATCCGCCTGTTGCACCGGGTTCTCGACCTGCGCCGTCCGCAGATGCAGCAGAACATGCAACTCCGCTACAAGACCGCGCGTGCCTTCCGCCGCTTTCTCGACGATGCCGGTTTCATCGACATCGAAACGCCCATGCTCACCAAGAGTACTCCGGAGGGTGCTCGCGACTATCTGGTGCCGTCGCGAGTACATCCGGGACAGTTCTTCGCGCTTCCCCAATCGCCGCAGCTTTTCAAGCAGCTTCTCATGGTTGCCGGCTTTGACCGCTACTATCAGATCACCAAGTGCTTTCGCGACGAGGACTTGCGCGCCGATCGACAGCCCGAGTTTACCCAGGTGGACATCGAGACGTCGTTCATGGGCGAGGACGAGATCATCGAACTGATGGAGGAATTGATACGCGTCGTGTTCAGGGAAGCGATCGGCAGCACCCTGCCGAAGCCCTTCCCGCGCCTGCCCTATGGCGAGGCGATGGATCGCTACGGCTCCGACAAGCCGGATCTGCGCGTGACGCTCGAACTGGTAGACGTGACCGATGCGCTGAAGGACGTCTCTTTCAAGGTCTTTGCCAGCGTCGCCAACAGCCAGGGGGGCCGGATTGCCGCCTTGCGCATCCCGGGCGGGGCCAGCCTGACGCGCGGCGAGATCGACGCCTACACCCAGTTTGTCGGTATTTACGGCGCCAAGGGCCTCGCCTACATCAAGGTCAACGACGCGACGCAACTGAACGAGAACGGCCTGCAGTCGCCGATCGTCAAGAATCTCCATCCGGCGTCGCTGCAAACCATCGTCGGGCGGACCGGTGCGCAATCGGGCGATCTCATCTTCTTCGGCGCCGACAAGCGCAAGGTGGTCAATGATGCGCTGGGTGCCCTGCGCGTCAAGATCGGTCACGAGAAGGGTTTTCTCAATGGACACGCCTGGGAGCCAGTCTGGGTCGTCGATTTCCCGATGTTCGACTATGACGAGGAGGCGAGGCGCTGGACGGCCTGCCATCACCCCTTCACCAGTCCCAAGGACGAACATCTGCCTCGCCTCGAAACCGACCCCGGCAGTTGCCTCGCGAAGGCCTATGACCTGGCGTTGAACGGCTCCGAGTTGGGTGGTGGATCGGTGCGCATCCACCAGGCCGCCGTGCAGGAGAAGGTCTTCAAGGCGCTCGGCATCGGCGAAGAGGAGGCGCAGCAGAAGTTCGGGTTCCTGCTCGATGCGCTCAAGTACGGTGCGCCGCCACACGGCGGTCTGGCCTTTGGCCTGGATCGCATCGTCACGATGCTGGCCGGCGCCGAGTCGATCCGCGACGTGATCGCCTTCCCGAAGACCCAGCGTGCCCAGTGCCTGCTCACCGACGCGCCGAGCGGAGTCGATGACAAACAGTTGCGCGAACTGCACATCCGCCTGCGCCAGAAGGTCGAAACGCAGGTCGAGGTTGACAAGGGGTAGGCGGTGATGTCGAGAAGCAGCGCATTTCTCCGGCTCGTCGTGCTGGCGTGGCTACTCGGTCTGTTCGGCCTTGCCGACGTGGTGCATGCTCGCGAGGGCCAGTACCTGCGGACCATCGCGGTTGCCGATTTGCCACCGGAGGCGCAGCAAACCTTGCGCCTGATCCAGGCGGGCGGGCCGTTTCCGTATCCGCGCAAGGATGGCAGCACCTTCGGGAACTTCGAGCGGCGCCTACCCCTGCAGGCGCGCGGCTACTATCGCGAGTACACGGTGCGCACACCGGGCAGTCGTGACCGTGGACCGCGGCGGATTGTCGCTGGTCAGGGTCGCGATGGCAACGTTGCTACCTCAGGTGAGTATTACTACACAGACGATCACTACCGCAGCTTCTGGCGGATACGCGGAAACCCATGAGCTTGAGACCTCTGCAGACACTGCTTGAAGATTCCGGCCAGGCCGGTATCTACCACCTGCCGGGGAGCGGCCGGGCGACGGTCAGACGCGCCGCCGAAGCAGGCGGCCTGGCCTGCTTCGAGGTCAATGTCGCCGACACTGACCGAATGGATCTTGTCCTCGCTACGCTGGGACGGGGCCTCGACTTTCCCGAATGGTATGGCAACAACCTGGACGCCCTGAAGGACTGCCTCACCGACTTCTCCTGGTGCGAAGCTGCCGGCTACGTCCTCATCATCTCGCACGCCGAGGCCCTGCAGGCTGCCGATCCGGCGGCGTTCAAGGCGCTCAACGAGGTTTTTGGCGCGGCTATTGCGGAGTGGCGGTCGCAGGATTTTCCGTTGTGGGTTTTCTACGATCTGCGTTCGGATGGACTGGCGACACTGCCGACGCTGGCATGACCCGGTTCAAGCGGCCGGTGTCGGTTCTCGTCGTGATACATTCGGCGGATCTGCAGGTTCTGCTGCTTGAGCGCGCGACGCATGTGGGCTACTGGCAGTCGGTAACCGGTAGTCAGGAGGGGTCGGAAACGCTGCTGGCAACCGCTGTTCGGGAAGTTGCCGAGGAGACGGGTATCCGGGCAGTACCGGCGGATTTGCGCGACTGGCAGCTCACCAACCGCTACGAGATCTTCGCCGAGTGGCGCCACCGCTATCCACCCGGCGTGCTGTACAACACCGAACACGTCTTTTCGCTGCAGCTTCCGGCCGTCCGTCCGGTGACGATTGCTTACGGCGAGCACGTGAACGCGTGCTGGTTGCCCTGGGACGAGGCGGCAGCAAAGTGCTTTTCGTGGAGCAACCGCGATGCGATTCTCATGTTGCCGGAGCGGACTGGCGAGCAGTGGCAATAAGGCGTTTCTCCAGGCAGACCGGGCAGTAGCAACGGCCTGCGCTTTCCGGGGCGACGCCTAGTGCTGGCTTGTCCATGCACCAGCACGACACCAGACCCGCCGCAGCGCCACAGAGGAACGGCGCTCCGCAGCCTACGCAGCAGGGCTTGTCCGTTTGCTCCCCAGGTGCCGTCATCTGCGTGCTCAACCTTTCGCCAGGAGTTCTTCGGCGACCCAGCGTCGGAGCAGGCCGGCCGCTGTCATGGCCGGTTCCGGATCGCCTGATTCGGCGATGAGCAGGCACCATTCGGCAAAGCTCATCGCCTGTGTAAGCGCCGTCAGCGCCGCCGCCTCGCCCGCGTCTGCGGAGCGCCAGCGGCAATCGAGCGCCGGGCGCCAGATCAGCAGGGCGTGCGGGAGCGCTTGCGGTTCTTCGGTCGTGGCGTCGGCATCGTCGTTGAGCGCCTTCCAGATCGGTTCGACGCTCCACGACAGGTTGACCACCCGCAGGGAAGGCGTCGGCTGCAAGCGCAGGGCCGGCCAGTCTTCAGGCCGTAGCGAGGCGAGATCACTCAGAGTAAGTGGCACAGCCTCGGTGGCGTCGAAAGCCGCACGTATCGTCCAGTCCATCCTCGCCAGATCGACCAGCGCCGGGTGTGGCAGTCGCTCGACTGTGCCGGCGAGAAAGTCTGCCAATGCGTGGCCGAACCAGCGGATCGAGCGAAAGGGTGACGGATGGCAGTCAATGTAGTCTTGCGCCAGGGTCGCGAACGCGTCGTCGCCGAGTGCCCGGTGGAGCACCGGGAAGTTGTCGCGCAGCGCAGCCGCCAGGCGCGCACGGTAAGCCTGGACGTACAGGTCGTAACCGCCGCCCAACTGGTGGGGCTCCCCGGCAGCGAACAACTCACCGGGGGTCGTCGCACACAAAACGGCTTGCTGGAAACGCTGCTGCAGTTCGGCGAGCGCGCTCACGCGGCATGCCTCCGGTCGCTGAGGGTGCTCCCTGCCAGCGCGCGTGCGACGTCGAGTTCATCGATCAACTCGCTCAAGGGCGGGATATTGTCGTCACGTTCGATCATTGTCGGCACCGGCCCGAGCCGCTGCAAGGTATGCGCGTAGAGATCCCAGACTGCTGCGCAGACCGGGTGATCGTGCGTGTCGATGATGTACGTTCCATGATCCTCGTGCCCGGCGAGATGGATCTGGCGAACGGCAGCGGCCGGCATTGCGTCGATGAAGCGGTGCGGATCGAAGCCATGGTTGACGCTGCTCACATAGACGTTGTTGACGTCGAGCAGGATCTCACAGCCCGTTCGGGCGACGAGTTCGCAGATGAACTCCCACTCGCTCATCTCGTCGGCACGGTAACGCACATAGCTCGAAACGTTCTCGAGCACCAGGGGGCGGCCAAGGACCTCCTGCACCTGGGCCACGCGCGGCGCCAAGTGCTGCAAGGCGGCTTCGTTGTAGGGCAGCGGCAGCAAGTCATGCAGGTTAACCGAATCGGTTCCCGTCCAGCAAAGATGGTCCGACACCCAGGCTGGCTCGATCCTTTCGGCCAGCGCCTTGATCTGACGGAGGTAGGACTGGTCAAGAACATCGTTGCTGCCGATCGACAGCGAGACACCGTGCATCACCATGGGATAGTCGCGGCGGATGCGATCGAGAAAATGGAGGGGTTTGCCGCCATCAACCAGATAGTTCTCCGAAATGATCTCCAGCCAGTCCACCCCCTGTGGCGCGGCGACGAAATCGCCGTAGTGGTCGGTACGCAAACCCAGGCCGAAACCTTCGATCACCTTGCTCACGGCGCTTGTCTCCTTTCGGTCGGCGGGTTCGGCGGCACGACCGCTCGCTGGCGGTCATGCCTGAACCTCGTTTCTACTTGACTACCTTGCCACCCGCATCCGTACATTCCTTGGCGCTGGCCTTGACGACCCAGCCCTGACCCTTGCAGGCGTTCATTCCCTTGCATTCGCTCTTGGCCGTCTTGCACTCGGAACTCCCCTTGCAGGAGTTGACTCCGGCGCAGTGAACGGGGCTTCCTTCTGCCGCGCTGACGGTTGGTGCCACGAAAGTGCCAGCGGCGAACAGGGCGGCCGCAGCGGCGGCGATGGCTACTCCAGACAGTTGATGTGACATCTCGCTTCTCCTTGTAGTGGGTTTGATCACGTCAGCGCCGGCGACGCCGGATTCGACAATCGCTTCCCTGACGCTGCTTAGACGCATCGAAGCGACAATTACTTACAGGCAACGAAAAAAAATCGGCTGCTGCTCGTTCGGGCGACGCGAAATCACCACGTAGGCCATCGGTCGATCTGGCGACCGAAATCGTCGTCGGCCTCCCGGCGAACTTTTTGCGGGATTGGCACTCTCAGGTGGCGAGTGCTAAAATTGCTATACCAACTCGCAAGGAGGAATCGATCCAAATGACGCACGCCCTGGCTTTACCGACCGTTTCGGCGGTCGGCAGCATTGATGCCTATATCCAGGCGGCCAGACAGTTTCCCATGCTGACGCAGGAGGAGGAGTTTCGTCTAGCCACCCGTTTTCGTGACGACAGCGATCTCGATGCGGCACGACAGTTGGTGCTTTCCCATCTTCGGCTGGTAATCTCGATCGCGCGAGGCTACCTGGGGTACGGTCTGCCGCACGCCGACCTGATCCAGGAGGGCAATATCGGCTTGATGAAAGCGGTCAAGCGCTTCGATCCGGCGCACGGTGTCCGGCTGGTGTCGTTCGCCATCCACTGGATCAAGGCGGAGATTCACGAGTACGTCCTGAAGAACTGGCGGATGGTCAAGCTGGCCACGACCAAGGCGCAGCGCAAGCTGTTTTTCAACCTGCGTAGCATGAAGGCGAACAGCGAGGCACTCAGCCCGGGGCAGGTCACTGACATTGCTCACCGCCTGAGCGTCAAGCCTGAAGAAGTGAGCGAAATGGAGGCGCGCCTGACGGGGCACGACCTGGCGCTGGACGGCGATAGCGATGATGACGAAGTGTTTGCCCCAATCTCCTATCTCGCCGACCATTCGAGCGAACCCGTGCATGTCCTTGAGGCGCGTGCGCGCGAGCGCTTGCACAATGAGGGCCTACAGGGTGCCTTGGCGAGCCTGGATCCGCGCAGCCGTCGGATTGTCGAGGCGCGCTGGCTGACCGACGAAAGCCCGGCAACCCTGCACGAGTTGGCGGCTGAGTTTGGTGTGTCCGCCGAACGAATCCGTCAGGTCGAAGTCAAGGCGATGCAGAAAATGCGCGCCAGTTTGGCGCCGTTGGTGGCCGACGCCTAGGACCGGGCGGCGCCAAGGACAAGAAAGGCCGGCTCGTCCGGCCTTTTTCGTGTGGGTTGTTCGCTGCAACAAGGTCCCCGCAAGCGCCTTCTTCATTGCGGCTGAAGGCCGCGTCAAATGGTCGCACCTGCGATTGCTGCGCTGCGTCATAGCGCCTTCGCAAGGCGAATGCAATCATAATGTTAGCCCTGTTTCTTGCCAACAAAGTCCGCATCCGTGTTAATCTTTCGGCCTCGATGCCTTGATGTGCGTCAAGTTCAGCCGGACTGCTCGCGAAGTCCGGCCATTCGGGAGGGGTGATGAGCTTGGTTGCAGTACAGACGCTTGCGGGCCGAACGTGGGTGGCCCGCCCGAACCACTCGCTCTCAGTGGTTGGACGCCGGCGGCTGTTTCTCGTCACGGCGGGGGTGTCCGGGGGTATCGCTTTCGCTTTTTCCTGTTTTGGCGCGTGGCCGGTGCTTCCTTTCGCTGGTGTCGAGCTCCTGTTCCTTTGGTGGGCGCTGCGCCGGAGTGAGTCGATGGCGGACGACTTCGAGAGAATCACCCTCGAATCGGGGCAGCTGACAATCGAGACGCGCCGCGGCGCGCAGGTGGAGCGCCATGAGTTCCAGCCCTACTGGGCGCGCCTGCAGTTTGTAAAGCCACCCGGACAGCATTGTCATCGCCTGCTGATCCGCTCGCATGGCAAGGAGGTCGAGGTGGGCAGCCTGTTGACGGAAGAGCAGAAGCTGGCGCTTGCCGAAGAGCTGCAACAAAACCTGGGTGCCGCCTAGGCCCGACCAAGTACTCCAAGGAGACAAATTGAAGATTCTTTATCGTTTCTGCCTGCGGGCGGGTATTTCCTTGTCAGGCCTGCTCTTGGCAGTCCTTCCATCGCTGGCGCATGCTGACTACAGCTGGAACTTTCCAACGCCGGTGACACCGATCGCCCGCGACACGCTGGAGATTCACAATCATTTCATGATTGTCATTACCATCCTGTTCGTTGTCGTCTTCGGGATAATGATCTATTCGATGGTCAAGCACCGGAAGAGCGTCGGTCATCAACCCGCCCGGTTTACCGGGCCGACCGGCACCGTACAGTGGATTTGGGCGCTGGTGCCGTTTGCGATATTGCTGTTTATCGACTACGTTCTGATGGGTATCCCCGCCTACCATGCCGTTCTCGACATGGAGGACACCCGCACCAAGGCGGACATGGTGCTCAAGGTCACCGGCATGCAGTGGAAATGGCAGTACGAGTATCCGGACAGCGGCATCAAGTATCTGAGCACCACGAGCACGCCGCGCGAGCAGATCGCCAACAAGGAAGCCAAGGGTGAGCACTACCTGCTCGAGGTGGACAATCCGGTGGTGCTGCCGGTGGGCAAGAAGGTGCGCATTCTGTTGACCTCGACCGATGTCATTCACACGTGGTGGGTGCCACAGTTCGGCGTCAAGCGCGACGCCATCCCGGGCTTCCTGCGCGAAACCTGGGTCAAGATCGAGCAGCCGGGCACTTACCGCGGTCAATGCGCCGAGCTTTGCGGCAAGGACCATGGCTTCATGCCGGTGGTCGTGCATGCCGTACCGGAGCCGGAGTATCTCGCTTGGGTTGACGAGAAGAAGAGCAAACTTGCCGCCGCGGCTGCCGGATCCGACAAGACCTGGAGCAAGGAAGACCTCCTGGCCGCCGGCAAGGATGTGTATGAAAAGCAGTGTGCGGTCTGCCACCAGTCGGAAGGCCAGGGTCTGGCTCCCGCCTTCCCGGCACTCGCTGGCAGCAAGATCGTGACTGGCCCGCTGCTCTCACCCGAGGGCAAACTGCTCAAGGACAGCCATGTTGACCGCGTCCTGAACGGCAAGGAAGGCACGGCCATGCAGGCATTCAAGAACACACTGTCCGACACCGACCTGGCAGCCGTCATTACCTACGAGCGCAACAGTTTTGGCAACAAGAAGGGTGACCTGATCCAGCCGGCTCAGATCAAGTCCCTACGCTAACGCCCAGGAATCAGGAGATTACCATGAGCACTGCACCCTCTATCGAGCACGAAACCGGTCACGGTCATCACGCCGAACCCTACCAGGGCGGGGTGATGCGCTGGTTGACGACGACCAACCACAAGGACATCGGCACGATGTACCTGACCTTCGCGCTGATCATGTTCTTCATTGGCGGTGCGATGATCCTCGCCGTGCGTGCCGAGTTGTTCCAGCCCGGCCTGCAGTTGATGCAACCGGAGTTCTTCAACCAATTGATCGGCGTGCATGCGCTGGTGATGATCTTTGCCGCGTTGATGCCGGCCGCCACCGGGTTTGCCAACTGGCAGATCCCGTTGATGATCGGGGCGCCGGACATGGCTCTGCCGCGCATCAACAACTGGGGCTTCTGGCTGTTGCCGCCGGCTGCCGCGCTGCTCACCCTGCCCTTCATCCTGGCGTTGTTCGGTATCGGTGACGGCGCGGTCAACACCGGCTGGACGCTCTATGCGCCCCTCTCGGTGCAGGGTGGCATGGGTGTCGACTTCGCCATCTTCTCGATTCACATCCTGGGTGTTTCGTCGATCCTGGGATCGATCAACATCATCGTCACGATCTTCAACCTGCGTGCCCCTGGCATGACGATGATGAAGCTGCCGCTCTTTGCCTGGGGCTGGCTGATCACCGCCTTCCTGCTGATCGCCACGATTCCCGTGTTGGCCGGTGCGGTGACGATGCTGCTCACCGATCGCCACTTCGGCACCAGTTTTTTCAATGCCGCCGGGGGTGGCGATCCGATCCTTTTTCAGCACTTGTTCTGGTTCTTCGGCCACCCCGAGGTCTACATTCTGTTGCTGCCGATCTGGGGTCTCATCCCGCACGTTCTCGGCACCTTCTCGCGCAAGCCGATCTACGGCTACAAGGCGCAGGTTTATTCCTTCATCGCCATCGGCGTGCTTTCGGTAGTCGTTTGGGCGCACCACTTTTTCACTGCCGGCATGCCTGTACCGGCACTCCTCTACTTCATGTACAGCACGATGTTCATCTCCCTGCCGCTGGCGGTGCTTTTCTTCTGCTGGGTGGCGACGATGTGGCGGGGTGCCATGACTTTTGAGACTCCGATGCTTTTTGCGCAAGGCTTCATCGTTCTCTTCGGCCTGGCAGGCCTGACCGGTCTGGTGCTGGCCGACGTCGCGGCGGATGCGCAGTATCATCACAGCTATTTCGTCGTCGCGCATTTTCACTACGCTCTTTTTGCCGGCGGTATCATGGGCGTTATGACCGGTGTCTACTACTGGCTGCCGAAATGGACTGGTCACATGTTCAGCGAAACGCTCGGCAAGTGGCACTTCTGGCTGACGGTCATCTCGTTCAACCTGACGTTCATGCCGCAGTTCTTCCTGGGTCTGGCCGGCATGCCGCGTCGGATTCCGGACTACGCCCTGCAGTTCGCGGAGTTCAATGCCATTTCGACGGTGGGTGCCTTCATCCTCGGTTTCTCGCAGCTGATTTTCGCTTACAACATCTGGAAGTGCGTCAAGGGAGGCACGAAGGCCACCGACAAGGTGTGGGAGGGCGCCGATGGACTTGAATGGGACCTTTCATCGCCGCCGCCACATCACTCCTGGGAAATCCAGCCGGTGATCAAGTGATCGCGACGAGACAGCAAGGGGACGTGGAGATGGATTTGCCGCAGGGGTTCACCCCCGAGGAACTCGGTCGTCGCCGGGCAGCGAGTCGGCGACTGGCCTGGATACTCGGCCTGGCGGCCCTGGCGATCTATCTTCTCGGCTTCATTTACTACAGGCCGTGAGATGATGGAAAACGGTATCGCTCGCAACGATGCTCCGCTGCCCATGCGCAACAACCGCGCCCTGGTGGTGAAGCTCCTGTTGGTCGTTGCCGCTGCCTTTGCCTTCGGCTTCGCACTGGTGCCGCTCTACGACGTGCTGTGTGCAGCGACCGGGTTCAACGGCAAGACCAGCCAGGGAAAACTGGGCGTCGGCGGGATCTCTGGTCCGGCGGCAGCGCCCTCGCGCATCGACGCGACGCGCATCGTCACTGTCGAGTTTACCGGAACGGTGATGCCGGGCTTGCCGTGGGAGATGCGTCCGCTGACCACCAGCCTCGATCTGCACCCAGGGGAGTTGCATCAGGCGAAGTTCCTGGTGCATAACAGTTCCGATCGGGCAATTGTCGGTCAGGCAGTTCCCAGCGTCTCTCCAGGCCAGGCCGCGCAGCATTTCGAGAAACTCGACTGCTTCTGTTTTTCGCAGCAAACACTCGCGCCGGGCGAAACCAAGGAGTTGCCGCTGACCTTCATCGTCAAGCCGGAGATCGACGAAAGTATCCGCACCGTGACCCTGTCCTACGCATTCTTCAATGTTGATGGCCAGAAATAAGCTCCTCAAGAAAGAGAGAGACGAATGACCACCTATAGCTCATCGCATCCACAGCATTATTTCGTACCTCAACCGAGCCCCTATCCCTTCATTCTCTCGGGCGGCATGTTCCTGCTGGCTCTTGGCTTCATTCTGAAGATGAACGCCTTCGCCGCGGGGAACTGGATCATGCTCGCCGCCACCGCCGTGATCGCCTTTGTGGTCTACAACTGGTTCGGCAAGGTGATCGGTGAGAACCAGAGCGGGTCGTACAGTGAGTGGGAGGACAAGTCGTTCCGCTTTGGGATGGTTTGGTTCATTGCCTCCGAGGTCGCTTTTTTTGCGGCGTTCTTTGGCGCCTTGTTCTACGTACGCAACATCTCGGTCCCGGCGCTGGCTGGCATGGACCCCGCATTTACACTATGGAAGGACTTTACCGCGGCCTGGCCGTCTGCTGGTCCAAAAGGTCCCGCTTTTACGCCGATGGGAGCCTGGGGAATTCCTGCGCTGAACACGACAATCCTGCTGACGTCCGGCGCCACACTGACCTGGGCGCACTGGGGGCTTCTCAAGAACAATCGCAGTCAGCTCAACCTGGGCCTGCTGCTGACCATCGTTCTCGGTGTCACCTTCCTCGGCTTTCAGGCGTACGAGTACTACCATGCCTACACGGAACTGGGTCTGACTCTCGGCGCGGGCGTCTATGGTGCGACCTTTTTCATGCTTACCGGTTTTCACGGGTTTCACGTGACGCTCGGTGCGATCATGCTGATGGTGGTTTATGGTCGTTGCCTGCAAGGACACTTTACGGCGGAGCGGCATTTTGCCTTTGAAGGTGTCGCGTGGTACTGGCACTTCGTCGATGTCGTCTGGCTAGGCTTGTTCATTCTCGTCTATTGGCTGTAGCCGGGTATCCAGCCAAAGCGGAAGCCAACCAGGAGCAAAGCGAAGATCAGGATCGACAGGCCGATGCGCAGCGTCAGCGCCTGCGCGGTGCGGACCCCGGTGCCGCGGTCGCGGTAGAGAAAGAAGAGCCCGGAAAAGAGGCTCCCCACCACACCGAACAGCAAGAGAATGACGATGAGCTTGAACATGGCTGACTCCGGTGAAAGGAGTGCCGATTATGCTCGCAGGGCTGGCAGCAAGGCAAATGCGGCCAATACGACGAGGTCGGTTCTGCGCTTTCGGCCGCGCTGGTGGTCGACGCTGCTCGTGCTGCTGCTTGTCCCGTTGTTCATCTCCTTTGGTCAATGGCAATGGAACAAGGCCAGTGTCAAAGAGGACAGACAGACCCTGCGCGATACGCGCAACGGCGAGTCGGCGGTCCACATGCCGAGCACGCCAGCCGATCTGGAATTGTTGCGCTACCGTCGGGTGGTTGCTCGCGGTAGCTACGAGCCTGAGTTCCAGATCCTGGTAGACAACCGCATCTACCGCGAACAGGCCGGCTATCACGTCATAACTCCCTTGCGACTCGAGGGCAGTGAGATGCGTGTATTGGTCAATCGCGGCTGGGTGCCGGCGCTCGCCGACCACAGCCGCTGGCCGCGCGTGGCGACTCCTGCTGGCGTTGTCGAGGTGTCGGGGGTGGCGACGGTGCCGGGAACACGCTATCTGATGTTGGGCCCCGATTCCCCGAATGCCGACGGTTCGGGTTGGCAGGTCGTCTGGCAGAATCTGGATCTGCCGCGCTACCAGAAGGTGAGCAAGCTGTCCCTGCAACCGGTGGTGATCGAGCTTGCCGCAGATAGCCCGTCCGGCGGTTTTGCGCGCGAGTGGCCACGCCCGGACGAGCGGATCGATCGCCATATTGGTTACGCCTTCCAGTGGTGGGGTTTCGCCGGCGCCACGTTGATCATCTGGGTGGTTGTCAACCTCCGCCGGCAGCCGTGAAATGCCAGCCATGAGGGTTGCCACACTGACTCCCGGGCGTCGGACCATGCTGCTCGTGACAGCTCTTCTCGCGCTGCCGTTTGCTGTTGCTTTCGGGCTCTACTTCTTTGAGTGGCGTCCCGCCAAACTGGCCAACCACGGCGAGTTCATCGTGCCGCCATTGCCGCTGCCGGAAACGGGCCTGTCGCTGGTCGACGGTAGCCCGCTGCCGACCGCCGATCTGCGGCGCAAATGGACTCTGGTGATGATCCAGACCGCACCCTGCACGATGGCCTGTCAGAAAGATCTGCACCAGATTCGCCAGGTGCAGGTGGCGTTGAACAAGGAAATGGTGCGTTTGCGACGTGTGCTGATGGGCAGCAGCGTTACCGGATTGCGCGCCGATCCGGCACTGGTGGACGTGCAGCGGAGTTATCCGGACCTGCTGATCGCCGCTCCCGACGTCGGCCAGCCGGGAGAGGCATGGCGGACGATTCTCGCCGCATCCGGCTATCGCTTCTATATCATCGACCCACTGGGCAACGTCATGATGCGCTACCCGCAAGAACCCGAGATGCAGGGAATGCTCAGGGATCTCGAACGTCTGCTCAAGTACTCATGGGTCGGATAGGACGGCGAGGCAAATGAGCGTGATCAGTACCAGCCCCCGGCGGTCGGCCGGGCAACGCCTGGCGGCCTTCTTTGAACTGTGCAAGCCCCGGGTCAACAGCCTGATCGTGTTCACCGCAATGATCGGGATGTTTCTTGCTGCTCCATCGTTTCCGCCCTTCGCTCTCTTCGTCGTGGCGTCGCTCGGCATTGCCCTGGTCGCGGGTGCGGCGGCGGCGATCAACTGTCTGATCGAGCAACAGATCGATGCGAGGATGGCGCGTACGCGCGCACGTCCGACGGCTCGCGGCGAAGTGTCCACGGCGGAAACGCTGACCTTGGCGACGCTGGTTGGGGGCTTTGGGCTGTGGGTGCTGCACGCCTTCGTCAATCCGCTGACGATGTGGCTGACGCTGGCGACCTTCCTCGGCTACGCGGTGATCTACACCGTGCTGCTGAAGCCGGCCACGCCGATGAACATCGTCATTGGCGGCGCTTCCGGCGCGATGCCGCCGCTTCTCGGCTGGTCGGCGATCACCGGCCAGGTCGGCCCGGAAGCGCTGGTCCTGTTTCTGATCATTTTCATCTGGACGCCACCGCATTTCTGGGCTCTTGCCTGCTACCGCTGTGCCGACTACGCGCAGTCCGGCTTGCCGATGCTGCCGGTAACCCACGGCATCCCGTTCACCTGCCTGCACAGCCTGCTCTACGTGGTGATGCTTTCCGGTGCGACCATCCTGCCTTATACCCTGGGCATGAGCGGTCCGTGGTATCTGGTTGCCGCGCTGATCCTCGACGCCATCTTCCTCGTCTACAGTGTTGCGCTCTGGCGCGACTACAGCGACAAGCTGGCCCGACTCACCTTTCGCTACTCGATCATCTATCTGACGCTGCTCTTCGCTGCCCTGCTGGCGGATCACTTCCTGCGCTGATCGTCGATCATCGCGCAAGCGCGGCCAGCAGTTTGTCATGGATGCCGCCAAACCCGCCATTGCTCATGACCAACACCTGATCACCGGGGCGTGCCGTGTCGGCAAGGCGTCGCACGAGCCGATCGAGGTCGTTCTCGACGACCGCCTTGTCGCCGAGCGGGGCAAGTGCCTCTACGACGTTCCAGCCAAGATCCGCGGCGTAACAGAAGACCAGATCGGCGTCAGCCAGACTCGCTGGCAGCATGCTCTTCATGATCCCGAGTTTCATGGTATTTGAACGCGGCTCGAGGACGGCCAGGATGCGTGCGCCGCCAACCTTGCGTCGCAGTCCGGCAAGGGTCGCGGCAATCGCTGTCGGATGGTGAGCAAAATCATCGTACACCTGGACGCCGCCGGCTACTCCGCGGAGTTCGAGGCGCCTCCGGACATTCTCGAAGCGTGAAAGCGCCGCCAGACCCCGAGCCAGCGGCACCCCGGCGTGTCTGGCGGCAAGGAGTGCGGCAACGGCATTGCTGCGATTATGGTCACCCGCCAGGCCCCAGCGGGTCGTGCCGACCACGGAGTCACCCCGTAGAAGCTCTAGTGAGCCATCGCTGTCGCTTCCCTCGGCCCGCCAGCCATCGGCGTCATTGAATCGCTCGATGGGTGTCCAGCAGCCTCGGGCCAGAACGTTCTCGAGCGAGGCTTCTGCGGCATTTGCGACGATCAGAGCGTTGCCGGGCAGGATGCGCACAAAATGATGGAATTGCGTTTCGATCGCTGCCAGATCGGGGAATATGTCAGCGTGATCGAATTCGAGATTGTTGAGGACGGCAGTTCGTGCGCGGTAATGCACGAACTTCGATCGCTTGTCACAGAAAGCCGTGTCGTACTCGTCGGCCTCGATCACGAAGAAAGGCGACTCGGCGTCTTTGCCCGCGAGGCGCGCGGAAACCCCGAAATTCATCGGCACGCCGCCAATCAGGAAACCAGGACTGAGCCCCGCATGTTCGAGAATCCACGCCAGCATGGCGGCCGTGGTGGTCTTGCCATGCGTTCCTGCTACAGCCAGCACCCAGCGTCCCTGCAGTACGCGCTCGGCCAGCCATTGCGGTCCCGACAGGTAGGGCAGGCCGTGCTCGAGAATCGCCTCAAGCAGCGGATTGCCGCGTGCAATGGCGTTGCCGACGAGGTAGCAATCCGGTTCGAAGGCGGTCTGTGCCGCATCGTAGCCTTCGACGACCTCAATCTCCGCGGCTTCGAGTTGCCGGTTCATCGGTGGGTAGACGGCGCTATCGCAACCGGTGACATGATGACCCGCGGCGCGCGCCAGCTGCGCTACCCCGCCCATGAAGGTCCCGCAAATGCCGAGGATGTGAATGTGCATGTGCCTATCCAAGTTAGAATTCGCGAAAGCGAGGCGCGATTGTAACGCTGCACCAGTGCCGCCGCGCATCATCCGTCATCTTGTCATGACCACGCCACGTCGGGACGCCTTTATGAGCAGCCGCCAGGATCGCCAGCGCAGTTCCCAGCAGCGCAGCCGAATTGCCGGACTCGCCGCACGCTTGATGGCCGAAGACGGCATCACTGACCTTGCTCTCGCCAAGCGCAAGGCGGCGCGCAAGCTCGGTCTGCCGGACTGCGCCGCCATGCCGGATGACAGCGAGGTCGAAGGCGAACTGCGAACCTACCACCGCCTGTTTCAGCACGCCGAACAGCAGGCGAGGAGCATTCAGCTGCTACGCGCGGCCGCGCGGGTAATGGAAACGATGCAGAGCTTCAATCCGTATCTGAGTGGCCCGGTCCTCGAGAGGACGGCGGGTCGCTATACCGAGATCGACATCCAGCTGTTCGTCGACAGCGCCAAGGACGTTGAAATCTTCCTGCTCAACCAGCACATCTCCTTCAGCCACAGCCCGCCGCGCAGCGATCGTGCCGAAGCGGTGCTGACGCTCGTCTGTGACGACGTAGTCGCCAACTTGGTGATTTACCCGCATGACGAGGAGCGCGTAACTTGCAAGACACGTGATGGCCGGGTTCGCGAACGCGCCCGCCTGGAAGCCGTGAACAAGTTGTTGGCGGAAGGTTGATGCTTCGGCGATGAGACGCAGCAGTGTCTTCCTGGTTGGCGTGTGCGCTGCCATCATCGGCGTGCTGGCCGGAAGCCGGGTCGGTTTCCTGCGCAGCAGTGCCCTGCCGCAGTCTGCAACGGCGGTATCGGCAGCGGGCGTGGCTCGGCTCTTTGCCAGCCACCTCAACGATCCCGCCGGGCATTCGAACTCCCTGCTGCAATGGCAAGGCAAGACTCTGGTCGTAAACTTCTGGGCGACCTGGTGCCCCCCTTGTCGGGAGGAAATGCCCGCCTTCTCGCGGCTGCAGGAGCGTTACGCGGCACAGGGCGTTCAGTTCGTCGGGATTGCGCTCGATTCCGTCGAAAACGTGCGAACCTATCACGCACTCTCGCCGGTCAGTTACCCTCTGCTGATCGGCGGCCCGGAGGGTGGCGCTCTGGCCCGGGATCTGGGGAACAAGAGCCTGAGCCTTCCCTATACCGTGGTCATCAACCCGCAAGGCGAGGTGCGCCTGATGCAGATGGGGGCACTGGCGGAGAGCGATCTGGAGCGGATTCTGGCCAGGACGGCTGACCGCTAGGGAAAGCCGTAGAGTAGACAAAATGAGGCGATTTGCGGCAAACTTGCGGCCATGAAGAAGGAAGACGACAGTTCGCCGGCGGGCGAAGATCTGCTGGCGGTGTCGAGGCGGCGCGTCCTGTTCAAACCCAATCGCCATCTCCTCGGGGTTCGCCAACATCGGCATCATGGCTCGCTGACGTGTCGGGTGCCGCTGGAGCTTGCCTGCTTGCCGGGCCAGATCGCCGCAGAGTGAGGCCTTCGACCATCGGCAAGGCCTGCCGATCGTCTGGGTACGGCTGCCAACAGGAACAATCGTCCGGAGGGAATCCATGGATCTGCGAAAACTGAAGAAACTCATCGACCTCGTCGAAGAGTCCAGCATCACCGAACTCGAAATCAACGACGCCGAGGAGAGGGTTCGTATCGTCAAGCATGGCGCCCCACCCGGCCAGCAAGTCTGGCCAATGCCACCGGCTGCGCACGCGCAGGCAGCGACCCTGGCGACAACGCCGGTTGCTGCCACTGTGGCGGCCGAACCGGAGCTTCCCGAGGGTGACGTACTCAAGGCGCCCATGGTCGGTACTTTCTACCGGGCATCCAGCCCGGGTGCCGAACCGTTCGTGCAGGTTGGCAGTTTGGTAAAGGCTGGCGATACGCTGTGTATCATTGAGGCGATGAAGTTGCTCAACGAGATCGACGCCGAGACTGCGGGGACGGTAAAGGCGATCCTTGTCGAGAATGGTCAGCCGGTTGAGTACGGTGAGCCGCTGTTCATCATCGGCTAGGGAGAATCATCGGCCATGTTCGGGAAAGTCCTCATCGCCAACCGTGGAGAAATCGCCCTGCGTATTCAGCGAGCGTGCCGCGAGTTGGGTATCAAGACCGTCGTCGTGCACTCGGAGGCGGACCGCGAGGCCAAGTACGTCAGACTTGCCGACGAATCGGTGTGCATTGGTCCGGCGCCCTCCGCGCAGAGCTACCTGAACGTTCCGGCAATCATCTCGGCGGCCGAGGTCACCGATGCGCAGGCCATTCATCCGGGCTATGGCTTTCTTTCCGAGAACGCGGATTTCGCCGAGCGTGTCGAGTCTTCCGGCTTTGTGTTCATCGGTCCGCGTCCCGAAACCATCCGTTTGATGGGCGACAAGGTATCCGCCAAGGAGGCCATGCGCATTACCGGCGTCCCCTGTGTTCCCGGTTCCGACGGTGCGTTGCCCGAAGATCCGATGGAGATCCTGCGTATTGCCAAGGCAGTCGGCTACCCGGTGATCATCAAGGCGGCCGGCGGCGGCGGCGGACGCGGGATGCGCGTCATCCATACCGAAGCGGCGCTGATCAATGGCGTGACGATGACGCGTGCGGAGGCACAGAGCTTTTTCGGCAATCCAAACGTCTACCTGGAGAAGTACCTCGAGAACCCGCGGCACGTCGAGATTCAGGTGCTTGCCGACAGCTTCCGGAATGCCGTCTACCTTGGCGAGCGCGATTGCTCGATGCAACGTCGCCACCAGAAAATCATCGAGGAGGCGCCGGCACCGGGTATTGCTAGCCGGCACGTCGTGCGCATCGGCGAGCGTTGTGCCGAAGCGTGCAGGAAAATCAACTACCGCGGCGCGGGCACGTTCGAGTTCCTTTACGAAAACGGTGAATTCTTTTTCATCGAGATGAACACGCGCATTCAGGTCGAGCATCCAGTTACGGAACTGATCAGCGGCGTCGATCTCGTTGCCGAACAGATCCGCATTGCTGCCGGAGAGAAGCTTCGTTTCCGACAGCGCGATCTCAGTTTCCGTGGCCACGCCATCGAATGCCGAATCAACGCCGAGGATCCTTTCACCTTCGTTCCCTCGCCGGGCAAGATCAGCTTCTATCATCCCCCCGGCGGGCCCGGCATTCGCGTCGACTCGCACATCTATCAGGGGTACACGGTTCCGCCACACTATGACTCGATGGTTGCCAAGGTGATTTCCTATGGGGACAGCCGCGACCAGGCTATCCGGCGTATGCGTATTGCCCTGTCGGAAATGAGCATCGAGGGTATCAAGACCAATATCGCCCTGCATCAGGAATTGCTGCACGACGCTCGCTTCATGGAAGGCGGTACGAGCATCCACTATCTCGAGCAACGCCTGGCGGCCAAGGACGAGGTCAAGAAGGGCGGCTGACAGGCAGATCATCGATGGCCTGGCTATCCCTCGGCATGGAAACCGACTGCCTGCACGCCGAGGCGCTTGCCGACGCGTTGCTCGAACACGGCGCGCTGGCGGTCAGTATCGAGGATGCGGACGCCGGGACGCCTAACGAGAGTCCTCAGTTCGGCGAGCCCGGATCGCTTACCCGCCCGGGCTGGGATCGCTCGCGGGTCGTCGCTCTGACCGCCGCGAACACCGACGCCGCTCGCCTGATCGCCGCCTGTGCAAAACAGGCCGGTCTGGCCACTTCACCACCCTACACACAGGAGGCGGTTGCCGAGCAGGATTGGGTGCGCGTGACCCAGGCCCAGTTTGAACCGATTCGTGTCTCGGCTCGTTTGTGGATCGTTCCTTCATGGCACGACGCGCCTGACCCCGAGGCGATGGTTCTCGTTCTTGACCCCGGGATGGCCTTCGGCACGGGGTCTCACCCAACCACTCGCCTGTGCCTGGAATGGCTCGAACGCAGCGTCACACCGGGGCTGTCGGTCCTTGATTACGGCTGTGGTTCCGGTATTCTCGCCATCGCGTCGGCGCGGCTGGGTGCCGCCGAGGTTGTCGGTGTCGACATCGACGAGCAGGCGGTGATCGCGTCGAGAAGCAATGCCGAGCGCAATGGCGTCAGCGCCCGCTTCCAGGGCTCGGGGCGCGAGTTGAACGGGCAGTTCGACCTCGTCGTCGCCAACATTCTCGCCAACCCGCTCAAGGTTCTGGCGCCGGCGATCTGCGGCCACGTACGTCGCGGTGGCCGGCTGGCGCTTTCGGGCATTCTGTCTGAGCAGACCGGCGACCTGATCGCAGCGTATGCGCCGTACTTGCCGCTGCATCTGGCGGATACCCGTGATGGCTGGGTGTGTCTTGCCGGCGTCAAGCCCTGATCCCCATGAAGACCGCCTGCCCAAATTGCCAGACGGTGTTTCGCGTTACTTCCGAGCAGCTCAGGGCGCGTGCCGGGAAAGTTCGTTGTGGACGATGCCAAAACGTTTTCAATGCGCTTGACAGTTTGCTCGACGACAGCGAACCGGTGACCAGCCCGGCCTCAGAGGCCAATCGCGAAGCGGTCACACCGCTTGCGGTTGGCGCCGCGCTGCCGCGCGATGAAGAAGCGCTCGCTGCCGAGACCGCGTCGATCGCCAACTTCCCTGGTGGCGCGCCGGCAGGCTCGTCGCCATCTGTGGGCTCGCCGGCCACAAGTCCCGAATGGACCGCTGCTGCTGCCGATGCAGAATCAGCAGCGGTCGGTGGTCTTGCGCCCCCCGAGTCGCCCGCCGAAGTTCCAGCTTACGGCAGCTGGCTGGCGCGGGTAAGCGGCAGCCCGGGCGTGCCGGTGCGTCGCGTCTTGACGAAGTCCCTGGCCCTCGCCGCCCTGTTGCTGGCGCTGGTGCTCGCCGGTCAGCTCGTTTTCCATTTTCGCACCGCCATCGCCATCGCGACGCCCGGCCTGCGGCCTGCGCTGGCGGCGCTCAGTGAGGCCCTGGGCAGCGAAATCCCGCTGCCTCGGCATGCCGAGATGATCAGCATCGAAGCCTCGGACCTGCAGAACGAGCCGGGGCGTGGCCGGCTGTTGGCCTTGCAGGCGACGCTGCGCAACGCGGCGACCTATGCCCAGGCCTACCCGGCGCTTGAACTTGCCTTGACCGACACCAGCGACAAGGTCATCGTGCGTCGCGTCCTCCTGCCCGTCGAGTATCTGCCAGCGGCCGTTGTCGACAACGGGGCCTTTGCACCGAATGCCGACGTCGAGGTCCGCCTGTGGCTCGAGGCCAAAGATATTCAGGCGGCAGGTTACCGGCTGTACGTCTTTTACCCCTGAGCGTTCTGCCGATCCGGCGGGACGGCACCTGCCGGTGGGGATGCTATACTTTTTCTCCACCCCCTTCGACTCCGGAAATACCATGTCCACGCTCATCTGCGGCTCGATCGCCTTCGATAACATCATGGTTTTCCATGATCGTTTCAAGAACCACATTCTTCCCGAGCAGATTCACATCCTGAACGTCGCCTTTCTGGTACCGGAAATGCGCCGGGAATTTGGGGGTTGCGCGGGCAACATCGCCTATAACCTTAAACTGCTGGGCGGCGAGCCAATGATCATGGCCACCGTCGGCGACGATGCGGATGCCTACCTCGTGCGGCTCGACGACCTCGGCCTGTCGCGCGCGCATGTGCGCCGGATTGCCGGGAGCTTTACAGCGCAAGCCTTCATCACCACCGATCTTGACGACAATCAGATCACCGCTTTTCATCCCGGGGCAATGACTTACTCACACCTCAACCGGGTTGCCGACGTGCCGAAGGTCACTCTTGGAATCGTCGCTCCCGACGGGCGTGATGGCATGCTCCAGCACGCGCATGACCTTGCGCAGGCGGGCATTCCCTTCGTTTTCGACCCTGGCCAGGGGCTGCCCATGTTCTCGGGTGATGAACTGATGAGTTTCATTCGGCTGGCCGACTACGCCTGTTTTAACGACTACGAAGCCAAGATGCTTTGTGATCGGACTGGCCGGTCGCTCGAACACCTGGCCGGCGAGCTTGAAGCGCTGATCGTGACGCTCGGCGGCGAGGGCTCACTCATCCACGCCAATGGTCGCCGCCATGAGATTCCCTGTGTTCAGGCGGATGCCGTCGTCGACCCCACCGGATGCGGTGATGCCTATCGTTCGGGTCTATTGCACGGGATTGCTGCCGGCTGGGACTGGGAGAAGGTTGGGCGTCTGGCGGCGGTGATGGGCGCGATCAAGATTGCGCATCGCGGCGGTCAGAATCATCGTCCGAGCCGGAGTGACATCGCCGAGTGCTTCAATAGGGCTTTTGGTACCACCCCGTGGTGAGAGGTCGAACGACGAAAGGCGTTTGGCCGGTCGTCGGCGTCGGTTTTCGGCTGCCTGCTCGCGGGCTGCGCTGACGGCAGACGGGGATCGTCAGGCTGAATGACGGCGAAGAGTCTGCCGTCATTCAGGAGCCCGATCAGCGGCTATTTTCCGCCAAGTTCAAGGACAGGTCTTTTTCCCGGGCGCTGCGCTACGCGCCTCACCCACTCGTCATCGACTGTCGGCCGGCCGCTGCCTTGCCCTGCGCGGCCTTGCACTCGTTGGCGAGCGGTCGTCCACTGTTGACGTCCATCAGGACGCTCTTCCAGGGCAGGTCAATCCAGAGCAGGCCATTCTTCCGGTCCTCGTAGCGGGGGAGGCCTGAGGTGGAGTCGTAACGCTGCAGCGTGTGACGACTTCCCTGCCAGTTCAGCTCGATCAGATTGGCGTTGCGCGCATCGCGCTGGATTTCCACGCGTTGGCCCAGCTCGCAACGGTACACGCCACTGGCGAGCTGGAATTTGAGTTGCTGCTGCTCCCTGGCTCGTGCTGCCGTCGGGCGTGACCCGGAAGCGTCAAGCTGTGGTTCGGTCGTGGCGCAGGCGGCCAGCATTCCGCACACGGCGGTCGCCGCGACCGTCTGGATCAGGCGATTAAGAGTCACGTTGTTTCGTCTCAGGTAGTTGACGGGGAGAGAAAAAATAGCACGACTGGTGAGCGCACGGAAAAAAACGACTTGCGTCGAGATGCCCAAGGCGGGGCCGAGGGCCAACTTCGCCGGCAGGCAGACTTCAGGTCCCCGGAGGAGATGGAATCGTGGAGGACAGGGGTCATGCGAAATGCTGGGCCCTTGCCGGCTCGGCGACCAACCTCTCGCCGTCTGGTCAGCAGATGACCGCTTCAGGTCGCCGTTTCTCCTGCCGAGCAATCCACCTGAAATATCGCTCGATCATCGAGGCGCACGGCCGTCAGATGGCGGCCCCAAAGGCAACCGGAATCCAATGCCAGCAAATTGTTTTCGATCTTCAGTCCAAGCGCCGACCAGTGGCCGGTGACGAGCACGTCACCGGCGCTACGCCTGCCCGGCACGTCGAACCATGGTACGTGGTCGGCAGGTGCGGCGCTTGCTTCACCCTTGGTCTTGAATTCCATGACGCCGTCGAGTGAACAGAAACGCATTCGCGTCATCGCGTTAACGATCACTCGCAGGCGAGGCCAGCCCGCAAGTTCGTCGCACCACGAGGCCGGCTCGCTCCCCCACATGTTGGCCATGAATTCCAGGTAGCCCGGGCCGGCGAGCGTTGCCTCGACCTCTGCTGCCAGCGCCCGCGCCCGCGTTACCGTCCACTGCGGCAGCAGGCCGGCATGCACCATGCAGAACTGCCCCTCGTGATGGCAGAGCGGTCGGTGCCGCAGCCAGTGAAGCAGTTCATCGCGGTCCGGCGCATTCAGGATCTCATCGAGTGTATCGCCCTTGTTGCGCCTGCCGAATCCTTCCGCGGCCATCAGCAGGTAGAGGTCATGATTGCCGAGGACCGTGATGGCCGTGTCGCCGAGATTACGCACGAAGCGTAAGGTGTCGAGCGAGCGCGGCCCACGATTGACCAGATCGCCCACCAGCCACAGGCGGTCGGCAGACGAGTCGAAACTGCATTCCGCGAGGAGCCGCTGCAGGGAGTCGAAGCACCCCTGGATGTCGCCAATTGCATAGGTTGCCATCGCCGGCGAGACTCAGGCAGCGCGTCGCTGCTGCCAGCGCCAGGCGTCCCGGCACATTTCATCGATGCCACGCCGCGCTGCCCAGCCCAGCAGGTCCTTGGCCAGCTGCGGATCGGCATAGCATGCCGCAATATCTCCGGGTCGGCGCGGCATCAGCGCATAGGGTACCGGCCGTCCGCTGGCTGCTTCGAAGGCACGCACCATGTCGAGCACCGAATAACCGCAACCGGTACCCAGATTGACAGTCAGCAAGCCGCCCTTGTCGAGCAGATAATTCAGTGCCGCCAGATGGCCTTCGACCAGATCCATTACGTGTATATAGTCGCGTACGCCGGTGCCGTCGGGTGTTGGATAATCGCTGCCGAAAACACTGAGCTGCGGCCGTTTGCCGGCGGCCACCTGCGCCACGTAGGGCAGCAGGTTGTTGGGTACTCCGCTCGGCTCCTCGCCGATCAGGCCAGTCTCGTGTGCACCTACCGGATTGAAATAGCGCAGGCGGGCAATTCGCCATTCCGGGTCGGCCCGCGTCAGGTCGGCAAGGATGTCTTCGATCATCAGCTTGCTTTGCCCGTAGGGATTGGTCGCCGAGCGGGGAAAGTCCTCGCGAATCGGAACCGAAGCCGGGTCGCCATAGACGGTTGCCGACGAACTGAAAATCAGCGTCCTGACCGCCGCTTCGGCCATTATCTCGCACAGGGCGACCGCTCCACCGACGTTGCAGTCGTAATAGCGCAGGGGTTGAGCGACCGACTCGCCAACCGACTTGAGGCCGGCGAAGTGAAGCACCGCATCGATGGGTGACGCCGCGAAGATCCGACGCAGCAGGGCACGGTCACGGACATCTCCTGCGAAGAAAGTGGGCAGTTGCCCGGAAATACGGGCGACCCGCGCGACTACCTCGGCCTGGCTATTGGAAAGGTCGTCAAGCACCGTTACCGAATGTCCCGCAGCCAACAGCGCAACGCAGGCGTGCGAGCCGATATAACCGGTGCCTCCGGTCACCAGGACGTTCATGTGCAGCTACGCAGGTAGCGGGATCAGGGCTTGTGGACCAGGAAGTCGTTCTTGTCGCGTCCATGAGCGACAAGACTGGTCAGCCAGTTCGGCGCCTTGCCGCGGCCGGACCACGTTTCGCCGTTGGGGCCGCGATACTTGACGGCGACAGGCGTCCTGGTCTTTCCAGCCATCTGCGCGGCGCTGGGTGTGAGTTTGAAGCCACAATCCGCTGCCGTCAGGCCGTATTCGGCGATAAGTTGTTTGGCCTGAACTACGGCAGCCGCCACCTCCTGGCTGCGCGTTTCCTCGATTTGTTTTTCCAGTTCCGCGCGTTGTACGAGTAGTTCCTTGTAAGTCGCCATGAGTTCCTCCTAGGGGTAAATTGTTCGGGGACACGAAAAGCCGCCAATTCCAACACGCGCGAACAAATCCGTCAAGCAGAATAGCGTCGCAATCGCGTTCGTCCGGCACATCCTTGGACAACGGTTGCGTGACGACGGCACGGGTTTTCCTGCGCCGAATGCGCACTTGCGGCTCGCCGGCTATCTCGTTAAGTCAGGCTGCCAACGAGGGTTTTCTCTACTCGCTGAAGATTAATCAATTAAAGTCGGCATGTGCACTGTTCGGAAGAGCGGGATAATCAAGTGCGGCCGCATCAATCGCGCACCCAGTGCCCGGACTTGCCGCCGGATTTCTCGACTAGTCTAATCCCCTCGATGCGCATGCCACGATCGATCGACTTGCACATGTCGTAGATCGTCAGCAACCCGATACTCGCGGCACAGAGCGCTTCCATTTCGACGCCGGTGCGACCGAAGCACTCCGCACGACTCAGGCAATGCACCGCGCCGGCTGGCGCATCAATCTCGAAGTCGATGGAAACCCTCGTCAAGGCCAGCGGGTGGCAGAGGGGAATCAGTTCCGAAGTGCGCTTGGCGCCCTGAATCGCGGCGATCCTCGCGACACCGAGCACATCTCCCTTGCTGGTTGAACCGGCGACGATCAGAGCCAGCGTTTCTGCTTGCATGTGGATGCTGCCCGCCGCGCTCGCCTGACGACGGGTCTCGGATTTTTCGCCGACGTCGACCATTTGCGCCTGGCCTCTGGAATTGAAATGCGTGAGTGGGTTGGCGGGCATCGGTATCGTGAATGCAGGGCAAGGGTTGGGAACCGGACCATCCCGCCGAACGTGCGGTTGATCACTGGTAACTCTTTGTAACAATTCGACAGCTAGCGATTGGGTATGATACGTCATCCTTCCCAGCATGGGCTGGAGTTGCCCGGGAGTTCCCTTGATCAGAATCACTCTTGCTGCCCTGTCGTTCGTCGTGCTGGCCCTGCTCGGTCGTCCCCAAGCGGTTCTCGCCGATGATCTTCCGGATCTGGGCGAGGCGGCGCGCTCCGAGTTTTCGCCACAGTTGGAGCGCAAGATCGGCGAACGGATCTTTAACGAAATCCGCCTGCGCGAGCCGAGCTATGTGGACGATGCCGAGATCAACGACTACCTGAATCGTCTTGGTAGTCGCCTGGTGGCAGCCAGTCCGAACCCGACGGTCGACTGCCAGTTCTTTGCCATCCGCGATAACACGGTCAACGCTTTTGCGATGTTTGGTGGATTCATCGGCGTGAACACAGGGACCCTGCTGACCGCGCAATCGGAGTCTGAACTGGCCGGCGTCCTGGCGCATGAAATCTCGCATGTCACGCAGAATCATCTTGCCCGGCAGATTGCCCGGGAGAAGCAGAATTCGATCGCCACGATGATCGCAATGGCGGTTGGCGTCCTCGCCGCCCGATCCAATTCGCAGGTGGCGAGTGCGGCGATCGCCTCGGCGCAGGCCGGTTCGATACAGTCGCAATTGGCCTACAGCCGAGATTTCGAACGCGAGGCCGATCGTATGGGATACCAGACACTGGCCAGTGCCTGCTACAACGTGCGCGGCATGGGCGACTTCTTTGGTCGCCTGCAACAGGCGGGGCGGGTTTACGAGAACAACGCGCCGGTGTATCTACGCTCGCATCCATTGACTGTCGAGCGCATCTCGGACATGCAGAATCGGGCAGATGGCTCTCCCTATCGGCAGGTCGCCGACAGCGTGGACTTCCACCTCGTGCGGGCGAGGATCCGGGTGCAGGCGAGTGGTGCTCGCGAGGCCGTCGGCGACTTCGGCACCCAGCTGCGGGAGAAGAAATACGCCTCCGAGGCGGCGACTCGCTACGGCCTGGCGTACTCGCTGCTGCGGGCGAAGGAGGTCGCCGCAGCGCAGCGCGAAGTCGAGGCCCTGCTTGCGCTGAAGTTGTCCTCGCCCATGATCGCCGGTCTGGCTGCCGAGACAAGACTGGCGTCAGGCGATCAGGCCGGCGCCTTGCTGATCTATCGTGATGCCTTGCAACGGTATCCCCAGTCGAGGGCGCTGGTCTATGGGTATGCCGAGGCGCTCCTTGCCGCTGGACAGTATGAGCAGGGCCAGCGCTTTCTTGACGCGCAGTTGCCACTGTATGCTTCCGATTACAGGCTGTACGGCTTGCAGGCCAGGACCTTTGCGCTCACCGGCAAGCGCCTGCAACAGCACCGGGCCCAGGCGGAGTTCTATCTTTTGCAGGGCCAGTTGGGGCCGGCGGTCGAGCAACTGCAATTTGCGCAGCAGGCCACCGACGGCAGCTTCTTCGAACAGTCCGCTGTGGACGCCCGGCTGCGCGAGTTGCGCAAGCTGCAGGCCGAAGAAGCCAAGCAAAAGAGGAATGGCGGTTAAAATATGCCCCCGCTTTCGTTCTGGAACCGACCATGCACTTCGACCGAGAACTCGATGTCAAGGGGCTGAACTGCCCGCTACCGATTCTGCGCACCAAGAAAGCATTGTCCGACATGTCACCGGGTCAAGTCCTCCACGTTCTGGCGACGGATCCCGGTTCGCTGAAGGATTTTCAGGCCTTCGCCAGGCAGACCGGCAACGAGCTGTTGTCCAGCGCCGAGGTCGACCGGGTGTTCGAGTACTTCCTCAAGCGCAAGTAAGGGCCGACTTCGCCGGGTGGAGGCTCCGTTGCCAAGGCTACGTCGGCCGTTCCCGGTGGAGGCACCCGAATGATGGCCGCGAGTGGCCAGCGCAGCCATTTCGCGCTGTTTGACGGCGACGCTGGCGGTGCCCTTCTGCTCACCGGCTGGCTCCGCTACTGGCAGGTAGAGGCGTCCGACGATCCGGTGCCGGTGTTCACCGCGATCGAAGCCGCGCTCGCTGCCGGACAGTGGGTGGCGCTGGCCGCCGACTATGGGCTCGGCGCCAGCTTCGAGGCGGCCGTGCCGCCAGCTCCCCGAGGCCGTCCGGTGTTGCGGGCCTGGCTTTTCGCCGAAGGCCAGCGGCTCGCCGCGGGGGCGGTGAATGCCTTTCTTGCGGAGAGGCTGGCGACGATTCCCGAGCATCTCCGAACGGCCGGGATTGCCGAACTGACGCCCGCCGTCGATGCCGCGACGCACACCTCGCAGGTGAGGCAGATTCTTCGCTGGATCGCGGATGGCGATTGTTACCAGCTCAACCTCACTTTCCCCTTGACTTTCCAGCTCTACGGTCATCCGCTGGCGCTCTACGCGGGCCTGCGCGAGCGACAGCCGGTTCGCTATGGTGGCTACGTCGATACGGCCGAGGCGACGATACTCTCGTTCTCGCCCGAGCTGTTCTTCGAGCGCTGCGGCGCTCGGGTGGTAACGCGCCCGATGAAAGGTACGGCAGCACGTGGCGATTCCCCTCTGGAAGATGAGGCGAGACGTACAGCCCTGCTGTCGTCGACCAAGGAGCGCGCCGAGAACATCATGATCGTCGATCTGCTGCGCAACGATCTGGGGCGTCTGGCGAAGCCGGGCGGAGTGAGTGTTACTACCCTCTGCGAAGCGGAGGCTTATCCGACGCTGTGGCAGATGGTGTCCACGGTGACGGCGGATGTGCCCGGAACCTGTCTGGCCGAATTGTTCCGCGCACTCTTTCCGTGCGGGTCGATTATCGGCGCGCCCAAGATACGCGCTATGCAGCGAATTGCCGAACTGGAAGCGTCGCCACGCGGGCTGTACACGGGTGCGCTGGGCTGGCTGGCGCCGGGGGGCGACTGCCGCTTCAACGTTGCCATCCGTACCATCGAACTGGGGTCGGAGCGCCAGGCCCGGCTCGGTGTCGGAAGCGGCATCGTGGCCGACGCCGATCCGCGCCGCGAATACGCGGAATGCCTGCTGAAGGCGAGCTTTCTGAGCGGCTTCGATCCGGGCTTTGAACTGGTCGAAACTCTACGCCTGCAAGCCGGCGCTTACCCTCTGCTGGCGCAGCATATCGAGCGCCTGCAGGCCTCGGCCAAGACACTTGGTTTTGCCTGTCCGCTGCCAGCGGTGTCGGCGAAACTGGCCAACGAGGCGGCGTGTCGGCAACGTGGTGTCTATCGCGTTCGTCTGACGTTGGCGCATGACGGGCGTTGCCAGGCCGTGTCCTCGCCAATGCCGAACGACGAGGGGATGTCATGGCGCGTCGTCCTGGCGGACGAAGTGCTGGAGGCAGACGACTACCTGCTGCGCCACAAGACGACGGCCCGTGCTCGCTATGATCGCGTTCTGGCAGCGCTGGCCGGGCGGGCAACGGTGTTCGACGCCATTTTCCTGAATGCTCGGGGCGAGGTGTGCGAAGGCGCCCGCAGCAACGTCTTTGTCGAGCGCGACGGCATCTTGCTGACGCCGCCAGTCGCCTGCGGCTTGCTCCCCGGGGTCTTGCGCCGAACCTTGCTGGACTCGGGTCGGGCCGTCGAAACGGTCTTGCGCCTGGAGGATCTGGTACAAGGGCCTGCGCTCTATGTCGGCAACGCCTTGCGTGGTCTGTTGCCCGTCTTCCTGGAATGTTGAATGCTGACGGCGACCGGCAGTGGCCGGCAAAGCCTAACGACGGCTGAGACGTTCGCGTTGCGGTTCGAGCTTGTCGAGGGTGGCGATGAAATCGTTCAGTCGCTTCCTTTCCTGCTCGACCACCTGCGCCGGAGCGCGCGCGACAAAACTCTCGTTGGCGAGTTTGGCTCGCGCCTTGCCGATCTCACCGACGAGGCGAGCGATTTCCTTGTCGAGTCGATCCATTTCAACGGCTGGATCGATCTGGATCTGCAGCATCAGCCTGGTCTCGCCGACGATGGCGATTGGTGCACTTGCCTCCGCGGGTAGTTCGTCGACGATCTGCACCTCGGCCAGCTTGCACAGGGCCTTCAGGTAGGGAGCGAATTCCTTGAGCGACTGGCTGTTGCCGCTGGCGAGCAGCGGCACGCGCAGCGCCGGTGAGAGGTTCATTTCGCCGCGCAGGTTGCGACCGGCGTAGGCGAGGGCCTTCAGTTGCTGAACACTGGCTTCGCTGTGCGCGTCGATCTTTTCCACTTGGGCCACAGGAAAGGCGGCGAGCATCACCGAGTCGTGGGTCTTGCGGCCGGCAATCGGTGCCACCGCCTGCCAGAGTTCTTCGGTGATGAACGGCAACAGTGGATGCGCCAGGCGAAGAACGGTCTCCAGCACCCGCGCCAGCGTTCGGCGTGTCGCGCGGATCTGTGGCTCGTCGCCATTCTGCAGCTGCACTTTGGCCAACTCGACGTACCAGTCACAGAACTCATCCCAGATGAACTCATAAGTTGCGCGTGCCAGCAGATCGAAGCGGTAGTCGGCGTAGTGCTGGGCGACCTCGGCTTCGGTTCGCTGCAGCTCGCTGACGATCCAGCGGTCGGCGAAGGAGAAGCTCAGTGCAGTCGTGCAGGCGTCGCCCGCACAGGCAGCCAGACCGAGGTCCTGGCCGGCGGTGTGCAGCAGGACGAAGCGAGCGGCGTTCCACAACTTGTTGCAGAAGTTGCGGTAGCCTTCGCAGCGGCTGAGGTCGAACTTGATGTCGCGCCCCGGGCTGGCCAGCGACAGGAAGGTAAAGCGCAGGGCGTCGGTGCCGAACGCCGGGATACCCGCGGGGAACTCCTTGCGGGTGCGCTTCTCGATCTGTTCGGCCTGTCGGGGATTCATCAGGCCGCTGGTTCGCTTATCAATCAGCGCCGCGAGGCCGATGCCGTCGATGAGGTCGATCGGGTCGAGGACATTGCCTTTCGACTTGCTCATCTTCTGGCCCTCTGCGTCGCGGATCAGGCCGTGAACGTAGACGTGGCGGAAGGGGATCTTGCCGGTGAGGTGCGTAGTCATCATCACCATCCGCGCCACCCAGAAGAAGATGATGTCGAATCCGGTGACCAGGACCGTGGACGGCAGGTAGAGGTCGAGGGCCGGATTCGTTTCGGCCGGCCACCGGGGTGTCCAGTCGAGCGTCGAGAAGGGCCACAGCGCCGACGAGTACCAGGTGTCGAGGACGTCCGCATCGCGCGTCAGTGGGCCGTCGTAGCCCTGTTCGGTGGCCTCGGCGCGGGCTTCCGCCTCATCATGGGCAACGAAGATCCGCCCGTCCTGGCCGTACCAGGCCGGGATCTGGTGGCCCCACCAGAGTTGTCGCGAGATACACCAGTCCTGAATGTTGTTCAGCCACTGGTTGTAGGTATTCACCCAGTTCTCGGGGAAGAACCGGATATCGCCCGTCGCCACGCAGGCCAGCGCCTTGCCGGCGATGCTCGTGCCGTCAGCGCCGGGCTTGCTCATGGCGACAAACCATTGGTCGGTGAGCATGGGTTCGATGACGACGCCGGTGCGGTCACCGCGCGGCACCTTCAGCGTGTGTGCCTCGACCTTGTCAAGCAGGCCTTCGCTCTCGAGGTCGGCGACCACCTGCCGGCGCGCGTCGAAGCGATCCATTCCCTGGTAGCGAGCCGGTGCGTTGTCGTTGATCCGGGCGTCGAGAGTCAGGATGGGGATCAGCGGCAGCTTGTGCCGCTGGCCGACGGCGTAGTCGTTGAAGTCGTGCGCCGGCGTTACCTTGACACAGCCAGTGCCGAACTCGAGATCGACGTAGGCATCGGCGATGATCGGGATTTCCCGCCCGCAAAGCGGCAGTCTCACCATTTTTCCCAGCAGGTGCCGGTAACGCTCGTCTTCTGGGTGGACCATCACCGCCGTGTCGCCGAGCATCGTTTCCGGTCGCGTGGTGGCGACGGTCAGCATCGCGCTGCCGTCAGCCAGCGGATAGCGGATGTGCCACAGGTGGCCTTGTTCTTCCTCCTGCACGACTTCGAGATCGGAGACCGCGGTCTGCAATACCGGGTCCCAGTTCACCAGGCGCTTGCCCCGGTAGATCAAGCCTTCCCGGTAAAGGCGGACGAAGGTCTGCGTGACGGTTTTCGACAGACCGGCGTCCATCGTGAAGCGCTCGCGGCGCCAGTCAGGCGAGGTACCGAGGCGGCGCATCTGCCGGGTGATGGTGCTGCCCGAGAACTCTTTCCATTCCCAGACCTTCTCGAGGAACTTCTCACGGCCCAGGTCGTGGCGCGAGACTCCCTGCGCATCCAGCTGGCGCTCGACGACGATTTGCGTGGCGATACCGGCGTGATCCGTTCCGGGTTGCCAAAGCGTGTTGTCACCGCGCATCCGATGGTAGCGGGTAAGTGCGTCCATGATCGCCTGGTTGAAGCCATGGCCCATGTGCAGTGTGCCGGTTACATTTGGCGGCGGCAGCAGGATGCAGAAGGCTGCGGACTTCTCAGTATCGAGGCCGGCGTTGAAATAGCCTCTCGCTTCCCATTCAGGGTACCAGCGACGTTCGATTTCCGCCGGTTCAAAGCTTTTGGCGAGTTCCATAGCGAGCATTGGTGGATATCAGGATCGCGCATTATACCGGAACGTGCTCCGGCTCCGGGTCACACCGCCGGCTGGCTGTCGTGCGTCGCGGGTTCGTCGCCTCCGGGCTCGCCCAGGGGCAGGCGCAGTTGTCCTCGCTGGCCAAGGAAGTCACTCAATGCACTCCTGATCGTCGCCTCGAGGCCCAAGCGCAGTTCCCCGGTGGCCTTGACGAGCGTGGCTTCGAGCAGCGCCGGCACCTGGTCGGCCAGTTGCCGATCAATGACGTCGGCCAGGTCCCCGGCAAGCGTCGAGCGCAGCCCGGCGGCGATGCCGTGCGCGTCTTCTTCGGGGTCGCGCGGCGCGGGCAGGACCACGTCGGTGAGCACTGGCAGGTCGTCGTCGCTCGCCGTCGGGCGGCGCGCGGTGGCGTCCGGTCTGTCGGTGGCCGTCGCCGACGCGACGAAACTGCGCCGCCGGGGCATTCGTTGCGGTTGCTCGTGGCGCTCACCATCCGACAACTCAGCGTCCGCCTTGATCAGCGAGTCCGCACGACGCAAGAGATCCGTCGCGTCTGCCATCAGCCTTTCCCTGACAGATCGACATAGGTGATGTCGTAGCCACGATCCTTGTAGAACCTGGCGCGCTGGCGGCCGGCGGCGCGCTCCTCGTCCTGATGGCCGACGACTTCAATCAGGCTGGCAAAGCGGGAGAACCCCGGCGGCACCTCGGCTGCGAGATTGAAGAGGCGCTCGTCCTGGGGCACGACGTCCAGCTGGCTGGCGATCAGCACCGGCGTCTCGCCGGCCAGCGGCGAATCGCTGCGTACGTGCGGGAGGAAACCTGTTGGCGGGTGCATCCAAAGGTGGCGGTCCAGCGCGGCCGCCACCTCGGCATCCGGTGCGTAGACCAGCGCGGCTTTCTTCTGGGCGAACGCCTTGCCGAGCAAGGTGGCCGTCGCCACGATGCGGTCGCTGGCGCCATGGTAGAAGAAAACCTGGGTCAAGTCAGTTTCCCGGCCCGCTTCAGCAAGTAGTGCATGAGCAGCGGTACCGGCCGTCCCGTAGCACCCTTGTCGGTACCGGACTTCCAGGCGGTGCCGGCGATGTCCAGGTGCGCCCAGGCATACTTCCGGGTGAAGCGGGAAAGAAAGCAGGCGGCGGTGATGCTGCCGCCCCAACGACCGCCCACGTTGGCCATATCCGCAAACGGACTCTTGAGCAACTCCTGGTAGTCGTTCCAGAGGGGCATCTGCCATGCCCGGTCGTGTGCTTCATCGCCAGCATGGAGGAGTTCCCGGGCGAGAGTGTCGTTGTTCGCGAAGAGGCCGCTGGCGACGTGGCCAAGAGCGATCACGCAGGCGCCAGTCAGCGTCGCGACATCGATTACCGTGTCTGGGTCGAAGCGTGCCGCGTAGCTCAGAGCGTCGCAGAGAATCAGTCGGCCTTCGGCGTCGGTATTGAGGATCTCTATGGTCTGGCCAGACATCGAGGTGACGATGTCGCCCGGCCGGCTGGCGCCACCTCCGGGCATGTTCTCGGCGGTCGGCACGATTACCGTCAGGTTGATCGGCAGTTTCATCTGGGCCACCGCCTTGAGCGTTCCGAGCACGCTTGCGGCGCCGCACATGTCGTACTTCATCTCGTCCATGTCCGGGGCCGGCTTCAGCGATATCCCGCCGGTGTCGAAGGTGATGCCCTTGCCGACGAGCACCACGGGGCTGGCGTCGGCCTTGTCGCCCTTGTACTGGAGGACGATCAGCTTCGGCGGTTGCCGCGAGCCCTGGGCGACGGAGAGCAGCGAATGCATCCCGAGAGCCGCCATGTCGTCACGTTCCAGGACCTGGCACTCGATCTTGTGTTCGGCAGCCATGCGTTGCGCCGCTTCCGCGAGGTAGGTCGGGGTACATACGTTGGCGGGCAGATTGGCGAGATTCTTGCTGAGAGAGATGCCAGCGGCAATGGCCTGTCCCTGGTTCAGGGCCGCTTCGGCGGCGGCCAACTCGTTGCGGCGATCAACGACGAAGGTAAGCTTGCGCAGCGGTCGGCGAACCTTGTCCTTCTTGCTCTTGAACTGATCGAAACGATAGACGGCTTCGTGGGCGGCAATGCTTGCCTGCCGCACGCGCCACGCCGCGGAGCGCTTCTTGACGTTCGTTTCTGTGAGGAAGATGGTGCCGTCAAACGCACCGGTTTCATTGAGGGTGCGCACGGCACTGCGAATGGCGCTGCCGTACTCCTTGTCGCCGAACTCCTTCTCCTTTCCCAGTCCGACCAGAAGGACGCGGTCGCACAGGGTTCCGGGTACATTGTGCAGAAGTAGTGTGGAGCCCGACTTGCCCTCCATGTCGCCGCGGCGAATGATATCCGACAGGTGGTTGTGCGCCGCGTTGTCAAGCAGCTCGGCGGCCAGCGTCAGTTTGCGTGGTTCGAAAACGCCGACCACGACACAGGCGCTGCGTTGCTTTTCCGGGCTACCGCTTTTTATGCTAAATTCCACTCCCCCTCCTCGTGTGACGCGTATTTGCTGCAAAAGTCTGATTATCACTGCAGTTTTTCATCAAAGTCAAAAAATGATCTTTCAGCGCGCTGTCCGGCGCGAGTTCGCGCATGCGGCCTCCGGCATTTTCACGGCGCTTTTCGCCATCATGGTGACGACGCAGCTGATTCGCCTGCTCAACGAAGCCGCGCAAGGTGGCGTTGCGCCGGATGCCGTGGCCGCGCTCCTCGGTTTTGCCTCGCTCAACTATCTCCCGCCACTGTTGTCGCTATCCATGTTTGTCGCCATCCTGCTGACGCTTTCGCGCTGCTACCGCGATTCCGAGATGGTGGTGTGGTTCTCCTCCGGCTTGCCGCTGACCGCCTGGATCCGGCCGGTCCTGGTCTTCGCCATACCGTTGGTGGCGACGATCGCCGCGCTTTCCTTTTTTCTGTCGCCGTGGGCGGTGTCCCAGAGCGCCGAGTACCGTGGCAAGCTGAGTATTCGCAAGGATGCCGGCGAAGTTTCTCCGGGGACCTTCCACGAATCGTCGGCCGGTGACCGCGTGGTTTTCGTCGAAGGAATCGCCGAGGACACCAGCCAAGTCCGTAACGTCTTTGTCAGTGAAACGAAGGAAGGTCGTGTCGGGGTCACCATGGCCGTGACGGGTCACCAGGAGATAGCGGCGAACGGTGATCGTTTTATCGTCCTGCAGGATGGGCGCCGCTACGAGCTTGCGCCCGCTTCCCCGGAGGTTCGTATTCTCGAGTATGTGCGTTATGCGGTTCGCTTGGAAACCAAGGAGGCTCGAGGCATCACGCCTACTCCCAAGAGCATGCCGCTACGTGAACTGCTGCCGGTCGACCTGCCCGCCTATCGGGCCGAACTGCTCTGGCGTCTGAGCATTCCATGCTCGGCAGTAGTCATGGCCTTGTTGGCAATTCCGCTTTCGTTCGTCAATCCGCGCGCCGGTCGTTCGGCGAACATGCTGCTGGCCATACTGGTCTACCTCATCTACAACAATCTGCTGACGATCAGTCAAGGCTGGGTCGCCAGCGGGAAAGTGTCGTTTCCTGTCGGGCTGATGACGGTCCATCTTCTCATGCTGAGCCTCCTGCCACTCCTGTTCTATCATCGAATTGCCGTGCACTCCTTCGTGCGCCTGCCGCGATGAAGCTCTATCGTCGCTATGTGGGGCGCGAGGTAATGGGCGCCGTGCTGCTTGTCCTGCTGGGGTTTCTGGCGCTCTTCGCCTTCTTCGACATGCTTGGCGAGATCAGGAACGTCGGTCAGGGAGGCTATCAGCTGCATCATGCCTTTGCCTTCGTCCTGCTGCGGATTCCCGGGCGGGTCTATGAGTTGATGCCGATCGCTGTGTTGATCGGTACGCTGTATGCGCTGTCGACTCTGGCTCGCCATTCCGAGATCACGGTATTGCGGGTTTCCGGCTTGTCATCCGGCGGTTTGCTCACAGTGCTGTTCCAGGTGGCTGGTGTTCTTGCCGTGCTGACTTTCCTGATCGGTGAGTACGTTGCGCCGCCCTCCGAGCGGGCGGCGTTTCAGTTGCGCTCAAAGGAAAGAACCGGCATGGTCGGACAGGACTTGCGCTCCGGCTTGTGGGTCAAGGATGAGCGAAGCTTCATCAACGTTCGCATCGTCTTGCCGGATACGCGCCTGCGAGGAATCCGTATCTTCGAATTCGACGAGGATGCGAAGTTGCGCTCGATGACCGAAGCGGCGGAAGGCGAGTATGTCGTGCCGGACAGTTGGCGCTTGACCAACGTGGTGCAGACTGTCCTTGAAGGCGGGCGCGCCGAGGTGCGGAGCGTTCCGGACATGCAGTGGCGCTCGGCTCTCAACCCCGACATTCTTGCCGTTCTTCTGGTGTCACCCGATCGCATGTCCCTGCGGCATCTTTCGGCCTACACCAAGCATCTCGCGGACAATCATCAGACCACCAACCGTTACGACATCGCTTTCTGGAAGAAGGTGATCTACCCCCTGGCAGGCCTGGTCATGGTTGCGCTGGCGCTTCCCTTTGGCGGTGCGCACTCGCGGGTCGAGGGGGTCGGCCTCAAGATCTTTGTCGGAGTCATGATCGGCACCCTGTTCCACATGCTCAACGGCCTGTTCTCGAATCTCGGTGCGATCAACCACTGGTCGCCATTGCTCAGTGCGGCTACGCCGTCGATATTGTTCCTGCTGGCGGCAACGGCAATGATCTGGTGGGTCGAAAAGCGCTGATCGCTGCTCAGGTCATCACAAGCTGTGTGCCCGCCAAGCGGTCATGCAGGAATAGCCGGTCGCGATCGACAAGCGCCCACAGGATACCGGCACCGAGGAACACGAGACTTGGCCAACACATCAGGAAGCGCACGAAGGCCTGGGCCGGACGGACGGCCAGTCCGTCACGGGTTACCAGCCGGATACGCCAGGTTTTCATGGCCAGTGTTTGCCCGCCGTTGCTCCAGAACCAGAGAAAATAGATCAGCAGCACAATGAAGCAATGGGCCCAGCCGATGACAGGATGCAGGACGCCATGGCCGAAGGCACCGAGGAGGGCGTGCGGGAGGACCAGCAGTACCGCCAGGACGCCCAGCAGCAGGAGGGCTTCGTAGAACATGCTGGCCAGGCGGCGCAGAATGCTTGGCCGCCCAACGGGATCCGGCACCGCCATCAGCGCCTGGGTTCGGCTTCGCTGGACGGCGGCGCGGCGCTGCCGCTGGCGAGCGCAGGCGTATCACCCGCCATCGGGGGCGGGCTGCTGACCACGGGCGGCGGCGTCGATGGGGCCGGTCGAGCGGTCAGGGACGGCGGTGTGACACTGGTCGTCGTGCGCCCCGGTTTGGGTACCGGCTTGCTCTCGGCTTGCTGCTTGAGCCTCGCCTTTTCTTCCTCGGGCAGGTTGGAGTATTCCTCCCATTTCTGCTTGAGTTCCTGCTTCTGCTCAAGCGGAAGCTTGTTGGCAGTCTTGAAGTTCTCGCGCGCCAGACGCCGCTGTTCTGGGGTCAGCTTGCCCCACTCCTGCATCTGCACCTGGATTCGACGTTGTTCCTCCGGGGTCATGCTGGAGAAGCGGCGAGTGATCCCCAACCATTTCTTCTGGCGGTGATACTCCATGGCGTCCCAATCGTCGCTAAGCGGGGCGAGGATGGTCTTTTGCTCGACCGTCAACTCGCTCCACTGCGGCTGCGGCGGTGTGACAATAGCCGACGGGGTCGGGACCTCGGCCCAGCCGGTAGCTGCGATAAAGCCGATAAGGACTACTGCGAAGCGGAGCTTTTCAGCCATGCAGCAAAGCCCCTGTCGGTGTAGGCAGCAATCGGCAGGTCGTCGGCGAGCAGCGCGCTGTCGATCGCCTCGATTTCGGCGATGCTCTCGTCGGCGGACCAATAGGTGTAGGTGGCAACGCCAAGTGCAAGGAGCAGTGCCAGCAGAACCTGCCGCAGATGCAGGCCTTCGACTTGATGCTGCACGAAGTCGCCCGCCGTGGCCAGCGCCGAACGGCGCACCACGACCTTCTGCCGTGCGATTGCCTGCCTTCTGGCACTGGCGAGGCGATCGAGGGTCGTCGGCGGCAGTTCATGTAGCCCACGATTCAGGTATTGCCTGAGTTTGTACGCGAAATGTAGTTCATTCATAAGGAAATTCCTCTTGCCTTCAGTGCTGCCGCCAGCGTGTGGTTGGCACGCGAGCAGTGCGTCTTGACGCTGCCTTCCGAGCAGCCCATGGCCGACGCTGTTTCGGCAACATCCATATCTTCCCAGTAACGCAAGAGGAACGCTTCGCGTTGACGCGCTGGCAGCATTTCTATTTCTTTCTCAATTATGCCAAGGATTTGCGCCTGCTGAAGCTGGCCGTCCGGGGTCTGCGGGCTGTATGACCCCGACTCCCCGGCGATGGTTTCCAGCGGATCGTGATCCTCGTCATCGCTCGGCGAGAGCGAGGAAAGCAGGGTCGTCCACAGCGAACGTACCTTGCTGCGCCGGTAGTAGTCGCGAATCGTGTTCTGCAGGATGCGATGGAACAGCATCGGGAGTTCCGCCGGTGGGCGGTCGCCATACTTCTCGGCGAGCTTCATCATGGCGTCCTGGACGATGTCGAGCGCGGACTCCTCGTTGTGCACGGCGAACATCGCCTGCTTGAAGGCGCGACGTTCGATCTCGGTGAGGAAGTCTGACAGTTCGCGTTGGCTGGCCAGAGCGAAAATCCTTGCTGTTGTCGGTTTGGCACCTGTCTACGCAGGCGTCGTTTCTTGGGAATGCCTTGACCAATCGAGGCCGAAGCGTTAACGTTGCAGACTTTTTTCGAATGATTTGCGAGCTGGGGCGACGGCAATGACGATGATGACCGGTGCGGAGATTGTAATCAGGTGCCTGCAGGAAGAAAAGGTCGAATATGTGTTCGGCTACCCCGGCGGAGCAGTTCTGCATATCTATGATGCGTTGTTCAAGCAGGATCAGGTCAAGCATGTGCTGGTTCGCCACGAACAGGCCGCCGTGCACGCAGCCGACGGCCTGGCACGGTCGACCCACAAGGTCGGCGTTGCTCTGGTCACCTCGGGCCCTGGCGCGACCAATGCCGTGACCGGCATCGCCACCGCCTACATGGATTCGATTCCCCTGGTGATCATCTCCGGGCAAGTGCCGAACGAGTACATCGGGCAGGATGCTTTCCAGGAATGCGACACCGTCGGTATCACCCGGCCCTGCGTCAAGCACAACTTCCTGGTCAATGACGTGCGCAACTTGGCGGTGACGATCAAGAAAGCGTTCTATCTCGCCAACAGTGGTCGTCCCGGCCCGGTGGTGATCGACATTCCCAAGGACGTCACGGCCGCCAAGTGCAAGTTCGACTATCCGGAGACGATCCAGATGCGCTCCTACAACCCGGTCGTCAAGGGGCATCTGGGGCAAATCAAGAAGGCCGTGCACCTGCTCCTCGAGGCCAGGCGCCCGATGATCTACAGCGGCGGTGGCGTCATTCTCTCCAACGGAGCCGAGCAGTTGACCCGGCTCACCCGCCGTCTGGGTTTTCCGATTACCAACACCCTGATGGGCCTGGGTGCTTATCCCGCGACCGACCGGCAGTTCCTTGGTATGCCAGGAATGCACGGCACGGTCGAAGCCAACTTGGCCATGCAGCACTGTGATGTCCTTTTGGCCATCGGTGCCCGCTTCGATGACCGGGTGATCGGCAATCCGCAGAACTTTTCCTCGATACCCCGCAAGATCATCCATGTCGACGTTGATCCCTCGTCGATCTCGAAGCGGGTCCAGGTCGACGTGCCAATTGTCGGCAATGTCCCGGACGTTCTCGACGAAATGCTCAAGCTGCTCGAAGCCGGCAATGCCAGTCCGGATGCGGCGGGGCTCGCCGAATGGTGGCAGCAGATCGAGGAGTGGCGTGCCAAGCTGTGCATGAAATACCGCCGCAGGAAGAGCGTCATCATGCCGCAGTACGTGATGGAGAAACTCTACGAGGTGACTGGCGGCAACGCGATCGTGACCTCCGATGTCGGTCAGCACCAGATGTGGGCCGCGCAGTACTACAAGTTCGACCAGCCACGGCGCTGGCTCAACTCGGGCGGTCTTGGCACCATGGGTGTCGGCCTGCCCTATGCGATTGGCGCGGCGCTTGCCCATCCGGAGACACAGGTCGTCTGCGTTACCGGCGAAGGTTCGATCCAGATGTGTATCCAGGAGCTTTCCACGGCCAAGCAGTTCCGCTTGCCGATCAAGATCATCAATCTCAACAACCGCTACCTTGGCATGGTCAGGCAGTGGCAGGAAATGTTCTACGGCAGTCGTTACTCGGAGTCGTACATGGATTCGCTTCCCGACTTCGTGAAACTGGCCGAGGCTTACGGCCACGTCGGCATCCGCGTAGAGAAGCCGGAGGACGTCGAGGCCGCGCTGCACAAGGCGTTCGTCGATCACAAGGACGATCTCGTCTTCATGGATTTCATCACCGATCAGAAAGCGAATGTCTTTCCGATGGTGGCTGCCGGCAAAGGCCTTGCCGACATGATCCTGACTGAAGATCTGTAGGGGAAAGACAGCATGCGACACATTATCTCAATCCTGCTGGAGAACGAAGCTGGTGCGCTGTCGCGGGTGGCGGGCCTGTTCTCGGCGCGCGCCTACAACATCGAGACCCTGACCGTGGCACCGACCGAGGACGTTTCCCTGTCGCGCTTGACCATCGTCACCTCGGGCACGGACGCCGTTATCGAGCAGATCACCAAGCAACTGAACAAGTTGATCGATGTCATCAAGGTCGTCGATCTCTCCGAGGCGGCGCATATCGAGCGCGAACTGATGCTGATCAAGGTGCGCGCCATCGGTAAGGATCGCGAGGAGGTCAAGCGTCTGGCCGACATCTTCCGTGGCCATATCGTTGATGTGACCGAATCGACTTATGTCATCGAGCTTACCGCCAGCGGCGCGAAACTCGACTCCTTCATCCAGGCTATCGACGCCGGACTGATTCTCGAGACGGTTCGTACCGGGGTCTGTGGCATCGGCCGTGGCGAGCGCATTCTAAAGGTCTGATCAGACCGAACAGCAAGAGAGGATATTCCATGAAAGTTTATTACGACAAGGACGCCGACCTGTCCCTGATCAAGGGCAAGAAAGTCACCATCGTTGGCTACGGTTCGCAGGGCCATGCGCACGCACAGAACCTGAGCGATTCCGGTGTCAGGGTGACGGTCGGTCTGCGCAAGGACGGTGCTTCGTGGAGCAAGGCCGAGAATGCCGGTCTGACCGTGGATGAGGTTGCCAGTGCCGTCAAGGACGCCGACGTGGTCATGATGCTGTTGCCGGATGAAAGCATCCCACAGGTGTACAGCGCCGATGTCGCCCCGAACATGAAGAGGGGCGCTGCCCTGGCGTTTGCGCATGGTTTCAACATTCATTACAACCAGGTGGTGCCCCGCGACGACGTTGATGTGATCATGGTGGCGCCCAAGGGTCCCGGGCACACGGTGCGTTCCGAGTACCTCAAGGGTGGTGGCGTCCCGTCGTTGATCGCGGTGCACCAGGATCGATCCGGCAAGGCCCGCGACATCGCCCTCTCCTACGCCGCTGCCAATGGCGGCACCAAAGGCGGCGTGATCGAGACCAACTTCCGTGAAGAGACCGAAACCGACCTCTTCGGCGAACAGGCAGTGCTCTGTGGGGGCGCCGTCGAACTCGTCAAGATGGGCTTCGAGACCCTGGTCGAAGCCGGCTACGCGCCCGAGATGGCGTATTTCGAGTGCCTGCATGAGTTGAAGCTGATCGTCGACCTAATGTACGAGGGCGGCATCGCCAACATGAACTACTCGATTTCCAACAACGCCGAATATGGCGAGTACGTGACCGGCCCCGAGGTGATCAATGAACAGTCGCGTGCCGCGATGCGGGCGGCGCTCAGACGAATTCAGAACGGCGACTACGCGAAGATGTTCATCCTCGAAGGGCGAACCAACTATCCCGCGATGACCGCGCGTCGCCGCCTGATTGCCCAGCACGAGGTCGAGACCGTCGGTGCCAAGCTGCGCGACATGATGCCCTGGATCAAGAAGAACAGACTGGTTGACCAGAGCAAGAACTGATCGATCCTGTGATTTGCGGCAGGCGGGGGGCAGCCGCTTCCTCCCCGCCTGATCCCGATTTCAGTCAAGAGCGCAATGCCCGAAATCAAGCCTCGCAAGACCCTGTTCAACCCCGAGCTGCGGCGCCGAGGCATTTATGTCCTGCCGAACCTGTTTACCACGGCGGCGCTGTTCTGCGGTTTCTTTGCCATCGTCAAGGCGATGAGCGGCAGCTTCGAACAGGCGGCGGTGGCGATCTTCGTGGCCATGGTGCTGGATGGTCTCGATGGGCGAGTGGCACGCATGACGCGAACACAGAGCGCGTTCGGTGCGGAGTACGATTCGCTGTCCGACATGGTTTCGTTTGGCGTCGCTCCGGCGCTGGTCACCTACGCATGGGCGCTCAAGGACATGGGGCGACTGGGCTGGATAGCGGCTTTCATCTATTGCGCAGGCGCGGCCTTGCGTCTGGCGCGCTTCAATACGACGCTGGAAGTGATGGACAGACGTTACTTCCAGGGCCTGCCGAGTCCGGCGGCAGCCGCTGTGGTTGCCGGTTTTCTCTGGGTGATGATCGACAAGAACGTCGAAGTTGAGGATGTGCGTTGGCTTGCCTGCGGCCTGGTGATTTTTGCCGGCATCTCGATGGTCACCAACATCCGTTTCTACAGCTTCAAGGATTTCAACCTGCGGCGCAGCGTTCCCTTCATGTTCGTCGTTGCCATCGCCTTGGGGTTTGCCGTGGTCTCGTACGAACCTCCGGTTGCCCTGTTTGGTCTTTTTGTCGCCTACGCTCTGTCCGGGTATATCCTGGCCTTGACGCGTACGATCCGGTCGAGGACCTCACCACCGCCAGCTGCGTAGCGGAAGAGTGGCGATGAGAGGGGTGGTCGGCAGGGAATGCGCCGCGGGGTTGCGGCGTCTCGCTTGCTTGCCAAGTCAAAGCCGGCGCTACCGTTTGCTTACATGCTTTTTCCGGAGTCAGGACATGAAGGATCATCTGATAATCTTCGACACCACCTTGCGTGACGGCGAGCAAAGCCCGGGCGCGTCGATGACCAAGGAGGAAAAGTTGCGCGTTGCACGCCAGCTCGAGCGCATGCAGGTCGATGTCATCGAGGCGGGCTTTGCGGCAGCGTCGCCAGGCGATTTCGACGCTATCCGGTCGATTGCCAAGGCGATCAAGGGCTCGACCGTTTGCTCGCTGGCCCGCTCCAACGAGAACGACATTCGGCGAGCCGGCGAGGCGATTACCCCGGCGCCGCGTGGCCGGATTCATACGTTTATCGCCACCAGTCCGATCCACATGGAGAAGAAGCTGCGCATGGCGCCCGATCAGGTCGTCGAGGCGGCAGTCCGGGCCGTGCGCTGGGCGCGTGAGTACACCGATGACGTCGAGTTTTCGGCCGAGGACGCGGTGCGTTCGGACGTCGATTTCCTGTGCCGTGTTTTCGGGGCGGTCATCGAGGCAGGGGCGACAACCATCAACGTTCCCGATACCGTTGGCTACAGCGTTCCATCGGTATGGGGCGAACTGATCCGCACACTGATTGCGCGCGTCCCGGGCGCTGGCCAGGTGGTATGGTCCACCCACTGCCACAACGATCTGGGCATGGCAGTCGCCAATTCTCTTTCCGCAGTACTCGCTGGCGCGCGACAGGTCGAATGCACCATCAACGGCCTGGGTGAGCGCGCAGGCAACGCATCGCTCGAAGAAGTGGTCATGGCGGTGAGGACCCGCAGCGACATCTTTCCGGTCCAGACGCGCATCGATGCGACGCAGATCGTACCGGCTTCCAAGCTGGTTTCGCAAATCACCGGTTACCCGGTTCAGCCTAACAAGGCCGTGGTTGGCGCAAACGCTTTTGCGCATGAATCCGGGATTCATCAGGACGGCGTCCTCAAGCACCGTGAAACCTACGAGATCATGCGCGCCGAAGACGTTGGCTGGGCGCAGAACAAACTGGTACTCGGCAAGCATTCGGGGCGCAATGCCTTCAAGTCGCGGCTGTCGGCGTTGGGCATCGTGCTCGAGAGCGAAGAGTCGCTGAATGCCGCGTTTGCCCGCTTCAAGGAACTGGCTGACAAGAAGCACGAAATTTTCGACGAAGACCTGCAGGCGCTGGTTTCGGACGAAGAGATTGCTCCGGCCAATGAGTACTACAAGCTGGTCTATTCGCACGTTTGTTCGGAGACCGGCGAGACGCCGGCTGCCAATGTCACGCTGACGGCTGGCGGCGTCGAGAAGTCTGCATCGGGGATTGGTAGTGGCCCGGTGGACGCAACTTTCAAGGCCATCGAATGCATCGCCGAAAGCGGCGCGCAGTTGCTTCTCTACTCGGTCAATGCCATCACCACGGGCACCGACGCGCAAGGAGAGGTAACGGTGCGTCTGGCGAGAGGCGGTCGCATCGTCAATGGCAACGGTGCCGATACCGATATCGTGATTGCCTCGGCGAAGGCCTATCTCAATGCCTTGAACAAGTTGCAGTTTCCCGACCGTGTCGACCCACAGGGTGACGTTTGACGCGAATCCGCTGCGAATGCCGGGGCGACGGTTGGTCGTTCTCCTGGATTAGCTCGCCGCTGGACGGTTCAGCCTGGCGTAGCCAACCGCTGCGCAGAAGAAGACCAGCGAGAGGACGGTTTCGGCAACTGCCAGCCATTGGCTGAGCCCCTTCTCGGTGGTGGCGCGGACCACGCCTTCAGTGAAGTACAGAAGGATGAGCATCGACGCCCACTGGTACGAGTAGCGCCGACCGTTGAGGATTCCAAACAGTGGCGCGAGCAGCGGCAGGCACTTCAAAGCCAGCCACGAACCGCCGGTCTGTACCGGCGCGAGGCGCAGTTCCCAGGCGAGACAAAGGAAAATCAGGCCGATCAGGCTGCTGCATGCGGCCAGATAGAGGCTGCGGATTATCACGACGCGAGTTTCAGCGCAATGGCGGCAAGTCGGCGCCCCTGGGCGAACGCCAATCGGCGCTCTTCTTCCGTGAGCGTCGCGTTTCCCTCGCTGCCGGCGAGATGGCTGGCGCCATAGGGCGTGCCGCCGCTGCGCGTGCTGGCGAGATCCGTCTCGCCATATGGTAGGCCCAGGAGCAGCATGCCGTGGTGTAGCAGTGGCAGCATCATCGAGAGCAGCGTACTCTCCTGCCCGCCGTGCGCGCTGGCGGTGGAGGTGAAAACGCAGGCCGGCTTTCCGGCCAGCGTCCCGGCAGACCACTGGGCGGCCGTGCTGTCCCAGAAGTACTTCATCGCCGCCGCCATGTTGCCAAAGCGTGTCGGGCTGCCGAGCGCCAGCCCGATGCATTCCTCCAGATCGGCGGCTTCGACGTAAGGCGCCCCGCTTCCTGGGGCTTCCGGCTCGCTGGCCGTGCATACCGGAGAGACCTTCGGTACCGTCCGAAGACGAGCCGTGACCTGTCGGCTTGACTCAATCCCACGCGCGATCTGGCGAGCGAGCGCCTGTACCGAACCGCGGTGGCTATAGTAAAGAACGAGAATCTCGGGCATCGGGTTATTATAACGGCCTCATGGCCGCTGAACGTTTTCCCTGGCGTCGTTTCGTCCTGCGCGTTGCGCGTCGTTTCGTCGAGGAGAATTTTGACCAGATCAGTGCCAGTCTCGCCTTCACTACGCTTCTCTCGCTGGTGCCACTGGTTGCCGTAATTCTCAGCATAGTCGCTCTCGTCCCATTCTTTCCGAGCATGCTCGATCAATTGGCGCAGTTTCTGGCCCGCAGCCTCCTGCCCGAGCGCAGTGCCGGAATGATCATCGACTACGTGCTGCAGTTTTCCCATCAGGCAGTGAATGTCACTGCGGTCGGGTCGATCGCGCTGGTGGCGACGGCTCTGCTGTTGTTGCTGACCATCGAGCGGGTCTTCAACCACGTTTGGTCGGTCACCGAAACGCGTCCATGGTGGCACCGACTGCGGCTCTTTGCGGGCTTGATTGCCTTATGGCCGCTGGTGATCGGCGGTGTGTTGCTGGCCACGTCCTATGCGGTCACCACCTCGCTTGGCTGGCTGGACGAACCGCCGTGGCTGCGGCGCCTGCTGTTCAAGGCGCTCGGACTGATGGTTGCCAGTCTGTTTCTTGGTGGGCTCTACCATGCGCTGCCCAACACTCGGGTGGCGCCGCGCGACGCGGCGTGCGCGGGCCTCGTGGCGGCGCTCGGCTTCCTCCTGATGCAGAAGGCCTTCGAGCTGTACCTCTCCAATTTTCCCTCGTACGCCGCCGTGTACGGCGCTTTTGCCACCCTGCCGCTGTTCCTTCTCTGGCTCTATCTGTCCTGGGCCGTAGTCCTCATGGGGGCTCTCGTTGCGGCGACACTCCCTGAGTTCAGGGCGGAACGAGAAAGCATTTCGCCGGCCTAGAAGGGATTTTCGTCAGGTTCGATCGACAGGATGTCGACGCTGCCGGTCTGCTCGTCAACGTTGGTGCGCTTGACTTCGCGGACGACGAGATTGCCTTTCTCGATCACCAGAATCAGCTTCTGACGCTGCTTCGGCAAGGCGCCCGACGCGACGACCAGTAACTGGCTGGATCGCAGCAACGGTATTTCGGGCAGGATGAGGACTCGCAGGTGCTGGGTTCCCAGGGCATCAGACGGCTGCGCGAGGATAGCGGGAACAGCTCTTGGCGCGAGGATCTGGAGCCCCAACTCAAGATGTTCGGGGTTCTCCGATACCGCCCAGCGGACCAGACAGATCTGCCAATTCTGCTCTCCGCCCGTACGAACTGCGGCAATGTCACCGACCGACAATGCCCCGGTCTTGCCGGAGACGTGCATTACGGCGTAACCGTCGGGGCTTTCGTTGGTAATCATCCAGGTAGACAATTCCAGATCGGCCGCCTCTCCTGTCTGGCAGAGTTGCCAGAGGCCGTCGATGCCGGAACTCAGGATCGTGCGGTGATTCTGCCGGCGGCGCTGGAAGCGTCTCTTGCCAGAATCGCTCCAGCGGCCCGCCAGGCGGCGAAGGACGCCGAGTCCGGCCGGCGTGCCCGCGAAATCAGGCAAACCGATAGCTTGTGCCGGTGTTCCGTCATCAAGTTTTGCAATCTGTGTCTTTAGCAGCGCAGTGAGGCGGGCGCAGGACAGGCCGTCCAGAGCGACGGTCGGCGGGGCGAGCCGACGCGAACAGGAGATGGCGGGTAGATCGCGCTGCGGGTCGATCCAGAAAGTGCCAGGCTGGACCGCGGCGGCGGCGGCAATCGGTTCAATCTCGTCGGCAAAGCGGTCGAAGTAGGCAGCAAGGAACAGGACTTCCCGCGCCGTCAGTGAGGCGGGCTGGGCGCAGCCGAGCAGGACAGCCGCATGGTAGAGGTGCTGAGGGCTGCTGGCGGCACCTTCCGGAACGAGGGTGTGCAGCTTCTGTGCGCGCGCCACCGCAAAGGTCTGATGCAACTGTTGCCAGGTGCCGCTGCGCGCGGGGGCGGCGATCATATGGCCGATCAGCAACTGCCGAGCGAGCGCGTTCAGGCTTCGCCAGACTGCCAGATCGAGCGTCGTCATGCGCTCAATCGGATCAACCCGATCGACGCCGACCCCATTCGGCAGCACAAGGGTCTCGTCCGCGAGCATCTGCAGCAGATCCAGAACGCTGCGGACGACTCGTCGCGCCTTTGCCGGCACGGGCAAGGTCAGGTCGGTCAGCGAGGGCAGCAGGTCGTCAATGACTGAGCAACTACGCCTGTACAAGCCATCGAGAGCGCGGGCTCTCTGTTGCGGTGTTCCGCCGACGTCACGCCAGGCCTTGAGATTGGCTCGCAGCGACGGGAGTTCATCGGCGGGGTGCGGCGCAGGTGGTTCCGCCAGCCATTGCAGTATGGTTCGGATGCCCGAGTGCTTGGCAAGGTTGTCAGCGGTGCCGGTGGCGTTGAAAGTGGTGTTGGTCATCAGGCTACCTGCCAAAGAGGTCTTGCGTCGTCAGACGGTCGGCATCTCCGCGCCCTGACCCGGCGGCGCACTGAGCGTGCGGCGTCAGATCGGGGCGGGCATCATAAAATCAATATTTTGGCCTTTGGCTACCGTTTCCAGAATTATACCTTCGCGTTTGTTGGGGTGGCCAACTTCCTGTGGTAGCAGTCCGCCCGCTGGTGGAGTTCCTCCACGAACTCCGGCGGCGCAGAGCGATGCGAACATAGTATTTTCCAATTCAGGTATGAGCCTGAAGGAGCGACGGAGTGGGTGACGCGGTGATGTGGGCTGAGGGGTTGAAAAGGGCAGTCTAACGGATTCCGCCGGGGGCGTTGAGATGATCCTGGCGGGTTGGTTTTGATCTTGGGTGTTAAGGGAATATTTATTCCGGTTGTACGCTTTGCTGCCCGCAGGGCTTCCGGCGGGCAGATGGCGCAGCCATTCGTCCGTCTGTCAAGCGCAGCGCGGCAGGCTTTCGGCTGGCGTCGTCGCCGGTACGTGTCAGGCTCGGCGCTTGGGTTTGACGAAGCCGGCAAAGAGTTCGCGCTTGGCGGATTGCATGGCCTGGGCGGCCGCCAGATC
>JAFLDO010000110.1 GCA_017302455.1 Accumulibacter sp.
AACCCGCCAGGATCATCTCAACGCCCCCGGCGGAATCCGTTAGACTGCCCTTTTCAACCCCTCAGCCCACATCACCGCGTCACCCACTCCGTCGCTCCTTCAGGCTCATACCTGAATTGGAAAATACCCCGAGCCATGTGCCGCGTGCTCGCTTGCCGGCTGCCGACTCCTGTCGAATTTCTTTACACCAATCGCTGAGCCCGATCCAGGAGTTCACATACCCCATTGGTTTTAAACAATAGTTATGTAGTGGTCAGGATCTTGCTTATGATTTGTGTTCGCATTCTGCGCGAGCCAGAGGTCGTATCGCCATGTCGCTTTCAGCGAGAGGAGAATCATGATGAATTCAGTCTTCAAGGCCGCCGCAGCGGTCGCCGCCTTGCTGTTGGCCCCGGTTGCGGGGGCCACTCTGGTCACCTTCGAGGCGGCTGGTGTCGATCCTGCCGCAATCACCCCCACGCGCGATGCCTTCCGCGTGGCCGTCGGTGGTGGTGTCGTTGCCGGGGCCAACGGCTCCTTCGGCGGCGTTCGTCGCGAGATCAACTGGGATGGCGTGCCTGACGCACGGGCCGATCCCAGCCTCCTGCCAGCCAATTTCTTCAACGTCAATTCGCCGCGGGGAGCGGTTTTCAGCACGCCGGGGACCGGTTTCCTGGTGAGCGCCAACGCTGGCCTGGCCACCCCGACGCTCTTCGGTTTCCCGGGTGACTTGCAGACGTTCAGCGCGCAGCGGCTGTTTACGGCCGTCGACAGCACTATCACCGACGTCACGTTCTTTGTTCCGGGGACAGGCATCGCCGCGACGACGAGCGCTTTCGGCGTCGTCTTCGTCGATGTCGAAGGCCCTGGTACCAAGATCGAGTTCTTCGACGCGACCGACAAGCTGATCTTTACGCGCGACGTTCTAATCGCGGGCAACCAGGGCTTGAGCTTCGTCGGCGCGGTTGCCGATGCTGGCGAGAAGATCAGTCGGGTGCGGCTCACCTCCGGCGCCAATTCCATTTTGTCCAATGGCAAGCGCGCCGACGAGACCACCGACATGGTGGTGATGGATGACTTCCTCTATGCCGAACCGACCCGCGCGGTTCCCGAGCCGTCGAGTCTGGCGCTGGCCGGTCTGGGTCTGCTGTGCGGCGTGGCCTGGTTGCGCCGCCGCCGGCAGGCGTCCTGACGCCAAGGGGCGGCGCTTCGGTAACCGGCCAGGCGACGGCGGCGCTCAGCCGATCGCCGTCGCCTGCGCCAGTCTTCCGCGCGGGCAGGGGCGTCCGGTCGAGTCGCTTCCCTGCCGGGAGCGCTCACACCGATCGGCTCTCGATGTGTTCGATCATCAACTGCGGCGTCTGCACGCCGTTGAAGTCGTTGATCGCCAGCCGATAAGCCGCGCGCATCGTCGCGCCCGGCGCCTGGTCGAAGTTGAACTGGATCGCGTCGAGTCGCTGCGCCCCCTTGCGCAGGCGTAGTTTGAGGTGCTTGTCCTTGAGAATGCGCTGGCTCTCGACGACGAACTCATCCTCGAACAGCGGTGCCGGGAAGCCCTGGCCCCAGACTTCGGCCTCGAGCAGTCGCGCCGTGGCGATCGACAAGTAGCCGGATTCGAGGCTGCCGTCGGTTTCCAGCGTGCGCGTGCGGTCGGCGGGGGCAAGCAACTCGTCCACGACCTGCGCGAAAAGCTCCTGGAAACGCGCGAAGTCGATCTCCCGCAGCGTCACCCCGGCAGCCATCGCGTGCCCACCGAAGCGCAGCAGCAGCCCGGGCGCCCGCTTGGCGACCAGATCCAGCGCGTCGCGCAGGTGCAGGCCAGCGATCGAGCGGCCCGAGCCCTTGATTTCGCCACCTTCGCCGCGGGCGAAGGCAAACGCCGGCCGATGCAGCTTCTCCTTGATGCGGGCAGCGACGATGCCGACGACACCCTGATGCCAGTCGGTGTCGAAGAGCGCCACGCCGGCGGCGGCCGGGCTGGCATCGAGCGCGGCGGTAGCCGCGGTGAGCTGGATCAGCGCCTGTTCCTGCATTCCCGATTCGATCTCGCGCCGCTGGCGATTGAGCGCGTCGAGTTGCTGGGCGATGTTCAGCGCTCGCCCCTCGTCGTCGGTGACCAGGCACTCGATGCCGAGCGACATGTCGGCGAGCCGGCCGGCAGCGTTGACGCGCGGGCCGATCATGAAACCGAGGTCGAAGGCCGAAGCCTGCGCCGGGTTGCGGCCGGCGGCGCGAAAGATGGCGCGTAAGCCCGGCGTCAGCCGGCCCGCACGGATGCGCTGCAGACCCTGGCTGACCAGCACCCGGTTGTTGTGGTCGAGCCTGACGACGTCGGCGACAGTCCCCAGCGCGACCAGATCGAGCAGCGTGGCGAGCCGGGGTTCGCGGCGGCCGCTGCTCTCCGCAAACCAGTTGCGCGCGCGCAGTTCGGCGCGCAGCGCCAGCATCACGTAGAAGATGACGCCGACCCCGGCGAGATGCTTGCTCGGGAAGTCGCAGTGCTCGAGATTCGGGTTGACGATACAGTCGGCGGCCGGCAGTTCGTCGCCTGGCAGGTGGTGGTCGGTGATCAGCGTCGCGATCCCCAGTTGCCGGGCGCGGGCCACGCCGTCGACGCTGGCGATGCCGTTGTCGACGGTGACGATCAGGTTCGGCTGGCGCGTCGCCGCCAGGTCGACGATGTCGGGCGACAGTCCGTAGCCGTAGGTGAAGCGGTTCGGTACCAGATAGTCGACGCATGCGCCAAAGGCACGCAGCGCCCGCATGCCGACCGCACAGGCCGTCGCGCCATCGCAGTCGTAGTCGGCGACGATCAGGATTCTGGCGTTCGCGGCGATGGCGTCGGCGAGCAGAACGGCGGCTTCGGCAGCGTGCGTCAGGCTGGCCGGTGCGAGCAGCGACGCCAGGTCGTAGTCGAGTTCGCTGCGGGCGCGGATCCCGCGCGCGGCGTAGAGGCGCGCCAGCAGCGGGTGCAGGCCCTGCTGTTCGAGTTGCCACTGGACGCGTTGCGAGACCGGGCGGCTGAGGAGGCGGGTCATTGGTCTGCCTTGGCCAACGCCTGGGCAATCGTCGCCAGCGGCTCGGGGCGACGCCATAGCTTCCATTGATCGCCGCGTTGGCTCTCCCAGGCCAGCGTCGCGTAAGCCGTCGGGGCTTCGAGACGCAGGTGGTCGATCCGGCCGCTGGCCAGCGCCCTTTGCAGCGGGGCAAACCAGCGCGCCTCGAGGTCGAGCAGACCAGCGCGCCAGGCATCGGCGTCTTCGTACTGGACCGCCCGCTGCAGCGCCTCGAGGACGATCAGTTGCCGGCCCGGCCTTGCCGCCGCCAGCAGCGCCCGCGCGTCATCCGGCAGTGGCCGAACCGGTACGCCGGCAGCGCGCCCCAGGCCGCGCGCCAGGGGGCTTTCGCTCCAGATGGCGGCGAAGTCGCGTGGGCTCGCCGGCGGCAACACCCCGGCACCCCACAGCCACAGACTGTTGATCGTCGAACGTTCCGCCTCTTCGCGCTGCTCGTTGGCAGGATGTCGATGCAGGACCATCTGCACTTCGTTGAGCAACTGACGCAGCCAGCGCATCTCGGGTCCGTCCGGCAATTGCCGGGCGACGCGTCGGCCGGCAACGACGGAGAGCGGCAGCACGTCGAAGTCACGGAAGTCTGTGGCGCGGGGAAGCTGCAGGTACCAGCGGTCGGCGGTGGCGACGTGGAAAACGCCGACGTCCGGGAACTGCCGGTTGAAGTCGTCGACGATGGCAGCGGCTTCGGCGAGTTCGATGCCGAGACTGGCGCCGTCGGCGAGGATCAGGCGCTCCTGGTGCAGGCGCAGATGCACCGGGTCGGCGCACAGCCAGCAGGCGTCTGCGGCGGCCGGCGGCGAGTCCTCGCCGAGTATCCGCAAGGCCGCGTAGGCGACGTTGCCGGCGAGCCCGAAGGTATCGGCGAGCGTGGCTTCGACCGACTGCGGCGGCCGCCGGTCGAGCTGGCCGCGTGCGATCAGCGTACCCAGGCCCGGGCAAGGCAAGGCGTCGAGGGCATCACGGTCATCCGGCTCGGGCCAGATCAGTTCGGGGACAACGAGGGTGATCTGCATACGAGTCTGGGCGGGGTGGACAGTGGCGGGGGCGCGAGCCGTGCGAGCGCGGCTGGCGGCAGGCGGCCGGCGTCGGCCGGAAGGCGCAGACGCCGCCGGAAAAGTGTAGCATAGCGGCCTTGCCGTTCAGGCGCTTCGCACTGCCACCCTGAGATGATCTGTCGCCGCCGATGGCCCTTCCCTACGAACTGCTGATCGGCCTGCGCTACACGCGGGCCAAGAAGCACAATCACTTCATTTCCTTCATTTCGCTGATTTCCATGCTCGGCATAGCGCTTGGCGTCGCCGCGCTGATCGTCGTCCTGTCGGTGATGAACGGTTTTCAGACCGAGCTGCGCGCGCGCATCCTCGCCGTCGTCTCGCACGTCCAGATCACCGGCGCCAGCGGCGAGATGAGCGCCTGGCAGGGGGTCGCCAGTCAGGCTGCCGGACACGAGCACGTCGTCGCCGCCGCACCCTTCGTGCAGGCGCAGGGCATGCTGGCCTTCGGACAAGCGGTGCGCGGCGCAGTGGTGCGCGGCATCCTGCCGGACCAGGAGGACAAGGTCGCCGACTTCCGCCCGCACATGAAAAACGGTGAGCTCGACGCCTTGCAGCCCGACAGCTTCACTATCATCCTCGGCAGCGAACTGGCACGCGCGCTCGGCGTTTTCGTCGGCGACCGGGTGACGCTGATTTCCCCGCAGGGCGTCGTCACGCCCGCCGGCGTCGTGCCGCGCCTGAAGACCTTCACCGTTGCCGGTCTGTTCGAGGTCGGCATGTACGAATACGACAGCGGCTTGGCGTTGATCCACCTCGCCGATGCGCAGCGCCTGTACCGCATGGACGACCGGGTTTCCGGCGTACGGCTAAAACTCGACGACCTGTTCGTGGCGCCGCGGGTGGCGCGCTCGCTGGCCAGCACGCTCGACACCGAGGCCTTCATCAGCGACTGGACGCGCAGCCATGCCAATTTCTTTCGCGCCGTGCAGATCGAGAAGAACATGATGTTCATCATCCTGTCGCTGATCATTGCCGTCGCGGCGTTCAACATCGTGTCGACGCTGGTCATGGCGGTGACCGACAAGCAGGCCGACATCGCCATCCTGCGCACGCTCGGCGCCAGTCCGCTGAGCATCATGGCGGTGTTCATCGTCCAGGGTGCGCTGATCGGTTTCATCGGTCTCGGCCTTGGCGTTGCCGGAGGCGTGGCGCTGGCGCTCAACGTCGACGTCGTCGTGCCCTTCATCGAGCGCCTGCTCGGCACGCAGTTCCTGGCCAAGGAGGTCTATTACATTTCCAACCTGCCGTCCGAACTGCAGTGGCGCGACGTGACGACGATCACCGGCGTCGCTTTCGTGCTGGCTCTGGTGGCCACGCTCTATCCGAGCTGGCGGGCAGCGCGCGTCAATCCGGCGGCTGCTCTCCGCTATGAGTGAGCCAGTACTGGCCTGCCAGGGCCTGCGCAAGATCTTCCGCCAGGGCGACACCGACGTCCCGGTGTTGCTCGGCGTCGACCTCGAAATCGGCGTTGCCGAGCGCGTGGCGATCGTCGGCGCTTCGGGTTCGGGCAAGAGCACGCTGCTGCACCTGCTCGGCGGTCTCGACGCCGCGACCAGCGGTCGCGTGCAATTGATGGGGCAGGACCTGGCGACGATCGACGATGCCCGGTGCGGCATCCTGCGCAATCGCCATCTGGGTTTCGTCTATCAGTTCCATCATCTGCTGTCGGAATTCAGCGCGCTCGAGAACGTCGCCATGCCGCTACTCATCCGGCGGCTGCCGCGCGCCGAGGCCGAGGCGCGCGCGGCGGTGGTGCTCGGCGAGGTCGGGCTTGGCC
>JAFLDO010000111.1 GCA_017302455.1 Accumulibacter sp.
CCAAAGCCTCGCCCGCGCCGCCGGTTGCCGCCCCCGATGCGCAGGCGCAGGCGGCGTTTGACGTCATGATGCAGGGCACCGCCACCAACCTCACCGTCGGTACCACCGCTCAGGTGCAGTTTCAGCTGCGTCGCTCCGGCAGCGGCGTCACCGCCGCCATCCGCGTCTTCCCACCCCTATACGCGACCGGCGTCCTGCAGGGCCAGTACCAGGGGGGTCAGTGCCTGATGCAGGGATGGATGAATGAAGGCTTCCTGCTGAAAATGGCCGGCGCGTGCTCGGCGGGCAGTTTCTCGGGCCAGTACCAGGCCGAAAGCCCGGGTCTGGTCCAGCAAGGCGTGTTCCGGCTGCAATCGCGGGCGACCAACTGAACCCGCCTGCCGGGGATTTGCTATCCTTGGCCGATGAACGAACGCGAGGCCCTGCTGACCACTGCGCTGCGCGTGGTGGAAACGGTTGACCGGGACGGCCACCTGTGGACCGACGAGGACCGCGCGTGGGCCAGCCACGCGGCGGCCGAAGTCGTCGGCGAAGGGGCGAGTCCGGCCGCCTTCGTCGCCCGCCGCGCCGGCCTGGCCTTCGAGCGTTTGCGTAGCCGCGACCAGGCTTTCGTTGCCGCCGTCGACGGACTCGGCTGGCGTCCCTGGATCGGCACGGCAGTGATCGTCCTGGCGTTTCTGGCCGGCGTCGTCATCGACCACCTCGGGGGTGGGCAACGCATCAATCTGTTGGCGCCGCCGATCCTCGGGCTGCTCGTGTGGAACCTGACGGTATACCTGTTGATCGTCGTCGGCTGGCTGCGCCACCAGCTTGGCCAAGCGCCGGCCTGGAGCACCGTGCGGCGTATTCTCGTGCGCTGGGCGACGGGTAGGGACGGCTGGCTGCGTCAGCGCGGGATGCACCTGCCGGCGTCGGTGCTGGCCCGCCTGATCAGCGACTGGAGTACCGTCGCGGCGCCTCTCTATGCCTCGCGGGCCACGCGCATACTCCACCTTGCTGCCGCACTGTTTGCGGTCGGCGTCGTCGCCGGCTTCTATCTCCGCGGCCTCGCCTTCGAGTACCGCGCCGGCTGGGAAAGCACCTTTCTCGGCAGCGAGGCCGTTCATCGGCTGCTCGCGCTGATGCTGGCGCCCGGCGTGTGGCTCACCGGCCAACCCCTGCCGGATGTCGAGGCGCTGGCGGCCATCCGTTTCGGCGTCTCGCCGCCCACGGAAAACGCAGCGCTCTGGCTGCATCGCCTGGCGGCGACGATCGTCATCGTGGTGGTGGCTCCACGGCTCCTTCTGGCGCTGCTCAACGCCCTGATCGAACGACAGCGATCGGCAGACCTGATCGACCGTTTCGACGACCCCTATTTCCAACGCCTGTTGCGCGGCTACCGGTCGACACCGCTGAACCTGACGGTCATTCCGTACAGCTACCACCCGCTGCCGGCCGCACTGGCCGGGCTGCAGCGCGTGCTCGCGCGCATCTTCGGCAGCAGCGCCGCGATGCTCTGCACGCCGCCGGTGAGTTATGGCGAAGAGGACGCGCCGCCGAGCGCCGCCCGACTCGACGGCAATTCCCCGGTGTTCGCCCTGTTCAGCCTGGCGGCTACACCGGAGAACGAAACGCAGGGCGCCTTCGTGCGCGCGCTGCGGTCCTTCGCGAGCGGGGCGCCAGTGCTCCTGCTCGTCGATGAAGGCCCGTGGCGCGCCCGTTTCGCCGCCGACGAGCGGCGACTCGCCGAGCGTCGGTCGGCATGGCGGGCGCAATTTGCCGACCTCGCCCTGGTGCCGATATTTCTTGATCTGACGACACCTGACCTGGCCGCTGCACAGAGCGAGATTGAACGTCGCCTCGAGGCTGCCGGATGAATACCGATCGCATCTCCCTGTCGCTGATTTCGCACACCAATGCCGGCAAGACGACGCTCGCGCGCACCCTGCTCGGGCGCGATGTCGGCGAGGTGCGCGACGCGCCGCACGTCACCCTCGAGGCCACCGGCCATTCCCTGATCAGCACGCCGGAAGGCGATGAACTGCTGCTCTGGGACACCCCGGGATTCGGCGACAGCGCCCGCCTGGCCAGGCGTCTGCAGCAGCAAGGCAACCCCATCGGCTGGTTCCTGGCGCAGGTCTGGGATCGTTTCCGCGATCGCGCGTTCTGGCTCTCGCAGCAGGCGGTGCGCAACGTGCGCGAACAGGCTGACGTCGTGCTGTACCTGGTGAACGCGTCCGAGGAACCGGCGGACGTGGGCTACCTGGCGCCCGAACTTGCCGTTCTCGAATGGATCGGCAAACCGGTCATCGTGCTGCTCAACCAGACCGGCCGTCCGCGTCCCGGCGACGAAGAGGCAGCCGATCGGGAGCGTTGGCATGGAGCGCTGGCCGGCTATCGATTCGTCCGTGCGGTGCTGCCACTGGATGCCTTCGCCCGCTGCTGGGTGCAGGAGATCACCTTGTTGCGCGCCGTCGGCGGCGTCCTGCCGGTTGAGCGCACAGCCGCCTACGGACGCCTCGTCGCCGCCTGGCAAGTGCGGCGGGAAGCCCAGTTCGACGCGGCGATGGCGCTGCTCGCGGAAACCCTGGCACGCGCCGTGGCGGACTGCGAGACGCTGCCGGAGAAGCGGCTGCAGGGCGCGTTGCGCGATCTTGGCCGCGCCATCGGCGTCGGCCGCGACGACGGCGGTGGCGATCAGGCGCGTGCCGTGCAGGCACTCGCCGCGCGCCTGGACGCGAACCTGCGGGCGAGTATGGACCGCCTGCTCGCCATCCACGAACTCGAGGGCCAGGCGGGAAGCGAGTTGCTCGGCAGGATGGCGCGGACAGTGACATTGGCCGCACCGGTCAACGCCGGCAAGGCCGCGCTGATGGGTGGCGCGCTGTCCGGCGCCCTGACCGGACTGGGTGCCGACCTGATGGCCGGCGGACTCACCTTTGGTGCCGGCCTGCTCACCGGTGCCGTCCTGGGTGCGCTCGGTGGTGCCGGCATGGCGCGCGGCGTAAACCGCGCACGCGGCCGGCTCGGCACCACCTTGCGTTGGGACGATGCGTTCCTCAGCGAACTGGTCGTCGCTCTGCTACTGCGTTATCTCGCCGTCGCTCATTACGGCCGTGGGCGCGGCGAATGGCACGAAACCGAGTACCCGTCGTTCTGGCAAGCGCTGGTCACCGGCGTCGTCGCCGAGAACGCCGCCGCACTGGTCATGGTGTGGGACGGCCGTGCGGCCGATTCGTCCACCGCCGCTATCGCCCGGCATGCGCGGCCGCTGCTCGCGCAAGTCGCACGCACCATCCTCGCGCGGCTGTACCCGGATTCGTTCTGATTTCGCGATTGACGACGCTCGCTGCGGACTCCTATCCTATACTGCCTGCCGTGCCGCACCACAAACAGTCCGGGGTGACCGATGCCGGGGACAGCGAGGCGAGAGTCGACGCCGTCGTCACTGACCGCGGCTTGCGGCAAGAAGTACCGGCGCATCGGGCGCTGGTGATTTGCCGGACGGACCGCGAGCGCGCAAGGAGGCGGCGGGGGGCCATTGCCGGTTTTCGCAACCAGGACTTACGGAGGTGACATAGCATGGCCATTCCCCTTTACGACGTCAGCGTTTCATCGTTTCTGCAGGTGCTCGGAGCCGTCTCGGGCTTTCTCGACAAGGGCGCGAGTCATTGCCGGGAGACAGGCACCGATCCGAACGACATCGTCGAGATGCGCCTGTACCCGGACATGCTGCCGTTCCGCTTTCAGATCATCTCGGTGGCACACCACTCGAAAGGCGCCATCGACGGCGTGCAATCCGGGGTGTTCGCGCCGCCGACCGGCATGGCGGACCAGGACTACGCCGCGCTGCAGGCCATCGTCGCCGACGCGCGTTCGGCACTGGAAAAGCTCACGCGGGAAACGGTCGACGCGATGCAGGGCAAGGAGGTCGTGTTCAAGTTCGGCGAACGCAGCATACCCTTTACCGCCGAGGGCTTTCTGATGTCGTTCTCGCTGCCCAACCTGCATTTCCACGCCACTACCGCGTACGACATGCTGCGCATGCGGGGCGTGCCGCTCAGCAAGCGCGACTATCTCGGCCGGATGCAGATCAAGAGCTGACGCGAAAACGACTGCGACTGCCCGACCGTAATCGGCATGCCGGTTCGGCGACCACACCGACCGGCGTCACCACTGCCAAGCCCTGGTTGGCCCAGGGCCGGAAACGAAGCGGGGGCTCCGCCAGGACCCCCCGCCTTACCGACACCAGCTACCGGTCAATAGACGATCGCCTGCCCGCGGTTGGTGGCATTGCCTTCCAGTTGCGGGGTTTGTGCAAAACCGCTCTTCATCAGCGCCCGCATCTTGGCGATCACCGCCTTGCGCGAAAGCTTGTTCTGGGTATCGCGCATCACCTTCACGAAATAGTAGGTGAAGGCACCGTTGTAGCGACCATTGAAGTAGGCGTCGGCACTCGTCTGGTTGGCCTTGCAGCCCGTCCACAGAACGTGGTGCGCCCCGGCGACGGCCGCCTTGCTGGCCTCGGCGGCCCCCTTCTTGGCACTGCCCGCGGGCGGGCGGTCGAGCGCGAAGCCACGCATCTTGGCCGTCTTCTGCTCGAATTCATGGTCGGGCGGAGCGATGTAACGGGCTCTCGGCGCATGCAGGCCGAACTCGGCTCCGCGCAGACCGGTACCGCTGTGGCAGGTATCGAGGTAGACCTCCAGCAGAACGTTGGCCGGCAGTTGCACGAAAAGATCGTGGAATTCGTCGTCACTGATGATACGGGCGGGGTCCCAGGCGCCGTTCTTCTCGGCGATGTCATGCGGCACGAAGGCCTCGTCCTTGCCGTCCGGCTCGTCGCCGCTGGTGTCGTTCATCTGGGTGCCGTGCGATGAAAGGCTGAACACGAGATAGTTGAGCTTGCCGGCCTTCGCGTCGGCGACCATGGCGTTGAGTCTGGCCATGATGTTGGCCTTGGTTGCCTGGGCATCGGTGAGCGTGCTCATCTCGGTGGTCTTGAATCCCAGCAGGTCCTTGTAGAGAGCCGCCATGTCCTTGGCGTCATTGACGCAGCCGTTGAGGGTGAACTGCGAGTAGTTCGCAAACTTGTTGATGCCCACAAAAAGGGCTTTCTTGCCAGCCATGTCTCGTCTCCTTTCAATGACGCAGCAAAAGAGAACCGCGATGGTGCTGCGTCCACCGCTGCCGCATTATGCGGCGATCATCAGGGGGTCGCAATGGGCGATGAACGGCGCCGCGCAGCGGGTTGCCGCGAGTCCAACGCCAAGCGATCGCGAAAGAAAGCGACAGTGCTCGATCCGGCGTCTGCTTACCACCCCCCAAGACCGCTTACGATAGCCGTCGGAGTGTGGTGTGACCGTATAGCCTCGCACATCGTGCAAGGGGAACACAGTCGTAACGGCGGTCCCTGCATGCCGAACTTCACGGAGCCAGATGACGTCGCCTACCCCAAATCTCAACTGTGCCGATTCAAGAACGAGGTTGTTGTCGTAGTAGAGAGCTGGGGAACTCAGCTCGGGCTCTAAATGGCGCAGCGATGGCGGCACAGGGTGATCGAGCGATTGAGCTGAACGCTACTTCACTATTACCTTCATTACTTTCATTTGTCTTAGATGCTTTGAAGTCAAGCCAGCATCGAGCAGGCTAGCCTTTTCCACGCCTAACGCATATCCTTATACACAACTTTAGCATCTCGTTGTAAGCTGCCGATTTTTTTGAGAAGGTGGCAGAATGGGCTGGGCTGGGGAGGAGCTGAAGGAAGTTGACTTGGGGGACCGACGACTGAACAAGCGAGCGATCACGTTGTTGGACACGCTGGCGGCCAAACCGACACTGAGTATCCCGTCGGCGTGTTCGGGCTGGTCGGAGACGATTGCGGCCTACCGCTT
>JAFLDO010000112.1 GCA_017302455.1 Accumulibacter sp.
CGCCGGCAAAGCGCAGGAGGTCGACCACCGGTGTGCCGATCGGTGCCAACAGGTTGCCCGGCCGCGTCAGGGCGCCGCCGTTCAGCGTGACGATGCGCTCGACCAGCGGTTCGCCGCGGCGCAGGGCGCGATGCACGGCGGCACAGGTGGAGACGTTGTGCACCAGCACGCCCACCTCGGCGGCACGCGCGTCGGCCGGCACTTCCTTGCCGGTCAGGGTCTGGATCAGTTGCTTGTCCGAGCCCATCGGATAGCGCGCCGGCACCGGCCGCACGTGCACGTTGCCGAAAGCGGCGGCGGCCACCCGCATGGCAGCGATCGCCTGCGGCTTGTTGTCCTCGATGCCGACCAGGGCCTCGCCGGCGCCGATGGCGTACATGACGATGCGCAGGCCGTCGACCACCTCATCGGCACGATCGCGCATGATTCGATCGTCGGAAGAGAGGTAAGGCTCGCATTCGCCCCCGTTGACGATCAGCGTGCTCACCTTCAGGCGGCGGCCGAGATTGAACTTCACCGCCGCCGGAAAGGTCGCGCCGCCGAGTCCGACGACACCGGCCGCCGCCGTTCGCCGGGCGATCTCCGCGGGCGCCAGCGCGAACGGATCGGCCACCGGCAGGCGTTCGCACCAGGCGTCGGCGCCGTCGGGGGCAATCGTGATGGCCAGTTGCGCGAGGCCGGAAGGATGCGGCGCGGTGATCTCGCCGATGGCGCTCACCTCCCCCGACGTGGGCGCATGCACCGGCGCCGAGACGTTGCCCTGGGGCTCGGCGATCAACTGGCCCTTCAGGACGTGCTGCCCAACCAGGACGATCGGCCGCGCCGGACCACCCACATGCTGCTGCATCGGCACGTAGAGCCGTTCCGGCAGCGGCAAGGCGCGCAGCGGCACGTCGGCCGCCGGCAGCTTGTGGTCGTCCGGGTGCACGCCCCAGTGCGGGTGGCGGCGGAAGATTTTCTCGAAGATGCCCACTCTAAGCCTCGTTTCCGGTCGGTTCCTGTCGCTCGCCGGCTAGGCCGCGAGCGCCACCGGCGTCATTGCCGGTTTCGGCCACACCCAGTGCTGCACGGTGACCGGCAAGGGCTGCAGCAGCAGCGCCTCGGTCGGGCAGCGGTCGATGCAGTTGCCGCAACCGGTGCACGCTTCGCGAATCACGTTGTGTATCTGCTTGGCCGCGCCGACGATCGCATCGGTCGGGCAGACCTTGCTGCAACGGCAGCAGCCGATGCAGATCTCCTCGGCGACGCTGGCAATCTGGGGTCCCTGATCGGTGATGGCGTCCAGATCGATGCTGATCCCCAGCTTGGCCGCCAGCGCCTGCGCCAGCGCCTTGCCGCCCGGTGGGCAGAGCGTCACCGGTGCGCTGCCCTCGGCGATTGCCGCGGCCGCGCGCGGGCAACCGGCAAAGCCGCACTGACCGCAGTTCGAGCCCGGCATCAGGGCCTCGATCTCGGCGGCGAGCGAATTGCCCTCGACATGAAAATGCTTCGCTGCGACGCCGAGGACCAGACCAAGCAGGGTGCCCAGCACGGTCAGCGAGAAAATGGCGAGCCACATGGCAGTCTCCTAGGAAAAGCTGAGGCCGGCAAAGCCCATGAATGCCAGCGACAGCAGGCTGGCAAGGATGAAGCTCACCGGCGCCCCGGCAAAGGCGGCCGGCACGCGCGCCAACGCCAGGCGTTCGCGCAGGCCGGCAAAGATCAGCAGCACCAGGGTAAAGCCCAGCGCCGAACCGAAGCCGTACACGAGGCTCTTGAGAAAACTCATCTTCTCCTGGGCGGTGAGCAGCGCCAGGCCGAGGACCGCGCAGTTGGTGGTGATCAGCGGCAGATAGATGCCGAGTGCCTGATAGAGCGCCGGCGCCGACTTCTTGACGACCATTTCGACGAACTGCACGGTCGCCGCGATGACCAGGATGAAGGTGAGAATCCGCAGGTAGCCGAGGTCGAAGGGCGCCAGCAGCCAGTGCTCGAGCATCCAGGTGGCGGCACACGCCAGGGTGATGACGAAGGTGGTGGCGAGCCCCATCCCCAAGGCGCTGTCCATGTTGCGGGAGACCCCCATGAACGGACAGAGCCCGAGAAATTTCACCAGCACCACGTTGTTCACCAGCGCGGTCGAAAGCAGCAGCAGGAAATAGGCGGTCATTGTCGGCAGGCTCCTCGACCATCGCTCTGCACGAAGCGTGCCATCGCCTGCTGCACTGCACACCAAAGCCGTGCCGGTGTTGCCAAGTGCGCACCAGCATGGCGTTTTTTGTTCGCCGGAGAGACCGGACGGGCTGCCGTCGGCAGCCTCCGCTCCTGTCGCAAATCCGACAAAACGCCACAAGAAGCGCCGCAAACGGCAGCCGAATCAAGGGCGGCACGAAATCTGCTCCACTGCAGGGAAACACGTCGACAGGGAGACGCGCAATGACCAGCCAACAACTCAGAGCAGCGACCGAAGGCGAGCAACGAGCAGGGGATGCGCTGCCGCCGAGCATTCACCCACAGGTCTTCCAGCACACGGTCAATCAGGCCGACGTGGCGATCTCGATCACCGATGGGCGGGGAAACATCCTCTATATCAATCCCGCGTTTACGCGCCTCACCGGTTACGCGGGCGAGGAAGCCGTCGGCCAGAACCAGTCGCTCGTCTCCAACCACAGCATGCCGCGCGAGTTCTACCAGGATCTGTGGCAAACGATTTCCCAAGGCGAGCCGTGGACTGGCCGCCTGATCAATCGCCGCAAGGACGGCAGCAAGTACCTTGCCGAACTGAGCATCTCGCCGGTGGCCAACGCCGGCGGCGAGATCCTCAACTATCTCGGCATGCATCGCGACATAACCGAACTCCACCGCCTGGAATCGCAGGTGCAGAATCAGAAGGCGCTGATCGAGTCGGTGGTCGATGCCGCGCCGATGGTCATCGCCCTGCTCGACGTCGACGACCGGGTCGTTCTCGACAACCATGAATACAAAAAGCTGCAGGCCGATCTGGGAATGGCCGAGCCGGCGCCGATGCTGATGTCGGCGGTACGCGCCGGCCTCGAACTCGACTCGGCACGCGGTCGGCGCACGTCGGGCTACCTGTTCCTCGATCGCGAAGTGCGGCTCGACCCTCCCGGCGGCCGCTCACCACGCTGGTTTTCGTGCTCGGGAAGCCGCGTGCGCGAGGACGATACCTCGGCCGACGCCTTCCTCGCCGGCCAGGGGCGCGACTATCTGCTGCTGGTCGCCAAGGAGATTACCAGCCTGCGCACGCAGCAGGAAAAGGTTCGCGTCGCCGCGCTACAGGTGCTGATGGCCGACGAAGACCGCGTCTCCGGCTTGCGCGAGAGCCTCGCGGCAGCCACTTTCCGGCTCGAGGGACCGCTCAACATGATGGCTTCGGTGGTCGGCATGCTGGCACGGCGCCAGGGCGAGACGGACCCGATGTCGGTCGCCCTCGCCGAGGCCATCGGTGCCGGCCAGCAGGCGCTCGCGGACTTGCGCTCGATGATCCCGGGCGAAACCCGCGAAGCGATCGGCGCCGTCAACCTCAACGAGTTGCTGCGCGATGTGCTCGACCTGTCCACCGGCCGCCTGCTCGCCGCCGGCATCACCGTGATCTGGCAACCGCAGGCGATGCTGCCGGCGCTGCAGGGTGCTCCGAACAAGCTGCGCTCGCTGTTCAAGGCGCTCATCGACAATGCCATCGAGGCGATGAACACGCGTGGCTGCCGCGAGCGCGAGCTGACGGTGGCCAGCAAGGCGCGTCTCGGCGGCATCGAAGTCGATATCGCCGACAGCGGACCAGGAATCGCCAGCGCCCAGCTACTCAAAGTGTTCGAGCCCTTCCATACCACCAAACGCGGCGGCGGCCATCTCGGCACCGGCCTGTCGGCCGCACAGCAGATCGCCGCCGAGCATGGCGGCTTCCTCGAGATCGAACCGACGAAGACGCGCGGCTGCCGTGTGCGCGTGCTCCTGCCGTTGCACCGACGACCATGAACGAGACTCCCTCGGCGTCCTTGCTGCCCTTCCAGTTCGAAGTCCTCGCGCGCATCGGACAGCTACTCGCGCGCTCGCTCGATGCGCCGCAGAGCCTGCGCGAAGTGCTGCGCACGCTGGAGATCAGCGGTCATCTGAGCCGGGGCATGATCGCCGTTGTCGATCCCGACAGCGGCGACCTCAATGTTTACGCCGTGCATGGCCTCGATCATGACGATTTCCAGGCGGTCTGCTACCGGGCCGGCGAGGGTCTGCTCGGCCGCATCCTCGAAAGCGGCCGGCCCTGCGCGGTGGCGCGACTGGGCGAGGATCCACGTTTCCTCAACCGGCTCGGCCTGTACGAGCGGGATCTGCCCTTCATCGCCGTGCCCATCCATTTCAGCGGGACGCTGCAGGGCGTGCTGGCGGTGCAGCCCGATGCGCAGGACGACGGTCTGCTCGACGAGCGCGTCCGCTTCGTCGAGCTGCTCGCCAACCTGGTCGGCCAGAGCGTCCGCCTGTCGCTCGAAGCCGCGCAGGAGCGCCGGTCGCTCGACCAGGAGCGCGATCCGCAGCGCCGCACCGTTCGCCACCGCCCCGGCTTCGGCAACCTCGTTGGCCATTCGCCGGCCATGCTGCGCGTCTTCGACCAGATCCGCATGGTCGCCAAATGGTCGACAACAGTCCTGATCCGCGGCGAAACCGGTACCGGCAAGGAATTGATCGCCAACGCCATCCACTACAACTCGCCGCGCGCGCGCGGACCCTACGTGCGCCTCAACTGTGCCTCGCTGCCCGAGAACCTGCTCGAGTCGGAACTTTTCGGGCACGAGAAGGGCGCCTTCACCGGCGCCGTCAACTCGCGCAAGGGGCGCTTCGAAATGGCCGACGGCGGCACGCTCTTTCTCGACGAAATCGGCGACATCTCGCCGGCCTTTCAGGCCAAGCTGCTGCGCGTCCTGCAGGAGGGCGAACTGGAGCGGGTCGGCGGGGGCCGCACGCTCAAGCTCGACGTGCGGCTGATCGCCGCCACGCATCGCGACCTCGAAGCAGCGGTCGATGGCGGTGACTTCCGCGAGGATCTCTACTACCGCCTCAACGTCATGCCCATCGTGTTGCCGCCGCTGCGCGAACGGCTCGAAGACCTGCCGAAAATCGCCAGCCACCTGCTCGAGCGCCTCGGCGGCATGCAGCGTCGGCCGCTGCGCCTCACCGCCGGCGCACAGCGACGCCTGGTGCAGCACCACTGGCCGGGCAACGTGCGCGAACTGGAAAACTGCCTCGAACGCGCGGCAGTGATGTCGGAAAACGGCGAAATCGACGCCGAACTGATTCGTATCGACAAGGCGCGCGAGCGCAGCGGCAGACGCCCGGCTGGCGCGGCGCCGGCGCCTCT
>JAFLDO010000113.1 GCA_017302455.1 Accumulibacter sp.
GGAGAAATTGCCCGCTCCGACCTGCTGCTTGCCCGGCAGGAAACCGCCAGTGCGCGCGCCGCCGCTGCCGACGCGCAACTCGGGGTGGTACGCAGCCTGCAACGCTACCGGGTGCTGACCGGCAGCGAGCGGCTGCCGGACGATCCGCAGGAGCCGGTTGCGGTGGTAGACAATCGGCCTGTCGATCCCCGCGTCGCCGCCGGCCAGGCCATTGTCGAGCGCGCCCGCGCTGCCCTCAAACTGGCTCAGGAGTCGCGCCGCGAGGCGCCGAGTGTCGGTGTGCTCTATCGCCGCGATCGTGACGTATCCGGTGCCACCCCGCGCGACAGCATTGGTTTTGCCATCAGCATCCCGCTGGCCGTCAAAGTGCGCAATGCGCCCCTGCTGGCCAGCGCCAACACGGCCTTGATCGAGGCCGAAGCCCGCTATCGTCGGCTCCTTGCCGAAGTCGAGGCCGAGGTGCGCGAAGCCGAGGCACAGCTCGACTCGGCCGGTCTCGGTGCGACGCTGGCGGTCGAGCGCGAGCACGCCGCGGCGGAGCGTCTGGCGCTGATGCGCCGCTCGTTCGAGCTTGGTGAAACCTCGCTCGTCGAGCTGCTCCGCGCCCATTCCCAGGCCACCGAGGCCCGCATCGAAGGGGCCCGCAGCCGTTCCCGACTATCCGCCGCGCAGGCCAATCTGAATCAGGCTTGGGGAATCACGCCGTGACCCGACCATTCGTCCTCCCGACCTGGGCCGCTGCTTGTGTGGCGGCCAGTCTGCTGGCGCTGCTTTCCCCGTCTGCGCCGGTCATCGCCCACGAAGGCCATGACCACGGGGTCGCCGCGAAACCCACCGATGTCCGGTTGGCACCGCGTTTCGAGGTGCGCAACGAGGACGTGGAAGCCGTCGGTGTGCTGGCCGACAAGAATCTGCTCATCTATCTCGACCGCGTCAGCGACAACCGGCCGGTTCAAGGCGCGCAGATCGAAGTCGAGGGGCCAGGGATCAAGGGCGTTGCCTCCGCGATGCCCGACGGGGTCTATCAATTACCCGCTGCCGCCCTCGCCCCGGCCGGCAGATACCCCCTGACGCTGACGATTCAGGCAGGCGAAAGCGTCGATCTGCTCGCTGCCACTCTGGAGGTGGGAGAAGTCCCGGCGGCAGCGTCCGCCGAGGAGAATACCAAACGCCCGTGGTGGCTCCTCGCAGGGATTTCGTTGCTCGTGCTCTCCGGCGGCCTGGTCGCGCATCGCCTGCGTCGCGAAGCAAGAGAGAGGGCCATTCACCATGTCTGATTACCGCACTTCAGGCCGTCACGCCCTTGTCCTGCTGTTGGCTGGTGTACTCACGGTTCAGCAGGTCTGGGCGCACGGCGGTGAGGAGCATGACGACGAGAAGAAGTCCACCTCAGCCCCGGTGGCGGTCGCCGCAGTCAGCGTAGTCAAGGCAGTCAACGCCCAGGGTCAGGTGACCTTTGTCGAGCCTGCCTTGCGCTTGCCGGATGGCAGCGTCTTCGTGCCGAAATCCGCACAACGGCAACTGGCGCTGCGCACCCTGGCGGCACGCAAAGGCGAGTTTCCCCGTACCGTCGAACTCAATGGCCGCGTCGTCGGCGACCCCAATGCGGGCGGACGCGTACAGACCTTCCAGAGCGGGCGCATCGAGGCCGGCCCGAAGGGACTCGCGGTACTCGGCCAGCGGGTCGGCAAAGGGCAAGTTCTCGCCTGGCTGCAGCCGGCGTCCAGCGCCATCGAACGCGGTTCGCAGCAGGCGGCGCTGGCCGAACTCGCCGCTCAGGAAACCATCCTCGAACGCCGCGTCGCACGCCTCAGGCAACTCGAAGGCAGCGTTCCGCAGAAGGATGTCGAGCAGGCGCAGATCGAACTCGCCGCCTTCAAAAAGCGAAAAGGCGCGCTCGGCGGCAGCCTCGGTCGTGAAGCGCTGGTGGCGCCGGTCAGCGGTGTTGTCAGCGCCGCCAACGCCGTCGTGGGTCAGGTCGTCGATGCGCGGGAGGTGGTCTTCGAGGTAATCGATCCACAGCGCCTGGCGGTCGAGGCACTGGCCTACGACCCGCTGCTGCTCGCCGGACTGGCCGGGGCCAGCGCGCCGGTGGCCGGCGGCGTTATCGATCTGGCCTTCGTCGGCATCGGGCGCACTCTCAAGGAGCAGGCCATGCCGGTCCTGTTCCGTGTCGAATTGCCGAAGACCGGCGAGCTGCCTGCGCTTGCGGTCGGCCAGACACTCAAGGTGCTGGCCCAGACTCGGGAGCGCCAGTCCGGCGTCGCCGTTCCCGTCGGCGCCGTGGTGCGCAATGCGGCCAATGAAACGGTCGTTTGGCTGCATACCAGCGCCGAGCGCTTTGTCTCGCGCAAGGTCAGGATCGCGCCGCTGGACGGTCATACCGTGGCCGTGACCGAGGGGCTGAGCGGCGGCGAACGGGTCGTCGTGCAGGGAGCCGCATCGCTTTCGCAGATTCGTTGAGGGGGCGCCGTGTTCGATTTCATCATCACGACCAGCCTCAGGCAGCGTCTGATCGTGCTGGGTGTCTCGTTGCTGCTGATCATTTATGGTGCCCTGACCGTGCGCACGATGCCGGTGGACGTCTTCCCCGACCTCAACAAGCCGATGGTCACGCTGATGACCGAAGCCGGCGGCATGGCGCCGGAAGAGGTCGAGCAGTTGATCACGTTCCCCATCGAGTCGGCGATGAACGGGATGCCCGGTGTGACGCGCGTGCGCTCCGTGTCCGGTATCGGCCTGTCGGTGGTGTATGTCGAGTTCGCGTGGGGAAGCGAGATTTACCGCAACCGCCAGCAGATCGCCGAACGTCTCAACCTGGTGCGCGAGCAATTGCCCCAGGGCATCGTTCCGCAGATGGGGCCGATCTCGTCGATCATGGGCGAGATCCTGCTCATCGCCCTGCCCGCCGACCCCGACAAGGTCAGCCCGATGCAGGTCCGGGAATACGCCGACTGGGTCATTCGCCCGCGCCTGCTCACCATTCCCGGCGTCGCGCAGGTCATTGCCATCGGTGGCCAGGTCAAGCAGTACCGCGTTGAACCCGATCCGGCGCGCCTGCAGGCGCTGGCAGTGACGCTGAGCGAACTGGAAGCGGCGCTGAAAAACTTCGGCGGCAACACGGCCGGGGGCTTCGTCGATGCCGGCGGACGCGAATACCTGATCCGCAACATCGGCCGCAGCAGCCGGCTGGACGACCTGCAGAACCAACCGGTGGCGATGCGCAAGGGGCAAGTGATCCTGCTCCACCAGGTCGCCTCGGTCAGCTTCGCGCCGGCCATCAAGCGCGGCGATGGCAGTTTCCAGGGCAAGCCGGCAGTCATTCTCTCGGTACAGAAGCAACCGACGGCGGACTCGGTGGCATTGACTCGTGCCATCGAAAAAGCCCTGGCGGAGATGGGCAGGAGTCTGCCGCAAGGGGTCGAAACACCGCAGTTCCTCTTCAAGCAGGCCAATTTCATCGAAGCATCGGTCAATAACGTCGAGGAAGCGCTGCGCGACGGCGCGATCATGGTCGCCATCATCCTCTTCCTGTTCCTGGCCAATTTCCGCACGACCTTCATTTCGCTGACCGCCATCCCGGTCTCCCTGCTGATCACGGCGCTGGTCTTCCACTACTTCGGCCTGTCGATCAACACCATGACGCTTGGCGGCCTGGCCATCGCCATCGGCGAACTGGTCGATGATGCGGTGGTCGATGTCGAAAACGTCCTGCGTCGCCTGCGCGAAAACCGGAGTTTGCCCAATCCCCGGTCGGCGCTGGAAGTGATCGCTGCCGCCTCGAAGGAAGTTCGCTCCGGGGTCGTCTATGCGACCTTGATCGTCGTGCTGGTGTTCATTCCGCTGTTCGCCCTGCCGGGTATCGAGGGCCGGCTGTTCACGCCGCTCGGCGTGGCCTATATCGTTTCCATCCTGGCCAGCATGGCGGTGGCAATGACCATCACCCCGGTGCTGTGCTACTACCTTTTGCCGAAAATGAAGCACATCGATCATGGCGACAGTGCCTTGGTCAAGAAACTCAAGGCGTGGGACGAACGCCTGCTCAACTGGTCCTTTGATCGTGGCCGACTCCTGCTGGCCGGTGCGGCGATCACCGTGGCGGTGGCGCTGGCATCGATCCCCTTCTTCCCGAAATCCTTTCTGCCGCCGTTCAACGAAGGCACCCTGACGGTCAGTGTGCTGCTCAACCCCGGCACCTCGCTCAGCGAGGCGAATCGCCTCGGCACGCAGGCCGAGAAGCTGTTGCTGACCGTGCCGGAAGTCACCGAAGTTGGCCGTCGGACCGGTCGGGCCGAACTGGACGAACACGCTGAAGGCGTCCATTCCTCGGAAATCGAGGTCGACCTGAAAGCCTCGGAACGTGGCCGCGAGGTGATCATCGCCGACATTCGCCAGCGCCTCTCCGGCCTGCCTGCGGTGGTCAGTGTGGGACAGCCGATTTCGCACCGCCTCGACCATCTGCTTTCGGGGGTGCGGGCGCAGATTGCACTGAAAATCTTCGGTGACGACCTGGATACCCTGCGCGGGCTGGCCGGCGACCTCAGGGAGCGACTGGCCAGGATCCCCGGGATTACCGATCTGCAGATCGAAAAGCAGGTGCTGATCCCGCAGTACAAGATCCGCGTCGATTATGACGCCGCCGCGCGCTACGGCGTCACCTCCGGCGAACTGCTGCAACGGCTCGAACAGTTGCTGGCCGGCGAACGCCTTGGCCAGGTCCTGGAAGGCAATCGTCGCTTCGACCTCAGCCTGCGCCTGCCGGAAGACGCCCGCGGCGAGCGCGGCCTGGAGAACCTGCTGATCGAGACGCCGATCGGTCGGGTGCCGCTGTCAAGCCTCGCCACGATCGAGGATGGCGATGGCCCGAACCAGATCGGCCGGGAAAACACGCGCCGACGCATCGTCATCTCGGCCAATAGCGATGGTTCCGACATGAGCCGCATCATTGCCGAGATCCGCGCAGAAATCGACCGCCAACCGATGCCGGAGGGCTATTTCCCTCTCCTGGAGGGGCAGTTCCAGGCGCAGGAGGAGGCCGCCAGGCTGATTGCGGTACTGGCGCTGGTCTCGCTCGCCATGATCTACCTGGTCCTCTACAGCCGCTATCGTTCGGCCGTCCTGACGGCCATCGTCATGGGCAATGTGCCACTCGCGCTGGTCGGCTCGGTGGTGGCCTTGTGGATCTCCGGCGAACCGCTGTCGGTGGCCGCGCTGGTCGGCTTTGTCACGCTGACCGGCATCGCCACCCGCAACGGCATTCTCAAGATCAGCCACTACATCAACCTGTGCGCTTTCGAGGACGAGGTATTCGGGCGAAAGATGATCGTGCGCGGCTCGCTGGAGCG
>JAFLDO010000114.1 GCA_017302455.1 Accumulibacter sp.
CAGAGGTGTTCCAGCCCTTCTCCGTCCTTCTTCATTCCGCCTTCGCTCAGGAGATCCTTCGATCTTCCTGCTCAAAGTACGCGCGATATTCAAAGCCCTTCAATCCCGTTTAGGGGCGGACGTAACATCGTGCGCTGGCGCCAAACACGTGCGGCCTAACGAAGAGATCGTGCGAAGCCACGATCTGATCCGTTTGTTGGACGAGCCCGGGCCGGAGAGCGGGGCGCCCCCCCTGCAAACATCTTTTCTGGATTGACCCCATGGGCATGAACGCCGGTGGGGCGGGAGCGGGAAGTTTCGGCGCGCCGCCGCATGCGCGACGCCGATCTCCCGAAAGCGGCCGTTTTCGCGTCCCGGCCACCACTTTCCGGGCGGCCACATCGCTCAGCTTGGGGAAACTGAAGTCCCGCGTGCGGCCGGGCAGCGCTGAGGTCTCGGCTTACATGATCAGATGGCGACCCCGATGCGCGGCACGACCGCGACCACTACGGACGACGTCGGTCGAATCCACGTCCTGACGATCGCCACCACGGCGCCACAGCACGAGCAAAGCATCGCTGGCCGCTCCTTGCGCGGTGGCTTGAAGCGGCTGGGATCGAACCTCAGCAAGAGATGCAGCAAGCCGATCAGGCGCTTGCAGTTGGCGTGCAGGAAGCCGAAATTGCGAGCGCGGCGAAAGCCCTTGGGCAGCACGTGCTGGAGAATCAGCCAGAGGAAATTGACTCTGGAAAGCGTGCGCCTTTCCGACTTGCCGGTTTGGGCGTTGCGATAGCGGAAGCTCACCTGGCCATCCTCGCAGGCGACGATATCCTGTTCCCGGATGACGCCGCGGTAGAGGCAACGACCGAGATAGATCAGGGCCTTCTCACCGCTGCCGACCGATTGGCAATGCGCTACCCATTGCCGCGGATAGGACGCCGGCAGGCCGATACCGGCCGCCTCGATCGCCGCCAGCATCTTCGCCCGAAAGACCTTGGCCATCGCCTTCTCGTTGAACAGGTAGGTGCCGTTCTTGCCGCGCCGCTTGCATCGCCAGCGGCGCGTCGCCGCATCGACCGCCGCCGCGGAGACGACGAGATGGACATGCGGGTGGAAGTCGAGCCGACGTGAGTGCGTGTGCAGGACCGCGATCGCCCCCGGCGTCCCCTGCAACTGCCGGTCGTTCTGGCTGAAGCGCAGCACCGTTTCCCAGCCGCAGCGCATCAGCGAATCGAAGACGACGTCGACGTGCGCCGCAGCGAGTCCGCGCCACTCGGCCGGCAGCGTGAAGGTCAGCAGAAAGTAGTCGGCCGGAACCAGGCGCTGCATTTGACGCTCCAGCCATTGCTGGCTCTCGTGGTGCTGGCAGTGCGGGCAAAGGCGATGGCCGCAGGAGTGCGGAACGAGTTGGTGATGGGCACAGTCGCTGCATTGAACCTGCATCATCGGGCTGGCCGCGCTGCGGCAATCGCGCAGGGCCGAGAGGGCACGAAGCTGCTCGAAGCTCAGCCGGTGACGAAATTGCGCAAGGAAGTCCGCTTCGAATTCGGCGATGACAGAGCCGAGGCGGATCATCGCGGCGTCCCCTCGGCCAGGCGATAGCGGTCCATCAGCGCGTTGATGCGGTCGATCGCGTGATGCCTGCTTCGATCCGTCAGATGGGTGTAGCGAACCGTCGTGAGAATCGAGTGATGGCCGAGAATGTCCTGCACCTCGGTGAGTTCGACGCCCGCCTCGACGAGGTGCGTGGCATAGGCGTGGCGCAAGCTGTGTGGCGAAATGTGCTTCTTTACACCGCAGGACTCGACCACCGCCCGCAGTGCTTTCTGAACACCGCCGCGATCGAGCGGTGTCCTGGCTGCGCGTGCGCCCGCCAAGCCGCCGTGCCGATTGGGAAACAGCAGAACGGGATTGCGGTGGCGCTGCCAGAAACGGCGCAGGAGTTGGTGGGTGGCCGTCGGCAGCGGCACCAGGCGATCCTTGTTGCCCTTGGCGTCGCGGATATGCACCCGCTCGCACGCGCCGTCGATGTCGCCGACCGTCAGCCGTAAGCCTTCGCCAAGGCGCAGACCGAGGCTGTAGAGCGTGAAGAAGAAGACGCGGTAACTGAGCACCTGCGTCGCGAGAAAGATCCGCTCGGTCTCCTCGACCGTGACGATATCCGGCAAGCGCTGTGAGCGCGGCGGCTTGATCAGACTGGGTGCCACCCAGGGTTTCTTCAGCACGTGCTCGTAGTGGAACTTGAGCCCGTACAGATCGAGCTTGACCGAACTCCAGGAGTGCGTCTCGCGCAGATCGGTGAAGTAATCCACCAGATCGGCCTCGCTCAGATCGCCGATCTGATGATCGAAGTAGTCTCCCACCCGGCGGATGGCGCGCGAATACGCCTCGATCGTCTTCGGCTGCAAGCCCTTGAGCTTCAGGTGCTTCAGGTGCAGTTCGTCGTTCTTCTCAAAATCGGTTGCTGCGACAGCTGACATGTCTTCCATCTTGCGGTAACCTCGCATTCGTTATGAATATCCCTCCGATGAGGGGCGAGGTCACATCTTGACTTCAACACGACGACAGCGCCGCAGTTTCCTCCGCGTAGCGGCTTCGTCCAACAACGCCATCAACTCGGACGTGCAAAAGCGTCGCTGCGCTCTGCTTTTGCACGCCGGTTATGGCGAACGTTGGGCGTCAAACTCTAGGAGTCCGGATGCAGATTGAGCGTCTTGATCATTTCGTTCTGACCGTGCGAGACGTAGATACGACGACTTCGTTCTATCAAACCGTTCTTGGCATGGCGCCTGTTACGTTTGGTGCAGGCCGGAGAGCGCTTGTTTTCGGGCAATCGAAGATCAATCTGCATCCTGCAAATGCGCCTCTCGCGCCTCACGCGAGCCATCCCGTTCCCGGCTCGGCCGACTTGTGTTTCGTTACCACGGAGTCGCCCGAGTCAGTCATCGATCATTTGCGCAAGTGCGGCATCACCATCGAAGAGGGGCCAGTTCCTCGCACTGGTGCTCTTGGCCCGATAACGTCGGTCTACTTTCGCGACCCCGATGGGAACCTCATAGAAGTGTCCTCTTATCGTGAGTAGCCGGCATGCCACGCCGCAGCGGTACCGTATGACGCCCAACCCTGCGATCGAGCCCGTTCCCTTCGGTCACTGGACGCTGCGCGATAAAGCCGCGCAGTGCCGGTTACTTCTATATTAGACATAACAGGAGCCGCCGTGGCAGTCATATTCAATTCCGACCACAAAGCAATGGCAGAGCGAAGCGTCCTCTGCTGGTTGGCAACCGCTGACGAAGGCGGCCAACCGAACGTTTCCCCAAAAGAAGTGTTTGCGGTTGTGGATGATGAACACATCGTCGTAGCAAACATCGCCTCGCCGGGTTCGGCGAAGAATATTCATATCAACGGAAAGGTATGTCTGAGCTTTATTGATGTGTTTGCCCAGAAGGGGTTCAAGGTTTATGGCGTTGCCCGCGACGTAAAACCGTCAGAGACGGAGTATTTCCGCTGGGCAGAGCCACTGCGCATGATGGTTGGCGACCGGTTTCCAATCCATAGCGTTTTCCTAGTGCGAGCGACGGCGGTTGAACCGATTATTGCCCCCAGCTACAGGCTGTACCCTTCGGAGACAACTGAAGCATCACAGGTTCAGGCCGCACTTTGTACGTACGGAGTTAGACGAGAGAGCAGTAATGTCTAGCATTCCGCTCCAGAGGGACGCTTCGCCGGCAAGCCGGCTTCGCGCCCCTGAGCTTGCACGTTAGCCGCGAGTAGGCACCATGGCCCCTACCGTTGTCCGCGACGGTTCGTATAGGCTCTTCTTCTTTTCACGCGAAGAGCCGAGAATGCACATCCATGTGGCCCACCCACATGGGGAGGCCAAGTTCTGCTTGCAACCGAGTCTGACGCTGGCCAACCACACCGGCCTGTCCAAGCAGGAACTGGCCTACGCTGAGCGCATCGTCGCTCGCCACCTTCAGTAGGTCATCGATGCCTGGCACGAACATTTCGGCGGCTGAAGTCACCCACGTCTCAGTACACGGTTTCTGGCTGCTCCTTGGCGATGAAGAGCTTCTCTTGCCGTTCGCTGAATTTCCTTGGTTCCGGCAGGCCACCATTGAGCAACTGACCACCATCGAATGGCCAAGCCCGGATCATCTGTATTGGCCGCTGCTGGATGTGGATTTGTCCGTTGCATCCATCCGACACCCGGAAAATTTCCCGCTCGTCTCGGGAGCATCGGCTAACCCTGCGCCCCAGCCGGACGCGCCGCAAGCGGCGCGCCCCTGAGCTTGCACGTTATGCCAACAGATGAGGTAGCCGCACGTGAAGAAGCTCGAAGCTAATGACTTTGCTGAATTTGTTCGCATTACATATGGCTTCGATTTGATTGCTGAGTTGACTGTTTTTCGTGGACAAGCCTTTCAAGGCAATCTAATTCCAAGCGTGGCACGCAAAGACAAGACTGTCGACACTGCCGAACAAGAGAAAAAAGTTATAAAACAGCTCGCCCTTATGGGGGCATCAATGCTGCCACCCGGCCCGCAAAACGAACTTGAATTACTTGTTATCGCGCAGCATTTTGGTCTTAAAACTCGCCTGCTGGATTGGTCAAGCAACCCTTTGGCGGCACTATGGTTCGCATGCGCCGATCCGGCGCCAGGAGATGCCTACGTTTATGCCCTATACGCCGATGACCTGCTTGCGAATGACGTATACGAAACCAGTCCATTCTCACGGTCTGAAACACGTGTTTTCCAACCACGATTGAATAACCCAAGAATCATCGCTCAACACGGTTGGTTCACGCTTCACAGGTACTCAGCAAGAAGCCGGAAATTTGTTCCCCTTGAAATCAATCCAAATACGAAAAAGCATCTCACCGAACTTCGTGTGCCTGCCGATAAACGAGCCGATGTTCTGCAGTCGCTAGATCTATATGGGATCAGTTCGCGCACTTTGTTTCCTGATCTTGAAGGTTTGTGTCGGTACCTCAATGGCAAACACAAATTGGCATAATCGGGTAAGGGCCGGCGTCTAACCGGCCCTCCCCACACCACCCGGCATGCGGGTCCGCACCGGGCGGTTCATCAACAGGGCGCACACGACGTTGTTAAGCGTAACCGTGAGCCTTCATCCAAAGATTCCGGATACTCACCAGACCTTGTGCTCTCAA
>JAFLDO010000115.1 GCA_017302455.1 Accumulibacter sp.
GGCGTCGCCGAAGAAGTAGCGCTGGCCGCCCCGGGTATCGACAGCGACGAGATGGGCTGTTTCCGGCAGTCCGCGCGCGACAGCCAGGGCGCGAACACTGGCCTGGCAGGAGTAGCCGGCCAGCGCTCCGAGGGCACAAAGCGCCGATTCGATAGGGATACCACGCTCTCCGTGCAGGGCGGTGAGCAGACGCTGGGTGACTTCCCTGCTGCCCATTTTTGCGCCGATCAGCGGATCCTCCGTTCTTCGTTCGGCGATTTGCCGAAGCAGTGCATGCTCTTTGGGAAGGCCGGCTTTGGCAGTTGTGGCTGCACTGGCGGCAGCGCCGCCAAGCAGTCCGCGTAGTTTTTTCAGCATGGTTCGCCTTGAAGATTCCATAGCGCTGGATGGCCGGGCAGAGCAGAAGATTGTGCCCATCAACCCTCGACAGCGATGGGGTGAGTGCGAAATGCCGCCTGGCGATCTCAGCCGGGCGTTCTGCCGCCGCCTGCCTTGCTGCTTGCAGGGGTCGGCGGTATGTAGTCAGGCACCTTGTTCTTCACCGCCGGCTGGGCCATCAGGTAAGCGTAGATGGCGCGCAGATCCCTGTCGGAAAGCGTCGAAATCGCCTGCCAGGGCATCGGCGGCAGGATCGGGCGGGCGACGCCGACATGCTTGCCCGTCCGCATGGCCTGCACGAAATCCTTTTCGCGCCAGGCTCCGATGCCGGTTTCACGGTCCGGCGTCAGGTTGGCGGCATAGGTTACCCCCCATGGGCCGACAAACGCCGTCATGCTCGCCGATCCGGCCCAGTTCCAGGCGCCGTCCAGCTTGGGCGGCGGTGGCAGTCGGAGATCTGCCGGATGACCCGAGAGTCCGCGGGCCACGTCCTTCTCCGGTCCGTTGGCGCCCATCTTCAACGGCGTGTGGCAATCGCTGCAGCCGCCATAGGCGATCAACTGCGCGCCACGCTTGAGCACTGCCGGCTCGCCGCCCCCGGCCAGGGCAGCATAATTGAACAGACCACAGGCCAGGGCGGTCGCGGCGACGATGGTGTTCTGTTTGCGCTTGCGGTACATGATGTAGTCTCCTTTCGTTGGACGAGAGTTGTTGTTTTGGGCAATCAGGCGTAATGCGGGGAAAACAGCCGCTGGGCGGCAGCGGCGATGGTCTCGGCCTGCGGTACGAAGGCCTGTTCCAGGGGGTAACTCGAGGCCACCGGGGCATCAGGTCCGCCGAGGCGGATGATCGGCGCCTGGAGGGCGGCGAAGGCGTATTCGGCGACCAGTGCGGCAATTTCGGCGCCCACCCCGCACAGCCGGTTGGCTTCGTGGACCACGATCAGACGGCCGGTTTTGGTCACTGAGGCGAGGATGGCTGCCTCGTCCAGTGGCTTCAGGCTGCGCAGGTCGATGACCTCAGCCGCGATGCCCTTTTCAGCCAGAGTGTGTGCCGCCTGCAGGCAGTGGTGCACCGTCTTGCCGTAGGACACCAGCGTCACGTCCTGCCCTTCCCGCGCGATAGCCGCAAGGCCCAGCGAAAGTTGCTGGTCGCCGAGCGGCACCTCGCCGGGCTGGTAAAGAAGCCCGATGTCGAGAAAGAAAAGCACCGGGTTGTCGTCGCGGATGGCTGTCTTGAGCAAAGCCTTGGCGTCCGCCGGGTTGCTCGGCATGACCACCTTCAGGCCCGGACTATGCACGAACCACGCTTCGAGGTTGTGATTGTGCTGAGCGCCGACGCCCCAGCCAGCACCGGTCATGGCCAGCGTGACGAGCGGGAAGGCGAACTGGCCGCCGGAGATGTAGCGCAACTTGCCCGCGCTGTTGACCAGTTCATCCATGGCGTAGCAGAGGAAGGGGGCGAACAGCAGGTCGATGACGGGGCGCAGGCCGGTGGCGGCAGCCCCCACCGCCGTACCGGCGATGATGCCTTCGGACAGCGGCGTGTTGCGCACGCGCAGAGGGCCGAATTCTTCCACCAGCGCATGGCGCTTGGTGGCGACGCCCTCGCCGAAGACGAGGACACCGGGGTTGCGGCGCATCTCCTCGCCGAGGGCTTCGCCGACGGCGTCGTAAAGAGTCAAGGAAGGCATGGTGGCTCCTCAGGCGTAGACGTCGCGGGTCAGTTCATCCGCGGCAGGGAAAGGGGAAGCGTCGGCAAAAGCCTGGGCGACGGCGATACGGCTGGCGATCTTTTCGACCAGGGCAGCGGCCTCGGTCGCGTCGAGGCGGCCGTCGGCGATCAGGCGATCCCGGCAGTTGGCGATCGGGTCGCGGGCCAGCCAGGCTTCGCGCTCGGCGCTGTCGACGTAGGACTGGTCATCCGGCTCGAAGTGGCCGCGGCTGCGGTAGGTCCAGGTCTCCAGCAGGCAGGGGCGCCTGCTCTCGCGAACCTGTGCCGTCGCAGCCTGTGCGGCGGCGAGGACGGAGACGACATCGTTGCCGTCCACCGTCCGGGCGGGGATGCCGTAGGAGGCCGCCCAGTCGGTGACATGCTCGCGGCTCATCGCCTCGCGTCGATGGACGAAGGCCTGCCACTGGTTGTTCTCGCAGACATAGAGGATAGGCAACTGCCACAGCGCGGCGAGGTTGAGTGACTCGTGGAAGCTGCCCTCGCAGGCGGCACCATCGCCGAAGAAGCAGACGACGATGCCCGGCCGCCCGAACATCGTCTGCGACAGGGCAACCCCGGGCGCCAGCGAGAGTTCGGCGCCGACGATGGTCGAGGTGAGTACCACCCCCAATTCCTTCGCCGAAATGTGCAATGAACCGCTCTTGCCCTTGCAGTAGCCGTCGCTACGGCCCATGACCTCGGCCAGCAGGCGGCCGGGATCGGCGCCCCGGGCGAGCAGGTGGCCGGCACTGCGGTGATTGGTGAGGATCAGGTCTGCCGCGGTCAGGGCGTTGACCACGCCGACGGCCGCGGCTTCCTGGCCGACCGAAGTGCAGGTGCCGGGAATCTTGCCGGTGACGCTGCCGGCAATGAGGATTTCTTCGTAGGCGCGGATCAACATCATCTGCTCGAGCAGTTGCCGCGGATCGATTTGAGGGGGCTGGGTGGCCATCGACTTCTCCCGTCGTTGAATGATGAGCGTAAGTCTAGACTGTCTGAAAACCCGTGCAAGACGAGCGAAGGCCGCTTAGGAATCTTTTAAGAAGTGCTGAATGAAGATTTAAGAAAAGGAGTGCGGCGCCCCGGCAATTCAGCCTTCGATGAGCTGCAGCGGACGGTGTACGGTGATAGCGAAGCGCCCACGACCGGTCTTGGCCAGGCGGATGCCGGCATCCCGCTCTGCCAGCCGGCGCTGCAGCAGCACCAGGCGTGCTTCGAGGTTGTCGCTCACCCCCGGCAGTCGGATACGGGGATCGACACGCAGCCCCTTGTTGGTAAAACTGGTGCGCCGGCGCTCGGCAAAGTCGGACAGCAGCACCCACAGGATGGCGCCGGCGACGCCCTTGATCAGGTAGTCGTCATCCACGAAGATGCTGTCGTTGGACGCAAAGTGACGTACCGTCAGCGCTGGGCCAGCGGCGGGCAGCGGCTGCTCCTCGGTGGCCGCCGGCTCATCGCCGGGTTCGTCGGCGTGCTGGTGGTGCAGGATGGCCAGACCCCACTGCGCGGCGAAGGCGACGAGCGCATCCTCGTCGTCGTAGCCGAAGTGCAGGTCGGCGACACTCTCGATATAGAGCACGCCGAGCAGGTGGCCGATCGCGGTGATCGGCACGGCCATCTGGCTCGCAGCTTCCGGCAGGCCCGGCAGGGGAATCGCCGTTTCGAGCGCATCGCCATCGCCGTCGGCGGCGATGCTGTCGCGCACCGTGCGGCCGTAGGCGTATTCGCTGCTCATGAAGCCGATTCGGATCGGCGTGCGCTCACGGGCGCAGATGCCGATGACCCCGGCACCGACCGGAGTTTCTGACCCGATGCCCGACGCCGAATAGCCACGGCTGGCCAGTGTATACAGCCGGCCACGACCCTCGTCGTGCATCAGGAGCATCAGGTGATCGATGCCGAACTCGCTGACCAGGCAATCCATGGCCGTTTCGACAAGGCATTCGAGATTGCCGCAGCCGGCGAGGCGCTGCGTCGCCCGCCGCAGGGCGGTCAGGTAATTCACCGGCGGTGGCGGCGGTGCCAGTGTTGGCCCGGGCACCTGTTCGATGTCCAGGATGCGATAGACGTCCGAGCCCAGCAGTCTGAATACCCCGGCCATGCCGGTATGCGAGGCGATGCCGGCCAGCTTGGCCTTCATCTGCTCGAACAGTGGACCTGAGGTGATTTCTACGAATATTCATACCCGGCAGGCCGGTCGGATCAGGATGTCCCACTTGGGTAGGAGCGGGTTTCGTTCCAGCCTGGACTCGACAGCTTGCATAGCATTCTTGGCCACCGTGACTCCTTTCTCATAGACCGTTCGGCTCAGTTCGACGACGGGATGAACGCCTTTCCAGGTCATGGTCTTGGCCCACTCCAACATCGTTTGGGTATCGGTCAGCTTGGCGCCGTTCCAGTGCTTTTCCAGGATTCCCCAGCAACGCTCCACCGGATTGTATTTGCTGTGGTACGGCGGATAGTAGAGGAGGCGGATGGACTTGCCGATGTGATCGGCGAACTCGACCATGCGCTTGAGAAATTGCGTGCGCCGGCCATTGCTCTCCGGTCCGTTATCGGCCTTGATTTGGATGTGTGTGACGCGAGCACACTCCTCGGGTGCTTGACGCTCCCACCAGGCGTAGAGACTGTCGATGATGAAATCGCTGGTCTTCGCCGAGCTTCCGAAGGACAGATGGAGGGAGCCGCTGTCTTCATTGACGACACCAAACGGCGTGTGTTTTTCCTCGCACCCCATGTCGTGGTCGGCCGCCCGGTGGTCACCCCGCGTCTTGCCACCGCGCGAGTAGTCGCCAATATTCACCGTCGCCTTGCAGTCCATGCTCAAGCGCATGACGGCCTCGTCT
>JAFLDO010000116.1 GCA_017302455.1 Accumulibacter sp.
GCTGCCGCCGGTCCTGCCACCAACCGTTCCGCCAGAGGCGTCGCGACCGCCGCAGGCAGCGTCCGGCGCCGTAGCCTCCACGCGGCGTGCCGAGCGCGCCGGTCGCGAGCCCGCGAGTGTTCCGGCAGCGGAAGTCGCCGGCGTCTTCCGTCTGAACGATAGCCGGCCCAGGCACGGGCAGGCCATTGAGCATGCCTATGACGCCTTGCAGGCGAACCGGCTGGACGACGCGCGCAGCGGCTATGAACAGGTTCTCCGCGGCGATCCCCGGAATGCCGACGCGCTATTGGGTCTGGCGGTAATCGCCACCCGCCAGGGACAGACCGAGCGGGCGCAGCAGATCTATCTGAGGGTGCTCGAAGCCGATCCCGCTAACGTCACCGCCCAGGCGGCTTTGATCAACCTGCGTGGGCACAGCGATTCCGGCCAGTCCGAAAGCCGCCTGAAGATCCTGCTGGCCAGTCAACCGGACTCGCCCAGCCTGCACTTCGCACTGGGCAACCTGTATGCCCGGCAGGGTCGCTGGAGTGAAGCGCAACAGGCCTATTTCCAGGCGTATGCGCTCGAGCCCGACAACGCCGACACCCTGTTCAACATCGCTGTAAGCCTCGACCATCTGCGCCAGAACAAGCTGGCGGCGCAGTACTACCGGATGGCGCTGAACGCCGCCGAAACGCGGCGCAGTGCCTTCGATCAGAATGCGGTCGGGAAGCGTCTCCTTGAACTGCAACAGTAATCGCCGGAACCGGCCGCGATCGGCGGACGTGAGCGGGCTGCCAAGCCGATGATGAACGCCCCCGACGCGCATCCGCATTCACGGCCCCTGGGCCAGATACTGATCAGCAAGGGCATCCTCAGCGAGGATCAGCTGCGCATCGCCCTGCTCGAGCAGATGAAGTCGAACCGGCCGATCGGGAAACTCCTGGTCACGCTCGGTTTCGTGTCCGAGGCGACGCTGCGCGACGCACTCTCCGAAAGTCTCGGCAAGCAGAGCGTCGATCTGTCGAATGCCATCATCGACCCCTTGGCGCTGAAGCTCGTTCCGCGCGATCTTGCCAAGCGCCACCACTTGCTGGCGCTCGACTACGATGCCGAGAACCAGCGTCTGACGCTGGCCATTGCCGACATCAACGACATCGTTGCCCTCGACAAGATTCGCAGCCTGGCCGGCGACGAAATCGAGATCGACACTCTGCTCGCCGGCGAGACCGAGATCGATCGGGCAATCGACCAGTACTATGGTCATGAGCTGTCGATCGACGGTATCCTGAACGAGATCGAAACGGGCGAGATCGATTTTCGCGGCCTGCAGTCGTCGGCTGACGAATACAGCCAGCCGGTCGTTCGCCTGATCGACTCGATTCTCACCGATGCCGTCAAGCATGACGCTTCCGACATCCATTTCGAGCCGGAAGCGAGCTTTCTGCGCATCCGCTACCGTATTGACGGCATGCTGCGGCAGATTCGCTCGCTGCACAAGACGTACTGGCCGGCCATGGCGGTGCGCATCAAGGTGCTCTCGGGAATGAACATCGCCGAGACGCGCGCTCCCCAGGATGGTCGCATCTCGCTCAACATGCGCGGCCGGCAGGTCGATTTCCGGGTCTCGGCGCAACCGACGATTCACGGCGAGAACGTCGTCCTGCGCATCCTCGACCGGCAGAAGGGGATCGTGCCACTCGAGGGTCTGGGTCTCGCCGAGAAGCAGCTGGACCAGCTCAAACTGATGATTGCCCGCCCCGAAGGCATCGTTTTCGTCACCGGCCCCACCGGCAGCGGCAAGACGACAACGCTCTACTCGGTGCTCAACCACATCAACTCCGAGGGAGTCAACATCATGACCCTCGAAGACCCGGTCGAGTACCCGATGACCCTCGTTCGCCAGACGTCCGCCGCCGAATCGGTCAAGCTGGATTTCGCCAACGGCATCCGCTCGATCATGCGCCAGGACCCCGACATCATTCTCGTCGGCGAAGTGCGTGACGCCGAGACGGCCGAGATGGCTCTGCGCGCGGCGATGACCGGGCACCAGGTGTATTCGACGCTGCACACCAATTCGGCGATCGGTGCCATCCCGCGCCTGCTCGACATCGGCATTCTGCCCGACATCATGGCCGGCAATATCATCGGCATCATCGCCCAGCGGCTCGTGCGGCGCCTGTGCGTACACTGCAAGAGCCCGTACCAGGCCGAGGCGCACGAGACTCGCCTGCTCGGCAACCTCGCCGAGGGGCCTCGCCCGGTCATCTACCGGCCGGCCGGCTGCGAACGCTGCGACTTCCAGGGCTATCGGGGCCGCCTGGCGATCATGGAGTTGCTGCGCATCAACGGCGACATGGACGAATTGATCGCCCGTCGCAGCACTGTCCGCGAGATGCGGCAGCTTGCCAGCCGCCAGGGTTTTGCCACCCTCGCGGATGATGGGCTGCGGCGGGTTCTCGACGGTTCAACCTCTCTCGAGGAAGTCGGCCGCGTTGTCGACCTGACCGACAGGATGTAGCCGCCGTGGCGCTCTACACGTACAAGGCGGTCAACCCCGATGGGCGCATGGTTCTCGGTCGAATCGACGCCATCAACCTCGTCGACCTCGAGATGCGCTTGCGGCGCATGGAACTTGATCTGATCACCGGCGAGCCACTGAACAACCGGCGGTCGATCATGGGCGGCGGTGTCCCACGTCGGGAAATCATCCACTTCTGTTTTCACTTGCAGCAGCTCGTGCGCGCCGGCGTGCCGATCATCGAGGGTCTGACCGATCTGCGCGACAGTCTCGAGCACCCGCGCTTTCGTGAAGTTGTCGCCAGTCTGATCGAATCGATCGAGGGAGGGCAGACGCTCTCGCAGGCGATGGAAAGTCATCGGCGCGTCTTCGACCGGGTCTTCATCAGTCTGATCCGCGCTGGCGAAACGACCGGCCGCTTGCCGGAGGTGTTGCATAGCCTCAACGAGTCGCTGAAATGGGAGGACGAACTCGCCTCGCAAACCAAGAAGATGATCGCGTATCCGGCATTCGTCAGCACGATCGTCGTTGGCGCCACCTTCTTCCTAATGGTCTACATGGTTCCGCAGCTCAAGATGTTCGTGAAGAACATGGGACAGGTGCTGCCCTTGCAGACGCAGATTCTGTTCTTCGTTTCCGATCTGCTGGTCGCCTGGTGGTACCTCGCTCTCCTGCTGCCCGCCATGGCGGCTTTCGGATTGCGGTTTCTGTTGCATCACAACCCCCTGGCGCGCGTCCGCTTCGACGGCATCAAGCTGCGAGTGCCGCTGCTCGGCAGTATCCTGCGCAAGATCGTCCTCGCCCGCTTCGCCAACACCTTTGCCCTGCTCTACTCGTCCGGCATCCCGATCCTCGAGTCGATACGCACCACGCAGGATGTGGTCGGCAATCTGGTGGTTCGCCAAGGTCTGGAACGCGTCGAACAACTGATCGGCGAAGGCCAGAACGTCACGGCCGCTTTTCAGAGCACGGGCTTCTTCCCGCCGCTGGTGATCCGCATGCTGCGCGTCGGCGAGAACACCGGCGCCCTCGACGAAGCACTGCTCAACGTCAGTTACTTCTATACCCGCGACGTTCGCGAATCGGTTCAGAAGATCCAGCAGCTGATCGAGCCGATTCTCACGGTCGCCATGGGTGGTTTGCTTGGCTGGATCATGCTCTCCGTTCTCGGGCCGGTCTACGACGTCATCAGCAAGATAAAGCCCTAGCGCCATGCGTTCTCGCCACCTTCTTTACCTCAGTGCCCATCAGATGACGGCCTGCCGCTGGCAAGCCGGGGTGTTGGCCGACGAGGCCTCGTTCGACAACAGCGAAGCCGGGCAGCAGGCGTTTGCCGGGTATCTCGCGGCAAACGCGAAGAGCATCTTCTCGATCCTGGTCAACGTCGCGGACGAGGGTTTCCACCTCGAAACGATTCCCTTCCTGCGGGGTGCCGATCGTGCGGCGATTATCGCGCGCAAGCTCGGGCAATTCTTCTTCAACGCCCCGCTGACGACATCGATCTCGCTTGGGCACGAAAAATCGCGACGCAAGGACGAGCGCATCCTGCTTGCCGCGCTCACCAACCACGATTTCTTTGCCCCCTGGCTGGCCGCACTGGCACGTGCCGAGGTGGCGCTCGCCGGCGTCTACTCGCTGCCCTTGCTTGTGCCGAGGCTGCTCAGGTGTTACGTCCGCCCCTGTGAAAGGCCTGTAGTGGGTTGGCTATCCCGCTAACGGCGAGGAAGAAAGCAGGAACGGAGCCGGAAGGAGAGTGGGACGGGGAAGGTCAAGGAAGGGCTGGGACAGCT
>JAFLDO010000117.1 GCA_017302455.1 Accumulibacter sp.
CTCGGTTGCTGGTCCATCAGCACCGGGAAGACGGCCCGATAGAGGCTCATCTTGGTCAACGCTGCGCTGCGCGGGGTCAGCGCGTAGACCGGTACGCCGCAGTTCAGACGGCTCATCCAGAGCGCCGACGAACCGACCGGCAATCTCGATCGGCAGACCGCCGAAGGCGTCTTCGAGTTGATGCTGGCGCTCAATCGCTCGCGGCAGACGAGTTTCGTCGTCGTCACCCACGATCCGGCGCTGGCCGGCCGCGTCGGGCGGATCCTGACGCTGCGCGATGGGCGCCTGCATTCGACGAGCGACTGAGCGCACGACGTGGGCAGTCCCGTTGCCGACGGGGCTGCCGGTTGCCATTATCGGCAAGGCTTGAAGACCTGGAGGAGTCTGACGATGCAAACCCTGTTCGCTCCCGCCATCGCGCTGCTCAACCGCCTCGGCTACACGAAGAAGTTTGCCATCATGGGGGCGCTCGCGCTGGTGGCCATCGCCGTGCTGCTGGCTGGCCTGTACCAGAGCCTGCACCGGGTGATCGACAGTTCGCAGCAGGAACTGGCCGGTCTCGAGGTGCTCCAGCCGATCGGTCGCCTGATTCAGCACCTGCAGGTGCATCGCGGCCTGTCGTCGGGCGTGTTGAATGGCAACGACGAGATGCAGGACAAGCGTGCTGCTCGCGAAAAGCAGGTGAGCGAGGCCTTCCAGGCGCTGGCGGCGAGATTGGCGCCCGAACTGGCCGCCGGCGAGGCGTGGAAGACGCTTGTCGCGGGTTGGGCGGCGATCGAGAAGGACGGCCTGGAGCTCATTGCGCGCGAGAACTTTCTCGCCCACAGTCGCCTGATCGAGGAATTGCTGGCCTTGCAGCGTAGCGTCGCCGATCACTACTCGCTGACCAATGATCCCGACATCGCCTCGACTTACCTGATCGATACCGCCGTCGAGAAGCTGCCGCTGGCGATCGAGAGCATGGGCCAGTTGCGGGCGCTGGGAACCGGGGTGCTGACCAGGAAGCAGCCGCTGGCGCTTTCGCAACAGGTCGAGTTCACGGTCTTGCTGGCCGGACTCAACTCGGCTGTCGGCAGTCTGCAGCGCAACGTCGAGAAAACCGCGCGCCACAACCAGGGCCGGCAGTCGGCGCTCGACGCTTCGGTCAAGGATCTGCGCACGGCCGCCGACAAGGTCGGCGAGTTGGTGAACCAGGATATTCTTTCGGGTACCTACGCGACGCTTCCCGATGACTACTTCGCGCTGACCACGACGTCGGTCGACAAGGGTTACAAGGAGTTGTTCGAGAGCCTGTTCCCGATCCTCGAACAACTACTGCAGCAGCGGGTCGACCGAGCAGAGCGAAACCTCAACCTGAGTGTCGCCACAGCCAGCGCGATCCTGCTGATCTATGCCTATGTCTCGATCGCTCTGTACTACGCAACGCTCGGCAGTATCGACCAGTTGGCCGCGAAGGCGCGAACCATCGCCACAGGCGACCTGAGCGTGCGCGTCGATCTGGGCACCCGCGACGAACTGATGCTGGTCGGCGATAGTCTCAACGAGATGGTGGCGGCGTTCCGCGATCTGCTCCAGAAAGTGCAGCGTAGCGCCAACGAAGTCCTCGGCGCGACGCAGAAACTTGCCGCTTCGGCGGCGCGTGTCAAGCAGGGCAGCGAGCAGCAGAGCGAGGCCGCATCGACGATGGCGGCGGCCGTCGAGGAAATGACCACGGGGATCGATGACGTCTCGGCCAACGCACAGGACGCCGACCGGATCGCCGCGCGCGCCGGCGAATTGTCGGCCGACGGTAGCCGCGTGGTCGGCGACGTCGTCCAGGCGATCGAGCGGATTGCCGAGGTGGTGCATCAGTCGGCGTCCATCGTCGCCGACCTGGGGACGCGCTCGGAACGGATTTCGGCGATCGTCAACGTGATCCGGGAGATCGCCGATCAGACCAACCTGCTGGCGCTGAACGCGGCGATCGAGGCGGCGCGCGCCGGCGAGGCGGGGCGCGGCTTCGCCGTGGTGGCCGACGAGGTGAGAAAGTTGGCTGAACGGACCAGCCGGTCGACGAACGAGATCGCGGAGATGATCGAGGCGATCCAGGGCGGTACGCGGGCGGCGGTGGCAAGCATGAATGTCGGCGTCGGCCGTGTCGGCGAGGGCGTCACTCTGGCCACGCAGGCCGGTCGATCACTGGCCGAAATCGGCGGCAACGCGCAGCAGGTTGTCGAGCGGGTGGCCCAGATCTCGCATGCTTTGCGCGAGCAGAGCGCGGCGAGCAGCGAGATCGCCCGCAATGTCGAGAGAGTCGCCCACATGGCCAGCGAGAACTCGGCGGCGGTCGCCGGCAATGCCGCGACGGCGAGGCAACTCGACAGCCTTGCGCAAGGTCTCGAGGCGGAGGCGAACCGCTTCAGACTCGGCTGAAGCGCCCGGCGCGCCGGGTCCGGCACGCGGACCAGCGAACCAGGCCGCACGTGCTCGATGCTGGTCAGCGCGTCGTCAGGCGCCTGCATGGCGCCTGCTCGCGCTGACCGGCGACGATCGCCCCAGCAGGACTACGCCGGCACGAGCCGCCATCGTCGAGGCGGTTTTCAGGTCTAATGCGGAATGCGCACCGGTATTGTCGCCTTCGCTCTCGGTGTCGGCTTTCTGCAGACGCAGGAGACTCTGCCGGCCTGGTCGCCCGTCGTGGGCGCGCTGGTCGCCGCGCTCTCGTTCCTGCTCTGGCAGGCACGCCGGCAGGATGCCATCAATCGCTCCGTATCGCTGTTCGCCTGCGCACTGCTGGGTTTCTCGTGGGCGGCGCTGTTTGCCGACCAGCGCTTGCAGGACCACCTGCCGGAGGCGTGGGAGGGCCGTGATGTCGATGTCGTCGGGGTGGTCGCTACCCTGCCGCAGGGCTTCGAGCGCGGCGAGCGTTTCTCTTTCGATGTCGAGTCGGTGCTGACGCCGGGCGCGCAACTGCCGCAGCGGATCATGCTTTCCTGGTACCACTGCTGGCTGGAAGACGAGTGGCGCGATGGACTGGCGATTCGCCCGGGTGAGCGCTGGCGTTTCACGGTTCGTCTGAAGCGTCCGCACGGCAACGCCAATCCGCATGGCTTCGACTACGAGGCCTGGCTCTTCGAGCGCGGACTGCGGGCCACCGGCTACGTGCGTCCGCGCGCCGATGCGCAGCGCCTGGACGACTTCGTCTGGCGGCCCGGCTACGCGATCGAGCGCCTGCGTGAGGGGGTTCGCCGATCCTTCCTTGAAGTCCTGCCCGATGCTCCCTATGCGGGAGTTCTCGTGGCGCTGGCGATCGGCGACCAGCAGGCCATTCCCATAGACCAGTGGCGTCTGTTCCGACAGACGGGCGTGACGCACCTGATGTCAATATGGAGACAACCAAGACAAACTATTTTCGAGCAGCACTTTCTATGGGCGGCATACCTTCGGTGATATTCATTGCACCTGGTGAAACGTCATTTCACAGGCTGAAAGGCTGGCAGGTCAGTGACCTGACAGCCTATGTACACCGACCACAAGATGGTATCTAATACACTTGCGGCATATGTCGTGGCCATATTGGAGAGCAAGGTGAAAGGTACTATGGGAGTGTTCATCCTGGGTGAGACAGACTACGTTTCCTACCAGCACACGTTCAAGGAAGCGAAGGAATCAGCAGATCACGGCGCATCATACATCGCGCAACACCTCAAGCGAGAGAGTGATCCAGTCAGCATTGTCGGCTTGATGCTTGACGCTGATTGGATGGCCACAGCAACCCACGAGCAGAAAGGCGTGATGGGCGGTATCATTTCTGGCATCTGCTGGGACACAGTGTTCCAGTCGCGAACCTATCATTCAGAGCAACACTCTCGCTTCAAGTCGCCGTGCTTCCTCTTCACCGCCTTCAAGCAAAATCTTGACGACGACGGCTATCGGTACTTCCTGCGATTGGTTGGAGTCGTTGAGTGGAAAGACCTTGGTTTAATGCATATCCTTATACACAACTCACCCCGGGGCCGCCTCACGCATGAACTGGAGACCGACGACGCAGTCCATGACGCGCTGCAACCCGATCCAGATGGTTTTGACTCCGGGCTCGCCGTCGCCTTTGCGCGCCAGGAAACCGCCGAGCATGGCCACCAATCGCAGGACCTGGTTGAGAGTTGGTGGGTCAGCCGGAGGTTTCTTTTTGTTGAGGAGATAGGCGGCATGCCATTCATCTTGGTCGAAGAACAAGTCGGCTGGC
>JAFLDO010000118.1 GCA_017302455.1 Accumulibacter sp.
CGCAGGCGTCGGTGATGAAGGCGATGATTCGCATCTCGCCGCCACAGCGTGGGCAGACGAGCGGAAAGACCTCATCGATCCGCGCGAGCAGCAACGCCCAGGCCGTGCGGGCCGCGCGACGCAGGAGTGCTTCCTCTGCCTGCTCCTCGCTGTCGGACGACGCGCCTGGGGCGGTGATTTGCGCCGCGATTGGCTCAGTCTCAGTCTCAGTCGCTGTAACAAGCGGCGCGGTCGGACTCTCTGGCACGCCGGCAAGCGTGGACTTGTGCGCGTAGCGGTGCGTTGGGCGCCAGTACGCCGTAGTACCGATGCCGATGACGGCGCGGGGGTGGAATCAGCGCCACCGTTCGATCAGAAGCTGGTCCGTGGCCCCCGCCAAGGCCCGCGCAAGGGTTGAGCGCGGGCGATTGCCAGCGACGCGACGCACCAGCCTTCGCAGGCATTGCGACCGGGGCGTCGGCGCCAGAAGTTCAGGAAAACCTTGCAGCGCGCGTAGAAGCGGAAGAAACGCAGGACGTTCCGGCGTTCCGCCGGGGTCAGCGCGTGCGCACTGCAGATCAGCTTGTCGTCGCTCATGCCACGGTCGGTGAGGGTCACCGCCCCCCACGCACGCACCCGCAGGCGGGTACCGAAGGGCAGGCGCGGTCCGAGTACCAGCGCGTCGAGCAGATCGCCCTCGAGACCGAGGAAGTTGGGGACGGAGCCGTAGTTGAAGGGGCAAGGAGAGGAGAAACGAAATCGACACGCCCCGTTGCGCCGCGCTTGAGGAAACTGCCGCGCGGCACCTCGATCACCACCTCGACTTCCGGCGCTTCGTCTTCGCTGCTGGGTGGATCGAGGCGTGACCTGGGCATCGCGCCAGTCTACTCCAGCTTGCCGCCGGTTGTAGCGCCACCAACACGGCCTGCCTTCGTCTGGCGGCGCGGATTCCGCCGCCGCGCCGCCATCGGCATCGGTGCTACGGCGTCCTGGCAGCCAACGCACCGCTTGCAAATAGGCCGGCGAACAGCTTTTCGCTCATCGGTGCGGCTTCGGCAGGTGCTGGCGGATCCAGACGATGGCGTCGTCCACGTAGGTGAAGACGACCGGGATGACCAGCAGGCTGAGGAAGGTCGAGGTGACCAGGCCGCCGATGACGACGATGGCCATCGGCGCGCGGAAGCTCGGGTCGGTGCCGATGCCGATGGCGATCGGCAGCATGCCGGCACCCATCGCAATGGTGGTCATGACGATCGGCCGCGCCCGCTTGCGGCACGCGTCGAGCAGGGCGTTCCAGCGGTCGAGGCCGTGGTCGCGGCGGGCAAGGATGACGTAGTCGACGAGCAGGATCGAGTTCTTGGTGGCGATGCCCATCAGCATGATGAGGCCGATCATCGACGACATCGAGATCGCCTTGCCGGTCACGAACAGCGCGAGGAAGGCGCCGGGTATCGAGAGGACGAGGGCGGCGAGGATGGTCACCGGCTGCACGAAATCCTTGAACAGCAGGACCAGCACGATGTAGATGCAGAGCACGCCAGTCGCCATGGCGAGGCCGAAGCTCTCGAACAGCTCGGCCATCGATTCGGCGTCGCCAATCGTGGTCTGCAGCACGCCCTGCGGCAGGTTCTTCAGGCTGGGCAGGGCCATCGCCCGTTGCTCGATCTCGCCGAGCGGCTGGCCGTTCAGCTCGATCTCGAAATTGACGTTGCGCAGGCGGTCGTAGCGGTCGATCTCGGCCGGCCCGCCGGCGATGGCCAGCGTCGCGACGTTGCCGATGGCCACCGGCCCGTGCTTGCCGGGAACCGCCATGCGTTCGATCAGGGCGAGATCCTGGCGGGCGCCGGGCGGCAGCTTGACGACGATGGGCACCTGGCGCTGGGCGAGGTTGAGCTTGGCCAGCCCCTGGTCGTAGTCGCCGGCGGTGGCGATGCGCAGCGTGTCGGCGATGGCCTCGGAGGTGATGCCGAGGTCGGCCATGCGCGCGAAATCGGGGCGGATGACCAGTTCCGGGCGGACCAGGCTGGCGGTTGTGGTCACCGCGCCGATGCCGGGCAGGGTGCGCAACTCGCGCTCGACGAGGCGAGCGTGTTCGGTGAGCACGGCGCCGTTCTCGCTCGCCAGCACGAGGATGTACTTCTCGCCGCTCGAGCCGCCGAAGCCGACCTTGACCTGGACCCCGGGCAAGACGGCGAGCGCCTCGCGCAACTGGCGCTCGACATCCTGCTTGGTGGTGCCCGAGCGCTCGCCGCGCGGGGTCAGGTTCAGCGTCAGAGTCGCCTTGCGCACCTCGGCGGCGCCGCGCGGCATGAAGGGGTCGCTGCCCGAGGCGCCGCCGCCCACCGCCGTATAGACCATCTTCACGTACGGGTTGGCATTGACGATGGCGCGCGCCTGCTCGGCTGCGGCGACCGTCTCGGCGAGTGTCGCGCCGGGCGGCAGGGTCACGTGCACCTGCGTCTGCGAGAGGTCGTCGGCCGGCAGGAAGCCGGTCGGCAGCAGCGGCACCAGCGAGAAGGAACCGAAGAAGAAGACGGCCGTGGCGGACAGCGTCGCCAGCCGGTGCCTGAGGCACCAGGCCGCCCAGCCCTCGTAGCGCACCAGCCAGCCGGGCGTTGGCTTGTCGGCCACCGGCTTCATCAGGTAGGCGGCCATCATCGGAGTCAGCAGGCGGGCGACGACCAGGGAGAAGAAGACCGCGATTGCCGCGGTCCACCCGAACTGGACGAAGAACTTGCCGGCCACGCCGCTCATGAAGGCGGTCGGCAGGAAGACGGCGATCAGCGTGAAGGTGGTGGCGATGACCGCGAGGCCGATCTCGTCGGCCGCCTCCATCGCCGCCTGCAACGGCGCCTTGCCCATGCGCAGGTGGCGCATGATGTTCTCGATCTCGACGATGGCGTCATCGACCAGGATGCCGACCACCAGCGACAGCGACAACGCCGTCACCACATTGAAGGTGAAGCCCATCAGGTACATCACCGCGAAGGTGGGGATCGCCGACAGCGGCAACGCCGTGGCCGAAACGAAGGTCGCCCGCCAGTCGCGCAGGAAGAGCCAGACGACGATGACGGCAAGTATGGCGCCCTCGATCAGCAGCACCATCGACCCCTCGTAGTTCTCGATCACCGGGTCGACGAAGTTGAAGGCCTCGGTAATCGTGATGTCCGGGTGCTCGGCGTTCAGCTTTTCAAGCGCCCTGCGCACCACCTCCGCCACCTCGACCTCGCCGGCACCGCGGCTGCGCGTGATCTCGAAGCCGACCACCGGCCGACCGTCGAGCAGCGCCGCCGAGCGCGGTTCGCCGACCGTGTCGGACACCGTCGCCACCTGATCGAGGCGGACGCGCCGGCCGTCCGAGAGCACGATGTCCATCGCCGCCAATTCCTCGGCCGACTGAACGGTGGCGATGGTGCGCACCGACTGCTCGATCCCGCCGACGTCGGCGCGTCCGCCCGAGGCCTCCTGCTGGATGCGGCGCAACTGGCGCGAGATGTCGGCGGCGGTGGCGTTGAGTGCCAGCAGGCGGGCCGGATCGAGCTCGACCCGTATTTCGCGGGTGACGCCGCCGACGCGGGCCACCGCGCCGACCCCGCGCACGGCGAGCATGGCCTTGGTCACCGTGTTGTCCACGAACCAGGAGAGTGCCTCGTCGTCCATCCGCTGCGAGGCCACCGTATAGGTCAGGATCGGCGCCCCGGACACGCTGATGCGGCCGATCACCGGGTCGCGCAGATCGCCCGGCAGGTCGGAGCGGATGCGCGAGACGGCATCGCGCACGTCGTCGACCGCCTCCTGCACCGGTTTCTCGAGGCGGAACTCGACGGTCACCGTCGCCGTGCCGTCCTGGACCTTGGTATAGATGTGCTTGATGCCCTGCACGGTGGCGACCGAGTTCTCGATCTTGCGTGCGACCTCGGTCTCCATCTGCGCCGGCGCGGCGCCAGGCAGCGTAGCGGTGACGGTCACCGTCGGCAGGTCGATGTCCATGAACTGCTGGATCTTCATCGCCCGGAAGGCGAGGATGCCGGCCAGCGTGAGCAGGACGAAGAGGAGAATCGCCGGAATCGGGTTACGGATCGACCAGGCCG
>JAFLDO010000119.1 GCA_017302455.1 Accumulibacter sp.
CGTCAAGGGGTATCTCGTCTCGCTGTTCGACGATGCCTCACGTCTGGTGGCTCACAGCGCTTTCTGCCCCGGCGAAACGGCGCTCGACATCGAAGGGGTGCTCAAGCAGGCGCTGCTGAAGCGAGGCCTCCCGATCAAGCTCGTCGTCGATAACGGCGCGGCCTACCGTGCTGAGACCCTGCAGGGGATCTGCGCCCGCCTGGGCATTCACCTGATCTATTGCCGGCCCTATGCGCCCGAGGGCAAGGACTGCGCTGCATATTGCACCTCATGCGGTATGTGCGGGGAGACTTTCCTCGCGGGTGGTGGCTCTTCCAGCAGTTTTGCCTTGATGTTGGTGCTTGATCGGCGTGCCGGGGCCAGGTGGTTCGAAGAGATAGCCGCCCTTGTCGTCATAGCGGTGCGCTTTGAGCAGACCGGCGCGACGCCAGTTCTTGAGGGTGGCCGTAGCGATGTTGAGACGTTCTGCCAACTCCTGCGGGGTAAGCAAGCCACGCGCGCGCAGCCGATCGTGGCGACTGGGTAGCGCATAGTCGATCCGGATACGACGAACCATCGGGCGGTGGAAGGGCTTGCCATCGCCGGAGATCAAGCCCTGGTCGTTGAGCCAGTCCGCGATTTCACTGTCGGTGTGATCTTCGAGGAGTCGGTCAATCTCGGCGACCACGGTGCTCGGCGTCTGGCGCAGCATCCAGGCCGGCTTGGGAAGCGGAAGGTGCAGCGTGTGCGTCGCGCCACCGCTAAAGCGTACTTGCGCCCTGATGTCGACCTCTTTGAGCAAGGTGACATCCGCGATCAGCAACCGGGCCATCCGTTTGCGCTCCCGGTCAGGGGTGTGCGGATCGTTCCACAGGCGTGGGAAATCTCTGGCCAGCGCCAGGATGCTGACGCGCTGCTGATCGTCGAGCCCGGTCTCCCTCTGGCGCTGTTTGTCGTAGTGCTCCTGGGCGGCGGTTTGCGCACGCAGCGCCTGGTTCCATTCCGCTTCCAGCGAATCGGCGACCAGACGGTTGTCGGGATCACAGCGCATATAACGGCGGCGCGCCAGGTCGGACTCGTAACGCGCCCACTCGACGGCTTGACGGCGTAAGCGGTCACTGTCTTCGCTTCGGCTCTCCAGTTCTTTCTGCACCGCCAGCGCCACCCCCAGGGTGACCGGGGTCACGACCTCCACCAGCAGTCGGCCGATGGCCGCGTCGAGTTCGCCCCCCACAATCTGTTGACATATCGGTTCCGCATGCTCTACGCCCCGGCGCTGACAGACATAATCCGGCACGCGCCGCGCGCCAGTCACGTGATAGCGCACGGTCATGCGATCACCACATTTGGCGCAGATTGCCAATCCTTGCAGCAATGCCGGGCCTTCACGCGGGGGGCCCCGATCACGCCCGGCGGCAGGTGCCTGCGCATTGTCGCGCAGGATCTGGAGGTTCTGTTCGTACTCGTCCCAGGTAATGTATCCGGCATGAGCATCACGAATCAGCGCGATCCACTCCTCGGACGGCAGCCGTTGATGGCGATGAGAACCATCGGGCTGCTTGCGCACGCGCGTCCGCCCAAAACAAAAGGCGCCGGTATAGCGCGGATGATGCAGGAGCCAGAGCGCGCGCGAGTGTTCGAGATCAGTCCACAACAGCTCGCCAGTTTGCGGTCCGCGGTGAATCCGGTGCGGGAAGCTCAGCCCTTCGGCACGAAAGGCCTTGACCGTCGCCGTGGCCGAACCGGTACGCCGGAAGGTGCGGAAGAACTGCCGCACGCTCTCCTGAACGCGGACATCGGGATCGAGCCGCACGCGCCCGGCCGGATCGTAATCAAATCCGATCGGCAGCCGAATTTCGAGTTCGCCGCGGCGGGCCTTGTTGAGGATGCCACCGCGCAGGCGGGCCCGCAAAACGTGCAGTTCAGCCTCGCTCATCGTACCCTTCAGGCCGAGCAACAAGCGATCATTGAAGTGCGCCGGGTCGTACACACCGTCTTCGTCGAGGATCAGCGTGTCCGCCAAAGCGCAGATCTCCAGGAGGCGGTGCCAGTCCGTCGAGTTGCGCGCCAGACGCGACACTTCCAGGCCCATCACGATCCCCGCCCGCCCCAGACCGACCTCGCTGACCAGTCGCTGGAAGCCTTCGCGATCCACCGCACTCGCCCCGGACTGGCCGAGATCGGAGTCAATGACGACGACTTGATCGAGACGCCAGCCCAGCGCCATGGCCCGTTCGCGCAAATCATACTGGCGCTTGGTACTCTCGGTGTTCTCGAGCACCTGGCGCAACGTCGACTGCCGCACGTAGAGATAGGCATTTCTCTTCAGGTGTCGCGCCTGTATTTTTGCGTGGTGCTCACCCATCATGGCGTACGCTCCCGTGCCGTCGCCAGCGCCATGCTGGCGACCAGATTGATCAGGTTCTGTTCGATCCCCGCCGGTAACCTCGACTCCTTGCGCAGAGCGGCGGCGGCCGGACTCGGCGCCGTTTCGCCCACGCAACGCATCCAGGCCGCCATCCCTTTGAACAGGAAGAGTGCACGCCCGGGCGAGCGATGACAGCCCCCAGGCCACTCGGCGCTCTCTTGCCGCAAGGACTCGTAACCCTCGGTCAAGGTCTGGCCATCGGTCATCCCCGTCGGTTTCATCGGCGTTTTTTTTTGCTCCGTGCCAGCGCGCGCTCGACGGTACGCCGATGGACGGCCAGTCCGAAGTGCTGCGCGATCCTCTCCACCAGCCCCTGTGCGTCCAGGCCTTCTTCCTGGGCACGTGCTGCCTCGATGAAGGCCATGACCTCGTCGGTGATCTTGTGCGGTCCGTGCGGCCCTCGTTTGACCGGCAACAGCCCTGCGAGACCCTCGCGTTCGAAATCTGCCTGGGCCTTGTAGAAGGTGGGCCGGGAGACCCCGAAGCGGGTCGCGATATCGACAATGGTCTGACCCTCGGTGCGTACGCGACGCAGCATCTCGTAACGCACCTGCACCAAGTCCCGAGGATCAAAGAAATCGCTGTCGATAAAGGCGGCATCCTGAACGTCCTGCGCGTGCGGATTCACGGTTCCGCTCTCGGCGAGAGAAAGCGGTTTGGAGTCGGGTTTCGAGGGCGGCGCCATTGTAATCGGAATTATGCCACACATAGGCCGATGTAAAGACCTTTTTCTGAGCTGGAGCCATAACGCACTGATTGGTTATGATTTCGGTCGCTTGCGTGCGGAGTCTTGGAATCGAGTCCTCCGACAGTCCTGCTGACATGGCAGAATTTACTTAACATTGCCGGCATTATTTTCTTGACACTTTGCGCTGCCGGGAACTTGCCCCGACCGACCCCTGTGCTTCGCTTTGGCGGGCAATCAGCGCCACCAGGTGCAAGAGGTCGTCGACTCGGAAGTGCGAGCGGCCGGCCGACACGCTGGCGAACGGATCCGCTGCCACCGCACTGGTCCAGGCGGCTGTCAGGCGCCTTACCCGGCCGGTGTCATCGTGAAAGTAGACGCGCTCCTCGCCCCAGGCGTTGCGCCGTTCGATCAGAACGAACTCGCGCCCGAAAAGGGGATGGAAGGGGTGGGTGACCCGAAAAACTTGTTGCTGCTCGACTGCATCATCTGCAGTTGGCTGCTCATTTGAAGGGCAAGTTGGAGCGCTGGCACCGGACCTGCCGCGACCAGTTCCTGTCGGAACTCGACGAGCGCCACATCAACAGCTTCGAGGACCTCAATGCGCGTCTCTGGGCCTGGCTGGAGCGGGTCTATCACCATACGCCGCATGCCGGCCTCGACGGGATGACGCCGCTCGCGCGCTACCAGCAGGATTTGTCGAAGATTCGTTCGC
>JAFLDO010000012.1 GCA_017302455.1 Accumulibacter sp.
GACAGCCAAGGGCCGGCGCGAGCGGGCCAGCTTCGCGCCGGCCGCAGCGCAGGCCCGCCTGCGCCTGCGCGAATGGCAGGCCGCGCGCCTCGCGCGTACGCACGCCGACCTGCTGGCCAGCCCGAGATTCGGTCAGGCGGCGCAGTTCTTCCTTTCCGACCTGTACGGCCCAAGAGACTTCAGTGGCCGCGACGAGGAAGTCGAACGTATCCTGCCGATGCTGATCAAGATGCTGCCAGGCTCGGCGCTGCGTACGATCGCCCTCGCCGTAGAAGTCGACGCGCTGACCGAGCAACTGGATTCGGCCATGATCGCCGAACTTTGCCGGGCTGGCCGGATCGAGTGCATTGACGAAAGCGCGTACGCAGCGGCGTACCGCAGTGTCGGTTGCCGCCCGGAACGCGAGCACCAGATTGCACTGATTCGCCAGACCGGCGAAGCGCTCGACCGGGTCGCCAGAAAGCCGCTCTTGAGCGGCCTGCTCAGGTTGATGCGCGGCCCCGCACATCTGGCCGGACTGGGCGACCTGCACAGCTTTCTGGACTGCGGCTTCAACGCCTTCCGTGGCATGGGCTCGGCGCGCGAGTTTCTCGACGCGATCGACAGCAAGGAGCGCCAACTGCTGATCGACCTGTTCTCGGGAACGGCCGACCCATTTGCAGCGTAGCGCGGCGCGCGCAGGCTGCCGGTGACAACCGCCACGCTCTGACACGCCGCCTGTCAGAGCGCTTTACACACTGTCACACAAGGGGACAGAGACACCACAGACGTACCCCGATCCGACGACTAGTATTCGCACTGTCGCCGGGACGTTCCCCCTCCCCCCCTCCCCCTCGGGAGCGCCCTGTCGAAGCAGCACGGACCCGTCCAGCCCCCCTCTGGACGGGTCTTTTTTTGCCTCCGATGCCAGCGTGGCGTGCTCGAGGGTCGGCGCAACGCCCATACACGCCACATAGTCTGCGGAATGCTTACAATGCGCAGCGAGCCTTGGCATCGCCGCATCGAACGTAAGGACTACCATGACCAGCAAAGAGCAAACCTCCGGCTTTACCAGCCCGCACCTGGCGGCGCCCCAACTCGGCATTCTTGGCCGCTTGTTGACCATGGCCGCGGCTGCGGCCTTGCTCGTTGCCGTCTTCATGTTCTCCCTGCTGGCACTCGGCGTCCTTCTCGTCGTCGGGCTGCTTGGCTTCGCCTACCTCAAATGGAAGACGCGCCACCTGAGCAGTTTCCTGCGCCAAGGGATGCCCCGTCAGCCGAACCCGCACGACGGACAGGCGAGTCCTGGCGGCTACGTGATCGAGGGAGAGGTGATCGGCGACGCCGAATACGAGACGCACCGCTCGTCGTCGGCCACCGGCAAACCGACAACTGACGCGCCGACGCGCCAACAGCGTATGACGACGACGGACAGCGATTGCTGACTCCAGCGTACGGCCAGCCCACTTCTTGCGGCCCCCTGCGGTGGCCCCTCTGCCAGCCAAGTCGTTTGCCAACCCCTCGCCCGTGAGTCCCCAGCCATGAAAGACGCCTGCCTCGCCCTGTCCCTATCCCTGTCCCTGTCCCTGCTCCTGACGATCGGCGGCGAGGCCGTCGCCGCACAAGAGGCGGTTCCGGCCGACCGCTTTTCATCCTGCATGAGCACGCTGCGCGGCGAAGCCGCGTCCAAGGGTGTGTCGGCGGCGTCCTTCGACCGCTTGACGAAGGGCCTGGCGCCCGATCTGAGCGTCCTCGAGTTCCTCGACTATCAGCCGGAGTTCCGGACGCCGATCTGGGATTACCTGGCCGGACTCGTCGATGACGAACGCGTCGCCGATGCTCTCGCCATGCGCGAGAAGTGGCTCGGCCCACTTGCCGCCGCCGGCGAACGCTATCAGGTCGATCAGGACACGGTGCTCGCCGTCTGGGGAGTCGAAAGCAACTTCGGTCGCAACTTCGGCAAGCGGCCACTGCTCACCTCGCTTGGCACGCTGGCCTGTTTCGGGCGCCGCCAGGGCTATTTCCGCGGCGAGTTCCTGAGCGCGCTGAAGATCCTTGACACCGGCGACATCGCGCCCGAGCGTTTGGTCGGTTCATGGGCCGGCGCGTTCGGCCATACCCAGTTCATGCCTTCCACGTTCCTCCGGCTGGCGGTCGATGGCGATGGCGACGGCAGGCGCGACCTGATGGACAGTGTCCCGGATGCGCTTGCCTCGACCGCCAACTTCCTCCACCGCGCCGGCTGGCGGACAGGTGAGCCCTGGGGCTACGAGGTCGTGTTGCCGGCCGGCTTCGACACCAGCATCGCCGGGCGCAGCAACAAGCGCCCGCTCGCGCAGTGGAACGCGCGTGGCGTCCGCCGCGCCGACGGCCAGCCGATCGCCGCCTCGGACGCTGCCGCCGGTCTGCTCCTGCCCGCCGGCCCGCGCGGGCCGGCATTTCTCGTCTTCCGGAACTTCGACGTCATCTACGGCTACAACGCCGCCGAGAGCTATGCCCTGGCCATCGCCCATCTCAGCGACCGGATCAAGGGGGGCAAGCCTTTCGTCACGCCCTGGCCGACGGACGACCCTGGCCTGTCGCGGCGCGAGCGCCGCGAACTGCAGACGCTCCTCGCCGCCCGCGGCTACCCGATCGGCGAAATCGACGGCATGATCGGCGCCAACTCGCGGCAGGCGATCCAGGCCGAGCAGAAGCGTCTGGGTGTGGCCGCCGACGGTCGCCCCGGGCAGAAGCTGTTGAACACCTTGCGAGCAGATCCGCCAAGCCGCTAGGCTTGGCCGACTTCGCCAGCGCCCCGCCAGAGCCCGAAGCCTTTGCCTGCTGCCGGTTATCCGGCAGACTGTTCCATGATGACCCTGGCCAGGCACCACCTGCCCAGCGCCAATTTGCGTAAAAGGAACGAATTTGTCGGGATCTGCCGACGACGTGACACCCAATGCGGGCGAGATCTCCATCGACGCATCCCAACTGCGTCCGGGCGTCCACGTCCGCCTGCCGGTGCCCTGGATGGAGCACGAGTTCATGTTCAGCTCCTTTGTCATTGCCGATGAAGAACAGGCACGGCTGATCGCGGCGATGCACCTGCCGCAACTGTTCTGCGACCCGACACGCTGCAAAGTCCCGCCGCTGCCCTTGCGGCCAGCGACATCGGCGGCCGAGGCAGCCGTAACACCCGAGCAGGAAGCGGAAATAGCACGACTGGCAACCCTGGCCGCCACCCACATGGCCCAAAAGCGCGAGCGCTTGCTGGCCATGAACGAACTCCGGAGCGAGCTGAGAAAGCGGCTCAACAACACACGCCGGTACTACCTAGGGGCTGCCAAGACGGTTGGCGGCGCGCTCCGCGGCTTCGCCACGAGCGCTCGCGAGGCCATGAATCAGTTCGTTACGGTCAGCGAGGAATCCACGACGGCATTACTCGCCGACCCGGACAGCGCCATCATGCTGATTGCCGACATGGCGAACAACGATGGCCACGCCGCGCACGCGCTGTCCGTAATGACCCTGGCGCTATTGCTCGGCAAGAAGGCGGAACTGCCGGAAGTGTCCTTGCGAGCGCTCGCCGTCGGCGCTCTCTTGCACGACATCGGCAAGCTGTCGATCAGTCCGGCAATCCTGCGCAGCAGCGAACGTAACCGGCACGAGGCAACGATCTATCGGACGCACTGCCGCAGCGGCTACGACGAGGCCTTGCGCGCCGGCACCGTGTCACAGGCGATGCTCGAGGCAATCCTGTCCCATCACGAACGCTTCGATGGCAGCGGTTTCCCCGACCACCTCAGCGGTAGAGAGATCCCCCTGGCGGCGCGGATAGTGGCGATTGCCAACCGCTTCGACAACCTCGTCAATCCGGTCGACTACCGCCACGCGCTGTCCCCTTCGGAGGCTCTGGCAACGATGTGGGCGCGCGAAAAGATGAGGTTCGACCCGGGTCTGCTGGGACTGTTCGTACGGGCAATGGGCGTTTATCCGCCGGGATCCATCGTGCAACTCAGCGACGGCCGGATCGGCGCCGTCGCCGGATCGGCGCCTGACGCCAAGCCACTCAGCCCGCTGGTCACCATCTATGCACCGGAGGTCCCGCGCCAGCAGGCAATCCTCGTCGATCTGGCGAACGACGAAGGGCTCGTCATCGAACGTTCGCTGCGCCTGCCGCATCGCTCGCCGGATGAGCTCGATTACCTGCTGCCGCGCCGCCAGATGAAGTGGTCCTACATGGCTGCGCCGGAGAGAGCCAGTTCGCGCGTGGCCGGTGCCGTCTCGGCGGCCGTCGCAGGTAGCGATGCCGAATAGTTCCTGTCCAATGCTCGCCGTTGCCGACCTCGCGAAGCGCTACGCCGATGTCGGCCGACCCCTCTTCAGCGGTATCGATTTCGCGGTGGCTGCCGGCGAGATCGTTGCCCTGGTTGGTGAATCGGGAATTGGCAAGAGCACCCTCCTCAACTGCATCGCCGGCCTCGAGACTGCCGACTGCGGATCGGTCCATATCGGCCCGCACGCACTCGACATGGTTCGGCTCGATGAAGCGGCGCGGGCCGCGCTGCGCGCGCGCAACATCGGCTTCGTCTTCCAGGCCTTTCACGTGCTGCCGACGCTGACCGTAGCACAGAACATCATCGTACCGTTGCTGCTCGCGCGCGTACCCAGCGGCGAGCACGCCACGCGCACGCAGGCGCTGCTCGAGCGCGTCGGCCTGGCCGGCTTCGCGGACCGATGGCCGGCTTCGCTTTCCGGCGGCGAGCTGCAGCGCGTGGCGATCGCGCGCGCGCTGGTGCACCGCCCGGCGCTGATTCTTGCCGACGAACCCACCGGCAACCTCGACCCGAGGACGGCCAGCGACGTGCTGTCGCTGCTGCTCGAACGGGTTCGCGAGCAGCGCGCCGGTGCGCTGATCGTCACCCACTCGCAGCACGTCGCACAGTGCTGCGACCGCGTTCTGACGCTGACGGCGAACGGGCTCGCATGAATACCCTGGCGTGGTGGCTGATCCGCGCCCAGTTCCGCACGCGGCGCACGGCGACGCTGCTGTCCATGCTGGCGATTGCCCTGGGCGTCGCCCTCGGCTACGCCATTCATCTGATCAACGACGCCGCACTCGCCGACTTCGGACGCGCGATGAAGACCGTGCAGGGCGACCCCGATGCCGTTGTCGGCGCTCGCGACAGCGCCGGCGGGGTACCCGTCGCCACCATCAACGCGATCGCCAGCGACCCGGCGGTACTGGTCGTCGCACCGGTGATCGAAACACGGGTGCGCGTGAATAGCGTACGGACGCCGGTGCGACTGATCGGCCTCGACGTTTTCAGCGCCGCGGCGGTGATGCCCTGGTTGCTGCCACGACAGGATGACCGCTCGACGACCGGCGGCATCCTCGATGGCGACGTCTATGCCTCGCCGTCCTTGCTCGCCAAGCTCGGACTACAGGCCGGCGCGACGGTGACCCTGGCCCGCGGCGATCGTGAATGGCTGACAAAGATTGCCGGCGACCTGCCAGCGACCGGTCCCGACGACTTGCTTCTGGTTGCCGACATTGCCTGGGTCCAGGAACGCTTCGGACCCAACGAGGCGGTCGGCGAGGGTCGCGTCCGCCTCGCACCCGAAGTCGACCTGGCGACCTGGCGGACCGCGCTGCAAGCGCGACTGCCCCCCGGCCTGCTCGTGCGGGCTGCTGAAGACGACCGGACGCGCGTCTCCAACCTGTCGCGTGCCTACCGTGTCAACCTCAACGTCCTGGCCCTCGTCGCCTTGCTGACCGGTGCTTTCCTGGTCTTCGCCACGCAATTGACGGCCATCGCGCAGCGGTCGACACAGTTCGCGCTGCTTGGCGTCCTTGGCCTCTCACCGCGCATGCGCCTGCTGCAGGTTCTCCTCGAAGGACTGGCGATCGGCATCCCCGGCGCCGTCGTCGGGCTCGGACTCGGCTACGCACTGGCGTTCGCCTTCACGCAGATCCTCGGTGGCGATCTTGGCGGTGGCTATTTCTCCGGCAGCACCCCGAGCATCGTCCCGCAGCCGGCACCGCTGCTCGGATTCCTGGCGCTCGGTTGCGTCGCCAGCCTCGCCGGCGCGCTCTACCCGGCCTATCTGAACCGCGTGCAGCCACTGGCGCAGGCGCTGAAAACGGGTTTTGCGCAGAGCCGTGCCGCGTTCTCGGCCCGCTCCAGATGGCTCCTGGCGGCCTTGCTGGCTCTCGCAGCGTTCGTACTGGCGCAGATGCCGCCGCTGTTCGAACTCCCCCTGGCCGGCTACGCCGCGATCGCCCTGGTGCTGATGATCGGCGTCAGCAGCGCACCTCTGTTCACCCGCGCGCTCTTCGGCTGGCTCGCCAAGCGCCGACTGCCGGCCGCCCAACAGATCGCGATACAGAACGTCGCGCAGGCGCCGCTGATGGCGCAGGTCGCGGCCAGCGGCCTGATCATCAGCTTCGCACTGACGGCCAGCATGGTGATCATGGTCGCCAGCTTTCGCGTCGCCGTCGACCACTGGCTCGACCACGTCCTGCCCGCGCCCCTCTATCTGCGCGGCAAGGCAACTCCCCTGCCACAGGAACTGCTCGATGCGCTGGCCGGCACCCAGACACCGTTCGCCCGCATCGAGCGGAGCGCACAGGAAACGCTGGTCATCGACCCGCAGCGACCCAGCGTGGCACTGCTGGTGCGCGAACTCGAACGCGACAACCCGGCGGCGCGACTGCCGTTCACCGGCCCGGTAGTGGCACCGCCGGCCGACATGCCGGTCGTCTGGATCAGCGAGCCGATGCACGAGATCTACCGGATCGCGCCGGGTCAGACCCTGCGCCTGCCCTTGCGCGGACACGACGTCGAGGTTTTCGTCGGCGGCGTCTGGCGGGACTACTCGCGCCAGTTCGGCGCCGTGGCGATCGGTCGCGATGACTTCGTCAGACTCGGCGGCCGCTTCGCGCCAAGCGAGCTGGCGCTGTGGCCGCTGCCTGGGCAGGAAAGGCTGGCCAGCGACTGGCTGGCGCCCTGGACCGACAGGTACGGACTCGAACTCGCCGACAGCCTCGAGATCCGGCAGCTGAGTCTGTCGATTTTCGACAAGAGCTTCGCCGTCACCTACGCGCTCGAGGCGGCAGCGATGCTGATCGGATTGTTCGGCCTGGCGGTAACGCTGGCGGCCAGCGTCTGGCTGCGCGCGCGCGAGTTGGCCACACTGGGTGCGCTGGGTTTCGATCGCCGGATGCTCGGTCGGGCAGTGATGGTCGAGGGCGCGCTGATCGCGCTCGTCGGCCTGCTCATCGGTCTGGCCTGCGGCGTCGCCATCGGCGGTATCCTGACGCATGTGATCAATCCGCAAGCCTTTCACTGGCGAATGGCGCTCACCATCCCCTGGCCGGCCGTCATCGCCGGGGCCTTGCTGACCCTGGCGGCGGCGATCGTCGCCAGCCGCTACGCCGCGCGCCAGGCGACCCGGCTGCCGGTTGCACGCGTCCTCGCCAGCGCCGACTAGACCACGGAGCTGCCACGTGCGCCGCCGCACCTTCCTCGCCACTCCCCTGCTGCTGCCAACGCTGACGCGCGCGACGCCGGGCGCAACGGCGGTCGCCTATCCCCCCGTCATTCCGGGAGCACGCCTGACCTTCCCGCGCGACCACGGAGCGCACCCCGATTTCCGTACGGAATGGTGGTACGTCACCGGCGTCCTTGACTTGCCGCAGCGCGACATCGGCTTTCAGCTGACGTTTTTCCGCAGCCGGCCGGGCACCGCCGAAGCCCTGGATTCACCGATTGCCGCGCGTCAGATCCTTTTCGCACACGCCGCGCTGACCCTGCCTGGCGACCGCTTGCGGCACAGCGAACGCGCCGCCCGGGCCAATCTCGGTGCAGCCTTTTCCAGCGAAGACTGCGACATCAGCATCGGTGCCTGGCGGATGCGGCGGCTGGATCGGCGCGACGGCGAGGCCTTCTCACTGCAGGTGAACAGCCCGCAGTTCTCCTATGACCTTCTCTTGACGCCGACGCAGCCGCTGTTGCTGCAGGGCGAGGGAGGGTATTCGCGCAAGGGCAGCCGACCGGAGCTGGCCAGCTACTACGTGAGCTGGCCCCAGCTACAGGTCGCCGGCTTCCTGGTCAGCGACGGCAAGCGCCTGGCAGCGCACGGTCGCGCCTGGTTCGACCACGAATGGTCTACGGCGATTCTTGGTGACGGCGCCGTCGGCTGGGACTGGATCGGCATCAATCTCGCCGACGGCGGCGCACTGATGGCGTTCCGCCTGCGCGACGCGCGGGCGGCCACGGTTTTTGCGCACGCCACCTGGCGCGACGCTGCCGGCCACGTGCGCCAGTTCGCAGCCGCCGACATCCGCTTCACGCCGCTGCGCCTCTGGGCGTCACCGCGCAGTGGCGGCCGTTATCCGGTGCAAATGGAAATCCGCTTCGGCGAGCACACGGTGCGGACCCTGCCGGTCCTCGATGACCAGGAACTGACCACCAAGCGGCCGGCACCTGTGGCTTACTGGGAGGGCGTGGTCAAGGTCGACGGGAGCCTGGAAGGTCGCGGTTACCTGGAGATGACCGGCTACGCCGGGCGACTGACCCTGTAGGGCGAAAACCACGCCTGGCGCCAGCTCGCCCGGGGCTGGCTCTACCGCCAGTCAGTTGCCGAGAACCAGTTCCAGCAGTTCGTCGGCGCGTGCCATGGCATCGCGTTCACCCATCGCCATCAGCGACTGGATGAAACCCTGCTCGAAGAGCAGGTAACTCGCCAGGGCGCCACCTCCGCCCTTGAGCATGCCGAGGGCGGCCAGCGCCTGGCGAATCGCCGTCGGCAACTCGCCGGTGGACTGTTGCGCCAGAGCATCGAGCGACTCCGTCGGCGCCATCGCCAGCACGTCGATCGCCTTGTAGTTCATCGCCGAAACCGCCTCCTGCGGCAATCCGTTGATGGTGTCGGCAACCCGCCGGGCCTGCTCGACGTCGGCCTGCAGCGTATCGTGAAAGACGCTCGCCATGACATGCCCGGCCATGCTGCCGAGACTCGGGCCACGCCCCGGGATGCCGGCCGGAGCCACGGCGAAGCCAGGACGTTCGGGCTGTCCGACACCGATGACCAGGATTTTTTGCGCGCCCAGGTGCATTGCCGGCGACAGGGGCGTGATCTGGCGCATCGAGCCGTCGCCGAAGTGCTCTTGCCGCCCCTCGACCGTCAATGGGGTCGCCGGAAAGAGAAAGGGTATGGCACTCGAGGCCATCAGGTGCGCGATCGTCAAGGGTTGGAACTCGGCGCGACGCCCAGGACGTGTCCACGGCTGAAAGCCCTCGCGACTGGCGGTTTGGCAGAAAGTCCAGTGCACGCCGCTCGTATAGCTCGAGCCGGTCACCGCCAGCGCGTCGATGCTCCGCGAACGCAGGGCCTTTTCGATGTTGTCGAGCGAGATGCCCCGGCCGAGCATTTCGGCGAGGGGCGTGTTGTCGAGCAAGGCGCCCCTCGCCTGCACATGCCGCGACAGCCCGAGAGCCAGCGAGACGCGGCTGAAGGCGAGCCAGCGAGGAGCGGTGAGGCGGTAAACGTCGCTCGATCGCAGTCGCCCCCAGAACTCGGCCAGTTGCTCGAAGGCCTGCAAGCCCTCCAGTGCGTGCGCGGCCAGGAAGGCAGCGTTGATCGCGCCGGCCGAGGTGCCGATCAGGATCTGGAACGGAAATCGGCGAGCCCTGCCCGGTTGTGCCTGCAGCATGTTCCCCAGCGCGCGCAGCACGCCAACCTGATAGGCCGTGCGTGCGCCGCCGCCCATCAGCACGAGGGCAAGGTTGGGCTGCTCGTAGTGCCGCATGCCGGCATGAATGATGGTGGCCAGGCTCATCAGCCGGTTCCGCGAGAGAGCCCGAGGCAGGCGGTCATGGCAGTCAGATCCTCCGTCAGCGATCCGGCCGCCTCAGGCCGGCTGCGTCGGCAGCGGCAGCGCGGTCTTGTCGACCACCTGGCGCAGCACGAAACTCGAATGGACCCCGGTCACCCCGGGGATGCGCGTAATCCGGTCAAGCAGGAGTTCCTGATAGGCGTCCATGTCCCTGACCACGACCTTGAGCTGGTAGTCGGCATCCTGGCCCGTGATCAGCAGGCATTCGAGCAGTTCCGGGATTTCCGCGATGCGGGCGTCGAAGGTGCTGAAGCGCTCCGGCGTATGCTGATCCATCGAAATGTGGATCAGTGCCATCAGCGACAAGCCGAGCTTCCTGGCGTCGAGCAGCGCGCGATAACCGGTGATCAACCCGGACTCCTCGAGCGTACGCACCCGGCGCAGGCACGGCGAAGGCGACAGGCCGATGCGGTCGGCGAGATCCTGATTGCTGATCCGGCCCTCCCGTTGCAGTACCTGCAGAATCTGCCAGTCGTAGCGGTCGAGTTGCACGACTCCCCTCCAGTGCCAACTTGTCGCAATATTTTACGTGTTTCTCTCATAGCATGGCAATTTTCTTGCCATTAATCTGCCCAACAAGCCACATAACGCAAGCACCTGCGGGCCGCTTTTCCTTAAGATGACACTCGTCGCATCGTCGCATCGTCGCATTCGTCAAACGCCCTGCCAGGAGCCGCCATCATGTTGCAGAACCCCGCCAGCAAATACCGTTCCTTCCCGCCCGTCGACCTCGTCGATCGTCAATGGCCGAACCGCCGCATCAGCCAGCCGCCAATCTGGATGAGTACCGATCTGCGCGATGGCAATCAGTCCCTCTTCGAACCGATGAACCTCGAGCGCAAGATGCGCATGTTTCGCATGCTCTGCGACATCGGCTTCAAGGAGATCGAGGTCGCTTTTCCGTCGGCCTCGCAGACCGACTTCGATTTCGTGCGCCGCCTCATCGACGGCAAGCATATTCCCGCCGATGTCAGCATCGAGGTGCTCACCCAGGCGCGCGAGCACCTGATCCGGCGGACGATGGAATCGTTGAGAGGCGCCCGCCGGGCGATCGTGCATGTCTATAACGCCACCTCGAAACCCTTCCGGGACTTCGTCTTCGGCATGACCCGCTCGGAAGTCGTCGACATGGCCGTCGGCGCCGTCAAACTGATCAGACAACTGGCCGCCGAACAGCCGGAGACGGAATGGGTGCTGGAATACAGCCCGGAAACCTTTACCGCGACCGAACTCGACTTCGCGCTCGACGTCTGCAACGCCGTCACTGCCGCCTGGGACGCGACGCCGGGCAACAAGGTGATTCTCAACCTGCCGACCACCGTCGAACTGGCGACGCCCAACGTTTACGCCGACCAGATCGAGTGGATGCACCGCCACCTCGAGCGGCGCGACAGCGTCATCCTCAGCCTGCACCCACACAACGACCGGGGTACCGCCGTCGCCGCGGCCGAGCTCGCCTTGATGGCCGGCGGCGACCGGGTCGAAGGCTGCCTGTTCGGCAACGGCGAGCGCACCGGCAATGTCGATATCGTGACCTTGGCGCTCAATCTGTACACGCAGGGCGTCGCGCCCGGCCTCGATTTCTCGGACATCAACGCCGTCGCCCGAACGTTCGAACACTGCACGCAGTTGCCGATTCACCCACGCCACCCCTATGTCGGTGACCTCGTGTTCACGGCCTTCTCCGGCTCCCACCAGGATGCCATCAAGAAGGGCTTCGCCGCCAAGCAGGCCGATGTCGTCTGGGACGTCCCCTACCTGCCGATCGACCCAGCCGACGTCGGCCGCAACTACGACTCGGTGATCCGCGTCAATAGCCAGTCCGGCAAGGGCGGCATCGCCTACCTGCTGGAAAGCGAATACGGCGTGGTCATGCCGCGCCGGCTGCAGGTCGAGTTCTCGGGGGTCGTCCAGCGGCATACCGAGACGCACGGTGGCGAGGTCAGCGCGGCCGACATCTGGCAGCTCTTCGCCACGACCTATCTCGACACCCGCGCGCCGCTCCACTATCGCGAGCACCGCTTGTTCGAACACGGGCAGGCGCAAGGCATCCGGATCACGGTGGACATCGACGGCGTGCCACACGTGCTCAGTGGCGAGGGCAACGGCCCGATCGACGCCGCGGTTCACGCGCTCCACACTGTCGGCATCGACGTCCAGGTGCGCAGCTACGAGGAGCGGTCGATGAGTGCGAGCCGCGAGGCAGGCAACGCCCTTGCCTGCGCCTTCATCGAACTCACTCCCAGCGAGGGCGGCGGCGAGTGCTACGGTGCCGGGGTAGACGCCAACATCGTCACCGCGTCGATCAAGGCTCTGCTCAGCGGCGTCAATCGCATGCAGTCAGCGCTTCGCGACGACCACCGCCAGGAAGCCGCGTAGCGGGACGTCTCGCCGTCGGACCCGGCAACGTCACGCCGCGCCACGCCCGCGCCAATCTATCGTCGGCGTGCCGAAGGGCTTCAAGCGTCGGCCGCGAGCCAGCGCCCGAGCAGGTCACGCAGGGCGGCAGCCGGGAACGGTTTGGTCAGATAGTCGTCCATGCCGGCCTGCAAGCACTGCTCGCGATAGCCGGCCAGCGCGTGCGCGGTGAGGGCGACCACCGGCGTGCGCGCTGCACCGCTGGCGCTCTCGGCCTCGCGAATGCGCCGCGTCGCCTCGAACCCGTCCATTCCGGGCATCTGGCAGTCCATCAGGATCAGGGCGAAGCGCTGGCGCGCATGTGCGGTCACTGCCTGTGCGCCGTCGCCCACCATCACGACCTCGACTCCGTAGTGCTGCAGAACCGCCCGCGTCACCTCCGCGTTCACCGGGTCGTCCTCGGCCACCAGCACGCGCTGGTTGGCGAAGGACTCGACCGACACACGCCGCTCCGCCACCGGCGGCGCCACCTCGGGCAGCCGCAAGCAGAACCAGAAGCACGAACCCTCGCCGAGCGTGCTGTGCAAGCCGATGTCGCTCCCCATCAGGCGTACCAGCTGACGCGCGATCGACAAGCCCAAGCCGGTGCCACCAAAGCGCCGCGTCGTGCCCTGGTCGGCCTGGGCAAACGCGTCGAAAATCCGTGCCTGCTTGTCCGGTGCGATGCCGAGGCCCTGATCGCGGACCGCGAAGCGCAGCGCGCCGTCGCCGTCGCCGTCGTGGCGCAGCTCGATTTCGATGATGCCGCGCGCCGAGAACTTCACGGCGTTCGACACCAGATTCAGCAGCACCTGCCGCAGCCGAACCAGATCGCCCTCTACCCAGCGCGGCACCGCCGGCGCCACCGATACCACGAGCCTCGCCCCCTTGGCGCGCGCCGCCTCGCCGAAGAGGTCGCTCATCTCGCGCACCAGTTCCGGCAGATCGAATCTCACCGATTCCAGCTCGAGCCGCCCCGCCTCGATCTTCGAGAGGTCCAGTACGTCATCGAGTACTCCGAGCAGCGCCCGCCCCGAGCGCTGGATCGTCTCTGCGTAGTGGCGCGCCCGCTCCTCCAGGGCCTCGGTCAGCAGGAGTTCCGCCACCCCGATCACGCCGTTCATCGGCGTCCTGATTTCGTGGCTCATGTTTGCCAGGAAGGCCGATTTGGCCTTGCTCGCCGCCTCGGCGGCCTCCTTGGCGGCGATCAGTTCCCTCTCGATCTGCTTGCGCTCGCTGACATCCTGGACAACCCCGGTCAGCGTGCTGATCCTGCCCGCGAGATCGGTGCACAAGACCTGCGCGCGCACCTCCACCGTCCGCTCGTCGCCATCGGGGCGCACGACGCGGTGCTCCAACCTCTGCGCAGCACCCGTCGCCAAAACCTGCGCCAGCGCCTCGGCCAGCTTCGGACGGTCCTCGACAGGTGTAGCGGCGACATAGTCGGTGCGAAAGAAGGGCGTGAAGCTGCGCGGCTCGTGGCCGCAGATGCGGTAGACCTCGTCACTCCAGGTCAGACGATCGGTCTCCAGATCAAATTCCCAGTTGCCGACGTGCGCCATCGCCTGCGCCTCGGCCAGCTTCGCCTCGCTTCCCTCGAGAGCGAGCAACGCCCGCTTGCGTTCGCTGTCGTCGATACCGAAGATGTAGGCGCCCTGCACCGCGCCATCCTCCGCCCAATCGGGCACCAGGTACACCCGGTCGTAGCGCGTCGTTCCGTCGGCTGTCGGCAAGGCGCGGTCGTACTCGACGGCTTCCCCCTGCAGCACTCTTTGCAGATGTGGCGCGACATCGCGATACACCTCTTCCCCGAGGACGTCCACCACCGCCCTGCCGGCGATGTCCGCCGGCGCTTTGCCGAAGCGTTCGGCAAAGCGCCGGTTGACAAACGAATAGCGCGCGACGCTACCCGTGTAGTCGGCATAGGCGATCGACGCGGGCAGACCGTCGACGATTTGCTGCAAGCGCTTTTCGCCTTGCCGAAGGCTTTCCCGGGCAGCGGCTCGAGCGCGCACGACAATCTTGGCCGCCATGGCCACGACGGCCAGCGACGATATCTGGGCGATCAAGGCCAGAGTCATGGCCTCGGCCTCCGCCACCGGGCTCTGCGGCAGCAAACCCCGGGCGCTGCCCAGATAGAGCCCGACGAGAACCAGGGCATCCGCCGCGAAGGCGACGAGCAGCACGCGTGCCTTGCCGAAGGTGCCGAGCGTCGCGAGCAGCGCAATCAGCCAGGGCACCGCCACCGAAAGCACGCCACCAGTCACGGCGGCCCAGATCGCAACGTAGGCGATTCCGGCGAGGTTGGTGAGGAGGAGTATGCCGGTCGGGTTGGCGACGAAGCGGATGCAGACCGCGGCGAGCACCGGCGTTGCGACGGCGGCGGCGAAGACCGCCAGTTCGACCGTGCTCGGCCGGCTGCGCACGAGCAGGAACACCACGAGCACCAGCGACAGCACCGCCGAGATCGTCAGCAGCGATCCTGCGACGGATCTTCCGTTGGCAGCGAGCCTGGCGTTCGCGCGCGCGTGCGGCGGCACGAACCAGTCGAGAGCTTGCTTGCCGGTCACCGCGCAGGGCCCGGTAGCCAGTTCCCGTGTGTTCGCCGCCTGGCGCAGGGCCCTCGTTCACCACGGACCACCGCCAAAGGCAGAGGCCAGGTTCGCGCGCATCTCTCGGCAATCCCGGGCGGCGCGCCGATGCGAGCGATTGGCAGGAGGCTCTTTGGCATGCCGGGAGTATAGGAGGGCGCATCGATCGCGGTCAACGCAGCCTGGCCACGCGAGTAGCGGCCGCGGGAATCGCCCGAGCCCGGCAAAGGGGGCATAATTGCTGCCCATCATGACCGAGAGCGCACGCGACCTGCCCGCACGCCGAGAGGCCCAGCAGAGGGCCGACGACATCCGTGTATTCCGCGCCGAACTGGCGCGCCTGCAGGCGGAAGGCGTTGTCGACCTCGGCGCGGACGCGCAGCAAGCGATCCTTGCCCACCATGCGGGACTGCTCGCCGACTATGCGGCAGCCTATGACATCGACCTTGACGGTCGCGGTCGGCAGCTTTCGCTTGGTATGCGCGTAGCCTCTTTTCTCGGCGCCCTGGCGCTGGCAGCGAGCATCTTTCTCCTCTTCTACCAGTTCTGGGGACGGTTTACCGAGACCACGCAGGTCGTCATCCTGATCCTCAGCGCGCTCGCCAGCCTCGGCCTGACGGTCGCGCTGCAGGGACGCGACGGCAGCGGCTATTTCAGCAGGCTTGCGGCGCTGCTCGCGTTCACCTGCTTCGTCCTCAACATCAGCATGATCGGCCAGATCTTCAACATCACGCCCACGGACACGGCCTTGCTACCCTGGGCGGCGATGGCTTTCCTGCTCGCCTACGCTTGCGACCTGCGCCTGCTGCTGGCAACCGGCATCGTCTGCGTGATCGGCTTCGTGGCGGCGCGCGTCGGTACCTGGAGCGGCATCTACTGGCTGAACGCCGGCGAGCGACCGGAAAACTTTTTTGCCGCCGCGGCAATCCTGCTCGCCATGCCGCGGCTGGCGCTGCACCGGAACTACGCTGGCTTCGAAGCCACCTACCGGGTCTTCGGCCTGCTTACCGCCTTCATCCCGATGCTGATCCTCGGTCACTGGGGCTACGGCAGCTACCTCGATCTGCCCGCCAGGCTGATCGAGGGTGGCTATCAGCTGTTTGGCTTTGCCGGCAGCGCACTGACAATCTGGATTGGCACGCGCCGCGACTGGCCGGAAACGGTCAACACAGGCATCGCCTTTTTCGTCCTCTTCCTCTACGCGAAATTCTACGACTGGTGTTGGGACCTCATGCCCAAGTACCTCTTCTTCCTGGTCCTCGGCCTCAGCGCGGTGCTGATCCTGTTGGTCCTCAAGCGGCTGCGCGACGTCAGCAGCCGCGCCAAGCCTGGCGAGTCGCGATGACTGCCCGGACACGCAGGCGTTCGCTCGCCGCCGGTGCGGCGCTGATCCTGCTGACCAACGCCATCGCTCTGTCGAGCGTCGCCCGAAACCGGGCCGATGAACCGGAAAGCCGCGTCATGCTCAGCGAACGCGAGCTGGCACTGCCGGCCGGGGGTTACCGCCACGCGGAGAACAGCGGCCTGGCGCTGGCGCTGAACTGGCGCGTCCTCGACGCCGACGAGGAACGGCCCGACTACGGCTACTCGCTGCACGCTGGCCGTCCGGCGTGGCTGGACGCGGGCCGGCTCGCCGCCCTGGGGTTCGACACCGCTGCCGGCGATGCCACTCCCGAAGCGCGCGAGCGTTTCACCCGCCAATTGCCACGCCAGGTGCTGATCGTGCTCGAGCTCGCGGGGCCGGCGTGGCAGCAGGCGGTCGAGCGCGCACGCGCGAATGCGCTGCGCCGGACGGCCGCGGCGACGGCCAATCCCGACAGCAAGGCGTTTGCGGAGCAGGCGAAGGCCGCCCGGGACAATCTGGCCATCGAGGAAGGCCATGCCAGCCGCCTTTTCGCCATCGACGCCGGCCTCGACGCCGCGGTGCTGCGCGCCCGCTACCCCGATCGCCAGCGCACCCTGATTCTGCGCGGCACCGTAAGACCAAGCGTGCGCAGCAGCGACCGGCAGCACCGGCTGGCTGGCTACATCAGCGCTATTGCCATCGACCGCATCAACGTCCCCTTCGCCTGGCGTGGGCTGCTCGAGCCGCTGCGCAACACCAGTCGGCCCGCAGCAAGCGAGCGGACGCCGCGCTACCAGGCGCAGGTTGCCGTCGGTCAGCACCTCGAACCGTGGATCGAGAGCCTGACGACACTGCCGGGCGATCGCCCGGCGCCGTCCGCGCGCCCGGCGCCCTGAAGGCGGCACCCCGATCCGGCGGAGCGGCCCGCCCGGCCTCGCCGCGGACGTGCGGACCGGAGTCAATCTCCCGGCGACCTTGCGCAGCATTCGCCGCCCCGGCAAAAAAAACGGCAGCCACTGGCTGCCGCAGGCTCCACGCGTGGAGCGTCGTCGACGGGCCTTGGCCCAGCCGATCGATCATGCTTCAGTCGTTCGCTCGGCGCCGCTGCAGCGCCAGACCGGCCAGCGCGACGCCGAAGAGCAGCATGCTGGCCGGCTCAGGAAGCGACGGTGGCGGTTCGGTGAAGCCTCGCAGGACGACGACGCGATCCACCACCGCGCCGAAGGTGGAGAACAGGAAATCGCCGGTCAATGGGTCAATCGCGGCGCCTTCCGCGCCATCCAGCCCGGTAACCAGCTCGCGTCGGGTCGCGACGAGCGGGTTGCCGTCGGCGTCCAGGTCATAAGCCACGACGTTGCCGGCAGAGAACTCCGACACGAGCATGGCATTGGCGACAAACCCCGGGTTGCCGGCGGTGATATAGACGAAGCCTTCCGGCCCGCCCGGCAGAGTGTCGATGACCCCGGGCGTCGTCAGGTCAAGGTCTACCTGGGTAACGCTGGTAATATCGTAGGTACCGCTGCCGTCTGCCGCGTAGGCCGCCGTATAGAACTCACCACCACTCCAGGAAACGAGCTTCATCGTCCCCGCCCCCCCGAAGCCTGCGGGAACGAAGTTCAAGGCCGCATGCGAGGCGGCGACCCCGAACGGAACCAGATCGATCACCTTGTCCTCGGCTGTGTTGCCGGGCTTCGTCTGCCCCAGCTTGTTTTCCGGCCACTGTGACGTGAAAAGCACGCCGCCCGGGCCATAGACGACGCCGCCATCGTTGAATGCACCCACGCTACCCAGCGCTGTGGCGGCGCCGGTAAAGCCGGTGATGTGGTTGTCCGCGCCACGCACCACCCCGATCTGATAGAGGAGACCGGCAGCTGTGTTGGCGCTGCCGCCAATCAGGATGGTATTCGGGTCTCCCGCCTTGAAGGTGAGTCCGCCATAGGGAAGCGGCAGCGACGGCACCGCGGCCAGATCGATCAGCGTGTAGTCGGCAGCGAAAGGCGCGCTGACGGACTGCGCCTGCGCAGGCTGGGCCAAGAGGGCGAGCGTCGAAACCACCAGGGCAATGCCGGTGGTACGATGGAGAGTTGTTGATGTCATTGGATCGTCCCTCGCAGGGTTGGTCAAGTCGGGTGTGGTAGAGGTGACGGGCAGGCTATCGCCGACCCAGGTCGTGTCAGGCAGCCGACGCACTTCTCGATTCCTCGCTGCCGGACGCTGTCGCCAAACTCTGGACCGTGGACGCCCTGCTCCGCACGAGGCAATCCGAGCAATACTCGTGCCATGTTTTTTTATCCCATTAGACCAGTGGCTTGGCAACATGCCCTGGCCTGGCAGGGCGGCCCCTGTAAGATTTTCCGTCACTCCGCAACTGCCGTGCCTGGTCTCCACCGGCGGGTTGGGCGCTGAAGAAGCGTACCGCGAAGATACGAAGCGCCGCTCGCGAGGCTTGCAAGGGTAGCAATCAGAGGTCCACGCGCGCGTTCCGGCCATGCCGATCCGCAACGCCAGCCTGACGACCTCGCGCGTCCGATCGCAACCGACCGGCGACGCACAGCCGGCGCGTGCCAGGCCGCGAATCAATTGACCCGCGTTGACCGCGCCACATATACTCTGCGCGCTGCAGCGGGATCTTCGATCCGCATCCTTTCAAAGGGGAAGTGCTCATGGGTCTGCGACTGAAGTTCAATCTGGTCCTGCTGCTGGTCTTCGCTGCGGGGATGGCCGTATCGGCCTACGTGTCGCACCGACTCCTGAACGACAACGCCAAGCAGGAGACGCTGCGTAACGCCGGCCTGATGATGGAGTCCGCGCTATCGGTGCGCGGCTACACCGTCAAACAAGTCAAACCGCTGCTCGATGCCCAGCTGGAGCATACTTTCCTGCCGCAGACCGTCCCTGCCTACGCGGCGACCGAAGTCTTCAACAACCTGCACACAAAATACCCGGACTTCACCTACAAGGAAGCGACGCTCAACCCCACCAACCCGCGCGACCGCGCAGTCGAGTGGGAGAACGACATCGTCCAGAAGTTCCGTGGCGACACCAGCGCCCGCGAGCTTTCCGGCGAGCGCGAGACGCCGACGGGCCGCATGCTCTATCTCGCGCGGCCGATCACCATCACCGACCCGGCGTGCCTGGCCTGCCACAGCGTGCCCTCAGCCGCGCCGGCATCGATGATCCGCATCTACGGCGAGAACAACGGCTTCGGCTGGCAGCACATGGAGACGATCGGCGCGCAGGTCGTTTCGGTGCCGATGTCGGTGCCTCTCGCGAATGCGCAGCGCACCTTCAACACCTTCATGCTCTCGCTCGGCGGCATTTTCCTCGCCACCTTCATCGTCCTCAACGTCATGCTGTCGCTGCTGATCATCCGGCCGATCTCGAGCATGTCGGCGGCCGCCGACAGAATCTCCACCGGTGACTTCGACCTGCCCGAGTTCCGCGCACACAGCGGCGACGAGATCGGCGTCCTGGGCAACTCCTTCAACCGCATGCGCCGCAGCCTGGAAAAGGCGATCAAGCTGATCGAGGGTTGAGCGCGGAGCCGCCAGACCATGACTATCCCGGAACATATCGGCAAGTACGAGATCCGTCGCGAGATCGGCAAGGGCGCGATGGGCACTGTCTACGAGGGGTTCGATCCGGTCATCGAGCGACCGGTGGCGATCAAGACGATTCTCGCCGAGTACCTGGCGAACGTCGAGTCCACCTCCGCGGTCGCGCGCTTCAAGCTCGAGGCGCAGGCCGGCGGCCGCTTGCAGCACCCGGCCATCGTCGGCGTGTACGAGTATGGCGAGGACGCGGACATGGCCTTCATCGTCATGGAGTACGTCCCCGGACAGCAACTGCGCCGGCTGATGCGTGAACGCGGCCGCTTCGAGCTGATCGACGTCTTCGAGGTGATGAAGCAGTTGCTCTCGGCACTCGACTACTCGCACAAGCACGGCGTCGTGCACCGTGACATCAAGCCCGCCAACGTGATGGTGTTGAGCGGGATGAAGGTCAAGGTGATGGATTTCGGCGTCGCCAAGATGGAGAGTTCGTCGCTGACGCAGGTCGGCACGGTCCTGGGAACACCGACGCACATCGCCCCGGAGCAGTTGATAGGGCTGCCTGCCGATGGTCGCGCCGACCTCTGGTCGGCGGCGGTAATCCTCTACGAACTGCTCACCGGCCACGGACCGTTTCTTGCCGAGACACCGGCCAGCGTGCTGCACAACGTCCTGCACGTCGATCCGGCGCCGCCGTCGTCGCTCGATTCCTCGGTGCCGGCGGTTTTCGACGACCTGCTGGCGCGCGCCCTGGCAAAAAAACCGGAGGACCGCTTCCAGAGCGCGCGCGACTTCACCAACGCCCTGCTGGCGGCGTTCGTCAAGAGCAAGCCGGCGCCCGCAGGGGGGGCCGGCGGCAAGGCGGAGCGTTCGTCGCCGTCGGCGACGCCACGCCGCGACGACAGGGGCACCCCCGCCGGCAAGCGGCCCACGGGAGCCTCAGCTCCCTTGCCGCTGCCGCCGGAGACCCTGGCCGAGATCGAGTCCTCGCTCGTCCGCTCGATCGGACCCCTGGCAAAGCATCTGGTACGTCACAGCGCGATGCAGGCGAGAAGCGTCGAGGAGTTCTACGCGGCGCTCGCTGAAAACGTCCCCGAAGGCGTCGAGCGCTCCGGCTTTCTCAAGCATGTCGGTCGGCTGACTGCAGCGGCCTCCACCTCGGCACCACCGACGCCGGGCCGACCGCCCGAGGCGGCCGCTGCGAAGCCGGTGGTGGTCTTCGATCCGGCGACGCTGGCGGCGGCCGAGAAGCGCCTGGCGCAGTATGTCGGCCCACTCGCCAAGGTGCTGATCAAGCGCGCCGCGAACGACTCCGGCGACATCGGGGAGCTCTACCACAAGCTCGCCGAGCATATCGACTCCGAACCCGAACGCCGCGAGTTCCTCAAGGGCTGTGTCTGACGTCAGGCGCAGCCTTGATGCGGCCTGACCCCGCCACCGCGACGGCGGCGAAACGCTATCGGCAACGCCGCACAGCGCCACCGAGCTGCCTCGTTCCGGTCCTGCCGCCGTGTTGCAAGAGAAACCACAGAAGGTCGGCCTGCGCGTCCTTGCCGCAGCGTCTCCGCCGGCTGCTGCTGGCGACCCTGCTGCTGATCGCCTGGCCAGCCGTGGTCGTCAGCGAGGAGCCGCCGGCGTCCGAGCCGGCTCTTGTCGCCCTGCTGCGCGCCAAGGCGCAGGCCCTGACGAACGACGCCGGCGACTACGACCGACTGCTCACGGCGATTGGCGATGCCCAGCTCGTCATGTTGGGCGAGGCGACGCACGGCAGCGCCGAGTTCTATGAGCAGCGAGCGCGCCTCACCCGGCGGCTGATTGCCGAGAAGGGTTTCAGCGCGCTCGTCCTCGAAGCCGGCTGGGCACCGACCACGCAACTCAATGCGTTCATTCATGACAGGGCGGGCCGTGCAGATGCGACGACGGCCTTGCGCGCGTTTCGCCGTTTCCCGCGCTGGGTGTGGCGCAACCGGCAGTTTGCCGCGTTCCTCGACGAGCTGAAGGCACTCAACGAGAATTCAGCGGCAGGTAGTCCGGTGGTTTCCCTGTACGGGATGGACCTCTACGGCGTGCCCGAGGCGGTCGCCGAGGTCGTGCACTACCTGGCGCGGCGCGACCCCCGAGCGGCCGCCGCGGCGAGGCGCGACTACCGGTGTTTTGCGCCCTACTCGCGGATCGCTGTCGACCCGCAACTGTACGGCCGCGACGTGGCGCGTGGAACGATGCCTTCTTGCGAGAAGCGGGTGCGTGCCCGCCTGCAGCAGATGCAGGAACTCACTGCACAGGATGCGGATGCTGCCGGCTTTGCGGCGCTGATGAGCGCACGCGCGATCGCCGGTGCCGAGGCCTACTACCGGACCCTGTATATGGTCGGCGCTCTGGAGTCGTGGAATCTGCGCGAACGCTTCCTTGCCGAGTCGCTGCGGCTGCTTCTGGAAAGGCATGGCAAGATCGTCGTCTGGGCGCACAACACCCACCAGGGTGATGCCCGCGCGACCGATCAGGCGACGCTTGGCGAGCTGTCGATCGGCCAACTGCTGCGCGAGCAGCTTGCTCCGAAGAGCGTCTATCTGGTCGGCATGACCACCTTTCGCGGCAGCGTGCGCGCGGCGAGCGGCTGGGGAACGCCGGACCGGGTCAAACGCCTGCTGCCGGCAATCGACGGCAGCTGGTCGAGGCTGTTGCACGACATCGGTCTGCCAGCCAGCGTACTCCTTATCCGCGACGACGCCGAGCTGACTCGTCAACTCGATCACTCACGCCTCGATCGCGGCGTCGGCGTGACCTACCTGCCGGCCGCCGAACGCGACAACCATTACGCGCATTCGTCCCTTGCCAGACGCTTCGACGCGGTGATCCATATTGACACCACGAGCGCCTTGCAGCCCCTGCCCTGAAACGGCCGGCGGCACGCTCACCGCCCGGCTGCCCAATGTCGGCGAGCCTCCGGGCAGGCCAGCTGAGGTAAAATCGAGGCGTGCTCCGACTGTCGACGATAGACGTGTCGACGCGTCGACAGCCGGCCGGCGCTCAACGCCGGCAAGGCTCGGCAAATCCATCAGGACGATCAATTCATGAGTACCCCCGCACGGCGCCTGATCTTCTTCCTGGCCATTGCCGCGCTCGCCCTCGCTGCAGGAATCCATGCCTGGCAGCGCTCGCGGCCCGCCGCCCTGCCCGCCGGCTTCGTCGCCGGCAACGGGCGGATCGAGTCCACCGCCGTCGACATCGCCACCAAGTCTGCCGGACGCGTCCGCGAAGTACTGGTCAAGGAAGGTGACTTCGTCGACCCGGGAGCGATCGTCGCGCGCATGGATACCCAGGCGCTGGAAGCCGAGTTCCAGCAACTGCAGGCGAAGGTCAAGCAGGCCGAGAGCGCCAGTTCGACGGCGACGGCGGTGGCCGCGCAGCGCCAGGAGGCCATGGCCAGCGCCGCTGCGCTGGTCACGCAAAGGCGCCAGGCGAAGGCCACGGCGCTCGCCACGGTGACTCAGGGCGAGAGTGAGGTGGCCTTTGCCGAGCAGGAGTTGAAGCGCTCCGAAGAACTCGTCGCCCGGGGTTTCATCACCGAACAGCGGCTGGAAGCCGACCGCAACCGGCTGCAGGTCGCCAGGGCGGCACTCACCGCTGCCCGCTCACGGGTGGCTGAGGCGCAGGCAGCGATCGAGACGGCGCAGTCGCAAACGCTCGAAACGCAGTCGGCGATCGAGGCCTCGCGCTCGCAGGTGGCCGAATCCGAATCGTCGATCGACGCCGCCATCGCCGCCACCGCGAAAATCAAGGCCGACATCGCCGATGCGACGCTCAGGGCGCCACGCGGCGGCCGGGTCCAGTACCGCACGGCCGAGCCCGGCGAAGTGCTGCCTGCCGGCGGCAAGGTGCTCACCGTGCTCGACCTGTCGGATGTCTACATGAGCTTCTTCCTGCCCGAAACCGTCGCCGGCAAGGTCGCGATCGGTGCCGAGGCCAGGCTGGTGCTCGACGCCGCACCCGAGTATGTCATTCCCGCCCGCATCTCCTTCGTCGACAGCGCCGCGCAATTCACCCCCAAGGCGGTCGAGACGGCCAGCGAGCGTCAGAAGCTCGCCTTCCGGACGCGGGCGCAGATTGACCCCGAGGTCCTCCGCAAGTACCGGACCCAGGTCAAGACCGGCCTGCCGGGGGTAGCCTACGTCCGCCTCGACCCCGCCGCAGCCTGGCCGGAACATCTGCAGGTAAAACTGCCGCAATGAGCAGTGCGCCAGAACCGGTGGCGCGGCTGGCAGCGGTCAGCCATCGGCACGGCAGCGTTGCAGCACTGGAGCAGGTCGATCTGGTGATACCGGCGGCCCGCATGGTGGGCTTCATTGGCCCCGACGGCGTCGGCAAGTCCAGCCTCCTGTCGCTCGTCTCCGGGACACGCCGGATTCAATCGGGGCGAGTCGAAGTGCTCGGCGGCAACATGGCCGAGCGTCGCCATCGCAGCGCTCAATGCCCGCGCATTGCCTACATGCCGCAGGGCCTCGGCAGAAATCTGTATGCGACCCTGTCGGTGTTCGAGAACGTCGACTTCTTTGCCCGCCTGTTCGGCCAATCCACCGCCGAACGTGCCTGGCGGATCCGGGAGCTACTGGACAGCACCGGCCTCGCGCCTTTCGCCGAGCGGCCGGCCGGCAAGCTCTCCGGCGGCATGAAGCAGAAACTGGGGCTCTGCTGTGCGCTGATTCACGACCCCGAGTTGCTGATCCTCGACGAGCCGACCACCGGCGTCGATCCCCTGTCGCGACGCCAGTTCTGGGAACTCATCGGGCACATCCGCGCGCGCCGGCCGGCGATGAGCGTGCTCGTGGCAACGGCCTACATGGACGAGGCAGAGGGTTTCGACTGGCTGGTGGCAATGGACGCCGGCCGCGTGCTGGCCACCGGCAGCCCGGCCGAACTCAAGGCGAGAACGGCCAGCGCCACCCTCGAACAGGCGTTCATCTCGCTGCTGCCCGACGACAAGCACCGCGACCACCAGCCACTGGTGATTCCGCCACGGCAGGCGCAGGCGGGTCCGCCGGCGATCGAGGCACAAGCCCTGACGCGGCGCTTCGGTGAATTCACCGCCGTCGACCAGGTCAGCTTCCGCATCGAGCGTGGCGAGATTTTCGGCTTTCTCGGCTCCAACGGCTGCGGCAAGACGACGACGATGAAGATGCTCACCGGGCTGTTGCCGGCCTCGTCGGGAACGGCGACGCTGTTCGGACGCGCGGTTGACGCCGGCGACATCGAGACCCGCAAGCGCGTCGGCTACATGTCGCAGGCCTTTTCGCTGTACACCGAGCTGACGGTGCGTCAGAACCTCGACATGCACGCCCGGCTGTTCCACTTGCCTAAGGAGAAGATCGCCGCCCGCGTGCAGGAAATGATCGAACGCTTCGGATTGCGCGACTACGTCGACCATCGCACCGAGAGCCTGCCGCCGGGAATCCGCCAGCGCCTGTCGCTGGCGGTGGCGGTGATCCACGCACCGGAAATGCTGATTCTCGACGAACCCACTTCCGGCGTCGATCCGGTGGCACGCGACGCGTTCTGGCGTTTGCTGGCCGACCTTTCACGCCAGGAAGGGGTGACCATCTTCATCTCGACACACTTCATGAACGAGGCGCAGCGCTGCGACCGGATCTCGCTGATGCATGCCGGGCGCGTCCTCGAACAGGGGTCGCCGGAGGCATTGACGCGCGCCCACGCGGTGCACAGCCTCGAACAGGCGTTCATCGCCTGCCTCGAACAAGCGGCCGGCGAGAAGGCGATACCGGAAGGCGCATCGCCGGCGGCGCGCCCGCCAATGGCGGCGGCAGCGCCAATGGGGCGGAGCGCACTGTTCAGCGGGCGTCGCTGGTGGGCCTACGCCCGCCGGGAAGCGATGGAGATCCGGCGCGATCCGATCCGCCTGGCTTTCGCGCTGTTCGGGCCGATCGTCCTGATGATCGCTTTTGGCTACGGTATCTCCTTCGACGTCGAGAACCAGTCCTATGCCGCCCTCGACCGCGACCGCACGCCGGAAAGTCGCGCCTACCTCGAGAACTACTCGGGGTCGCGCTATTTCCGTGCCCGGCCTGCGCTCGCCGACCACGCCGACCTGGAGCGGCAGATGCGCAGCGGCAGGCTGCGGGTAGCGGTCGAGATTCCCCCCGGTTTCGGCAACGCTGTGCGGCGCGGACGTCCGGCCGAGGTCGGCGTGTGGATCGACGGAGCGGCACCCTTCACCGCCGAGACCGTCCGCGGCTACGTCGAGGGAGTGCATCAGGCTTACCTCAAGGGACTGGCCGAGCGCACCGCCGGCAGTACGCCCAGGCTCTCGCCGGTCGATATCGCCACGCGCTTTCGCTACAACCAGGATTTCCGGAGCGTCTTCGCGATGGTCCCGGGGGTGATCATGATGATGCTGGCGCTGATTCCGGCGATGATGACCGCCGTCGGCGTCGTCCGCGAGAAGGAAATGGGCTCCATCACCAATCTCTACGCGACGCCGGTGAGCGGACTCGAATTCCTCCTCGGCAAGCAGTTGCCCTACGTGCTGATTGCCTTCGCGAGCTACCTCAGCCTGTTGCTGCTTGCCCTGCTGCTGTTCCAGGTGCCGGTGAAGGGTGGCCTCATCACGCTGACCGGCGGCGCCGCGCTCTACGTGATGGCCACCACCGGCTTCGGCGTGCTGGTCTCATCGTTCGTCAAGACCCAGATCGCCGCGCTTTTTGGGACGGCCGTCCTGATCATGCTGCCGGTGATCCAGTTTTCAGGCCTGTTCACGCCGGTCTCCTCGCTTTCCGGCGGTGCGCGGATCATCGGGCTGGCTTTTCCGAGCACCTATTTCCAGCGTATCAGCCTCGGCACCTTCACCAAGGGGCTCGACTTCGGCGATCTCTGGCCCAGCTTTGCCGCCCTGGCGAGCATCGTCCTCGCGTACCTGCTGCTCAGCCTGCTGCTGCTGAAGACGCAGGAGGAATGAACATGCGCGGCCACCTCGAGAACATCTACCGCCTCGGCCTGAAGGAACTGATCAGTCTGCGCTACGACGTGGTTCTGGTGGTCCTGATCGTGTACTTCTTCACCTACGCGGTATACGCGCCGGCCAGGGGAACGCAGATGGACCTCATCAACGCCTCGGTGGCGGTGGTCGACGAAGACCGTTCGCCGCTCTCGCGGCGACTGCAGGACGCACTGCTGCCACCCTATTTCCTGCCACCCGCGGCGATCAGCGTCGCACAGATCGACGCGGCGATGGACCACGGACTTTACACCTTCGTGATCGACATCCCGCCACGCTTCCAGGCGGACATCGAGAAAGGCCGCCGGCCGACGATCCAGGTCATCGTCGACGCCACGGCGATGATCCAGGCCGGTAGCGGTGCCAATCACATCCAGAACGTCATCCAGCAGGAAATCGCGGACTTCCTGAGCCTGCCTGCCGCGTCGGCGGTCCAGGTCGTCACGCGCTCGCGCTTCAACCCCAACCGGGAGTCGCCGTGGTTCGTCGCCGTCATGCAGGTGCTCAACAACATCACCCTGCTGGCGATCTTCCTCAGTGGCGCGGCATTGATCCGCGAACGCGAGCACGGGACGATCGAGCACCTGCTGGTGATGCCGCTCGCGCCAGCCGAGATCATGCTCGCCAAGATCTGGGCCAACGGCCTGGTCGTCGTCGTTGCCGCCAGCCTGTCGCTGCGCCTGATGGTCCAGGGCGTGCTGCAGGTACCGATTGCCGGCTCGCTGCCGCTGTTCGTCGTCGGCGAGGTCATCTACCTCTTTTCGGCGACGTCGCTGGGGATCTTCCTCGCTACGCTGGCCCGCTCGATGCCGCAGTTCGCCCTCTTGGCGATGCCGGTGTTCATTGTCATGAACCTGCTCTCGGGCAGCAACACACCGTTCGACAGCATGCCGATGCCGGTACAGAGAATCATGATGTTCTCGCCGTCCACCCATTTCGTCAGTCTGGCACAGGCCATCCTGTTTCGTGACGCCGGTTTCGCCGTAGTCTGGAAGGAATTCCTGGCGACGGCGGCGACCGGTGCCGTCTTCTTCACCGCCGCCTTGCTGCGCTTTCGCCGAACGGTCAGCGAGTTGCAGGGCTGAGCCGCTCCGGCGCCGTCCGCGGCAAGGTCAGGGTGAACAGCGTCCCGTCACCCGGTGCGCTGTCCACCTTGATCGAGCCGCCGAGCACTCCTGTCACCACGTTGTAGACGATGTACAGCCCCAGGCCGCTACCGCCCTGGCCAAGACGGGTGGTGAAGAACGGGTCAAAGATCCGCGTCAGGTTTTCCGCCAAAATGCCCACACCGTTATCGGAATAAGTCAGGCGGACGAGCTGCGCATCCAGCGTCTGTCCCTTGAGCTCGATGCGACCCGCTTCGATGCCGGCGAAACCATGCGCCAGCGAGTTTCCGACCAGATTGACCAGCACCTGTTCAAGCGGACCCGGATAGCTGTCGAGTTCCAGACCACCCGGGACGTCCACCTCGATCTGGTGACGCAAGCCCTTCAACACCGGCCGCAAGGTCGTCAGCACCTCGTCGGCAGTCTGCCGCAGGTCGAACGAGCGGCGCCGGGCACTGCTCTGGTCCACCGCCACCTCCTTGAACTGGGCGATCAGGTCGGCCGCACGTTCGGCGTTGCGCTCGAGCAACTCGACTGCCTCGCGGCCGCGAGCGAGGAAGGTCGTCACCTGCGAGCGCCGCACGCTTCCGGACTCGACCGTCACGGCGAACTCGCGCAACAACTCGCCGAGCGTACCGGCGACCAGCCGGGCGTTACCCAGCGGCGTGTTCAGTTCGTGCGCCACGCCCGCCACCAGATGGCCCAGCGCCGCCAGCTTCTCCGTCTGCACCAGATGCTCCATCGCCTGCCGCAGATCGGCATTGCTGCGCGCCAGGGCAGTCGTACGCTCGCGCACGACGTCTTCGAGATGCTCCCGGTAGCGCTGCAACTCCGCCTCGACGCGCTTGCGCTCGGTAATGTCGATGTGGACGCCGACGATGCCGCAGATCGCGTCCCCATCCCTGATCGGAGCGATCACGTTGTGGATGTGTCTCTGCGCATCGCCGACCCCAAGACACACGTCCTCCCCGACGATCTCCCCGGCCAGCGCCCGAGCGTTGTTGCTGTGCCAATGCGCCAGCAGAGCCTGATCGTCGGTGACCTCCGCCGGGCGCTTGCCGCTGACATCCCCCCAATGTTCTCGCGATGCCGAGTTCTGCAGCACGTAGCGGCCGCCAACGTCGATCAGGAACAGGTCAAAGGGAATGCTCTCGATGGCCGTACGCAGGCGTGCCTCGCTCTCGCGCAGCGCCGTTTCCGCCCGCTTGCGTTCGCTGACGTCACGCACGAACGCGAAGTCGTATTCTTCGCCCTCGTACTCGACATGGTTGGCAATCACCTCGACGGGAAAGATCGTCCCGTCCCGTCCCGTCCCGACGCCGATGCCGGGTCTCGATGCGGCGCTTGCCGAGCTGCCGGGTCAGTTCCCAGTGTGGCGGCCATCGCTCCGCGGCAAAGTCCGGATCGATCTCCCAGACCGCCATGCTCAGCAATTCGTCGCGAGTAAAGCCGAGCGAACTGCACGCCTGCTCATTGACCTCGACGAAGTATCCGTTGGGAGCGATCCAGAACACGGCATCCGAGGCCCGGCTGATCGAGAGTTGGGCGAGCCGCAGCGCCTTCTCTGTCCGCTTGCGCGCATCGATATCCACATGCGTGCCGACCATGCGCAGCGGTCTGCCCGCGGCGTCGCGCTCGATCACCTTGCCGCGAGCGTTGACCCACCGCCAATCACCGCGCTTCGCCTGCATCCTGCACTCGATGCTGTATTCGGGCAGGCTGCCCTCCAGATGCGCCTGCACGGCCGCCTCCGCCGGAGCGCGATCGTCCGGATGCAGGCGCTCGCGCCAACTTGCGTAGGTGGCCGGGAACTCGCCGGGAGCGTAGTCCAGCATCGTGTACCAGCGGTCGCTGAAGAACATTTCGCCCGCTTGCAGGTTCCAGTCCCAGATGCCGTCGCTGGTGGCCTCGATGACCAGGCGCAGGCGCTCTTCACTGCGTCGCCGGACGCCGGCGGCGGCGTCAGCGGCGTCGCCGGCGGGCTGGATCCGGTTAACCATCAGCCGGACGCCGGCCGCTCGGGGGCACAGCGCGGCAGCGTCAGGGTGAAGATCGTTCCCTCGCCGGTGGGGCTGGCCGCCTCGATGGTGCCACCGAGTACGCCGGTGACCAGGTTGTAGACGATGTACAGACCCAGGCCGCTACCGCCCTGACCCAGACGGGTGGTGAAGAAGGGCTCGAAGATGCGGTTGATCGTCGCCTCCGGGATGCCCACTCCGTTGTCGGTACAGCGCAGGACGATGTGCTTCGGCCCGCTCGCTTCGGCGTGCAGCTCGATGCGACCCTCGTCGACGCCGCTGAAGCCGTGCGTCAGCGAGTTGCTCACCAGATTGCCGAGCACCTGTTCGAGCGGCCCCGGGTAGCTGTCCAGTTCCAGCCCGGGCGGAATATCCACGTCGATCCGGTGACGGGAGCCCTTGAACGACGGTCGCAAAGCCGCGAGCATCTCGTCGATCGTCTGGCGCAGGTCGAACGAGCGCCGCCGGGCGCTGCTCTGGTCCACCGCCACCTGCTTGAAGTGACCGATCAGGTCGGCGGCGCGCGCCGAATTACGCTCGAGCAGGTCGACCGCCTCGCGCCCGCGGCTGAGGAAGGTGTCGACCTGCGAACGGCGCACGGAACCCGATTCGATCGCCAGGGCGAACTCGCGCAACTGCTCGGCCAGCAGGCTGGCAACGACGCGCGTGTTCCCCAGCGGCGTATTCAGCTCGTGCGCCACACCGGCAACGAGGTTACCGAGCGCCGCCAGCTTTTCGGCCTGCACCAGTTGCACCATCGCCTGACGCAAGTCCTCGTTGGCCCGTTGCAGGTCGCTCGTCCGCTCGCCAACCAGTTCCTCCAGATGCTCGCGGTAGCGCTGCAGCTCGTGTTCGGCACGCTTGCGATCGGTAATATCGTAGATCAGCGACAGCAAGGCATCCTGCTCGCCGACGCGGATGACTTCGCCCGACCAGAGAGCCTCGCGAATGTCGCCGCTGCGCGTGGCAAAGCGCGTCGGCGCTTCCCGGACAAAACCTTCGGCGCGCAGCTTGGCAATCATCCGGTCGCGGTGTCCGGGATCGGCCCAGATGCCCATTGCCGTGGAGGTCTGGCCGACCATTTCTTCGCGGGCATAGCCGAACATGCTCATCAGTTGCGCATTGACATCGAGGAAACGGCCGCTGTCGATCTCCGTGATGGCCATCGGCGCCGGGCTGGCACGGAAAGCCGTGGCGAAGCGTGCCTCGCTTTCGCGCAGGGCGGCTTCCGCCCGTTTGCGCTCGGTAACGTCGAAGATCAGCGACAACAAGGCGTCTTCATTGCCCAGCCGAATGATTTCGCCCGACCAGAGCGTGTCACGAATATCGCCGGTTCGGGTGACGAACTGCGTCGGCGCTTCGCGGAAGAAGCCGTCCACGCGTAGTTGCGCGATCATCCGCGCGCGCTGTCCCGGGTCGGCCCAGAGACCCAGTTCGGTCGAGGTGCGGCCGATCAGTTCCTTACGGGTATAGCCGAACATGCGCTCCAGTTGCGCGTTGACGTCGAGAAAGCGGCCGCTATCGATGGGAGTGATCGACATGGGCGCCGGGCTGACGTGGAAGGCCTTGGCGAAACGTTCCTCGCTTTCCCGCAGCGCCGCCTCCGCCCGCTTGCGCTCGGTGATGTCCGAGCCGACGCTGAACACCTCGACCACCTGGCCACTGGCGTCGAGGATCGCCTTGTTGGTCCAGGACACCCAGACGCGCTCGCCGCCACGGCGCATGTTCTCGTTGATGTTGTGCTCGAAGCGCTTGGGCTCGGCACAGATCTCGTCCATCAGCGGACGCAGGTCGGTGCCGTTGCTGCCATCGCCGGGGACGATGGTGCCGACCACATGCTGGCCGAGCAGTTCGTCCTCCGTGTAGCCGAAAAACTTCAGGCCGAACTCGTTGATGAAGGTGATCTCACCCCGCTGATTCCAGCGCAGGATGATGCTGTTGGCGTTCTCGACGAGTTCGCGGTAGTTGAGCTCGCTCTGCAGCAGCGCCTGTTCGGAACGCCGGCGCTCGGTGATGTCGTTGGCCAGCACGAGTTCGGCCGGTCGCCCCTGATAGGAGAGCGTGTGCGAAATGATCTCCACATCGATCAGCGTGCCGTCCTTCGTCAAATGCCGCCAGAAGCCGGCGTAGTCGATCCCCTCGTCCACGGCGACGATGTCTTCCAGCAGCAGCGGAATGTCCTCGCTCGGCCGGATGTCCATGATCGTCATGCTCATGAACTCGTCGCGCGAGTACCCGTAGCGGCTGACGGCGGCGTCGTTTACGGTCAGGAAAGCCAGCGTCTGCAAGTCGTAAACCCACATCGGGTGCGGATTGCTGTCAAAAAGAAGCCGGTAGCGCGCCTCGCTCTCGTGCAGAGCCTGCTCGGCCAGCCGGCTCTGGGTGATGTCCTGGATCGTGCCGATCATCTTGACCGGCGCGCCGTCGGCGTCGAACTCGAGCTCGCCGAGACCATGCACCCAGCGCTCCTGGCCGTCGTCGTGGCGGACGATGCGGTACTCACGGTCGAAGCGGTTATGCTCGGCGAGGACGTGATTGCTCAGGTGCTGAACAACTTCCTCACGTTCGTCGCGATGAACCAGCGCCATCCATCCGTCAACGGTCTTCGGGAAGGAATCGTCGATGCCGAGGATACGGTCCAGCTTCTCCGAACTGATCCAGGTGGCGGAGCGAGTGTCGAAGTAGTAGGAACCCAGGTCGCCGACTTCCTGCGACCTTCGCAGAAGCTGCTCGCTCTCGCGCAGAGCCTGATCGGCCAGTTCGCGCTCCTTGCGCGTGCGCATGACGTTGATGCCGAAAGCCAGGTCGCCCGCGAGTTCGTTCAACAGGTCGACTTCGTCGGCATCGAAGGCGTCCAACGCCGACGCGTAGATGCTCAGGGCCCCGAAGATCAGGCCGCCGGCCTGCAGCGGCAGCGCGCACAGGGCACCATAGCCACGCTCGACCGCCTGCGCATGCCACGGCGCCAGGCCGGGATCGCTGACGATGTCCGGAATCATGCAGGGTAATCCGCTGCGGATCGCCCGGCCACTCGCGGACTGTCCACGCTCGTCGTCTGCCCAGCTCGTATTCAGGGTCTCGAGATAGCCGTCCTCATAGCCGGCGCAGGCCACCGGCCGCACCGTCCGCGCCGCATCGTCTTGCGCATAGCCGACCCAGGCCATCCGGTAACCGCCGACCTGCACGACAATGCCGCAGACGGTATGCAGCAAGTCGGACTCGTCGGTGCTGCGAATCAGGGCCTGGTTGCAGTCGCTGATCATGCGCAATTGCCGGTTGACGTGACGAAGCGCTTCTTCGGCACGCTTGCGTTCGCTGATGTCGATGACGATGCCCTGGTAATGGCTGATCTGCCCCGCGGCATTTCTTTCAGCCACCGTTCGGTCGTCCACCCAGCGCACCCTCCCGTCGCGCGTGACGATTCGATACTCCTGGACGAAGCGGTCGGTGCCGCTGTCGGCGTACCCCTGCACTTCGCCGGCCACCCGATCGACATCGTCCGGATGGATCAGCGAACCAAAGAGGACCGATCCATCGAGCAACTCGTCGGCCGAGTAACCGAGCTGCCTCACATTGTGGGAGACGAACACGGCCGGCCAGCCGGGCTCGGCGCGCCAGCGAAAGAGCATCGCCGCGCTGTTCTCGACGACCACATTCGCTTGCCGAAGCTCTTCCTCGACGCGCATGCGCTCGCTGATGTCGACGGCGACACCCATCACCTGGACCGAACCCTCGTGATCGCGCACCGGATTCATGTAGGTGTCGAAAACGGTGTCACCGACGCGCGCGACGTAATGCACCGCTTCGCCGCCGATCGCCCGGCGTGCATGCTCACAGATCTCCGGGTAATCGCGATAGAGCTCGAAGATGGAGATGCCGCGCGCCTCGCCCGGCACCAGCCCGACACTCGCCAGGCCCTTGCCCTCGCTGAGCGAGAAAACGCCACGCGCGTCGAACTGAAAGATCACCACCGGCGCGCTGCTGATCACCGAGCGGTAGCGCGCTTCGCTGGTCGCCAGTTGCCGCTCGCGCAGGCGAATCGCCAGCGACATGCGATCGAGGTCGTCGGCCAGGCGGTGGAACTCCCGGATATTGGACGCCGGCCAGGGCTGATCGTAGTCGCCGTCGGCTAGCGCGTGGGCCTGCTCGGTGTAGCTGCCGATACGCCGGGCCAGCGCGCGTGCCAGCAGCAGTGTCCCCGCCGCTGCCAGGAGCAGCGCCACCAGGCCACCGGCGGCCACCACCCAGAAGGTCGACAGCAGCGGTCCGAGCGCCTCGCCGCGCGTCTGGGCGACGAGCACGGTCCAGCCGAGTTGCGGCACGCTGACCGGCGTGCCGATGTAGGTCTCGCCGTCGAGTTCGAGTTGGCCGGTCGCCAGCTGCCCCTGCAGGGCCCTTTCGACGATCGGCAGGTGACCGAGATTGAGCTGCTGGCCGCCGAAGCGGGGCTGGGATTGGGCAATGACCTGCCCACGGCGGTCGAAGATCATCGTCAACATGCCGGAGTCGCCTGGCAAGCGCCCGAGAAACGCGGACAAGCGGTCGATCGCGACTTCGCCGATCAGCAACTGCTCGCCCACCGGGATCGCCAGGCTGACCGTCAAGCGGGCGCTTACCGCCGAGAGGAAGACCTCCGACCACAACACCTGCTGGTGCTCACGCGCCTCGCGAACCACCGCCCAGCGCGAGAGGTCCATGTTCAGCAGATCGTTACGCTGCCCGCGCAGTCCCTGTGGCAGACCGACGGCATACAGCGAGTCGTCCACATCAACGATGTAGATCGCGGCGAAGACGTCGCCAGTGCCGGCATGCGCGTCGAGCGGGTCGAACCAGAACGACGCGGGCTGGCCGTCGCGCTGGCCGAGAAAGGCCGCCAGTGCCGACAATTCCCGCCCGCCTCCGAGCAGATGCGCCTCGACTTGCCCCGCGATGGCACGCGCCAGACCCTGGTGATTCGTCTCGACGCCCGCCCGCACCTGCGGCAGCAGCACCCATACCCCGAGAACAGCCACCAGCAGCAGCGGCAACATGCCGACCAGGGCAAATCGCCACGCCAGCCACTGCCAGAGCGGCCGCGCGCCCGACACGGCCCTACCTGACGAGCGCGAAGCGGCCATCACGTACCACCGTCACGAAGAGCTTGCGCCGGACGTCGCCGAACGTGTCGAAACCGATCGGCTCCTGGAGCCCCTCGAACTGGCGGACAGCCAGTATGGCTTCCTTGACGCCCTGCTGGGGTTCCCGGCGCCCGGCCAGCGCGTCGAGTATCACGTTGCCGGCATCGAACGCGTTGACTGCAGCCGCGTCGGGTTCGCGATGAAACCGCTCGCCGTAAAGGCGGCGAAACTCCTGGTAGCGCGGTGCGCCGCTGTTGCGGTCGAAGTCCTGGACCAGTGTCAGCCCCTCCACCGCCTTGCCGCCCACTTCGATCAGTCGGTCGCTGGCCGCCCACCCGGAAGCCGTGATCGGCAGCCGACTGTCGAGCTTGCGGATCTGCTGGCTGAGCAGCGCCGTATCGGTCGCGTTGGCGAGAATCAGGATGCCCTCAGCCGGCGTCGCCAACGCCTCCCTGGCAATCGTCAGGAACGCCGTCTCGCCACCCGACGCAAAACCGATACGCTGAACCAGCTCTCCGCCACCCTGCTGGTAAGCCGCCTGGAAGCCGGCAAGCCAGCTCTCGGTGAAGGATCGGTTGCCGGTATCGTAAACCGCGACCAGGCGCCGCGTTCCCTGCTGCTCGAGGAGGAACTGCGCGACGCGGCCCGCATTGTCCAGGGTCGCGGTGTTTACCCGAAAGAAATGGTCGTCCAGAGCGGTCAGCTCGTCGGTGCTGACGGTCGGACTCACCAGCAGCACCCGCGCCTGATTGGCGATCGGAACGACGGCCATGGCCATGGCGCTGGTCATCGGGCCGACGATCGCGACGGCCCCCTGGTCGATCAGTTCGCGGAGCACGCGCCGTGCCACCTCCGGGTTCTGCTCGTCGTCCCTGAGCAGGAGTCGCACCTGGCGCCCGCCCACGCCACCCGCCTGATTGCGTTGCTCGACCGCCAACTGCACGGCATCGCGCCCGGCAATGCCGAGATCGGCGCTGCGTCCGGAGGTGCTGCCGACGAAGCCGATGGTGAGGGGCTCCGACGGCACGCAGCCGGCGAAGGCCATGCCGCCAAGGGCGACGACCGCCGCCGCGCGCAGCCGGTCGCAGAGCCTGCCGGCAAGCGAGCGCCTATCCACCGTGCTCGACCACAACGAACTGCCCGTCGCGCACCGCCGTGACGACGATGCTCCGCTTCACGTCGCCGAACTCGTCGAAAGTGAGCGATTCCTGGACTCCCTCGAAGTGCTTCAGTGCCAGGACCGCTTCCTTGACAGTCTGCCCGGCACGCTGCTTGGCGAGGGCGTCGAGCACCACGTTGGCGGCGTCGAAGGCGATGACGCCGCCAAAGCCGGGCTCGCGATGAAAGCGCTCGCGGTACGCCTGGCGAAAGGCCAGGTAACGCGGCGCGCTACTGTTGCGGTCAAAGTCCTGCACCACCGTGAGTCCTTCCACCGCCTTGCCGCCGAGTTCGAGCAGACGTTCGGTAGCCGCCCATCCCGAGGCGATGATCATTACGCCCCTGTCGAGCTGGCGAAGCTGCTGGCAGAGCAGCGCCGTATCCATCGAGTTGGCGACCACCAGAACGGCGCCGGGGCGCGTTGCCAGCAAGTCGATCGCCAGTTGCCGAAAGGTCGTCTCGCTGCCAGAGGCGAAACTGGCCACCTTGACCACTTCGCCACCGCCCTGGACATAGCTCGCACGAAAATCGGCGAGCCAGCTTTCCGCATAGGACTTGTTGCTCGAATCGTAGATCGCCGCGACGCTGCGCCCGGCGTCCTGTCGGAGGAGATGGCGAGCCATGCGTGCGGCGTTCTCATGGGTCGACGAGTTGACGCGCAGGAAATGGTCATCCACCCCGGTGAGCGCGTCGGTGGTGGCGGTCGGGCTCATCAGCAGCACCCTCGCCTCGTTGGCAATCGGCACCACAGCCATGGCCATGGCACTGGTCATCGGCCCGACGATCGCCACGACCCGCTGATCGATCAGTTCCCGCACCACCCGCTGCGCGACCTCCGGCTGCTGCTCGTCATCGTGGATCAGCAGCTTCACCTGGCGCCCGGCGACGCCTCCGGAACGGTTGCGCATATCGACGGCCAACTGCACCGCATCGCGCCCGGCGATCCCGAGATCGGCAGCGCGTCCCGAGGTGCCGCCGATGAAGCCGACGGCGATCGGTTCGGGCGGCGAGCACGCCGTCAGCGCCAGCGTGGCCAGCACCACGCCCGACGCCGCCAGCCTCCTCACCAAGGCCAGGCTCCCAACCGATCTACCATCCACGCTTTCCCCCTCGCAGCCTCAGCGACCCGTCACCCCGCCACTGTAAGGCAATTTGTCCCCTACGGGAATTTCCGGCCGCGGCTCAGACAGCGAAGAGGCTCCCGCGTGGTCGCTGCAAGCGCCCTTGCCGCCACGCTCGGCTTCGCCGTCGCTGGCTGGCCAGGGTGCGGGCGGACGCGCGGGGACGACCGGCAGCGCGTGGTGACGATGGCGAGAGCGTGTATGATCCGATTCGCGGCCCCGGCCTTGCGCGCCAATGCGCAGCACTGCCGGCAGCACCTGCGGGCCGGCCCCCTGCATCCCTTGATGACTCGCCTGGCAGCCACCGATGAAGTTTGCGGACGATGTATTTATCAGTTATGCCCATCTCGACAACCAGGCCGTTGTCGAGGGACAGCCCGGCTGGATCTCCCGCTTCGACCGCGCGCTGAAGATCCGCCTTGGGCAGTTGCTCGGCAGGGAACCGCGCATCTGGCGTGACCCCAAACTGCAGGGCAACGACTTCTTCGCCGATACGCTGGTCGAACGCCTTCCCGAAGTCGCGGTGCTGGTCGCCGTGTTGTCGCCGCGCTACGCCAACTCGGACTGGTGCCGACGCGAGATGAGCACCTTCCAGGCGGCCACGGAGGCCCATGGCGGCAGCCGAATCGGCAACAAGTCGCGCTTGTTCAAGGTGATCAAGACGCCGCTGCCGCTCGAGAACCACCCACCCGAAGTCGAGTCCCTGCTCGGCTACGAGTTCTTCTGCGTCGATCCGGAAACCGGCAGGGCGCAGGAGCTGGACCAGACCTTCGGACAGGAGATGCAGGCCAGGTACTGGCAGAAGCTCGACGACCTGGCCTACGACCTGGCCAGCCTGCTGCAGGTGCTCGACGACCAGGCCACGCCGACACCGCTTGCCGGCGCCGGCAAGGGCAACGTCTATCTGGCGGAAACCAGTTCCGACCTGCAGCCACAGCGCGAGGCCCTGCGCCGCGACCTCGTCCACCAGGGCTACCGGGTATTCCCCGATCGCCTGCCGCCCTCCTGGCTGGCCGCCGACTGGGAAGCGTTCGTGGAGCAGCAGCTTGCCGCCTGCAAGCTGTCGGTGCACCTGATCGGCAGCCAGTACGGGATCGTTCCCGAAGGAACGCAAAGCTCGATCGTCGCGCTGCAGTACGAGCTCGCCGCGACGCGCAGCATGAGCGACCTGGCCCGCCTGATCTGGCTGCCGCCCGAACTGCCCCTCAACGACGAGCGCCAGCAGCGCTTCGTCGAGCAACTGCACACCGATGCACGGCTGCATCGACGTGGCGACCTGCTGCAGACGCCGTTCGAGGATCTGAAGACCGCCGTCTACCGCATGCTGAGCCCGCCGGCGGAAGCGCCGCGCAGCCGCGAACCCCAGGCCGCCGAGGGCGTGATCCGCATCTACCTGATTTGCGACGAGCGCGATCTCGAGCAGATCGCGCCGCTCGCCGATCATCTCTTCAGCGAGGGCTTCGAGGTCATCCTGCCGCTCTTCGATCCCGACGAGACGCAAGCGCGGCTGGACCACGAAGAAAACCTGCGCCTTTGCGACGCGCTGCTCATCTACTACGGCCAGGGCAACGAGCTGTGGCAGCGGCGCAAGCTCAGCGAACTGCGCAAGAGCGCCGGCCTCGGCCGCAGCACGGCGCTGCGCGGCAAGGCGATCTACGTCGCGCCACCGCTGACCCCGCAAAAGGCTCGCCTGCGCACGCACGAGGCGCTGGTGCTGCAACAGCCGACCGACACCTTCGATCCGAGCGCGCTGGCCACCTTCATGGGTGAGCTGCACGCCACGGATACTGCCCCTGCCGGCGATGTCAAGCTCGGCGCTCTCTGACGGCGTGCCGGTGGCGCCCGCGGCAGCAGCGGCGCATCCCGCCGAGGCGGCCGCCGTCAATCCGTTTCCCGGCTTGCGGCCCTTCGAACCGGACGAAGACTACCTGTTCTTCGGCCGCGAGCGGCAGATCGACGAACTGCTGCGGCGGCTGCGCAGCAATCGCTTCCTCGCGATCATCGGCAGTTCGGGCAGCGGCAAGTCCTCGCTGGTGCGGGCCGGACTGATCCCTGCGCTCTACGGCGGCTACATGACGCGCGCCGGCTCGAGCTGGCGGGTCGCCATCCTGCGCCCCGGGCACGCGCCGATCGGCAACCTGGCGCGCGCGCTCGACACGCCCGAGGTACTCGGCGCCGGCGGCGAACTCGCCGAGTTCAATCGACTGCTCCTGGAAACCACGCTGCGCAGCAGCGCCCGCGGTCTCGTCGATTGCGTCCGCCAGGCGCGCCTGCCGGACGCCGACAACGTCCTGGTGCTGGTCGACCAGTTCGAGGAACTCTTCCGCTTCAAGCAGAGCTGCAGCGCATCGCGCGACGAGGCGGTCGCCTTCGTCAAGCTGCTGCTCGCTGCCGTGCAACAGAACACCCTGCCGATCTACGTCATCCTGACCATGCGCTCGGATTTCATCGGCGACTGCATCGGCTTCCAGAGTCTGCCGGAAGCGATCAACGCCAGTCAATACCTGGTACCGCGGCTGCGCCGCGAGGAGTTGCAGGCGGCCATCGTCGGCCCGATAACGGTCGGTGGCGGCCGAATCGCCCCGCGCCTGGTGATCCGTCTGCTCAACGAGGTCGGCGACGACCTCGACCAGCTACCCGTCCTGCAACACGCGCTGATGCGCTTGTGGGACTACTGGCGGCAGCACGGCGACGCCGGCGAGCCGCTCGATCTGGCCCAGCACGAGGCCATCGGCACGCTCAAGGAAGCCCTCTCGCGCCACGCCGAGGAAGCCTACCAGGAGCTCGGCGAGACGGAACAGGCGATCGCCGCCGATCTCTTCAAGGCGCTCACCCTGCAGGGCGACAACGGCCTCGGCATCCGCCAGCCGGCGCCGCTGGCCACCATCTGCGCCATCACCCGTGCCGCGCCCGCCGACATCATCCGCGTCGTCAACTGCTTCCGGGCGCCGGGACGCTCGTTCCTGATGCCACCGCCGGACGTTCCCCTGGAAGCCGACACGATCCTCGACATCTCGCACGAGAGCCTGATGCGCTGCTGGGAGCGACTGCTCCAGTGGACCGGCCAGGAAGCGCGCTCGGCCTGGCTCTATCGGCGCCTGGCCGACCGCGCGGCGCTGCACGAACAGTCCGAAGCCGGGCTGTTGCGCAACCCCGAACTGCAACTGGCGCTGCAGTGGCGGCAGGAGCGGCAACCCACCGCGGCCTGGGCGGAGCGCTACGGCCTGCACTTCGAACGTACCATGGCCTTCCTCGACGCCAGCAAGGAGGCGTGGGAGCAGGAACTCGCCGAGCAGGCGCTGGCCAGCCGGCGCAAACAGCGCCAGACCCGCCGTCGGATCGTCGTCCTCGCCGCCGCGGCGCTGGTCACCCTGATGTTCGGCATCTACGCGCTGTGGCAGCGGAACCTCGCCTGAGAGAATCAGCGGCGGGCCGAGGAGCAGAAAGAGATCGCCGAGCAGCAGGCCGGGCTGATTCAGGACAGCTACCTGGTCAACGCCGCCAGCGTCGAACCCGATCCGCTGGTGCAGGCGCTGCTGCTCGCCGAACTGGACGACCGGCACGACCCGCTGGGCGGCGTGCGCGTAGCTCGCCAGGTTGCCGAACAACTGCTGCCGCTGAACGTACTGAAAGGCCACGAACAGGGTGTCACGAGCGCGAGTTTCAGTCCCGACGGTCGACAGATCGCCACCACCTCGCGCGACGGCAAGGTCAATCTCTGGCCGGCCGACGGCAGCGGCCGCGCACGCACGCTGAGCATCGCCGACGGCCCGCTGGCCAGCGCCGCCTTCAGCCCCGACGGCCGCCACCTGCTGGTGACGCCGCTCGAACATGGCAACGTCCAGGTCTGGCCGACGGCAGCCGGCGGCGGCCCGGTCAACCCAGTCAATCTTGGCGATACCGCCAGGCTGCGCGCCGCCGCCTTCAGCCCGGACGGCCAGCGCGTCGTCGTCGCCTACGACGACGGCCTGGCGAGGATCTGGCCGGCGGACGGCCACGGCGCACCGATACTCCTCAAGGGGCACACCTGGCAGGTGCTGAGCGCCGCTTTCAGCGCCGACGGCCGGCAGGTCGTCACCGCCTCGCGCGATGGCACCGCCCGGCTGTGGTCGGCGGCCGACGGCAAGCTCCTGGCGGTCCTCGACGGCCACGCCGGACCCGTCCTCGCGGCCAGCTTCAGCCCCGACGGGCGGCAGGTGGTGACCGCCTCCGCCGACGCCACCGCCCGTCTCTGGCACAGCGACGGCAGCGGCCAGCCGATCATCCAGCGCGGCCACACCGATCAGGTGCTGAGCGCTGCCTTCAGCGGCGACGGCAAGCGCCTGCTCACCGCGTCGCTCGATGGCACGGTGCGCCTGTGGCCGGTCGATGGGCAAGGCGAGGCGGATGTCCTCGGCGAGAATCGCGGCCCGGTCCGACAAGCCAGTTTCAGCCCCGACGGACGCTGGGTGGCGATCGTCGCCGCCGACGAAACGGCCCGCCTGTGGCCGCTGAACGGCGGCCAGCCGGTCGTCCTGCGCGGGCATGCGGCGCCGGTGCTGAGCGCCGCCTTCAGCGCCGACAGCACGCGCCTGATCACCACCGCCGAAGACGGCACCGCCCGCATCTGGCCGCTGGAAGCCAGCGAGCCGGTGGTGCTGCACGGGCACGAGGGACCGATCTGGCGCGCCGCCTTCAGCCCCGACGGCCAACAGATCGTCACCGCCGCGCGCGACGGCACCGCCCGCCTGTGGCGGGTGAGCGGCGACGAGGGCCAGGCGCGCGTTCTGCGCGGCCACGAAAAGCCGGTCTGGTCGGCCGAGTTCAGCCCCGATGGCCGGCACGTCGTCACCACCTCGCTCGATGGCACCGTCCGCCTCTGGCCGACCGCCGGCGACGGCGAAGCGCTCGTCTGGCGCGGTCACACCTGGCCCGCCGGGCACGCCGTCTTCAGTCCCGACGGGCGTTGGGTAGCGAGCAGTTCGCTCGACGATACCGTACGCCTCTGGCCGGTCGGCGACCACGCTCAGCCGCGCGTCCTGCAGGGCCATACCGGCTGGGTGCGCGCTGCCGCCTTCAGCCCGGACAGTCGCCGGCTGGCCAGCGCCTCGGCCGACGGCACCGTACGCCTGTGGTCGGTGGACGGCTCCGCTGAACCGCTCGTCCTGCGCGGCCACGGCGGCCAGGTGTCGAGTGTCGCCTTCAGCCCGGACGGCAAGTTCGTGGTGACGGCAGCGCGCGACAACACCGTGCGCATCTGGCCGGCCGACGGTCAAGGCGGGCCGCTCGTCCTGCGCGGCCATGGCGACGCGGTCAGCAACGTGGTTTTCAGCCCTGACGGCACACTCGTCGGCAGCGCCTCCGCCGACGGCACGGCGCGCGTCTGGCGGGTCGATGGACGCGGCACGCCGGTGATTCTGCGCAGCCACCAGGCCTCGGTCACCAGCATAGCCTTCAGCCCCGACAGCCGGCGCGTGCTCACCGCCTCGCGCGACGGCACCGCGCGCGTCTGGCCGGCCGACGGCAAGGGGCAGGAAATCGTCCTGCGCGGCCACCGCGGCGCGGTCACCAGCGCCGCCTTCAGTCCCGACGGCAGCCACGTCGTCACCGCATCGCGCGACGGCACCGCCCGCTACTGGCGCGTCACCTGGCCGGCACTCCTCGACCATCTCAAGCACGCCACCCGCGCCTGCCTCAGCCCGGCGCAACGCGAGCACTTCATGAACGAGGAAGCCGCCACCGCCCTCGCCCGCGCCACCGCCTGCGAACAGAGACTCGAGCGGCCGCACAAGGACTAGCACCCACCCGCCGTGCCACGTAGCCACGTAGGTTGGGGTGAGCCCGCGAACCCCAACACCTCGCGTCGGCTGACAACCCCGCCGCGGTCTCGTGCCCTCCAGCACCCCCTCAAGCTCGCCATCACCGTTCGTTCGCCGCCTGCAGGACCGCGTCAAATCGCCCACGGCATACCGACGACCCACTTGCCTGAGCCGCAAGCTTGCCGTTCGCCCGCGCAAGACAAAAACGGCGACAATCCATTCCGTTCCCACGGTCATTCCTTCGCTGCCATGCTCGACGCCCACCAACAGCCGCATCAGTTCCCACGCCGCCTCCTCGTCGCCGTCACCGGGCTCTCCCCGCAGATCGTCACCGAGACCCTCTACGCGCTGGCCGTCGCCCCGCCGGCGAGTGCGTTCGTGCCCACCGAGATCCATCTGATCACCACGCGCAGCGGTGCCGAGAAGGCTCGCCTCGCCCTGCTCTCGGACGAACCGGGATGGTTCCACCGTCTCAGCAACGACTACGCGCTGCCACCGATCCACTTCGCCAACGAGACCATCCACGTGCTCGAGGATGCCGACGGCAGGCCGCTCGAAGACATCCGCTCGCCCGAAGACAACCGCCGCGCCGCCGACGGTATCACCGGCATCATCCGCGGATTCACCGCCGACCCCGACTGCGCGCTGCACGTCTCGATCGCCGGCGGCCGCAAGACCATGGGCTTCTTCCTCGGCTACGCGCTGTCGCTCTACGGCCGCCCGCAGGACAAGCTCTCGCACGTCCTCGTCTCGGAGCCCTTCGAGGCCAGCCTCGGTTTCTACTACCCGACGCCGACCAGCCGGGTTCTCGAAATGCCCGGCGGTCGCCTCGTCGACAGTGCCAAGGCGCAGGTGACGCTCGCCGAACTACCCTTCGTCAGCCTGCGCCACGGCCTGCCCGAAGCCCTGCTTACCGGCCTGGCGAGCTATAACGAAACCGTCGAGGCCGCCCGCCATGCGCTCGCCCCGGCCGAGTTGCAGATCGACCTCGCGACGCGCCGCGTGCGTGCCGCCGGCAAGATCTTCGCGCTGCCGCCGGCCGAACTGGCCCTGCTCAGCGTCTTCGCCCGACGCGCGCTGCGCGGCGAAGCGCCATTGCCGGCGCCCGCCAAGGAACTCGCCGATGCCGACTGGAAGAAGCGTTATCTCGTCGAACTGCGCTGGATCGCCGGGCCGATGAAGGACCTCGACGAAACCGAGCGCGCGCTGCGCAAGGGCATGGATGGCGGCTACTTCTCGGCGCACCTCTCCAAGCTCAAGAAGATCCTCAGGCGCGAACTCGGCCCCGTCGCCGAGCCCTACCTGATCAGCGACGGCGGCAGCCGGCCGCGCCGCTACAGCCTCGGCTTGCGGCCGACGGCGGTCACTTACGACGCTCTCGAACAGGAGGGGGTGCGTGGATGCGAGATCTGCGCGCCTCTTCAGCCAACGCCCCGTCGTCTCGAAAACTGACAAGCTTGCCGTCGCTCAAACCGTCCGCAGGAGACGCTATGCTGCAAAGGATTGCAGCCAAGCGCTCTCCCAGGGACACGCATCCGACCTACCATCCGGAACCGATGAGGAAGAAATGACAAGAACACACATCGAGTACGACCTCAGCTTCGCCACGCCTGCCTTCGTCGGCGATGCGGCGCAACAGGCACAATGGCGCACCCCACCGCTCAAGGCGTTGATTCGCCAATGGTGGCGAGTGGTCAAGGCACCCCAGGTCGGTTTCAGCGTCGACGGACCCGACGGATTACGGGCGGCCGAGAACATCCTCTTTGGCAGCGCATCCGACAACAAGTCACACCAGTCTCTCGTAAGACTGCGTCTGAAAGAATGGGCGGTGGGCCATCTGGCCAATTCCGCTTGGCCCAGACAGGAAATTAACAAGATTTCTCTCGGAAAGCCGGGACCAGGCATTCGCGCCGATCTTTACCTTGGCTTTGGCCCGGTGGCACCAGAGAGCAGAGGAAAAGGGATCGCCGAGCATGTACGGCTGGCGATCGACCCGCAAAAACAGCGCAACGAACTGTCGGTCCTGTTTGCGCGAACGGTTACCGGAAGCCAGATCGACGAAGTTCGTCAGGCAATCCGGTTGGCTTCGTGGTTTGGCGGCATTGGCAGCCGCTCGCGCAACGGCTGGGGGTCGATCACATTTCAGGGCGACGCCATCCCCCGACTGCCGCCATCTCCTAACGACTTGACGGCTTACTGCCAGCCGTTCCGCGGATGCTTCACGACCGATCGCGACTGGCCGCATGCAATCGGCAAAGACGACCTGGGTCCGCTGGTCTGGGTGGGAAAAAAGGACGGAGCGACGTTCAGGAACTGGCGAGAGGCCGTGTTTTTCCTCGCCACCTTACGACGTGACATCCGGGCTGCTGCAAAGCACTTTGGGCGGAATGAAGACATTTCCGCCAACCAGTTGATTGCCTACCCGGTAACCAAAGCGAACAACAGGCGCTGGGGCAACGACGAACGGATCGCAGGATCGCTACGCCTGAAAGTCGTTGAAACGGGGCAGGGACTGGTGCCGGTCGCGGTCCATCTGCCCTGTGCGGTTCCCCGGGGCCTGTTCGACAAACTATCGTCGAACGATCAACAGTGGATCAATCGCCATCAGATCGAGATCTGGGGCGCTGTGCATCAGGACATCGACCAGAAGATGAATCGCCTTGGAGCCGCCAAATGAACAGCCTCTGGAAAAAGAAACTCGCCGCCTGGCTGCACGACCCGGCGGAGAAGGCGCTGGTCCTGATGCGCGACGACGTGGGCCACGAACACGGTTCGGTAAAAGCCCTTCGCGAACTGCTCGGCATCAACGGTAGCGATTTCGACAAGCGCGCCGACTGGTTCGCGGCGGCGGCCGACCGACCACAATGGCCATGCGAACCCGGCCGGAAGCGCCCCGCGTGGGCCAACGTCCGCTTCGCCAATCAGCCGGTGCTGATCCACCCGCTGTCCGGCGAAGAGATCGACCTGGGCAGTCTGGACGAAATCGCCGCGAGGCATATCCGCACGGTCAGCCTGGAACACTTCAGCGAGCTGATCGAACGCGACGCCGACGGCAAACCCGACCTGCGGCTGACCTATCTCGCCTTCTGGCGTTTCGGCCCCGAGCCTGCCCTCGTCGCGCCGGAAATCGGCGATCTCTGGCGCATCCTGCCCGCCGACACCCGCGTCCCCGATCACTCGATCTGGACGCACCTGGACACCGTTTCGGCGCTCACCGGTGCGCTCGCCGACGACCAGCCGGCCCTGCTCAGCATGAGCTTCGGTCCCGTCCAGGGCTTCATCGCCCAGGCCCGTTCGACCTCCGACCTGTGGGCGGGATCGCACCTGCTGTCCTCGCTGGTTTGGGAAGGTCTCCAAGTCATCTGCTCAGCGCTCGGGCCTGACGCCATCGCCTTCCCCAACCTGCGCGGCGTCGCCGCGGTCGACCGCTGGCTACTCGAAGTCGCCGACACGACGGGCCACGGCGCGCAGTGGCGCCAGCGCTTCGCCAACATCGACGCCGAATGGCTGCACCGCGCCACCGACGCCAACCCGCTATTCGCCGCGACGCTGCCCAACAAGTTCATGGCCATCGTACCGGCGCGCCAGGCCGAGCAACTGGCGCGGCAGGTCGTCGCAGCCGTTCGGGAAGCAGCCCGCGCTTGGGCTGCGGAGGCTGCGCTGCGCGTTCTCGGCAACGGCGATGGCACCCTGCACTGGCAAGGACAACTCGACAGCCAGCTCGCCGGCTTCCCCGAAGCGCAATGGGCCATCGCCGAGTGGCCCATCGACAACGGGAGCGACGGGCTTCCCGATGCCGATCGCTTGCGCCAGGCACTGAACGCTTACGGCACCGACAGCCTGTTCGGAGAAAGAGTCTGGAAAGTGCTCAACCGCGAGGTAACGGTCGACGGCGCCGACTTCTTTAAACCCAACGCGGGCATTCTCTATCCGGCCGTGCACGAACTTGCCGAGCGCAGCCTCGCCGCTGCCAAGGCACTGCGTCCCTTCAAGCCACTGGCACAGCACGGACACCGCTGCACGCTTTGCGGTGAACGCGAATGGCTGGCTGACAGCCATGGCCAACTGCAAGTCCCCGCCGGCGAGCGTCGCGAGACTCCCTGGCTACGGCAAGCCAACCACTACGGAATCCGCAAGGGCGAACATCTGTGCGGCGTATGCACCCTCAAACGCCTGTGGCCGACGCTGTTCGTCGAAGAGCTGGGCGAGTTGCTCGATGACAGACCGGCCCGTTTTGTGATCAGCACACACACCATGGCACTGGCGACGTCGCTCGACCACCTGGCAGACAACTTCGGGACGACAACGCTTGAAACGCTCAGGGCGCTGTCGTGCAAATTTGGTATCGTCGAGCACCAGGCCGTAGCGCTTCCGAGTTCGCTGCATGCCCGCTTGTGCGCGCTGCGGCAACCCAACCTCGTTGAAATCGTCAAGCGCCTGCCATCGGCCCTCGACGACGCCCGCGACGACGCGGCCGAAGGGCGTCTTGCGGATGACATCACCAAACTGCTCGGCGCCAGACCCGAAACCTACTACGCGCTGATCCAGATGGACGGCGACCATATGGGGGCCTGGCTGGCTGGCAATGACCCCGACTATCAATGCCGCTTCCCGGCCACCTGGCACCCGCAGGTACGCGCGTCGCTCGACCCATTCCGTGGCGACCCAGCGGTGGCCGCCTATCTGGACTCATCACGGCCCCCCTCCCCGGCTCGCCACGCCGCCATATCCGCCGCGCTCAACGATTTCTCGACGCACGTCGCCCGACACATCGTCGAAAACGTCTGCAAAGGCAAGCTGCTCTACGCCGGCGGCGACGATGTCCTGGCAATGCTCTCGGTCGACGATCTGCTGCCGGCGATGCTCCTGCTGCGCGCCGCCTGGAGCGGCAGCGCCGACTTGAGTGGCTTGCCGGGCGACATCGACGTCAAGGGACTGCAACTCAAGAAGGGCTACGCCCGCCTCAAGGGCCGCCTGATGCCCATGATGGGCAGCCGTGCCAGCGCCAGTATCGGCGCGGTGATCGCCCACCACCAGTCGCCGCTGTCGGCCGTGCTGCGCGAGTTGCGTCGAGCCGAAGCGGCGGCCAAGACGCATGGCCGCAACGCCTTCTGCCTGCGCGTCATCAAACGTGGTGGCGGGGAAGTCGGCGTCACCAGCCGCTTCTGGGCGATGGCGCAGGCAGGAGGGCCAACGCCCGCGGCACCGCTGCTGGCCGATACCGCCTTGGGACTACTGCTGCGCTTCGCCGAAACACTGGCGCAGCCCCAGGTTTCGCGACGCGCCGTGTACAACGCCCTCGAATGGCTGTCCGGCCTGCCGGAACGTGGCGGCGACGGCATGAGCGACGAAGCCTGGCGGGACATGCTGGCCAGTAATCTGGCCTGGCAGATCGCAAGACAGGGCGGCGTGGTGCAGCACGCGAGGGAGTTCGTCGACCTGGCCTGTCGCGAAAGTGCCAGGCCGTCGGAAACGACGCGCGTCCTCGGCGAGTTGCTGGTCACCGCCGAATTCTTCGCCCGCAACGGCCGCGCCTTCGGCCACGCGGGTACACAAGCAGGAGCATTTTGATGAGCGTACCGACGCCCTTCTACCACTTCGTTCAGCCGCTCGACGTGCTGATGATCCGCGGCAACAAGTCTTTCGGCGGCGACGGCCAGCACGGCGAAGCCGTCATGCCGCCCTGGCCGTCGCGCTTCGCCGGCGCCTTCCGCGCGGCGCTGCTCGGCAAGGACGCGGGCCAACTCGCGAGCTTCGCGCATGCCGGCGACCGCCTCACCGGCGAGTTGGGCGCGGTGCTCGGCAGCCGTGACGCGCCCGGCAGCTTTGCCATCAATTGGCTGTCACTCGCAATTCTCGGTGCCGGTGCCGGTGCCGGTTCGCTGCGCGCGATCGTGCCGCTGCCGGCCGACCTCGTCGCCTTCGACGCCCCCGGTGTCGCATCGCTGGTCGCCCTTCAGCCGACTGCCCCGTCGGCCGGCTGCACGGCAAGCGGCGAGTTGCCTCTCGTCGCCCACCTGCGTATCGCCAGGCAGGCCAAGCCACAGGCCGGCCGCTGGCTCGACGCCACAGGCCTGGCTGCGTACCTGCGCGGCGAACTGCCGGCGCGCACGCTGAGCAGCGCCGATCTCTTCAAACGCGAAACCCGGCTGGGCATCGCTCTCGACCACGGCTCGCGAACGGCCGCCGATGGCGCGCTCTATACCAGCGAAGCGATCGCCCTCGACCAGGCCGTCGGCTTCCTCGTCGGCTGCGAGGGAGACGCTGGCCAGTTGCCGAAATCAGGTCACCTGCGACTCGGTGGCGACGGCAAGGGTGCAAGCTACCTCGCTATTGCCTTCACCGCACCCGTTGTACCCCCGCAAGAAATCACGACCAGCCGCTGCTTCCGGATCATCCTCGCGACGCCTGGCCTATTCGCCGGCGGCTGGCTACCGGAAGGTGTCACGCGCTGCGGCTCCGCGGGGGAGTACCGACTGCAAGGCGACGGCTTCTCCGCGCGCCTTGCCTGCGCCGCCGTCCCGCGCTTCGACACCATCTCCGGCTGGGATCTCGTGCGGCAGCAGCCCAAGACCGCCCAACGGGCGGCCCCGGCCGGCAGCGTGTACTGGTTCGACGACTTTGCCGGCGATGTCGGCAAGCTTGCCGAATGGGTGGCTGGCGGCCTGTGGGGCGATAATCCTGACCGACAACGCCGCGCGGAAGGCTTCAACCGCGCCTGGCTCGGACTTTGGAGGAGAAACACACCGTGACTGCTGTTTCGCTCCCGACTCGCCAATTCAATGCCACCGCTGCAACCTGATCCTCGACGAAAGGCCATCTCCATGTTCGAAGCCCAGCAACTCGTTTTCTACTCCTGCGTCAGCCCCGTCCACATGGGCGCCGGTCAGGCGATCGGCGTCATCGACAACCCCATTCAGCGCGAAGTCCACACCGGCCATCCGCTGATCGCCGGATCCGGCCTGAAGGGCGCCGTGCGGCACCACTTCACGCGTACCTGGCAGGATAACGAGCTGATCAGCCGCCTGTTCGGACCCGAGCGCAACGCCTCCGACCATGCCGGCGCGATCGCCTTCAGCGATGCCACACTGGTCACCTTCCCGGTGCGCTCGCTGCGCAACACCTTCGTCCACGCCACCTGCCCGAGCGCTCTGGCTCGACTCAAACGCCTCGCCGGAAGCACTGCGGCATGGGCCGTACCAAGCGTCGACGAAGGCAAGGCTCGGCTTGCAAGTGCGGCCATCCTGTCCGACAAACGCCTGCTGTTGGAAGTGTTCGATTTCGCCGCGGCAGCGGATGCGGAAGTCACCGTCGTCGCCGACTGGCTGGCCACGAATGCTCTGCCACCCGGTGCCGAGCACGAGTTCTTTCGCAACAAACTGAAGAATGACCTCGTCGTGCTCTCGGACACGGATTTCGGGCACTTCGTCCGCAATGCGACGGTTATCGAAGCGCACGTCAGAATCGACGACAAGACCGGTGCGGCGGCCGACGGCGCGCTGTTCTACACCGAGAACCTGCCACCCGAGTCGCTGCTCGTCGGTCTGCTGCTCGCCAGTGTCGAGCGCCGCAAAGGCCCCGGCAAGGACGACCTCTACGACGCCGACCGCGTGCTCGCCGCCGTGCTCCATGACCAGGGCGAGCGCTGCGGGCTGCACGACCACCTGCTGCAGGTCGGCGGCGACGCCACCACCGGCCGCGGCCTGCTTGTCATCCATGCCGCCTCGGGAGATCGCCAATGAACACCCTCGACCAACGGCGTGCGCAATACGCCTGGGAACGTGCGAACCGCAACACCGTGGTTGACGGCTACCGCGAGATGGTCAAGGGCGCTCCCGCACTGATCATGGGCAACGGGCTGATGGCGACACTCGCCTACTACCGCTCCCGCACCGGCAGCAACGAACGTGCCGCATCGGTCCTTCTCGAAGACGTGCTCGGCTGGCTGGCAAAGCGTCAGATCGTCCCCGCCGATTTCGCATTGGCGATGAACGAGTTTTTCAAGGCCGACGCACAGCGTCTGATGCGCGCCACTGACGAAACGCTGGCCATGCTCCGGTGGCTACGCCAGTTTGCCGACGCCGTGAAGGACGCACGATGAACGTCGCCGCCGTTCCCGAATACGTCGTCAAGGCCGCCGCCGGCTTCCGCCATTGTCCGCCCGGCCACCGCTTCAATCTCTATTTCGAGATCTGGCAGCAGGATAACTGGCAAATCGCCAAGAACGGCAAAGCCGAGGCGCTAGGTCAGTGCCTGGCCCTCGGCGATGCCCTCCCGGTCCTTGGCGCACTACGCCGCCGCCAGCACGCCCTCGCCATGACTCTGCCAGAACCGCAGCGCCACATCATCGACGCCGTGTCGACAGCACCCTTCGCCACCGGACTCGGACTCGAACACCCGGTCGACAACGGCTTCGCTTTCATCTCGCCCTACGGCCTGCCCTACCTCGCCGGCAGCGGCGTCAAGGGCGTGCTGCGTCAGGCAGCGAACGAGTTGCGGGACGACGGCGATGCAGCGATCACGCAACCGCTGATCGACGTGCTCTTCGGCCAGGAACTGCAAGGCGCCGACGCGCTGCGTGGCGCGCTGACCTGCTGGGATGTCTGTCCGCAGCCGTTCGGGGACAGCCTTGTCGTCGAGATCATGACACCCCACTTCGGCGACTACTACCAGAACAAGGGCACGCCACACGACGCCGGCAAACCCAATCCGATTCCCTTTCTGGCTGTCCCCGCGCGCTCTGCCTTCCGCTTCGTACTCACCTGCGATCCAGCACGCCTGCCGGCAGAGTGCCCCGACTGGAAGGCCACCCTCGACCGGATCATCGAACACGCCTTTACCTGGCTGGGTTTCGGTGCCAAGACCACAGTCGGCTACGGCGCGCTGGCCGAAGATCCCGCGGCTGCGGACGAGCGGCGGCGCGTGGAGGATCAATCGCGACAGCAGGCAGCAGCAGCAGCCGAGGCGGCGCGCCGCGCGCAACTCTCGCCGGAAGAGCAGGAACTGGAGGTTGCCCGTGGCCGCATCGCTGTCTTGCGCAGCGCTTTCGATACTGCGAAGGCAAAACCAAAGTACCAGCCAGGTTCACCGATCGACCAGGAACGCTTGAAACTCTTCCAGGAGGCTGTGGAATGGCAAGACCAGACCGCGCGCCGTGAGGCCGCCGCGCTGCTACGCGAAGTCATCAAGTGGACCGGCTGGCCAGGCAAGAAGGAGCGTAAGCAGGAGTTTCAGGCCTGGCTGAACGCGCTGGAATCATGAGCTGCGTCCGCCAAAGTGGGCTGACAGCCAAAAGGCGAGTAACTAGATTGATCACTTTCGACGATCGGCAACCCGGAGCATGACCATGACCACACTTATCAGTTTTCTTGGCAAGGGCGACCCGCGGAAGGGCTACCGCACGGCCACCTACCGCTTCAATGCCGATGTCGCGTACGCCGAGACATTCTTCGGACTGGCCCTGACCAAGTTTCTGAAACCCGATCGCCTGATTCTGCTGGGCACGCCCAGCAGCATGTGGGAAATCTTCTTCGACCGCGAAGGTGTCGAGGGCGACGCCATGCTGCCCCTGATTGACGCTGTCGCCGCCGGGAACGTCAGTGAGCACCTCCTCAACCTGCCGCGCCTGCAACTCGCCAAACGGCTCGGCATCCCCGTCGACTGCCTGCTTATCCCTTATGCCCGCGACGGGGCCGAACAAGCCGAGATCCTGCGTCGCCTGGCGGCCGTCCTACAGCCCGGCGAGCGCCTCTGGATCGATGTCACGCACGGCTTTCGCCACCTGCCGATGCTCGCGCTGGTGGCCGCACGCTATCTGGGAAGAGTCGTTCGCGTCGAAGTCGAGGAAATCTATTATGGCGCGCTGGAGATGACGCCGCCTGAAGGCGAAACGCCAGTGCTCAGGCTTGGCGGTTTGCTGGCCATGCTCGACTGGGTCGACGCACTGGCCACCTACGACAAGGACGGGGACTACGGTGTCTTCGAGCCGCTGCTCGTCAAGGACGACATGCCCGAGGGGCGCGCCAAGTTGCTGGCCGACGCCGCTTACTGCGAACGCACCAGCAATCCGGAACTCGCAGTGAAGAACCTGAGGAGAGTGTTTCCTTCGATCGAGATCCACGACGGCCCACTCGGCGGACTTTTCCGCGAAACGCTAAAGGAGCGCATCGGCTGGTTTCGCGGGCCAACGCGCCACGACCGTGAACTCTCCCTCGCCGACGCCTACCTCAAACGGAGCGACTATCTGCGCGCCGCCACCTTCCTGTACGAGTCTTTCGTCACTCGTACCTGCTTCGCCGCGAAATGTAATGACACCGACCCCAAGGAACGCGACGACGCCTTCGACAATGTCAGAAAGACAACACCGGCGGCCGCGCAGCTCAAGAACCTGCGCAATGCTCTAGCGCACGGCGTCCGATCGCATGGGGAGCAGGCAGACGAGAGCGCCAAGATAATCGCCGACGAAAGCAGCCTGCGCAAGCTCCTCAAAGAACTGCGCAACAAGCTTTTCTAGCCGATGAGACAGACCCGCATGGAACTCGAACCGTCCGCCAACCTCCGCGCCGAGCAGCAACCCAAGTACCAGCAAGGCATCAACACTGCGCACCTGCTGAGCCGTGCGGCCTCCTTCCCGGTCGCCCGCTACCGCTTCGAATTCCAGGCCCGGCAGCCGATTCGGCTGCCCGACTATTCGGGTTCGATGTTGCGCGGCGCCTTCGGCCATGCGCTGCGGCAACTCGCCTGCATGACTCGGCAGAAGGAATGTGCCGCTTGCCCGCTTATCGGTTCATGCCCGTATCCGGCGATTTTCGCGCCGCCGCCACCGGCGGCGCACAGCCTGCAGAAGTTCTCGCAGATTCCGGCCCCCTACGTCATCGAGCCGCCGGCCTGGGGCAGCCGCGTGCTCGCCGCCGGCGAGACGCTGACTTTTCACCACGTCCTGATCGGCCGGGCGCTGCAGGAATTGCCGCTGATCATCCTCGCCTGGCGACGAGCGCTCGGGCGTGGCGTCGGCGCCGGTGACGGCACGGCGGATCTCGTTCGCGTCGTCCATTGCAGCGCGACCGGCGATGAGGAAATCCACCGCCCGGAGATCGGCACGATCGCCGCGCATGCGCAGGTAATTCCCCTTGTCGGCCAAGCAGACGATGGGCTGGCCAGCACCGCCACACTCCGCTTCGAGACGCCTTTGCGGCTGCAGCAGAACGGCCATGCCCTGCCACCCGAAAAGCTGCAGGCACGAACACTGCTCATGGCTCTGGCCCGCCGTGCCAGTCTGCTTGCCGAGTTCCATTCTGCGGGTCCCCTGGTGGAAGACTTCGCAGCCCTGGGCACTGCCTGCGCAAGTGTTCGCGACGAGAAAAACCTGGCCTGGCTCGACTGGACCCGCTTCTCGTCACGACAGCGGCAGAAGATGAGCCTTGGCGGTGTCGTCGGCACCTGGCACTTCGAGGGTAAACTGGCCCCCTTCGCGCCGCTGCTACAGCTTGGAGAGTGGTTGCACGTCGGTAAAGAAGCGGCTTTCGGACTTGGCGGATACAAGCTCGCGCAGCGCGTGCCAGGAGACATCTCCGAGGCCGAGGAGAAAAGCTGCGAACGCCTCCGCCAAGTGTTTGAAAGGCAAGCCAGAATCCCGTAGGTGCAGTCAGTAACCAGCCCTGAAATCAAAGGGATTGAGACAATTTTTGCGTTACTCCCATCATGGCCAGCGCTACGTCAGTAACCAGCCCTGAAATCAAAGGGATTGAGACGTCTCGCCCCAGGTTCCGCCTGGCCGGTGTCGGTCTGTCAGTAACCAGCCCTGAAATCAAAGGGATTGAGACTCCGCCATGCGTGCCGCCGCGGCTGCTGTGGGTGTGTCAGTAACCAGCCCTGAAATCAAAGGGATTGAGACCCGTTTGCCGTGCGCAGCCCGTTTATATGCGTCAGTAACCAGCCCTGAAATCAAAGGGATTGAGACAAAAATAATCTGTTCCGGCAGAGGATTAGCGAGTGGTCAGTAACCAGCCCTGAAATCAAAGGGATTGAGACACGCCTTCCGGGCCGCCTTGGATGTCGTCGTACACGTCAGTAACCAGCCCTGAAATCAAAGGGATTGAGACCGAATTTTTGTCTGACGCACCCGGCTGAGCCAGTCAGTAACCAGCCCTGAAATCAAAGGGATTGAGACCGCGACTCCGGATCCTGGCAGCAAAGGAAGCGCGAGTCAGTAACCAGCCCTGAAATCAAAGGGATTGAGACTCCTCGGGGAGTTCGCATCCGTAAAGCATTGTTGGTCAGTAACCAGCCCTGAAATCAAAGGGATTGAGACGGCAATTCCGAGGCCTGGTAGGCGGCAGCCCTTGCGTCAGTAACCAGCCCTGAAATCAAAGGGATTGAGACCAGGGCTGACCGGCTCAGTTTGCGCGGCCTTTGAGTCAGTAACCAGCCCTGAAATCAAAGGGATTGAGACGTTGCATGCGGCGCCGGCCGGCGCTCGCAGCAGAGTCAGTAACCAGCCCTGAAATCAAAGGGATTGAGACTCAGGAATTTGAACCCGCATTTCAGGCATTTTTTTGTCAGTAACCAGCCCTGAAATCAAAGGGATTGAGACACATCCTGGCCGGTCGGCTCGGCAAAACACCAGAGGTCAGTAACCAGCCCTGAAATCAAAGGGATTGAGACCAAGGCGCGCCGCCGACGTGCGAGCCAGCGCGAGGAGTCAGTAACCAGCCCTGAAATCAAAGGGATTGAGACGCGGCGGCCCAGGCATCATGTGATCGCTTCTGCACGTCAGTAACCAGCCCTGAAATCAAAGGGATTGAGACGCTGCTCAACCGTTCGGCTACGGAAATGGTGACGAGGTCAGTAACCAGCCCTGAAATCAAAGGGATTGAGACGTTGCGCAATGTGCTTGCCTTCGCCGAGCCCGGCAGTCAGTAACCAGCCCTGAAATCAAAGGGATTGAGACCTCGGAAACGGTAACCATATTAGACATAGCAAATAGGTCAGTAACCAGCCCTGAAATCAAAGGGATTGAGACGGTCAGGGTCGAGTAGGGGACGCCACTGCCGGGTCAGTAACCAGCCCTGAAATCAAAGGGATTGAGACCCCGTTGCCCGATCTGATGCACCACGTGCCGACGTCAGTAACCAGCCCTGAAATCAAAGGGATTGAGACGAAAATTCCCTGTTTGGCTCTGTGGCATACAGCGCAGTCAGTAACCAGCCCTGAAATCAAAGGGATTGAGACGGAATAGATACCCGCTCGCTAACGGGAACCAATTGATGTCAGTAACCAGCCCTGAAATCAAAGGGATTGAGACGTCAGCGGCAGCGGCAGGTGCAACGGTCTTCACCGTCAGTAACCAGCCCTGAAATCAAAGGGATTGAGACAAAGTGTCTCGTGCGGCCGTGCGAGACACGGCTGTCAGTAACCAGCCCTGAAATCAAAGGGATTGAGACCTGAAGGCGGCAGCCCTTGCTGGGCCGAATGCGGTCAGTAACCAGCCCTGAAATCAAAGGGATTGAGACCCGTAGCCCATGGCCATGCCAATACCAATCGGGTCAGTAACCAGCCCTGAAATCAAAGGGATTGAGACTTTCCAGATCGATCGCCTCTTGCTCGATCGTCGTCAGTAACCAGCCCTGAAATCAAAGGGATTGAGACCCGATCGGCACGCACCGGTAAAGCACAACCTCGGTCAGTAACCAGCCCTGAAATCAAAGGGATTGAGACCGAGTGCGGCTTTTTCCTTTGCAGCATTTTCCAACCGTCAGTAACCAGCCCTGAAATCAAAGGGATTGAGACGGCGGCTTTGGATTCGACAACGAGGGCTTCAAACTGTCAGTAACCAGCCCTGAAATCAAAGGGATTGAGACTGAAATCCGTGCGCCGTGCGCTGTTTGTCGTCGTGTCAGTAACCAGCCCTGAAATCAAAGGGATTGAGACATTATAATGGACTATCAAGCCAAGTCGAAATGTCAGTAACCAGCCCTGAAATCAAAGGGATTGAGACGTGTGCTCATGGTTCAGTCCTCGATCAGCGATTGGGTCAGTAACCAGCCCTGAAATCAAAGGGATTGAGACTCGTCAATAGGTGCCACGCATACAAAAGCCATTTGTCAGTAACCAGCCCTGAAATCAAAGGGATTGAGACCAGGTACGCCCAATCAACATCCTGGCGAAGCTCTGTCAGTAACCAGCCCTGAAATCAAAGGGATTGAGACGTTGCCACCCTCTCGGTGCGGCAATCTCGCAGGGTCAGTAACCAGCCCTGAAATCAAAGGGATTGAGACGCGGGATACAGCGGCCGCACAGCTTGACACGCTCGTCAGTAACCAGCCCTGAAATCAAAGGGATTGAGACTGCCCTGACACGGACACTACACGCGCCTTCTCAGCGTCAGTAACCAGCCCTGAAATCAAAGGGATTGAGACACGAGGTTTTCCGCATGGTGCGTACGCCATGCCTTGGTCAGTAACCAGCCCTGAAATCAAAGGGATTGAGACGTACCTTGGAACGCCAACGCTTCTCCCAGTTCCGTCAGTAACCAGCCCTGAAATCAAAGGGATTGAGACAAAGAAACAAGAACCTTCATTGGAAGATTCTCCGTCAGTAACCAGCCCTGAAATCAAAGGGATTGAGACGAAACCAGCTCTTCGATTATTCGTTTGAACATACGTCAGTAACCAGCCCTGAAATCAAAGGGATTGAGACGATTGCTGCGCGTCGGCTTGACAAGAGACAGCCGTCAGTAACCAGCCCTGAAATCAAAGGGATTGAGACTCGCTGTATCCTTTCGTATGTGTGCGATGGTTTGTCAGTAACCAGCCCTGAAATCAAAGGGATTGAGACCGCAACTTCGCAACCTGGCCTTCAAGCGACTCCACGTCAGTAACCAGCCCTGAAATCAAAGGGATTGAGACAGCGAAAGAGCACGCCGCTGAAGAACGTTTCTGAGTCAGTAACCAGCCCTGAAATCAAAGGGATTGAGACTCGCGGTAGTGGTCATGGTCTTGGCTCCCGTTTCTGTCAGTAACCAGCCCTGAAATCAAAGGGATTGAGACCTCGGCCCGCGTCTGGTCTTTGCCGCCGAGTCCAGTCAGTAACCAGCCCTGAAATCAAAGGGATTGAGACTGCACAGATAGCGTGATGTAGTGGTCACCGCCGTCAGTAACCAGCCCTGAAATCAAAGGGATTGAGACTGGCCAGCGCCTCTTCTTTAGTTGGGTCTTCCGTCAGTAACCAGCCCTGAAATCAAAGGGATTGAGACAAGAACAACCGCATTGACGGAAAAGATAACGCCGGTCAGTAACCAGCCCTGAAATCAAAGGGATTGAGACCTTACAATCTGTGCAGCCTGTGCAATCTGTGCAATGTCAGTAACCAGCCCTGAAATCAAAGGGATTGAGACCCTGAATGCGACGGCCTGATCAACGCCGCTGGCCGTCAGTAACCAGCCCTGAAATCAAAGGGATTGAGACCGATGCCACGTTACTCATCTTCAGGTTTCCGCTCTGAGTCAGTAACCAGCCCTGAAATCAAAGGGATTGAGACGATCTACGTCCATTCTATACTCCTTCCTGTATCAGTCAGTAACCAGCCCTGAAATCAAAGGGATTGAGACTCTGCTGCCCGAGTCACTGCTGTATAGAGAAGGTCAGTAACCAGCCCTGAAATCAAAGGGATTGAGACGTTTCGGCCAATGCCTTTGAATTGACCAAATAGCCGTCAGTAACCAGCCCTGAAATCAAAGGGATTGAGACTCGGATTGCGTCATGCCGCTTGCCAGGATGTGCCAGTAACCAGCCCTGAAATCAAAGGGATTGAGACGAGCCTTCCAGTTTTCCTTATTGCAGATTTGAGTCAGTAACCAGCCCTGAAATCAAAGGGATTGAGACCGTGAGAGGAGATATTCCTTAATCAGTGGAATCTGTCAGTAACCAGCCCTGAAATCAAAGGGATTGAGACTAACCCAAGGCGTGCTGGCGACGTGCGAGCCAGGTCAGTAACCAGCCCTGAAATCAAAGGGATTGAGACCCGCAGCCTGTTCCCATGACATGAAGCTGTTTGAGTCAGTAACCAGCCCTGAAATCAAAGGGATTGAGACCACTTGGGTAGATCAGTCGACGCAGTCTGTGGGAGTCACCAAGCCGCCCTGGAATCACGAGGATTGCCAGCAGAGTCCGTCGTCTGACGTATCGACTTGCGCGCTGGTTGCGACGGAACTGGCCGAGCGTGTCGCGCAGGGCGTGCCCAAGAGCGGGCTTCCTGCAGATAGCAGAAACACGAGATGGGCCGGAATAGCGGAAGACCGTCGCCTCGCGGATGGCGCTACGGATTCATCGACCCCCCAAAGACGCTGAACGCGGCCATTTCCCACCTCTCGTCCCGCTCTTGACAGGCCGTGAGACACTCCCTTCTAATGCCACGCAGCGCGAAATGGTTTCGTGCTGATGAACCCAAGGAGAGAACTCATGCCATCCAATCGTATTGACGCCGTCTTCACCACCGAGCAGCGCGAGAAGGCGCAAGCGGCTCTGGCCACGCTGGCCGAAGCCCTGCCTTTCCTGATCAACCTGAGCACCGAAGAACGGGCGGCGATGCCGAAGTTCGGTGAAATGAATCGCTCCTTCGTCGTCAAGGCGCTTGCCGTTGCCGAGGCGCACCCTGAAATCCTGCCCGCGAGCTTGAGCCTCGCAGAATTCCGTGCGGATGTTGAATTGGTCGAAGACATCTACCCGCTGCACCACGCCGTTCAGACGTTGCTGCGCAAGGTCGACGACACCTATTTTGCTGCCGGTAGCGAAGCCTACGCCGCGGCCTTGCTGGTCTACCAGTACGCCAAGGTCCATAACGTCGGCACCGGCGCGCTCGAGGAGACACTGGACGACCTCGGCCGCCGCTTCGCGCGCAGGGCCAGAAAGGTCGCCGCACCCGGCTGACGCGAGCGGCCTGGCCTGGACACGTGAGCAACGCGCTGTTCCGGGCCGTCGCCGCACTCGCCGCAGGGCACCGCCACCGCCAATGGCGCACCGGCGCGGCGGCGCCAGTCGCCCGCCGATCGACGGCAGCCAACGATGGATCACCGCAACGCATGGCGGATTGCCGAAGAGCCACGATTCCTTGCCGACGATGGATCGTTCCATGGCAAACATGGAACGACGCACCACCGTAATGCGCTGATCAATCGCCGAAACGGAACGACGCACCATCTTGATGCACCACTCCATCATGAAGATGGACCACTCCATCGCGATGATGAAGCGATCCATGTCGGCGATAGAATCACGCACCATATTGATGCGTCGATTGATCTCGACGATGGAACGAAGATTCAGATGGTGATCTGGCGGGGTCCTGACGCACTTCCGCCGTCGGCATTTTCTGGGAGGCTGACGGATCGCCGCTGGGGCATCCTGCCTATTCTGCAGGGCTTGGGGGAAGTGCCCGTACGAGAACTGGCGCAGCGACTGGAGCGCGACGTGAAGCGCGTTCACCAGGACGTCGGCGTCCTGGTGACCCTGGGCCTCATCGAACGTACGGAACGGGGTGGGCTGCTGTGTTCGTTCGACGATATTCACGTCGATAGGTACTTGCGCGGGACCACGTGACGTGTCGCCGCAGGTTGCCGGGTTCTGATGCACGGAGCGCCGCCTGCGCTGGCGGCGAAATTCGCTCCCGCTCTTGCGGCGTCGTGACGCCCCCTCTCCTGCACGCCCACCCACTCCGGCAAGCTTGCCGCGCCTGACATCGACGCCCAGGCGGCCTATCGTGGCGGCATGAGTGATGCGGCGCGAACCCTGTTCCTGGTCTGCTACGACGTCTGCGAGACGAAGATCCGGCGGCGCGTGCACAAATTCCTCATGGCCTACAAGATCGGCGGCCAGAAGTCGTTCTTCGAGTGCTGGCTGACGGCGGCCGAGTTGCGCGAGGTCCGGCTCACGCTGGGCGAGCTGATCGATCCCGGCGAAGACCGGGTGCACATCTTTCAGCTCGATCCACGCATGACGCGCGACATGCTGGGGCGGGCGATACAGCCGCCGGTCGATGTTTTTCTGATCGTTTGATTGCGGGAGTGAAGCGATGACAAGCCTGTATGTGGATCGACGCGGCGTGACGCTGAAGGCCGACGGCGAGGCGCTGGTCTTCTACGAGAACGGCGAGCGCATCGGCACCGTGCCGCTCGCGCCGCTGTCGCGGGTGTTCATGCGCGGCGACGTGACGCTGTCGTCGGCGCTGCTCGGCAAACTCGGCGAGCGCGGCATCGGCGTGGTCGTCCTCTCCGGCCGCAAGGCGGTGCCGACGATGTTGCTCGGCCGCCCGCACAACGACGCGGCGCGGCGGGTGGCGCAATACCGGCTGTCGCTCGATGGCGATTTCTGTCTGCGCTTTGCGCGCGCGATCGTCGAGGCGAAGCTGCGCGCGCAAGCCACTTTCCTGACCGAGCGCCGGGACAGCGAGCCGCACTCGCGTTACCTGCTGACGCTGAGCTTGCGGCGCCTGGCGACGAGCATCGCGGCGGTAGACGAGCAAGGCTCGCTCGGGTCGCTGCGCGGCCTCGAAGGCGCTGGCGCGGCGGCGTACTTCGAGGGCTTTGCCGATCTGCTGCCGGAGCGCCTGAAGTTCAGCGGTCGCAACCGCCGGCCGCCGCGCGATCCGGTGAACGCGATGCTGTCGCTCGGCTACACGCTGCTGCACGCCGAGGCGGTGCTGGCGCTCTACGGCGCCGGGCTGGATCCCTTCGTCGGCTTCTATCACGCGCTCGACTTCGGTCGCGAGTCGTTGGCCTGCGACCTCGTCGAGCCGCTGCGCGTCGAGGTCGATCGGCACGCGCTGATGCTGTTTCGCTCGGAGAAGCTGCGCGCCGAGGGCTTCTCGACGACCGAGAGCGGCTGCCTGCTCGGCAAGGCCGGACGCGCGCGCTTTTACGGCGAATGGGAGGAGGTCGCCGCGCGCCTGCGCAAGCTGCTCGCCGAGAGTGTGTCGGACGTGGCGAGCGCGATCATGCAGGCGGCTGCGGTCGAGGCGCCCTGCTCGCCGCCGATCGGCGACCCCGCTGCGGATGCCGGCGTTGCCGACGAGGAGACGGGCGATGGCTTCTGAGAGGTCGGCGCTGGCTTTCGTGATCGGCTACGACATCAGCGAGCCGCGCCGCCTGCTGCGCATCCATCGCCGGATGTGCCGGCATGCGACGCCGCTCGAATACAGCATCTTCCTGCTCATCGGCAGCGAAGCCGACAAGGATTGCTGCCTGGAAGAGATCGGCGAGCTGATCGACCCGCGCGCCGACGATGTGCGCTGCTATGCGCTGCCGCTACGCGGTTTCCAGGGTCGCATCGGCCGCGCCAGCCTGCCGGCGGGAATCGTGTGGACCGGGTTGCCGGCGGCGATGGCTTGAGTGGCTGGCGGGCGCCCTTGGGTTGCGGGTTGCGGCTTGCCGGTTGCGAACAGGGCGGCGTCGAGCTGCTTGGCGTCAGCCTATCTTGCCCAATGGCCTTCGAAGTCGAAGGAAAGTTGCCGCTGATGCCTGATGGCGAGCACGTAGATCGCTCCGCCAATCGGCGCGTGGAGCAGCACGTAGTCCTTGAGGACGTACTCGCGTAAGGCTTCTGCGTCCGCTGTCAGTGCCGACAACTTTGTCCGCAGCGCTGCCAGTGCATTGGTGGTCTCGACCGAACGCGGTTGGCGGGCCAGGAATGGCCTGCCCATTTCGGGAAAGCGCTCAAGGTTGGGAATCACCGTGGCGAGCAGTTCATCCAGCAAGCCGTCGAAGGCGTGCGGCGCTTCTGCTTCGGCCAGGAATAGTTCGATGCCCTCAAGGTTGCGCTCGAAATTCGCCGTGACTTTGACGACAGGTTCTTTCGGCACAAGCAGTCCCGGCTGCGACTCAGGCGCTGCGACGGCGCTTGATGGCCTGGATCACGCTGCGGGCGTCCTTCACCTTGCCAGCAGCAACGTCGTCGAGTCCCCTGGAAGCCTCGTCGATCAGCAAGAGATGAATGCGCTCACGCTCCAGTTGGTGGTAGTAGTCCAGACGGTTGGCGTCGATCAAGGCAATGTAACTCTCGCCGTTCTTGGTAATGATCTTCTCGGCGCCGCCCTTGACCTCGTCAGCCAGTTCGGAGAAGTTCGCTCGCGCGTACGAGAGCGGGATGACGTCGCTTGCGGAAATACCCATTGTGACCTCCTGTGCCGCACAAGCTGTGCAGTATTTTGTACATCATACCCTTCTGCGACCAGGGGCGACAGATCGGCCAAGTGCGCGAGCGTCTCCTCCCGGAGCAGCGAATCAATCTCAGCCGCCATTGAGGAAGGCATCGGGAATGTCGTAGCGCTCGTTGTCGCTGACCTTGACCACCGTTACGTCGCCCTGCCGCGTGGCCGTCACCGGATCCATCGTGTCGGCGGCCAGCGGCTTGCCCTGCACGAACAGGATGCGCCGCTGCACCCCGCTGCTACCGATCGCCTCGAAGGTGGCGGTGCCGTCGTTGCCGCGGCGGATGACGCCCGCGTCGCACGCCTTCACGTCCGGCTGGTAGGGCAGCGTGCACGGCACCCTGGCCGTCGCGTGGTACGCCTTACCGGCGACCTTGGCGTCGCTCGCCGCGGACAGTGGCGGCAGCGGCTTGCCGGTCACCGCCACGCTCAGCGCGTACTTCGACGACTCGTTCCGGCGCGCCGCCGGACGCATCAGGTAGACGCGGATCGCATAGTCGCCGTCGGCCGGCAGGACGCCGGACCAGGACTGCTCCGCGCTCATGTTGCCGGCGTACATCGCGGCGTTGGCCGAGCCGGGGGGAAGTACGTTGAAGTAGTTCTGGAGGTTGCTCCCCTGCAGCTTCACCTGCAGCGTCTGGCCGGCCGCCGCCCGTACCAGGTAGTCGACTTCGGCGTAGCCCTTCAAGCTGCCCTTGATCGTCGCCGACGATGCGCCCTGGGCGAAGGCCACGCGCTCCCGGCGCGGGGGTGGCGGCCCCTCGGCGGCCAGGAGCGAGCCGGCCAGGAGCAGAGCTGCCGAGGCGGCGAGCGCCCGCGTGGTCATCGTCTTCATGGCATGCCTTTACTAAATCGTCACCGGTCGTTCGGGTCGAGCCACATGCGGTCGCCGGCGCGGATGGCGAACGCCTCGTAGAACGCCTTATCGTGCGGCGACGGTGCGGCCATCCGGTACACGCCCCGCGGGTGGCCGTCGACCGGCAGCTTCTGCCGCAGCGCGCCCTCGTTCACCTTGTCGGCCCACAACGGCGGCCACGCCAGAAAGCAGCGCGGCGGCGGCCTGACGTCCTTGCCGAAGAGCACGACGCTGAAGGCGGCGTCCGGCGCATCGACGGCCGGCGTCAGGTAGGGCGCCGTCCTGCGCAGCAGCTCGTACTGGACGGACGCGCCGGTCGGCTCCGGCGAATACTCGGCGAGGATGGCATTGCGCTCGCGCAGCGCCACGTCGCCGACGTGGATCGTCATCCGGGTGCGGGCCTGCTTTGACTCGGTCGTCCTGACTCTCGCTATCAGGCAGTTCCTTGCCGACGCAAGGCCTCGATCCGTTCCTCCAGCGGTGGATGCGTCATGAACAGGCGTTTGATGCCACCACCGCCACCGCCACTGATGCCGAAGGCAGCCAGCTTGTCCGGCAGGGGTCCGGGATGCAGCGAGTTCAGCCGTTCCAGCGCGGCGATCATGTTCGGGCGCCCGGCAAGGCTGGCGCCGCCCCGGTCAGCGTGGAATTCGCGCTGACGCGAGAAGTACATGACGATGATCGAGGCCAGGACGCCCAGCACCAGCTCGGCAACGATCATGGTGACGAAGAAGGCCGGCCCTTGGCCGCGCTCGGTCTTGAACACGATCCGATCCACGAGGTGGCCGATAACGCGCGAGAGGAACATGACGAAGGTGTTCACCACGCCCTGGATCAGCGCCAGCGTGACCATGTCGCCGTTGGCCACGTGGGCGATTTCGTGACCGATGACGGCTTCGGCTTCACTCCTCGACATCTGCTGCAACAGCCCGCTGGAGATCGCGACCAGCGAACTGTTCCTGGTCATGCCGGTGGCGAAGGCGTTGACCTCGGGCGCGTCGTAAATGCCGACCTCGGGCATCTTGATGCCGGCTTCCGCCGAATACTTGCGCACGGTCTCGAACAGCCAGAATTCGGTCGAGTTGCTGGGAGTCTCGATGACCTGTACGCCCATGGCTTTCTTCGCCGACCACTTGGAAATGGCGAGCGAAATGAAGGAACCGCCGAAGCCCATGACCGCGGCGAAGATCAGCAGCGAGGTGAGATTCAGGCCGTTGGCGTTGAGGTAGGGTTCGACACCCAGGAGGCGCATGGTGACGGACAGAACGAGCACGATGGCCAGGTTGGTGGCGAGGAACAGGACAATGCGTTTCATGGTTTCTCCTTGGGCTGTGGTTCAGCGTGGCGATGCGGCGGTGGTCGGCAGCAGCGCTTTCAGTTCACGGATTTCGTCGCGCAGGCCGCGCATTTCGGCATGCAGGTCGGCTTCGATGTGTTGGCGCGCCATGTCTACAGCCTCGTTTGCAGCGTGCTGCTCAGCCTCATTGTAGCTTTGCATGGCGTTGACGATGATGGCGATGAACAGGTTGAGCATGGTGAAGGTGGCGACCAGGATGAAGGGCACGAAGAAAGCCCAGGCGTAGGGAAATCTCTCCATCACGGGACGGGCGATGCCCATTGACCAGCTTTCCAGAGTCATGATCTGGAACAGGGTATAGAGCGAGCGACCGATGTCGCCGAACCATTCCGGGTGGGTCGTGGCGAAAAGGTTGGTGGCGATCACGGCGAAGACGTAGTAGATGATCAGCAGCACCAGGACGATCGAGCCCAGCCCCGGAATCGCCGCGAGCAAGGCACCGACCACGCGCCGCATCGACGGTACCATGGTCAGGAGACGCAGCACGCGCAGCACGCGCAGGGCGCGCAGTACGGCCAGCGGGCCGATGGCGGGGACCAGCGCGATGGCGACTACGGCGAAGTCGAACACACTCCACGGGTCGCGCCAGAAAGCCGCACGGTGGGCATGGAGGCGCAAGACGATTTCGACGACGAACACCGCCAGGATGGCACGATCGAGCCCAAGGATCAGCCCGCCGGCCGCCGCCATCGCGCCGGCCGAGGTTTCCAGGCCAAGCAGGGCGGCATTGAGCAGGATCAGCACGATGATGAAGTTCTGCACACGCGGCTGTTCGATCCAGGCGCGTACCCGCTGGCGCCCGTCGGGGGCCGGGAGGTCGCTGATGTTGGCTTTGGCGCTCATGTCAGCGATACGCCAGCACGACCAGCGCGAGCAGCGCGACGGTGGCCCAGCCCAGGCGGTCCACATGGCGGTGCAAGGCCGCTTCCATGCGCGCACCGCCCCAGGCCATCAGGGCAGCCACGAGGAAGAAGCGCGCGCCGCGCCCGATCAGTGAAGCCAGGGTGAAGGGTAGCAGGGCCATCGACAGGGCGCCGGCAGCGATGGTGAACATCTTGTAGGGAATCGGCGAGAAACCGGCGATGAACACCGCCCAGAAACCCCAGCGCCCGAACCATTCGACGGCGGTCTGATAGGCCGGCCAGTAACGGCTGTCCTGCAACCACGGCAGGACGGCGTCGGTGGCCAGGTGGCCGATGGCATAGCCGAAGAGCCCGCCGGCCACCGACGTCAGGGTGGTCAGCAGGGCGAGACGCCACGCCTGGCGTGGATTCGCCAGGCACATCGGCGCCAGCATCACATCGGGCGGGATGGGGAAGAACGAGGACTCGGCGAAGCTCATGCCGCCCAGGTACCAGGGCGCATGCGGATGCCGCGACCAGACCATGGCGCGGCGGTAGAGCGGCGAAAACAGCCTCATGGGCGAGCACTCCGTCGTTTTGTGGAGACGCGCCAGATCCATACCTGGGAGATCAGCAGGTAACTGGCGACGGCGGCGAAGCTGGCCGCGATCGCCAGGCCGGCGAACAGCGGTATGCCGATCGCCCCGAGATTTGCCCCGATACTGGTGGGGTCAGCCAAGGAGATCGCTGCTGTGGGGGAAGCACCCGTCGCCCAGGCGCCCAGGTGATAGGCGGCGTAGTAGATGGGCGGAACGGTCAGCGGGTTGGTCACCAGAGTGCCGGCGGCGGCGACCGCCACATTGGCGCGCAGGAACACCGCTACCGCAGCGGCGAGCAGGATCTGGGCAAGCGGAATCAGGAAGCCGATGAACAGGCCGATCGCCACGCCCATGGCGACGCCCCGGCGCGACCAGTGCCACAGCTTCGGATCCGCGAGATAGGGCGCCAGTCCGCGCAGCCAGGGGTTGGCGGCGAGTTGCTCGCGGCTGGGCACCAGTGCCCGCAGGCGTTGGATCAGGGCAGACATCGTTCTCAATCGTCCCCGCTCATGAACCCGAGCAGTTGCAGCAGGCTGGTGAAGAGATTGAAGATGGCGACGAACAGGGTCACGGTGGCCAGCAGGTAGTTGGTCTCGCCGCCGTGGATGATGTTGCTCGTTTCATAGAGGATGAGTGCGGACATCAGCAGCACGAAGGCGGCCGAGACGGTCAGCGACAACGCGGGAATCTCGAAGAAGATCGCCGCCAGGCCGGCAAGGAAGGCGAGCAGGATGCCGACCATCAGGAAGCCACCCATGAAGCTGAAGTCCTTCTTCGTCGTCAGGGCGTAGGCCGACAGCCCGATGAAGATCGCGGCGGTACCGCCCATCGCCTGCATGACGATTTCGCCACCGTTGGGCAGGCCGAGATAGCGGCTGACGATGGGGCCGAGCGTATAGCCCATGAAACCGGTCAGGGCGAAGATGGAGAGAATCCCCCAGCCGCTGTCCTTGAATTTATGGACGGCGAACAACAGGCCGAAGAAGCCGACCAGCGTGATGATCAGGCCCGGATGCGGCAGTTTCAGCGCCACCGACGCGGCGGCGGTGACGGCGGCGAACAGGAGCGTCATCGACAGCAGCATGTAGGTGTTGCGGATCACCTTGTTGGTGGCGAGGATGGATGCGGCGCCGCCGTGCGGCAGGGCGACGTCCTGGGTTCTCGGATAGTGCATTACAGTCTCCTGTGGTTGAAGAAAGGGGCTCTCAAGAAATCGGCGCTGGCGGGGCGGCGTCGACCGGCAGCGCGTGCAAGCTGAGGACAGCGATGTTCATGGCACTACCGCCAAGGCTGGACCACCCTGGTGCATGAGTTTGCTGGTTACGGACCCGAGCAGCAGGCTTTCCGTGACACCGAGACCGCGACTGCCGATGACGATGCGGCTGCACTGAAGCTGTCCGGCCAGGTGCAGGATTCCCTCGGCAACGTCACCCATCACGACATGTAGCCGCCACGGATGTCCTTTCGCGTCGAGCAGCGCGCGCGCCCGTTCGGTGGCCAGCCAGGCGCGGTGCGCCAGTTTCGCCTCTGCGGCTTCCCTGGAAAGCCACGGCTGCACATGCACGAGATGCAGAGCGCAGGCGTTAATGGTTTGGGCCTGCTGCGCGGCATGGGCGACGGCGCGCAGGGCGCTGTCCGAGCCGTCGACCGCGACCAGCCAGGGATTCGTTTCCGGCGTCGCCGGCGGCGGCACGCTGTCGAAGGCGAGGCCGACCAGGCGGCCGTCGTTGTCGCGCTCGGAAGTGATGGGGACGGGAAGATCGGGCAATTGGCTCATGCGTCTTCTCCAGCGGCGGCAGCATGGGGTTTCGACAGGGCAAGACTGGCCACGACCGATACGGCGATGATGCTGCCGACGATGGACAGCGACCACTGGATCGGCATGTGGAACCAGGGCGTGGCGAGCATCTTGCCGCCGATGAAGACCAGCACGATGGCCAGACCGTACTTGAGCAGACGGAATCGATCCGCCATGTCGGCCAGCAGGAAGTACAGCGCGCGCAGACCCATGATGGCGAAGATGTTCGAGGTGAACACGATGAACGGGTCCGTCGTCACGGCAAAGATGGCCGGGATGCTGTCCACCGCGAACACCACGTCGCTGGCCTCGATCAGCACCAGGACCAGGAACATCGGGGTCGCCCACAGGATGCCGTTCTGGCGCACGAAGAAGGACTCGCCGTGGAAGTTCGGCGTGATGCGCAGGTGCCCGCGCAACCAGCGCAAGAGCGGGTTGCGCTCGAGGTCGGGCTCGGCTTCGGCAAAGATCAACATCTTGATGCCGGTGACGACCAGGAAGGCGCCGAAGACATAGAGGATCCAGGCGAACTGCGTCACCAGCCAGACGCCGGCGAGGATCATTCCCGCGCGCATGACGATGGCCCCGAGCACGCCGTAGAGCAGTACGCGGCGCTGCAACTCGGGCGGCACGGCGAAGTAGCCGAAGATCATGACGAAGACGAACATGTTGTCGACCGACAGCGACTGTTCGATCAGGTAGCCGGCGAGGAATTCCAGCGTCTTCTTGTGCGCCACCTCGGCGCCCAGCGTGCCGTTGAGGTACCACCAGAGCAGGCCGGCGAAGGCAAGCGCCAGACAGACCCAGGCGATCACCCAGGCCAGAGCCTCCTTGACGGAGACCTTGTGCGACTTGTGGCCGCCGAAGACGAACAGATCCAGCGCCAGCATGGCAATGACGAAGGCGATGAAGCCGGCCCACATCGGGCCGGTGGCGAAACTGTCGATGCTGGCGGTCATGCCGGACCTCCTTGTTGGCCGCGGAGCATGGCCATGTCCCGGCCAGCAGCAAGCGTCGCGGCCGTCTGTTGAAACCGCAGCAGAGACTGTGTCTGCATCTGCATCTGGGTCTGCGTCTGCGTCTTTCTGGCGGGGCCGAGCCGACTCGCGAAGGCGTCGCACAACGCGTTGGTGCTCATCGTTCGCCCCTCGTGCAATACGCTTTGGCCGCCTGAGCCGGCGCACAGGGGCTGGCGAAGGAGGAGGCCAAGCCGCTGGCGGTGCCGCCGGTCTTGCCTGACGCCTTGGCAGCCGGTTTGTCGAGCAGAGCGCCGAGCAGTTTGCGACCGATCTCTCATTCCGCTTCGGCGATCAGCGGTTGCTTGCGGGAAAGCGACAGGGCGCTGAACTGGCGACTGCGCGACAGCCGCCGATCGAGCGTGCGTCCGGCTCGTTCCGCCACGCGATCGATGGCGGCGTAGAGATCGGCCTCGGTGTCCTCGATGGCGACTGTCAAGGCGCCCTTGAGTCGTATTTCGATAGCGCAGCGTTTGTCGACGCCACCGCGCGGACCATTGACATCGGACAGGCGCACGACGATCCGCGATACCCTGTCGAGCCCGTGATTGAGCGCAAAGGCAAGACGACGGGCGACATGCTCGCGCAGCCCCTCGGTCAGGGTGAAGTCTTGCGCATGGATTTGAATGTTCATGGAACCTCCTGGGGTTGGGTGCATCGGCAGGGCGAATTGTGGGCACCTTGACTGTTCGTGGCAAACAGATAATAGTTAGCGCAACCTTCGAGAAATACGAACAGTGAGTAGCCCCATGCTCAACTACAAGCACCTCCATTACTTTCTCGCCGTCGCCCGCTCGGGTGGCGTCATCCGCGCGGCGGAGCGTCTGCATCTGACGCCCCAGACGCTCTCCGGACAGATCGCCCAGTTCGAGGAACGACTCGGTGTGCCGTTGTTCCGCCGCGCCGGGCGTCGCCTCGAGCTGACCGAGGCCGGACGACTGGCGCAGTCCTATGCGGAGGAAATCTTTCAGACCGGTGCCGAGCTGGAGGAACTGCTGAGGAACGGCGGCGAGGAGCGCTTCATCACGTTTCGCGTTGGTATCGCCGACGTGGTGCCCAAGTTCATCGCCCATCGCCTCCTCGCGCCGGTGCTGGAGCTACCCGAGGCGGTGCGCCTGGTGTGCCAGGAGGATCGTCTCGACCGCCTGCTCGCCGATCTCGCCATCCACCGTCTGGACATGGTGCTCGCCGACCGGCCCATGCCGCCGGGAACGGATATCAAGGGTTACAGCCACCCGCTCGGGGAATCGGCGCTCGCCTTCATGGCGGCACCGGCGCTCGCCGCGCGGCTGATCGGTGAGTTCCCCGCTTGTCTGGACGGCGCGCGGCTGCTCCTGCCCGGCCGGGACAGTGCGCTCCATGGCGCCCTGCCGCGCTGGCTGGAGCGGCAGGGTCGGCACATGCGCATCGTCGGCGAATTCGACGACAGCGCCTTGATGAAAGCCTTCGGCGAAGCGGGTGCCGGGGTGTTTCCCGCGCCAGCGGCCAGCGTGCCGGACGTCATGGCCCACTACAAGGTCGTCAGCCTGGGCGAGACGGAAGACCTACGCGAGCGGTTCTTCCTGATTTCCGCAGAACGACGACTGACTCATCCCGCAGCGCGGGCGGTCAGCGAACATGCGCGGGCGGGGCTGTTCGCGCCAACACGAAGTGCTGCATAGCGGCGCGGGAAAGGCAATCCAAGGGCACCGACAGGCACATGTGAGGCCCGATCACGAGGCGTCAATCGCGAAGTCGACCCCGGAAGCGCCGGACAGGTCATCCGCATCCCGCCCCGCTCAGCCACCTGCTCCTCGTCACTGGCGGCCGCTCCACCGCGCCTTCGCCCGATCAAGGAAGCTCGGCTCGTCGCTCGCCGCGCTGCCGGCGACGAGGCGCTCGAAACCCCGCATGAGGCCTCCCTTGCGATGGTGGTCGGCGCGTACCTGGCGCACGGTTTCCTGCCACTCGGCGGCGAGCCCGGCGCACTCGAAGCAGCGCCTGGCGCTCGCGAAGTTCGCCAGCGCGGCGGCGTAGTACTTGCTCTTGCCGGCGTTGACGATGCGCATCGCCTGCGCGCGCCACAAGCGGGCCGCGACGTCGGCCTGGGTCGTTTCGAGCGCTCTGGCGATCGGCTCGGTGACGTAGTGGCTCAGATGTTCCAGGGCATCGTCGTCGGCCTGGCGCACGACATCGGCGAGCCGGCCGGTCTCGCCGCTGGTCAGGAGGAGATCCAGCAGGGAGTTCAGGTGCGCGCCGCGGGGCGCCTCCATCGCTGCGTCCATGGCCCGCGCGTGCCACGCGCCGCGTTCGGCCGCCGGCACGAACTGCAAGAGCTCGTCGTAGGTGTACCGGCTCGGGCGTTGGCGGTAGTCCGCCCAGGCGCCGTCGAGTGCCTCGTTGCGGCGACCCACCTTGGCGAGGAGTTGTCTCTTCAGCGTGGCGAGGTCGTGGCCCGCCATCGCGGCCTGCGGCACCTGCCCGGCGACGTCGATCCCGCGCTCCACCCAGGCCAGGGATTGTTCCGGCTGGCCCTTGGCGAGGAGCAGCGTGGCGATAGTGTGGCAATCCTGCGCGCCGAGACCGCTCTCTTCGGCGAGAGCGACGTAGGCGCCGACGTCCTGCGCGGCCACGTAGAGCGTGCGCAGAACAGCGCCCCAGCGGCGACGGAGATAGGCGGAGCGATCCCTCAAAGCACCCTCGTTCGTCGCCGGCGCACCGGCGGCGTCGAAGCGCGCGCGCACCAAGGCCACGAAGGCGGCGAGGTTGGCCTTGTCGAACACCCTCGCCGCCTCCGTTTCGAGCTGATGACAGAAGCCGTAGTCATCGTCGTCCATGCAGGCTAACAGGCGTGCGGCGGTGGCCGCGGGGTCGGCACCATCTGCCTGGCGCGCCGTGATCCACCCGCAATACAGGTCGAGGACGAACTGCCCGAAGCTGCCGCTGGAGTCATCGAGCTCCTCGACCTTCACATGGCACGCGGCCAGGAAAGCCTCGTACAAGGCGACGGCGCGCGGCGGATCGCTGTTGATGAGCTCGGCAATCCGGGCCGCGATATGCTCGAGGTGACCCACGAACGCGGAGCAGGCGGCGTCCGCGATGAAGGCGCCGGGCTGCAACGCGCGTTCGATCTGCTCTTCCATGGGGTCGGCCGTGGTGCGGCGATTTCGGGTCATTTTCCTTGCTCCTGCGCAGGCACCCTATCGGGGCCGCAGTTGGGGGAGATCGGCGGCTCGCTATCGCCTCCCGGCCGAGCCGCAGCTTCCGCTTGGGCTTTCGGGCCCGCCCTATTGGCGTGGCGGACGCCCGCCACTCCCTGGCGGCTGACCGGCGGGTGGGCGCCCGCCTCCTCCCGGCCCCTGGCCGGGAGGCCCGGATGGACCGCCCGGCGGCTGTAGCGCGACGCGGCCGCGACGCAAGATGGCTTCCATCTCATCCGGCGGCAGCGGGTAGCTGAACAGGTAACCTTGCAGTTTCGGGCATAGCGCACGCTGCAGGAAGGCGAGTTGTTCCCGCGTTTCGACACCTTCGGCAACGACCTCCAGATTGAGGCTGCGCGCCATGGAGATGATCGCGGTGGTGATGCCCGCATCGTCGGCGTCCTGCGGCAAACCGTGGACGAAACTCTGGTCGATCTTCAGCGTGCCGATCGGGAAGCGCTTGATGTAGGACAGCGACGAGTAGCCGGTGCCGAAATCGTCGATCGAGAAGTGCACCCCCATCGCGCGCAGGCGCGACAGTCCCTTGATTCGTTTGGCCTCCGGATCCATCAGGATGCTTTCGGTCAACTCGAGTTCGAGCCGGTCGGCGGCGATGCCGGTGGCGACGATGATCGCCGCAACAGTGTCGAGGAAACCCGCTGCGCCAAGCTGGCGTGCCGAGACGTTCACCGCTACCCGCGGTACCGGGACGCCACTTTGCTGCCACTGCCGCACCTGGCGGCAGGCGGCCGTGAGCACCCACTCGCCGATCGGCACGATCAGGCCGCTCTCCTCGGCAACCGGGATGAACCTTGCCGGCGAGACCAGCCCCTGCTGCGGATGTTGCCAGCGGATCAGTGCTTCGACACCAACGATGGTGCCATCGTCGGCACTCACCTGCGGTTGGTAGAAGAGGCGAAACTCGCCACGTTCGAGGCCCTTGCGGATATCGCCCTCGAGAGCCAGGCGTGCCGTCGTCCGGGTGGTCAGTGTCCGGTCATACAACTGCCAGTTGTTGCGCCCCTGCTCCTTCGCGTAATACATCGCCGTATCCGCGTGCTTGAGCAGTGTCGCGGCATCGGCGCCGTCGTCGGGGAAGAGTGCGATGCCGATGCTCGAGGTTACCGCGATCTCCTGCTCGCCGATCAGGGTGGGCCGTCCGAGCAGTTCCTGTATGCGCTGCGCGATCAGGCAGGCCGTCTCGACCGTGTCGACATCGGGCAAAACGACGGTGAACTCGTCGCCGCCGAGGCGCGCGAAGTGCAGGCTCGATTCGTCCAGGGCCGGCCGGGCGATGAAGGCACCGGCGCGCAGTTTCTCCTGCAGGCGGTCGGCGACAGTCTGCAGGAGGCAGTCGCCAGCGCTGTGGCCCAGCGTATCGTTGATCCGCTTGAAGCCGTCGAGATCGAGAAACAGCAGCGCCATCCGGTGGTTCGTCCGGCGTGCCCGCAGCAATTCGCGGTCGAGGCGTTCGAGGAAGCTCTGACGGTTCGGCAAGCCGGTCAGCGTGTCGAAGTAGGCCAGACGACGGATTTTCTCCTCGCTGTGCTTCTGCAGCGTGATGTCGCGTACCACGACTACCACCTTGTCGGGTCCGTGTGGCGCAATACGCGCCTCGTAGTGGTGCATGCTGCCCTCGACCGGCAGGTCGAGGAACACCGATTGCAGGTCGCCTTGGTGCAGCGCCCGCTCGATACCCTGGCGGATGGTGCCCGCCGTTGCGCTCGGCAGAACCGCCGAGACGTCCTTGCCGAGCAGTTCGTCGCCGGTAACGAAGAAGCGCGTGGCGTAAGGCTGCTTGTAGTCGAGGCAGATCCCTTGCCGATCGATGACCAGGATCAGGTCCGGCATCGCCCACATGATCGCCGCCTGCTTTCCTTCGAGCTCGTGCAGTTCCCGGTGCTCGCTGCGCAGCCGGATGATCAGCGCTGCAAGCCAGAAGGCTGCCTGGCAGAGGCTGCCGAGCGGAAAGGCGAAGGCGGCGAGTCGGCCGACCTCGAGACCGCTACCGACTACCGAAAAGGCCTGCACGCCCCCGCCGACCATGGTCGCGCCGAGCCCCAGCGTGAACAACCGGAGCGAAGCATCGCCGCTGAACACGCCCCTGACGAGCAGGACCATGGTGGCCACGGCGAGGACGGAGAGAACGGCTGCGCCGGCACGGTAACCGGTGGCATGCCATGCCGAACCGAGGAAGCAGAGCGCGCTGAGCACGACGAAGCCGCCAATCGCCGCGCGCACCCTGCCGCGCAGTTGCAGGAACTCGAGCACCGCACAGCCGATTCCGAGAACCACGCCGGCTACCGAAACGGCCTGCAGGATGGGGAAGTATTCCGGGCCAGGCCAGAACGGCACAAAGGCGGAGCCGATGCCGAAGTTCTGCACCAGCCAGACCTGCAACGCGACGCAGTAGAAGGCGTAGGCCAGGGCAACGCGGCTGCCTGCGTAGGCATCGAAACCGAGGGCGACGACAATCATCATCAGCAGGATGCCGCTGGCAGCCCCCAGGGCCACCCACAACACGGCATTGTCGCGCACGAAACTGGTCTCGTCGGCGAGCATGATCCACGGCCGAATCGCCTTGTAGTCCTGGACGATCGCCGTGATCGTCGCGTCTCTGGCCAACGCCGGCAGCCGGGCATAGGGAAACGGACTGACGATATCACGCTTGGCGAAGGGCAAGCCGCGACCGGAAATGGAAAACCAGGGACAACCATTGACGTCGGTGGCGAAGACGATGAAGAACTGGGCGATCGGCTCCTGCAGGTAGACGATCGGCGATCCCGCAGCGAATTGCTCGCGCTCGATCTTGATCTGGAAGGCGCGGGCTGGCTTGGTCAATGACAGGTCCGGCAGCTCGAGAGCATGACAACCGGCGCGCGGTTCCGACACCGTATCGCGGAGTTGGCTCAGCCAGCGGCTCGCCTCCGCCGAGCGACCGGGACCTTGCGGGGCGTCCCACAAAGGCGTCAGTCCCGCCGAGAAGGTACGCGTCTCCGGCCAGGCACCGGAAAGCGCAAGGGCCATCACCGCCAGGAGCAGCAGGCACTTGCCGAGCCACTTGCTGGTCAAGCGCGCCATCCCGTGGTTCGTCTGCATCCACGCTTCCTTTCTCCGGAGACGCCCGGAACCGGCGCTTGTCAGGGCACCGCCACCCCATTATAAGTGGGAATCGTTGCCACGCCGCCGCTCGGACGGAGCAGGCTGGCGGCGTCGTCGATCAGGTCGTCGTGCAGTTCGCCATCGGCATCGGTGACGCACAGCGGCTCGAAATGCCCGTGATAACGTTCGGGAATCCTGATCCGCGGACGGTAGAGCGACCCCAGCGCTTCGGAACCGCCGAGGTAGCTGCGGCAGCCCTCCCGACCCGGCCGAATACCGTCGCGCCCATTGCTGCCCAAACGCGGGTAGCTCATCGCCCAGGCATTCGCCAGGCCGCTCAGCAGCCCCCAGCCGGATAGGGTCGTCCGATAGCGGCGAAAGAACCGCCAGGCATGCATTGCCACTTTGCGTTTTGCCAACAGACCGCTATCCATCAGCGCGGCGAAGGCGATGGCCTTCTCGATGGGGTCGACGGGGCGACAGACGAGCGATCGGCCATCCATGTCGCGCAGCCTGAGGTTCGGCAGCAACAAGCCTTCACGCAGCCGCGTGCCGAACAGCGGCGTTCCCAGCATGGGAATGGCAAAGCCAAGGAAGCTCGGCAGGGTAATGCGCGGATTGGCGACGATGAAGTCGGTTTCCGCCAGCAACTCGTCGATCCTTTGCTCGACCAGGTCGAAGATCAGGCCGTAGTGGAAGACCAGGCCGGCCTCGAGACACGACTGGATGATTTCCTCCTGCGGCTGCAGCAGATTCTGTTTCTTGTTGAAGGCGGTGAGCTGCACGCGGCTGAATGACTCGACGCCGCTGAAAAAGCCGATACAGCCAGACTCACGTGCCCGCGCGAGATTGTCGGCACTCGCGAAAAAGTCGGCAGTGACCAGAGCCGCCCAGCCGCCGAACTTCCCTTGCTCGAACAACTCCTTGAGAAGCGCCATGCGCGCCGCGAAATAGGAGCGCGGCCCGCCGAAGAAGTTCTGGTCGAGGAACATGACACATTGCCGGTAGCCAAGGGCGTCGATCTGCCGGCGTATGTCGTCCAAGTCGTAGGCCATGAACGCGCGGTCTTCGGCCGTCATGGCGCAAAAGCTGCAGCGGAAGTTGCAGTTGCGGGAGGATTCCACGTAGCCGATGATGCGGCTCGCCGGCAACAGGTCATGGCGCGGCATGGGCACCTCGGCAGCGTGCCCGGGGCCAAAGACGGCATCGACCAGCGAGACCATCTGCTCGGCATCGTCACCGCAGACGTAATCGAAATAGCGGCGGCTGAGATTCGGCAGCATGCGCGCCAGCGGGCCGCCCATGGCGACGACAATTCCCGGATTGACCGCCCTGGCATGCGCCGTGACCTGCTTCATGCGGTCGAACGACGGGTTCAGGCCGCTGAGCACCAGCAGGTCTGCCCATTGCAGCGCGCGCAGATCCTCGAAGGGGCCGTTGCGGAACTCGCAGGCGAGCCGGATCTCGACGCGCGCGGGGTCCAGCATTCCGGCCAGTACGGCCGGCACAATCGACTGTGGCACGATCCAGGGGTTGCCGCGCGCGCCGCGGTGGTTGTCGGAATAGCAGTTGAGGATCAGGATTCGCGGCTTGGCCATGGCGGGCTCAGTGCGCTGCCATCAGGCCGACAGCGCGATCCAGGCGGCCTTGGCATCGCTATACCAGCGATGGCCAATTTCGCACAATTGATCCGTGTTCGCCAAGGGCGCTTGCGCAGGTGGCGACGCCCAGACACCGCAACCCCGTACAGGCTGATTGTGCCAGGCATCCCCCAACCAGCCGTCGCCTAGCCGCTTGATCAGGTCCACGTCGTCTTGCGCGCTCGCCGAGATATCCATCTCCGCGATACGGCGGAACTCGTCGACGCTCCAGCCCGCTGGAGCACTCCACTGCCCCGTCGTCCGCTCGACAACCGGCTGGATCACCGGATTCATGCGCACGACGGCCGTTTCCGTGTACGGGCAGCAGGACACGTCGCGCGGCAAGCCACCATCGAGCATGAGGTGGGCGATGAATGTGTGGGCATCCGGAGGATCCGCAATGATGGCCTTGCCGACCTTGACGAGCTCCGGCAGGAAGCCGGTCCTGGCGCGTGACCGGCACAGTCCATCCGGGATCCCTGCCGTTCCGCGTTCGGGTAGAAAGACCGTGCTGGTGCCCAGCGACAGCACGCGGATGTCGCGACGCGGCACGCCCAGGGCGATGGCCTCGACCACACCCGCCAGCACCGGATTGTTGTAGCCCGTCATCGCACCGTCCCAAAAACGGCAACCGTCGAGTTCTGCGGGCTTGTCGAACCAGTTGATCGGTGCAGTACTTGACGCATGCGCCGCCTCCGCCAGGGTAGCCCGCTGCTGCCGATGCGGGAAACTGGCTGCCGGACTCGCGACATTGCTGCGCATCATCCGCGCCCGATCACGGTCGAAATCGTAGGTAACGAACAGAAAGGACATCGCCCTGCCGGGCTCGTCTCTCTGCGCCCGGACACGAGCGATGCTGTCGTTGACCATCGTGTGCAGGTTCTGCAGCGACACGGTGCCCATCCGGGGCAGTATGCGATGCAGGAACTCAAGCTTGCCGTCGGTGGAAAACCGCTGGCCAACCCGGTTCGACGCCGACATGGTGCCGGTCAGCAACTGCAATAGACTCCGGTACCAGTGCAGGCGCCCAAAAAGTGCGTAGCGATTGACCGGGTCGTCGAACAGGTCAAAGATTTCGCGTGGAGAATAACCCTCGATCAACGCGGCAGCGACTATCGCCCCACCCGAGCACGCCGACACCAGGTCGAAATGGCTGAGAACCTGATGTCCATCCTCGCCGGGAAAGAGATCATCAAGCGCCTTCGCCTGAATCAACGCAAAGGTACCACCACCGTCGAGCGACAGGATCCGGAAGGGCTTTCTGCCGGGTCTGGCTTCCATCGGCACGGCTTCCAAAAAACACTGAGCTTCCTTTGTCTTGCGCTATCAAGCAACTAATATTATGCGACATCTTGCCCATCTGTGCGGTCTCGCGACGGGGGAACGTCGTCCGGTCGACGACATCGAGGTCGATCGGCGAACTGCCGGACGGCAATCGACTGTTGCCGTCCGGCATCCATCCTGCCCATCGACTCGTTCATGCGGCCCCCGCCGCCGCCCGTGAGCAGGCCCGCGACCGCGCGGCCCGACACTACGACGCCGCCGGCAAGATCGTCTTCTGCGTATGCACCGAAGCCATCGCCCGGGCCATCGCACTGTAGGCCATTCGGAAGACGAGATGGCTGCCGACGCGAAGACGTTCGCGAGACTCGGTGACGTCGCAGATGGTGTAGTTGGAGGTGGCGCCGAGGATGCGCACGCCCGCGCTGCGCGGGGTCAGTGCATAGACATCGACGTCGGTCATGCCGAAATCGAGGAGCGCCCGCTTGCGCTCGCCGAGATCGACGAAGGTGACTGTTCTGCCGAAGGCATCGGTGCCGGTGGGCGCCTGCGGCAGCGACGGCTTGCGCGCCAGTTCGAGGATTTCGCCGCGCAGCAGAAAGGCGTCCTGATACAGGGCCGGCAGGGCTTTGCCGGTCGGCGGCTGGTCGCCCACCAGAAAGGCGGCGCCGATGCGCAGTTGGTTGATCTCCGGCGGCATGCCGCCGGCGGCGGCGAGTTCGAGGAGCATCGTGCCGCTACCCGCCGAAAGCGTCCGGAAGCGGTGCGCCGTGGCCGCGGTCACCGTCGCCGCCACCTGGACCAGCCGTTGCAGGTCGCGCGCACCGGCGAGATAGCCGCCGTAGCAGCCGACCGAAGTCCCCAGGCCGACCAGGTCGACGCCGGGAAGCGCCAGTATCCGCGTGACGACGCCGGCGACGGCGTCGGGCAGCACGCCCTCGCGCAAATTGCCGACATCGACCATCAGGATCAGGCGTGGCCGGCGACCGGCGCGGCGGGCCGCGCGCGCCAACGCGGCGGCGTTATCCACACTCGACACGAGCAGGGTGTCGGCACAGGCCAGCGCCGCGTCGAGCTGGTGGCCGGACGGAGGTTGAATCATCAGCAGTTCGCCGGCAAAGCCGTCGCGGATGCGGCGTAGATTGTCGGCGTAGACTTCGCCGAGGACGGCAGCGCCGCGGCTGGCCAGCAGGTCCACGACCGCCGGGTGGGAATGGCAACCCTTGGTCACCCAGACGGCCTGCACGCCGGCATGGCGGCAGATCTCCTGAATGACGGCGACGTTGTGGTCCAGTTTGGCGAGATCGATCAGCACCTCCATTCTGCGGCTCCGGCGGTCGGGCGCTCAGGTGCGGGCCGACGGCCCGCGGACCAGGCAGAGCACGAACAACAGCAGGTTGCACGCCAGATAGACGAGGCCGATGGTGCCGATGGCGGCGGTGACGCTGAAGACCACCAACAGGCTGCCGACGAGTAGCGGGCCGAGGATGTTGCCGACCCGCTCGAGCGAGCTGAAGATCCCGAGCGTGCGACTGATGCCGACGCGTCTGGCAGCGGCCGATTCGCTGACCAGCGTCAACCGCGCGCCATAGCTCAGAGCCCCCGAAATGCTGAAGAGAACCAGGATGCCGACGAAGGCCAGCGGCGAGTGGATGAAGTGAAACATCAGCAGCGCGCTGCCGCCGAGGACGCCACCGACCAGCACCGGGATACGCTTGTCGCCGACTGTGTCGACCCACTTGTTGATCAGCGGCGCCAGATAGATCATGCACAAGCCGTAAGGCATCATCAGACGGGCAATGTTCGACTGGCTGATCCCCGCCTCGCTGAGGAACAGCGGACTGGCGAAATAGAGAAAACCGGCCAGGCAAAGCGCCGCAGGGATGGCGCTGAGCAGCAGACTGGCAAGGAACTCGCGATCACCGAGGAGCGAGAACAGGCTCGCCTCGGTCGCGCCGGCGGCAACGACCGGGGCGCCGTCGGGCAGCGGCTGGCGGCGGCCGACGCTGCGCAGAAAGACGCAAGCGAACGCCAGCGCTATCAGCATGAGCAGGGCGCCGACGACAAAAACGGCCCGCAAGCCGATCTTTTCCGCCAGCATGCCGCCGATCGCCGTGCTCGAGATGAAGCCGGCGTAATAGCCGGCCTCCAGCCCGGTAATCGCGCTCGCACGGTTGCCGGCGGCGGACAGGCTGACGAGCACCGTCTGGGTTGACATGACTGCCAGACCGTAACCCAGGCCGACCAGCGCCCGGCAACCGGCGAGTTGCCAGCTCGTTTGTGCCAGGCTGCACAGGCCGACGCCGATACCGGTCAGCAGAACGCCGCAGACGAAGGACGCGAACCAGTCGCCGCGCTCGAGCCAGTGGCCGCCGAGCGCCAGTCCGAGCGCCACGAGGAGCATCTCGACAGATAGCGGCAGCGCCATGCTCAACTCGCGCGGCAGCCCCGGCAGCGGCGCCAGTTGGCTGGCGTACAAGGGCAGGAACGAGAGCGACAGCGCCATTGCAAAGGCGTACAGGAAGGCGCCGGTACGCACCGGCGCCGGCGCGGTGTCCGGTGCTGCACGGAGAACGGCGGCGGTGTCGAGGGCCACCAGGAAGAACACGAACTCGAAGCCGATCAGCAGCGAGACCAGCGCCACAGTCGCCAGGTCCAGGGCAAGGTCGAGACGGACCTTGTCGATCGCGGCCTTATCGATATCCAGGTGAATCGCGCCCACCGGTTTCCCTTCGCGCGCCAACGGCAGGTCGATCCGATAGCGCGGGTTCGCGCCAGCCCGTTCGCCACCGCCGGCCACGGTCTTCGTCGCGGAGGATTCCAGTCGATACAGGGGTCGCTTGTCGACGTCGACGATCGTTATCGCCGCCAACTCCGGGGTGTTGCCGAGGATGTCGTTGAGAAGCGTCTCGACCCTTACCAGCTTGTTGATCGGCACGCCGAGGTCGAGGATGCGATCGATATCTACCCGCAACAACTCGCCGAACTTCACCGACTCCTGCCGGACATCGTCGATATAGCAGTCTTCGAAATCGCTGATCGCGTGGTACGAGAAGGCGACTTGCGAGCCCAGGAAGACCACCGCGGTGACGCCCAGGATCCGGCTCCTCAGCGCCTGTCCGTGCCGCCGACGGGCCAGCCAGAAGATGGCGGGAAGCAGCAAGCCGATGGCGAGGATTCCACTCAGCAGGCAGGTCGTCGCCAACTGAACACGCGCTGCGGCGACTTTCGCGCCCACCAGCGCCTTCGGCAGGTCGAGCCCGAGAAAGCCTTGCAGTTCGCCCGTCGCGCTGTCCTCGGCGGCGCTGACGATGGGAAACGTGAGGGAGTAGAACTCGGCGCGGTGCGTCACGACCACTGTCCCGGTAGCGGCCGTTGGCCAGCGGTCGGCGTCTGGCGTCTCTGTCATCGGCGCGCCGAGACTGAGCAGCAGTTCCCTCTCGGGGGAATAGACGGCCAGCTTCGTGATCTCCGGATTCTCGCCCTGTATCGCCGCCAGCAGGCGGTCCAGGCCTGAAAAACGGTCGAGACTCTTGCCGAAGGTCAACGAGCGCCTGATTTTCTCGACATGATAATCGCCGATGACCGTGTAGCTCGACAACAGGGACCGCGAATAAACCCGCTCCAGCGTCAGTATCGACAGCGCCGCATTCAGCAGAAGTGCCGACAGCAGGGTGCCGGCGATGAACAGCGCAATCCGGCGAACGCAGCCGCCACTGCCGATCATAACCTGCGACGGCGGCTCGCTCATCCGCTCGTCGAGCGCTGCTTCAGACACACATAATGATCGAACGGCAGCACCTGCCCGGCAAGCTCCCTGATCAGCCGCACCTCGGCAAAGCCGGCCGCGCGCAACAGACGAATGAAGTCCTCGCTATAGACGGCCCGGTAGACCATGGGCCGCGAGCGTACACTCCAGCCCACGTCGTCTTCCTGCACGAAAAGCACCTCGAAAGTCACAAACTCGCCGTGATAATCCCAAAGATCGAAAACCAGCAGCCGCCTGCCATCCACCTCATGAATCTGCCGCAGGTTGAAGCGCTTCCTCTCGGCGAATATCTGCCGATAATCACGGATGCTGAGGATGGCTATCCCCGGCCAGGCCAGCCGGGCGAAGATCTGTCGCACCGCTGCCCCGAGCTCGACCTCGGAAAGGAGCGCCGGCAGGGAGTTGTCGCAACTGATCACGGCATCGAAAGTCTCCGACACGACTTCATCCAGCTTGCGAACATCAGCGGCCAAAAAATTGATTTGCATAGCCAACCTGGCCGCCTCACGCTCCGCGCGTGCCAGCGACTTGCGGCTGATATCGGTGCCGGTCAGCCGATAGCCGAGCCTCGCCAGGCCCAGGCACTGGGTGCCGATGCCGCAGGTGCAGTCGAGTATGCTGCCTACCTCCCGCGCTGCATGCTCCCGCAACAGGTCGTCGAGCAGCTTTCCCTGCGCCGCCAGATAGCCGTCCCAATCGTCGAGGAGCAGCGCATAATCAGGCGCCAGTTGGTCGAACAGTTCTTCCTGGCGGACGCTGGAAATGTCGATGAGTCGACTCACGATTTTCCTCCTCTGCCGGCAGGCGGCTCGATCGACAATCGGCCGGACTAGTCCTTGATGATCTCGTCGGCAGCCTCGAGGATATCGACGGGCGGGTCGAAGCCGATTTTTCTCGCGGTGTTCAGATTGATGGCGATATTGGCGGGATCCTCGAACAATAGGGGCAGATCCCTGGGTTTGGCACCGTTCAGAATCTGCGCGATCTTGCGGGCCTGGTATTCCGCTTCATGCCGGTAGCCGGCCGTAGCGATACTCAGCAGGACACCTTTCTTCACTTCGGCCGAGCCGGTTTGCGAAAACACGGGGATTTTCTTCTGGTTGAAAATCTCGATCAATTGCGGCAGGGTTTGGTCATTCAGTCCCAACTGCTGAGTCAGGTAGAAGGCATCGACGCGCGCAGCGAGTTCACGCGCACTCCGGATCAGCCATTTTTCCGCCTCGCCGCGGGATTTGAAATACCCGGGATGCTCGGCTTTGACGACCGTGAAACCCTTCTTTCGGGCGACAACGTCAATGTCCTCGATCGCCGCATAGCTCCTGCCTTCCACCGTTCCCTCGAAGGCAACCCCAAGCTTCCGGAAGCCGACGACATCGTGAAACAGGCGGACCTGCCTTTGATAGCGGCGTGGATCGACCCTCGCGGTGAGGCTGTCCCTGCCCGTATCCTGGTTGCTGTCGACGATGCGCGAGCGCAGGGGGTCCGATACGTCGACGACGACAACGGGAACCCGGTCGAACTCCTTGGGCATCTCCTTCATGTCGCTGCCGGCCCAGGTGCCAAAAGCAAGAATCATGTCGATGTCGGTTCGCTTGAGGATCTTCTGCTGGTTGGCGGCGCGACTCCTGTCCTGCCACCCCGAATCGAAGAAGGCATCGGGCGGAAACTCCAGGTAATCGCTCCACTCCTTGTGCGCGGCCAGATAGGCGAAAAGGTCCTGGGCGGTGCGCGTCGCCTCCGGCGGAATCGTGATCTGCCTGGCCCAGCCGTTGCGAGCAAGTGCATGGACCAGCGCCGCAAGAACCTCGTCGTACTCGAAGAACGGGCCACCTTGCAGGTAGGCGACGCGAAACTTGCCATGATTGTCCTTCAGCCGTGGGGCAGTCGGATAATCCTTGGCGAATGCGGTCGCCGACAGCCAGCACAGGATCAGGACGATCCACAGTTGCCGCCCGAATCTAACGAGTCTTCTGCTCATCACCACGCGATCCCCTAACAGACCACCCCGGCCGATCTGGCGATGGCACGGGAGATCGTCCAGCCACCGCTGCCTGGCCGCGATGGCCACCTGAGGCGTGTCCGATCCAGCGATTATAGTCGTTAAAGCAAGGCTGCAGTCTCGGCACGTCGTGCCGCAGAGAGCCACTCAGCGCATCGTTGTCGGACGGGCTATGGCGCGCTTCTCCTCTCGGCGTGCCCAGCGGTCATCGTGCCGGCCCGCAAACTCAGCGTCCGAGCACCGGGAAGAGTTTGATCAAGCCGTCCGCCATGACCTCGACGGCAATCGCCGCAAGGATCAGGCCCATCAACCGGGTCATCACGTTGATCCCGGTCTGGCCCATGAACTTGCCGATGCGCCCGGCCGCCGACAGCGCCAACCACGTCGCCAGACCAATCACCATACCGTAGGCGACGAGAACGCCGAGTTCCCAGACGTGCCTGGCCTTCTCGGCGTAGATCACCACCGTCGATATCGACGCCGGCCCAGTGAGCAAGGGAATGGTGAGGGGAACGACGGCAATGCTGGCTCCCGAATCGGCGCGAATGGCGCCTTCGTCGACATCCTGCGAACGCGACTCGGCCGGTTGCGCGTTGAGCATGTGCATCGAACTGATCAGCAGCAGCATGCCGCCACCCACCTGGAACGAGGCCAGCGAAATCCCGAAGAACTCGAGCACCTTGAGGCCCGCCAGGGCGCTCGTGGCGATGACGACGAAGGCCGTGAAGGCGGCGACACGGGCCGTCTTCGCTCGCTGCGCGAGGCTCAGATTGCGCGTGAAATGGATGAAGAACGGAATCACGCCGACGGGATTGACGATCGCCAGCAGCGTGATCAGCGGTTTGATCGGGAAATCCATGGCCGGAAGACGGCCCGGCTGGCAGCCGGACGAGGGTTGGCGAAGGACGCAGTCTAACCCGATAGCCGGTCGCCGGCGTTACCTGCGTGGCCTGCGTGTTGGCCCACCGCGGCCGCATGCGCAGCGGTCGCGCGAGCTATCGCTCGGTTCGCCCGCCAACGAAAGCAACGAAAGGGGAATGCGCCTGTCGCCGGCCGCTTCCCCAAACGCTGGAAGCAGGCCGGCCACAGACCGAGAGCGAAGATCGACGCGGTCCCTACTGACGCGAGTCCCCGCCGCTCAGCCGCTCAAGTGGAGTTAGCGCTTGCCGCGCCGCGCTGCGCCCAGACCTACCAGACCGAGCGCCAGCAGCGCGAGTGCGCCGGGTTCGGGCACGGAAGAGCGGGTATTGGTGAAGGAGAAGCTCAAGTCGTTGTAGTCGTAAGGGCCACCTTTCAGATCCTCGAAGCTCACCAGTGCTTCGTTCGGTAGCCAGTTGCCCTCGACACGGGCGTGCGCTTGAGCATCGGCGTTGCGGGCGGCAGGTCCGGTGAAGAAGTCGTCGCCCGTGTTGTTGACGTGCAGGCGGAAGATCAGTTCGACGCCGACCGCGAACGAGCCGAGGTTTTTCGTGCTGCCCACCGCCGAGCCATGGTTGTTGAAGATAAACAGATCGTTGCCGAAGATTCCATCGTCACCAGGATTGCCAGCGGCATCGCGCATCAGGTAAAGGTCGTTGCTGTACGACGCCGAATTCCCCTGATAGGTGGCCACGATCGGATCGGTGCTGCCGACGATGACCTTGAGGCCCTCGTTACCGGGAGCGGCGATCGGGAAGGCGTTCGCCGCCAGCGGAAGCGCCGCGAGCGCGGCGACGAGAAGCGGGACAAATTTCTTCATGGGGTGCTCTCTTTCAGTTGTCTGTTGGGTTGTCAGGGTTTCAATGACCCGGGCGATGCGTTGTGAGTGACAATAAGCACGATGTGTGCCAGAAACCCCATCACGCCGAACTAGCACATTAATTCCGTGTGGTGGAGCATGCCTGCAGGTTCCGCGGGAAGCTGCCGACACGGCTTGCCGCGCCGACTGTCAAAATTCCCGACACGCGCAGCTTGTCGATGCCGAGCACCGGCGTGACAGGCTTGGGGGTAAGATCTGTCGCTTCCCTTCTCGCGAAGCGCTTCGATGCAATCCCTGTGGATGGTCCTTGCCAGCCTGCTGTTCGCCTGCATGGGAGTATGCGTGAAGCTAGCCGCGGCCACCCACTCGGCAATCGAGATCGTCTTCTACCGCAGCTTCCTGTCGCTGATTCTCATGTTCGCCCTCGTCAAGCTGCGTGGCGTTCCGCTCGGGACGCCGCACTGGCGTTGGCAGGTGAGCCGTGGCGCCCTCGGCTTCTCGGCGCTATGTACCTACCTCTGGGCGATCACCCTGCTGCCGCTGGCGACGGCAGTGACGCTCAACTACACCTCGGCAATCTTCCTGGCCATCTACCTGGCGCTGTCCGGCATGCGCCTGACGGCAGGAATCCTCGGAGCGCTGGCCTTGGGGCTGGCGGGTGTCGGCCTGCTCCTGAAGCCGACGCTGAACGCCGACCAGTTGGTCGGGGGCCTGATCGGTCTCGCCTCGGGTGTGCTGGCCGGTATGGCCTACTTCAGTGTCCGCGAACTGGGTTCGCGCGGCGAACCGGAAACCCGCACGGTCTTCTACTTCTCGCTGGTCTCGTCGGTCTGTGCCAGCGTCTGGCTGCTGCTGTCGGAAATTCATCCGGTGGACCTGCGCAGCGGCTCGCTGCTCGCCGGTGTCGCCACCTTCGCTACCGCCGCCCAGCTTGCGATGACCCGTGCCTACGCCGGCACGCGCACGCTGATGGCTGCCGCGCTGGCCTACAGCACGGTCGTTTTCGCCAGCTTGTTCGGCATGATTCTCTGGAACGAAACGCCGGATGGCGTCGCCTGGCTGGCCATCGGCCTGATCATCCTGTCCGGGCTGGCGGCGACGCATTTCTCGCGTGCCGGGCCGGCGCCCGCGGCGCCGGCCCCCTGAGACACGGGGCAACGGCAGACCTTGCTTGCTTGCTTGCTCGATCGCTCGACCCACCGAGGGCGGGCCTGGAGCGGCAGAGGCCGGCAGGGACGTGGTGACGGCGCAGCGGCGTCGCCGCTTGCGCGCTGAGCATTACTGTGCAGGAAATGGGGAGGACATCCGCCATTTGGCTTTCTGGTATCCTTTGCCTGCAGTCATCATGGAATCGTCGGGCCCGTGGCCAACCCTCGGAGGCCAGCCGCCAGTACGGCGCGCTCGGACCAGACAGCGGCACCTCCCCGATGATTCGCATCGGTGACCGCTGACTTTGCGCCAATACAGAGTGCCGGACCCGCGGTCGTGCCGGCCCCATCATTCGCTGGAGGGATCGCCATGATCGGCTTGCCGCGAAACATGTCGCTGAAGACTCGTCTTTATGCTTTGCTCATCAGCATGCTGCTGGGGCTGTTCGCCCTGGGAGCTTACTCGGTTTATGAGCTGCGCCAGCAGATGCTGGGCGAAAAGCGCCTGGCGATACGGGCCGTCGTCAACTCCGCCATCGGCGTTCTCCAGCACCAGCACGAGCTTCAGCAGGCCGGCAAGCTGACGCAGGAGGAGGCTCAGCAACTGGCGAAGGACAGCCTGCGCAACAGTCGCTTCAACGCCGAGGACTATCTGTTCATCTATGATTTCGCCGGCACCACGATGATGCACGGCACCCGACCCGAAAGGGAGGGCAAGAACACGCTGGAGACCAAGGACCCAACCGGCAAGGCCTACATCAAGGACTGGATCGACCTGCTCAAGCGCAACGGTGAAGCCAGCATGGACTACGCGTTCGCCAAGCCGGGGAGCGACAAGCCGATTCCGAAGATTGCCTATGCCAAGGTCTTTGCACCCTGGGGCTGGTGGGTGGCCACCGGTGTATACATCGAGGACGTGGACGCCGCTTTCTGGGAAAACGCCAGCAAGAGCATCGCCTTCGTGGCCGTGGCTGGCGTCCTCCTGGGTATTCTCGGCTGGACGATCAACCGCAGTGTTCAGCAGCAGCTCGGCGGCGAGCCGGCGCTGGCCGCCGCGCAGGTCGAACAGTTTGCCCAGGGCGACCTGACGCGCAGCATCACTTCCACCAGCACTGCCCCCGGCAACCTGCTGGGCGCGCTCGCCACCATGCAGACCCGGCTGCAGGGTGTCGTGCACGAGATCAACCAGGGGACTGCCGTGCTCGTCAAGGAGTCCGGAGAGTTATCCGTCGCGGCCGAGGAGATCAGTCTGGCCGCGCGCAATCAGGCCGAATCGAGTGCCGCGACAGCGGCTTCCATCGAAGAACTGACCGTCAGCATCAACGAGGTCTCCGAAATTGCCCGGACAACCGAGGAGAACTCGCGCCAGACGGCCGACCTAGCGAGCCGGGGTGCCCAGGTGGTCCGCCTCGCCGCCGGCGAGATCGAGAGCATCGCCGTCGCGGTGGCCGACTCGACGACGCGTATCCACGCACTGGTGGGCCGCTCGCAGGAGATCGGCACCATCACCCAAGTGATCAAGGAGATTGCCGATCAGACCAATCTGCTCGCCCTCAACGCCGCGATCGAGGCCGCGCGCGCTGGCGAACAGGGGCGTGGTTTCGCCGTCGTTGCGGACGAGGTACGCAAACTGGCCGAACGCACGACCCAGGCTACGGCCCGCATCAGCCAGATGGTGAGCACGATTCAGGGGGACACCAGCGAAACCGTGCAGGCGATGCAGAGCGCCGAGCCGAAGGTGCGCCAGGGCCGGGAACTCGCCTTGCAGGCGACCGGCGTGCTCGACGAGATCGAGCGCCATGCCGAGGATTCGCTGGCCAGGGCGCGCGACGTAGCCAACGCCACTCGGGAGCAGGCGATTGCCGCTACCGGCATCGCCGGTCACGTCGAGAACATCGCGTCGATGACCGAGGAGACCGACGCCGCGACCCGGAACAATGCTGCGGCCGCCCAGGAACTGAAGAATGTGGCTGCCAGCTTGCAGGCTGCCGTGGCCTACTTCAAGGTATGACCGACGCCGAAGCTCACTCGCCAACGCTTGCCATCGCCAACTCGCCCCCCTGCCCCAGGAAGCGTGGCGACCGGCTGGGGCCGTGCCCGCTCAACGCTCCTGACGTGGCCCCGCCCTTCCCGCGGGCGATCAGCCAAAGCGACGGTCCACGCCTGGCATGGTCTGAACTTCGCTCGCGGGCCAGCTGACGCGTAACGCCGCGCCGCAGGCGCGTGCCGGCACCGCCGGATTCCGGATTCACCTTGACCGATGCGTCTGATTTTCCTATCCTGCGAACGTATGCTGGTGTTGTCCAATCCGTATTTCTCCCTGTTTCTCTGCGTTCTTGCACGCCTGCACTCAGCAATTTTTGCCGACACGTTTACCGACATCGCTACCCAAGGGGATCACCATGACTGAAGACAAGAGCACGACCAAGAGAGCGTCCACCACCAAGAAGGCTGTGGCGAGCGCGACGACCACGGACAATACGCCGGCCAAGGCGCCGGCGGTAAAGAAGGCCCCGGCAGTTGCTGCCGAAAAGGCGACCCCGGCGACTACGCCCGAGAAAGCAGCCCCGGCCAAGAAAGCGGTTGCGACGACGAGCGCTGCCCCTAAGAGCCAAGCGCCGGCAGCCAGCGCGGCGCCTGCGGCCAGCGTGGCCGCGAGTGCACCCAGCGCTCCGGCGGCGGCCGCTGTCGCAGCACCTCAAAGCCCGCCTGCGGTGACCGTCGCCAGCCCGGCAGCGAGCCAGCCAAGTGCCGAGGAACGCTATCGCATGGTCGAGTCCGCCGCCTATTTCATTGCCGAGAAGGATGGTTTTCAGGGATGTTCCGCCCATTACTGGTCCCTCGCCGAGCAGCAAATCGCCGCCCAGCTGGGCGAAGCGAGTACCTAGCATCGACGGCATCCGGCATGCCGGGGGCCTGCAGCGAGACGAGGACAAGAACATGCGCAAGCGATTGATCGCTGCCAACAGACCGGCCAGCCCGCCGGCCCCGGCAGAGTGGCTCAGGCTCGACGAAGTGGCGGAGGTGGAAATCAGCTCCGAGGACGCTGCCTATCCGATCGAAGGCGCGCTGGTGCCCGGTCACAACAGCGGCTGGCGTGCCGCCGTGCCGGGCAGTCAGACAATCCGGCTGCTCTTTGCGTCACCGCAACGAGTGCGGCGAATACAGATCGATTTCGTCGAGACGTCGTTGCCGCGGACGCAGGAATATCTGCTGCGCTGGTCTGGCGACGGCGGACAGTCGTTTCATGAGATCGTGCGCCAGCAATGGAACTTCAGCCCGCAAGGGGCGAGTACGGAAAGCGAGGACCATCGGGTCGACCTGGCTGCCGTTACGGTCCTTGAGTTGATCATCACGCCGGATCTCGGTCACGGGCCGGCAGTGGCGTCCATGGCGCGGTTCCGCCTCGCCTGAGTCGCTGCCGACGGGATCGACTTCCCGCCTATCCACGTTTCCGGCAGCAGCCGGCCGCTGCTTTCCGGGTCGCCCCCGCATGCCGTCCGGCGGTGCAGTGCGGACTGCTCGCAGGTAAGCCGGGCAGCAATTCCACGCCGGTCGGTGCCTCGCAACGCCAAGAAGACGCGTGCGCACAGGCGCCGGAGGCGTCAGCTTGGTACAATTGCAGATTGACCGTCCCCAGGCTCCGACCATGAAACGCAACCGCCTCTCCTCCCGCAAGCGCATCTCGGCTGACGCCACCGAGCTAGGCCGTCTCGCCATCGGTCTGGCCGAGTCCGGCAGCAAGCTTGAGGATACCTTCTGGCAGGCCCGCCTCGCCGAGCTCCTCGACCGGCTGTTCCACGATGGTGCCGAGGACGACCTGACCGCTGCCCTCGACCGTCTGTTCGACACCCATCCGATGGGGCACGACGACCTCGCCGACATTATCGAGTCGCACGCCGAATCATGCATCCTGCTGGATCAGGGACAGGAATTCGACCTGCTGCTTTTTGCCGTGCCGGTGCTCGCCTGGTCGCGCTTCTCGATCCCGGCGGCCGCAATCCCCAGAAATCTTCTGCAGACGATCAAGGTTCATCTCGGCGCACACGTCCTCGCCGCTGGCGCCCGGCTTGCCCTCGCCGACTACCTCTACAGTCCCGATCAGCTGCCGCACAGCTTCGTCGATACCTGGCAGTTGATGCGCCGACTCGGCGCGGCGGCACTGACCGGCGACGACCTCAACGTCGACGCCTCGGCGATGCCCGAAACGAACCGCTTCCTGTCCGATACGCGCTATCTCCTCGGTGCCTTGACGGTGCCGCGCGGCAAGCCGCTGTTTCGCTGGAACGAGGCGGACAAGACCACCCGTGAAGGCGCACTGAAGGAGTGGCTGAAGCAGGGCGCGCCTTGCCTCGAGCCATTGCTCACCGGCTGCGCCTATCAGGCTTTGCTGGCGGATGCGTACCATGCCGCCTGCCGGGCCGCCGATAGTGCGTCGCGCCCCTACTCGCTGAATGCCTCGGTAGATTTTCTCCGCACCGCACTCGGCGAGGCCGTCTCCGACAACCTGCGCGCCGTGGTCGGCGCCTTCCACGACAAACGCCTCGAGGAGTACCGGATCGGCTTTGGCCCCGCTGACAGCGATGTGGTCTACCACGGCGTCGTCTGGCCACTGCTCGGCATCGAAGACGAAACCACCGATGTCGCCGGCGAGATCGAGTCCGTGCTGCGCAAGGCTGGCATCCGCGAGGTCGTGGTGCTCGACCAGCAGTTTCCCTACGAGTTCTGTGACGACTGCGGCGCGCCGCTGTATCCCAGCGTGGAGGGAGATACGGTGCATGCGGAAATGCCGGAACAGGATGACGCGCCGTCGCAGACGCTCCACTGATGCGCTGCCGAGAACCAACGATGGCCAACAGCGATCTGCTGCAACGTAGCCTGGCTGCCGTCTGGCATCCGTGCACCCAGATGAAGCAGCATGCGGCCGCTTCCGAAGCCTTGCCGCTGATCCCGATCGCCCGCGGCAAGGGCGTCTGGCTGTACGACTTCGACGGCCGGCGCTACCTCGACGGCATCAGTTCGTGGTGGGTCAACCTCTTCGGCCACGGCCACCCCCGCATCAACGCGGCGCTGCGCGAGCAACTTGACGAGCTCGAACACGTGATCCTCGCCGGCTTCACGCATCGACCGGTAGTCGAACTCTCCGAACGTCTGGCCGGCCTGACCGGTGGCGCCCTCGGACATTGCTTCTATGCTTCCGACGGCGCGTCGGCGACCGAGATCGCGCTCAAGATGTCCTTCCACTCGTGGCACAACCGGGGTCGCCGGGGCAAGGATACGTTCCTCTGCCTGGCTGGCAGCTATCACGGCGAAACGGTCGGCGCGCTGGCGGTCACCGACGTACCGCTGTTCAAGGACGCCTATGCGCCGCTGATCCGCCCGGCCCAAACCGTGCCGACGCCGGACGCCCGCCTGGCGATGGACGGCGAAGCCCCGGTCGATGTCGCCCGCCGCGCTGCCGCCGCGCTGGCCAGCCATCTCGAAGCCCACCACGAGCGCATCGCCGCACTGATCGTCGAACCGCTGATCCAGTGCGCCAGCGGCATGGCGATGTACGACCCGGAGTATCTGCGTCTCGCTCGCGAGCTTTGCGACCACTACGAGGTGCACCTGATCTGCGACGAGATCGCCGTTGGCTGTGGTCGCACCGGCACGTTCTTCGCCCATGAGCAGGCCGGCATCAGGCCCGACTTCCTGTGCCTGTCGAAAGGCATCTCCGGCGGCTACCTGCCGCTGTCGATCGTCATGACCACCGACGCCGTCTATGATTGCTTCTACGACGACAGCACCAGCCGTGGCTTCCTGCACTCGCACTCCTACACCGGCAACGCACTCGCCTGCCGGGCAGCGCTGGCGACGCTCGACATCTTCGCCGACGACCAGGTCCTCGTCGCCAACCGTGTCCTCGCCGAACATCTCGCCACCTGCCTGAGCCCGCTCGCCGGGCATCCGCGGGTGCGCCACCTGCGCCAGCGCGGCATGATCGCCGCCTTCGACGTACACACCGACGACCCGCAGTTTTCGCAGCGCTTCTACCGGCAGGCCCTGGCGCACGAAGTCCTGCTGCGGCCGATCGGCAACACCGTCTACTTCATGCCGCCCTACGTGATCGACAACGAGGAGTGCACGTTCCTGGCGACGCGGGCCATGGCCGCGCTGGACGCCGCACTGCCGACATGATCTGGGAAGAACTGCAAGGCGAACTCGACGCGCTGCAGCACGCCGGTCTCAAACGCCGGCGTCGCACGCTCGAAGGGCCTTGCGGCCCGCAGGCCACGGTCGACGGCCGGGATCTGATCAGCTTCTGCAGCAACGACTACCTCGGCCTGGCCAATGACCCGGCGCTTGTCGAGGCCGCCTGCGCCGGTGCACGCGCCTGGGGGGTCGGCAGCGGCGCCTCGCACCTGGTCAGCGGCCACCTCGCCCCGCACGCGGCGCTCGAGGAGAAGCTCGCCGCTTTCACCGGTTTCCCGCGTGCGCTCCTCTTCTCCACTGGCTACATGGCCAACCTGGCCATCGTTCCAGCGCTTGTCGGGCGTCACGACGCTGTCTTCGCCGACCGCCTCAACCATGCCTCGCTGATCGACGCCGTGCAGCTATCGCGCGCCGAAAACCAGCGCTACCCGCACGGCGACCTGAGCGCACTCGAGCACCTGCTGACCGCCAGTCGCGCGCGCCGCAAGCTGATCCTCACCGACGCCGTCTTCAGCATGGACGGCGATCTCGCCCCCCTGCCCGGCCTGCTGGCGCTGGCCGAGCGCTTCGACGCCTGGCTGGTGGTCGACGACGCGCATGGTTTCGGCGTCCTCGGCCGGCAGGGACGCGGCAGTCTGGCGCACTTCAACCTGCCCGCGGCCAGGCGACTGATCTACATGGGCACGCTCGGCAAGGCGGCGGGCGCCGCCGGTGCCTTCGTCGCCGCCGCGACGACGGTCATCGAATGGCTGGAACAGCGTTCCCGCACCTACATCTTCACCACCGCCGGCAGCCCGCTGGTCGCCTGCGCGCTGGACGCCAGCCTCGACCTGATCGCCGCCGGCGATGCCCGTCGTGACCATCTCTGGCAACTCATTGCGCAGTGGCGCGATGGCGTCGCCCGACTCGCCAACGCACGCTGGCGCCTGCTGCCCTCACCGACGGCCATCCAGCCGCTGGTCATCGGCGACAACCACGAAACGCTGCGCATTGCCGGGGCGCTCTACGAGCGCGGCCTGTGGGTGCCGGCGATCCGGCCGCCGACGGTACCCGTCGGCAGCGCCCGCCTGCGCGTTTCGTTGACGGCGGCGCACAGCGCAGAACAGGTCGGCCAACTGCTGGACGCCTTGCGAGAACTGGCATGACGCGAGTTGTCGGCGAGGGCCCGGACCTCGCGCTGATCCACGGCTGGGGGCTCGGCAGCGCCGTCTGGGAGCCGCTGCGGCCCGCCTTGTCGGCACACGCGCGGGTGCACCTCATTGACCTGCCCGGCTACGGCGAGGCAGCCGACGACAGCGGCGATTTCACCGCCACGGCGCAGACACTGATCGACGCCCTCCCGAACCCGGTGGTGCTCTGCGGCTGGTCGCTCGGCGGCATGCTGGCGGTGCGCGCCGCCGTGCTGGCTCCCGAACGCGTCAACGGACTGGTCCTCGTCGGCGCCACGGCCAGCTTCACGCAACGCGGCGATTGGCGCGCAGCGCAGGCGCCGGCAGTCGTCGATAGTTTTTCGGCCAGCGTCAGATTGCAGCCGGAGCAGACGCTGCAGCGTTTCGTCACCTTGCTGAGCCAGGGCGACAATCAGGCACGGGCGATCACCCGCGAGCTTCTCGCCTCCCTCAACCGCGCGCCGGGGCCGCAGATCGAAGCGCTCGGCCGTGGTCTGGACTGGCTCCGGGAGATCGATCTGCGTCCCCTGCTCCCGGCAGTCACCGCACGCTGTCTGCTCGTCCACGGCGAGAACGACCCCCTGAATCCGCTGGCCGCGGCACGCTACCTCGCCGAGACCATCGCGAATGCCCGCCTGGAGGTTTTCGGTGGCGCCGGGCACGCGCCCTTCCTCAACGACCGCGAGCGCTTTGTCCGTCTCCTGGACGATTTCTGCCATGTCCGCCCCGCCCCCTAGGCAGCGTGTACGCGAGGCTTTCGAACGCGCGGCGGCGTCCTACGATGGCGCCGCCGTGCTGCAACGACAGGTCTGCGACCACCTTCTGGCCGACTTCGACCCGTCTCCCGAGCCGAACAGCATTCTCGATGCCGGTTGCGGCACCGGCTACGGCGCCCGCCTGCTGCGTTCGCGCTGGCCCGGCGCCCACCTCACCGCAGTCGATTTCGCCCCCGCCATGCTGGCTCTGGCGCGTGACGACGCCGATGTCTGCCTCGCTGCCGACATCGAGGCCCTGCCCTGCCGGGACGCGAGTTTCGCCGCCTGGTGGTCGAGCCTGACCGTACAGTGGTGCGATGCCGAGAAGGTTTTCGGCGAAGCGCGGCGCGTCCTGCGTCCCGGCGGGCGGCTGGCGCTGAGCACGCTCGGACCCGACACCTTCCACGAACTGCGCGAGGCCTTCACCGGCATCGACCGCTATCGCCACACGCTCAGCTTCAGCGAACCGCTGGCGATCGGCACAGCGCTGGCGCAAGCCGGTTTCGCCGATATCCGCCTGCATCGCCAGACACTAAGCCTGCACTACCCCGACCTGAAATCGCTGCTGCGCGCCGTCAAGGACATCGGCGCCAACTCGGTCGGCGAAGGAGCACGCGCCGGGCTGTTCGGACGCAGCGCCTGGCAGCAGGTACAGGCGGCCTACGAGCGGCATCGTACGCCGGCCGGCCTGCCCGCCCGTTACGACGTCATTCTTGCCTACGCCAGAAAATGAAAGACACACCGAAAGACACACGCGGCTGGTTCATCACCGGCACCGACACCGAAATCGGCAAGACCTTCGTCGCCTGCGCGCTGCTGCACGCTTTGCGTCGGACAGGCGTGAGCGCCCTGGCCATGAAACCCATCGCCGCCGGCTTCGACGAGCAGGGAGTCAACGAGGACGTCGAGCGTCTGCTCGCCGCATCCTCGTTCGCGGCACCGCACGCGCTGGTCAATCCCTACGGCTTCCGGGCCGCGATTGCGCCGCACATCGCCGCCGAAGAGGAAGGCCGGCGCATCGAACTGCCGCACATCGCCGCCTCTCTGACGAAGCTGCAGACGATGGCCGACGTGGTCCTGGTCGAGGGTGTCGGCGGTTTCTGCGTGCCGCTCGGTGCCGGCGCCGACACCGCCGACCTGGCGTCTCTGCTCGGCCTGCCACTGCTTCTGGTTGTCGGCATGCGCCTGGGCTGCATCAACCATGCGCTGCTGACCCAGCAAGCGATCGCCGCGCGCGGCCTGCCGCTGGCCGGCTGGGTGGCCAACCGCATCGACCCGGCGATGTCACGCTTCAGCGAGAACCTGGCGGCCTTGCAGGCGCGCCTGCCGGCGCCGCTGCTTGGCGTCGTCGAGCATGGCACGACGCCCGAACGGGCAGCGCTGGCGCTGCGCCTTCCGGATTAGGCGAAGCCCGCCAGCTCCGGTGCTATCCTGTCCAGGCGAAACGAACTGATCAGGATATCCCCCGATGGCCCGAATCCTCCCCGACGGCTGGCGCGAACTCGCCGTCACTGGCGCTGCGCAACGCGAGATTGAAACCCTCGCCATCCTCGCCGATGGCCTGCCCGACGACTACACCGTCTATCACGCCGTGCATTGGACCGGCATCGACGGACGCTACGCCATCTACGGCGAAATCGACTTTGCCGTCGTCAGTCTTGCCGGCGACCTGCTCCTCATCGAACAGAAGAGCGGCTTTCTCGATGAAACGGCCGATGGCCTGGTCAAACAGTACCCGGGCAAATCGAAGAGCATTCCCGTGCAGATCTCGCGCATGCTCAGCCAACTGCGTGGCAAGCTCGCTGGCCGCGGCGACATTCCCTCGGTGCACACCGACGCCCTCCTCTATTGCCCGGACTACACCGTCAGAAACCCGGAAACGGCGGGCCTCGTCCCCGAGCGCATCGTCGATGCCAGCCGGCGCGACCAGCTCTGCCGCATCATCGGGCGGCTCCTGCCGCCCGGCGAGAAAACCCTCGCCACAGCCAAGGTCCATGCCTTCCTGCGCAACCTGATCCAGCTCGACACCGACGTCAGCGCCTTGATGGGACATGCGCGCAAGGTCGTCACCCGGGTTTCCGGCGGGCTCGCGCACTGGGCACGCCGGCTCGAGTTCGAGCCCTTTCGGCTGCGCATCAACGGCACCGCCGGATCGGGCAAGACGCAGCTCGCCCTTGCCGAGTTCCGCGCCACGCTCGACGCCGGCAAGCGCCCGCTCTATGTCTGCTTCAACCGCCCGCTCGCCGACCACTTCAGCACCATCGCACCGGCCGGCGGCCTGGCTTGCACCTACCACCAGCTCTGCGACCAGCGCCTGCGCGATGCCGGAGAGATGCCCGACTTCAGCCTACCCAATGCCTTCGAGCGCCTGCAGAAGCGAGCCGCCGAACTGCCGGTGAGCGCCGCCTTCCTGTTCGACACGCTGATCGTCGACGAAGGCCAGGACATCTCCGAGCCATGGCGCGACTTCATCTTCCGCCACGCGCGTCCCGAGGCGCGAATGCTGTGGCTCGAAGACCCGCTGCAGAACCTCTACGGGCGCCCGCCGACGCCGCTGCCGGGCTGGGTGACGCTGCGCGCGCAGAGCAACTACCGCAGCCCGCGGCCGATCGTCGAACTCCTGCGCCGCCTGCTGCTCGGAGGTCTCGAGATCGAAGCCGCCTCGCCGATCGCCGCCGACGAGATCGAGTTCCTCGACTACGCCGACACCCAGGGCATGTTCGCCCGCGTCAAGGAAGCCATCCGGCTCTGCTACTCGGCCGGCTTCAGGAAGCACGACGTCGCCATCGTCAGCTACCACGGCCGCGAGCAGTCGCAACTGCTGACGCTCGACCGCCTGGGGCAGACCAGTCTGCGCCACTTCACCGGCGAGTACGATCTCTTCGGGCAGCCCGTCTACACCCCGGGCGACGTGCTCGTCGAGTCGGTCTACCGCTTCAAGGGCCAGGCCGCGCCAGCGGTCATCCTGACCGAGATCGACTTCGACGTGCTCGACGACAAGGCCGCGCGCAAGCTCTTCGTCGGCGCCACGCGTAGCGCCATGAAGCTGGTTCTCATCCTGCACCAGAAATCCGCAGCGAGGCTGCTCGAACGCCTGGGCTGAGAGCCGTCGCTGCACCGGGTGGCGCATCTGGTGAGCCCGGGTCGCGCTACACTGACCTCATCTGCCGGCAATGGTGCCGGACGAAAAGGAGATTCCATGCCCAACACCATCCCCCGTATCCGCATCCACTCCCTCAAGCCGGCGCTCATCGCCGGCGTCGCGCAGAAGCTGCCGGTCCTGATCCGCGTGCAGGCGCCCGATCCGCTGGCGACCGAGAAGAAAGCGCGCAAGCCCTATCACCTTGCCCTGGTCATCGACCGTTCCGGCTCGATGTCCGGGCCGCCGCTGGCCGAAGCGGTGCGCTGCGCGAAGCATATCGCCGACCAACTCGAGCCCACCGACATCGCCTCGCTGGTCGTCTTCGACGACCGCGTGCAGACACTCGTCCCGCCCCGCCCGGTCGGTGACCGCCAGGCGCTGCATCTGGCCCTGTCGCGTGTCCACAGCGGCGGTTCGACCAACCTGCACGGCGGCTGGCAGGCGGGTGCCGACGGCCTGCTGCCGGCCGCCGGCCAGGCGGCACTGGCACGCGTCATCCTGCTCTCGGACGGCAATGCCAACGTCGGCGAGATCACCGACCCAGCCGGGATCGCCGCCCTCTGCGCGCAAGCCGCCGAGCGTGGCGTCAGCACCTCCACCTATGGCCTCGGATCCCACTTCAACGAGGACCTGATGGTCGAGATGGCCAAACGCGGTGGCGGCAACCATTACTACGGCGATACCGCCGCCGACCTCTTCGAGCCCTTCGCCGCCGAGTTCGATTTCATCTCGGCGCTCTGCGCCCGCCATGTCCGTCTGTCGCTCGCCGCGGCGCCAGGGGTTGGCATCCGTCTGCTCAACGATTACCTGGTCGAGGGCGACGCGGGTTTTCCGGTGATCCGCCTGCCGGACATCGCGTTCGGAGCCGAAGCCTGGGCGCTGGTCGAACTGCAGATTCCGGTGGGGCTTGCCGGTGAGGGCGCCGGGCAACTGCTGCAGGCGGCGGTCACGGCGTCGACGCCGGAGGGCGAGCCGCTGGCCTTTGCCGACGCGACGCTGACGCTGCCTGCCATGTCGCCGGCTGCCTGGGAAACCCTGCTGAGCGACCCGCTGGTGCTTTCCCGCCAGTCCGAACTGGCCGCCGGCAAGCTGCTCGAACAGGCGCGCGCCGCTGCCGAGCACGGCGACTGGAACGTCATCGAGCGCCTGCTGACCGAGGCCCGCCAGCGCTTTGCCGACCAGCCGTGGCTGATCGAAGTACTCGAGAGCATGGCCGAGCTTGCCCGCTCGCGGGACACGGCGCGGTTCCGGAAGGAAGCGCTCTACTCTTCCCGCAGCATGGATTCGCGGACTTTGTCGACGCATGAGGCGTTCTACGAAGATCCGGCGACCGAATCGGCCAGCCCCAGCTTCCTGCGCCGCAAGAAGGCACAGGGCAAGACGGAGTTTGGCAAACCGGACGATCTGGAGAAATAGGCAGGGAGAGGACACGCTGATTTGCCGCCCCCGGAAACGGTCTGTCCGCGTCCTGGGGGCCAGCCCCCGGATAGGCGGACTACTGCCGAAACGCGGCCTGCGTCCCGTAACCGCAACTGTCCGTCAAATCGGTAGACTCTGCGTGACCCCGCTGCCTATACTAATCTCTACTAATTCATTGGTAGTTTAGTAAACTATGCACCTCCCGGAACACGCTCCCGCACTCGAAGCCGCCTTTGCCAAGCTGCTGCCCGACCGGATCGCGGCGGTAATGCCGCACGCCAATCCGTTGCCGACCGGCAAGTATCTGCATTGGGACGAGTTGCGGCGGCGTCCGACGCCGGAAGGACTGTCGCATGCCGAATGGTGGGCGGCAGTCACGCTCTCGCGCGTGTCGCTGTTTCAGCCACTGCCCTTGCTGGACAAGCAAGGCAAGCCGTTCGTCTTCGCCACCCCAAGCACGGTGGCGATCGCCTTGCACCATATCGACCGCGATGCGGCCGGGCATATTCGCGCCACCGCCGGGGCGCCGCTGCAGGCGGACTCGCAGCGCTACCTGATCAGCTCACTGATCGAGGAAGCCATCACATCGAGCCAACTGGAGGGGGCGTCCACGACGCGCAAGGTGGCGGCGGCCATGCTGCGCAGCGGGCGCAAGCCGCGCGACCTCAGCGAGCGGATGATCTTCAAAAATGGCACCACGGCCACTGTGCCGGAAGGATGGATGGTGGGAACGTTGCGTGTGCTCTTTGGCGAGCTCGACTCATGGAGTAATGCCATTCCAATGGAAGTGGTCGGTACGGCATCAACACTGCGAGAGATTTCTTGGGCTCAGGTGCTTAACACATTTGAGCGCAAAGATATCACTCGACTGATCCCACCCTTGCAGGTTGCTGTCGTGGATGTACTAGGCACTGCCTTGGGGGCGTTTGATGGTGAGTTCGGCTCTCGCTCCCTCGTTGTCACAGCAGGATCCTTGTCAGAGGAGCTGGCTTTGAACAACTCGTTCCCAGTGCTGAGCATTGCGCCAACCTGCAGCCCAACGCCAGGGGAGGCGACGTTCGCCATGTCCCTCATGTCCCCGCAGTTGGGGCAGTATGTCCTCGTG